>CALIOA010000060.1:0-49471 GCA_938045065.1 uncultured Collinsella sp.
TCACGAGCGGGGGCTCCTGTCTTTTTAGCGCCCTCGGATTGGGTCATAGTGTCTGACTAGTCCGCGAGCTTCTCCACCTGATCGAGCATCTTGTCAAGCTTGGCCTTTGCCTCGGCCTTGGCCTTCTGGGCCTCTTCGTGGGCCTTGGCCTTCTGAGCGGCCTTTTCCTCGGCCTCGGGGTCGACAACGACCAGATTGGACGCATCGTGCTCGACCAGCTTGAGCGCATGCTCGGGGCACACCTTGACGCAGGCTCCGCAACCTAGGCAATACGTGGACTCCAGTGCAAAGCGACCGCTTCCCACCAAATCGCAGGCAAACGTGGGGCACACGTTGACGCACTCGCCGCACGACGTGCACTTGTCAAAATCGCATTCCGGTGTGCTCACCTGCATATTCTGGGCAAGCTCGGGGTGGTTCTGCAGCGTCGAGAGCACCAGCTGCCGCCCGTGCGTGAGCGAACGGCGACGCTTGGTCGTCGTGGTGCCGCACATGGTGTTGAGCGTGCGCTCGAGCTGCGTGATCTGGTGACGGTGAGCCTTCAACTTCTGCGTCACCGAAGCCAGCGCCGCCGTCGCCGGATTGAGCTTGGTCACCGTCAGGCCCGTGGTGCGGGCAATCTTATCCATGTACTCCTTGCGCTCGTACTCGCGGCGCTTATGGCATTTGAGGCTCTTGGGGTCGACCTCCAGGCCCATGCCCGTACCCGCCCACTCCTCGGCGGTAGCAATGGCCTCGCCCAGAATGTCCTCGCCACCGGTGTTGCGGCACTTATCGCACACGCCCAGTGGCAGGTAGACGCTCACGTTGGGATAGTCCGCCAGTACCGAGAACCAGGTCTCGGCCGTAATATCGCCCACGCAGGCAACGACGACCTCGTTTTCGCGCGGCATGCGCTTGAGGGCGCGTGTGCAGGTGACGTAGGCGGTCTCGTGGCTCGTAGCAGCGGAGACGATATCGTCATACAGGTTTTTAGGCGCCAGGCGCGGCGAGATGATCGCCTCGGTCGGACAGGCAGCGGCGCACAGACCGCACTTGCGACAGGAGTCGAGGATCTCGATGGCGTCTTCCTCGACCTCGATAGCGTTGACCGGGCACACGTCCATGCACGCGGCGCAACCGCTCTTTTCGTTTTTGCAGGTCAAGCACGGAATGGTGTTGCCGCGCGGGCGCTCCTTGTAGTCGGCAGGATTCCACTGCGACGCCGACGGATCGAGCGCATCGGTCACGCCGCCAAGCGGGTTTTTAAGAAAGTCGAAACCCTTGCTGATCTCGATAATGTCATCAAACAGATCGTGTTCCTGCGCCATGCGCGGCCCCTCCCTGAGCAGTGCAAACAAGCAAGAGATAATGATACGCTATCGGCCCACACCTCGGGCAAATTACACGCGGTGCACCTTGAGGGAAATAACCCATGGCCTATCGCCGCCCCGATTGCACAAGGTCAATCAAGCGCCAAGCTATGCCTCGCACATGAGCTGCACGAGCTTTTGTCTGGTCACCTTGGCCTGCTCGTTGGCCATATTGCGCTCGTTTCTAAAGACCGCATCCGCAACGCTCATCAGGTCGGTATCGGAAATCTCGCCAAGTCCCAGCTCCGCGAGCGTCGTCGGTAGACCAACGCGCTGGCAAAACTCGAGCACCTGATCAAGCTCGGGCGCACGCTCCAGGCGCAGCTGCACCACCAGGCCAAATGCCACGGCCTCACCATGCATGGCCTTGCACTCGGGCAGAATCGTCAGGCCGTTGGCTATGGCATGGGCAAGCGCTAAGCCACCACTCTCAAAGCCAACACCCGAGAGCAGAATAATGCACTCGATCAGGCGCTCAACCGCTGGCGATGTACGGCCCTTTTTGAGATCGCGCTTGGCAGCGACGCCGCACTCCATGAGTGTGTCATAGCAGGCACGAGCCGCAACCAAGGCCAAGTGTCCCGGCGCGCCACCGTGCTCGTTGGCGCCGTGCGCCGCGGCGCACGAACGCGCCTCGAAATACGTTGCCAGCGCATCGCCCATACCAGCGACCGTCATACGCAGCGGGGCCGCCGCGACCACGTTGGTATCGACCACGACCAAGTCTGGATTCTTCTCGAGCATCAGGTAGCGGTCGAACGACCCATCCTCGTGATACAGCACCGAAATCGCGCTGCACGGACCGTCCATCGAAGCCGCCGTGGGGCATACGCACAACGGCAACTCGGCATAAAACGCAACGGCCTTGGCGATATCGAGCATCTTGCCGCCGCCAATACCCACCACCATGTCGCAATACTCAGCCTGGGCTTCCTTAGCCATTTCGACAACGGCGTCTTCCGTACACGGACCGTCATAAATCTTAAAGAACGGCTCACTTAGGTCTTCGTCCAGAAATCCATCGACGATCTGCTTGCACAGCCGATCCTCGGTGCCCTGGTCAAACAAGACATAGGCAGCGCAGCCCAACCATGACAAATACCTGCCCTGACGCGAAAGTTCGCCCGGCCCCTGAACATACCGGCCGGGACCACCATAAACCATGGGAAGCGCCATACGAGAATCCGCCCTTTCATCAACAACAATTGGTGCAAAGTAACCTGACCCCTTTGCACCATAGCAAAAAGGGGCAAAGCCATCTGTCGGCTTTGCCCCTTCCTTACCTTAGTTTACTCATCCATAAGGTAGTAGTGACCCAGTGCGTCGGCACCCAGGATGGCGTTGGCGACCATCTCAGGCGTCACCTCAAACGGCATGTTGCACATGGTGTCCTCAGGCGCGCACGCGGCCTCGGCAACAATCATGGCCTGCTCGCGCGTAAGCTCAGCAACGCCAAGTTCCTTCATCGTGACCGGCAGGCCCAGCTCAATGCAGAAGCCCAAGACTTCCTCGAGCTTCTCAGTCGGGGCATCCTCGAGTACCAACTGAACGATGGTGCCAAAGGCGACCTTCTCGCCGTGATACATGCCGTGGCACTCGGGCAGCATCGTCAGGCCATTGTGGATGGCATGAGCAGCAGCAAGGCCCGAGCTCTCAAAGCCAATGCCCGAAAGCAGCGTATTGGCCTCGATGATATGCTCGACGGCAGACGTCAGCGCACCCTTCTCCAGCGCGACCTTGGCCTTGACGCCATCGGCCATAAGTGTCTCGTAGCAGAGCTTGGCGAGCGCCAGGCCGGCCATTCCGCCCTTACCGCCGGCGCAAGTGCCGCCGTCGGCATCATGCGTCGCCTGGGCCTCAAAGTAGGTTGCGAGCGCATCGCCCATACCGGAAACCGTCAGGCGCACCGGGCTCGCCGCGATAACCGTCGTATCCATCAGGACAATGTTGGGGTTTGCCTTAAGGAAGAGATATTTATCGAACTGACCATCGTCGGTGTAGAGCACCGAAAGTGCCGAGCACGGTGCATCGGTCGAGGCGATGGTGGGGCAAATGATAACCGGAGACCCCAAGTAGTAGGCGACAGCCTTAGCGGTATCGAGGATCTTGCCGCCACCGACGCCGACGATGATGTCGCAACCGTTGTCGCGCGCGAGCGCAACCAGGCGATCGACCTCGCCCTTGGAGCACTCGCCGTTAAAGTCCTCAAACAGCAGCTCGGCCTTAGCCTCGGCAAAGCCGCCCTCGATCTTGGCACCGACGCGCTTCTTGCCCGAAGGCGTCACGATGACGAGGGCCTTGGCGCCGAGCGGCTCGACATAGGAGCCGAGCTTGGCCAGCTCATCCGGACCCTGGATGTACTTGCTGGGACTATTGAAGATTGCAGCCATTATTATCCCATTCTCTAATAATTAAAAAGAAAGGGGCTCCGTACGGATACGTGCGGAGCCCCTCGTTACGATAACAAGAGTCGATTAGAAATCGATGTCGGTGTCGTAGTAGCAGGCCTTGAGGATCTTCTCGAAGTCGGCAGCCTTGGTCTCACGCGGGTTCTCGGGCGTGCAGGCGTCGGTCTCGGCGTTCGCGGCGATCTCGGGCAGCTTGGCGAGGAACTCCTCCTCGGAAACCATCTGCGGGTTCTCGGCGTCGACCTTCACGCCACCATTCGCGTAATCCTTGATGGACTGCGGAATGTTGAGCTGGTCGTTGAGGTCGCGGATCTTCTGGACGAGCGCAGCGATGAGCTCCTCGTTGGTCTCGCCGGGAAGGTGCAGGATCTCCTTGGCCACGTAAGCGTAACGCTCGGCAGCACGCGGGTCCTTGGAGTTCCACTGGATGACCTTGCCCAGGTACATGGCGTTAGCAGCACCGTGGATGATGTGGCCGTTCTCGAAGGCAGCACCGGTCTTGTGAGCCATGGAGTGAACGATGCCGAGCAGGCCCGAAGAGAAGGCGATACCGGCGATGCACTGAGCCTCGTGCATGTGCTGACGGGCCTCATGGTCGCCAGCATAGGACTTGGGCAGCCACTCGACGATCTCGCGGATGCCGTGCAGAGCGTTGGCGTCGGTGAACATAGAGGCGCAGGTGGAAACGTAGGCCTCCATGCAGTGGGTCAGAGCATCCATGCCGGTGTGAGCGCACAGCTTGGCGGGCATGGTGTAGGTGAGCTCGGGGTCGACGATGGCGACATCAGGGGTGATGTTGAAGTCGGCCAGCGGGTACTTGATGCCCTTGGCGTAGTCGGTAATGACGGAGAACGCGGTGACCTCGGTAGCGGTGCCGGAGGTAGAGGAGATGGCGCAGAAATGAGCCTTCTGACGCAGCTCGGGGAAGCTGAACGGCTGGATGATGTTGTCGAAGGACTCCTCGGGATACTCGTAGAAGACCCACATGGCCTTAGCAGCATCGATGGGCGAACCGCCGCCGATAGCAACGATCCAGTCGGGCTCGAAGTCGCGCATAGCGGCTGCACCCTTCATGACGGTCTCGATGGAGGGATCGGACTCGACGCCCTCGAACAGCTTGACCTCGAAGCCGCCCTCTTTGAGGTCGGCCTCAACGTCCTGCAGGAACCCGCCGCGGCGCATAGAGCTGCCGCCAGAAACGATGATAGCCTTCTTGCCCTTGAGGTTCTTCACCTCGTGGCGAGCGCCCTCACCAAAGTACAGATCGCGAGGATTGGTAAAACGTCCCATACTGTGCCTCCTAAACAAGCCCCTCTTAGACTTGCGTATATAACGGAGCACCCGATTGGCTCCGTTAGGACCGTTTTGCGCGTTGCCGGCGATGACAATGCGCGATGTCTAAACGTCTCAACGCTCAGACAATCACTATTTTACCGTTCTGGTTGGTCAGTTATTCACCTAAAGCCAACAATGATGAAACGTTTTTTCTATCCTTGGAACCTCTTGCGTTGCGGTTATTGTCCCAAGCTGGGCAAACGTTTTACCAAGGTTGACTACACATCCCACGCGGGGCTGTGCCTCTCCAAAGTTCATGCCGTTCACCGCCAAAAATCGACCGTCTGCGGCATCGTGATACCACTGGATCGCTCGGTGTGCAGACACCTGTGAGACGAGCGCCTTCGTGGTGCAACAGTGCATGTCCGAGCGCGGCGCCCCTGGCGCGCCGCATGCGGGTAAACTAGAGCTTTATATAGAGACATTTGAACCCTAACCGCAGCAAAGGAGGCCCCATGGCATTCGATCCCATTCAAGAGGATTGCCATCGCCTCGTTCTTGAGGCCTTGCGCCGCGACAATATCCCGCTCACCAACGGTGCCGCCGTAGAGCGTCTGATGGAGCAATTCACCCGCAACCCCGCGCCGCTCATCGTGCACGATCGCGACCGCGCCGGACATCTGATTGCCAAGGTGGTCGAGGCCGTCGACTACCGCATTCCCTTTATCCCCGACGATGCCCAGGCCGAGCAGGAAGAGACCGCTGCCGAGAACATGCTTCGCGAGGCTGCCGCACTCGATCCGACCAACTGGGATGCCCAGCGCATGCTGACGGCCCTCACCGCCGACTCCAACGAGGAATACGTACAGTACTTGGTATCCAAGCGCGATGAAGTCGAGCACGACTTGGCGCTCAAGATCGCCTCGGCGCAGGACCCCTACGAGCGCGAGGCCGCAGGCGACCTAACCCGTCGCCCCTACCTGCGCTGGCTTGCCGCCCTTGCGTCGCGCGCCCTCATTAGCGGCCGCTACCGTATGTCACTCGAAGCCGCAAACCGCAGTCTGGACTTTGCCCCCAACGATCCGGCTGGTGTCCGCCACACCGCGATGCTCGCCATGGCAAAGCTCGAATACCCCGCCGAGGAACTCAAGCGCTTTCGCTCTGCCCACTCCGTACCCTATCTCGCCAACACGCCACTGCGCCGTCGTCCCAAGGACGCGGAGCGCGACTTGGACCCGTGGACGCTCATCGCGCTGATGAGCGCTGCCTGGCGCGAGCTGGACTACGAGGACGCCGAGCACTACTTGCGCATCCTTGCACGCTCGTGCCCGCACGCAGCCGAGGCGCTCTACTTCCAAACCGAGTTTCCCGATGGCGTCTATGCCCGCGTCAACGTGGGTGCAGGCTCCACCGACGAACTCGTCCTTGCACTGTCCGAAGCGACGCCGGTACTGCAGGAGGGCCTGGGCGCTCCCGACAACGCCAGCTTTGCCGCCTGGGTCGCCACCAACGACATCGTGCGTTCCCAGATCGACGAGCGCATCCTGCGCGCAGCCGAGCAGGGGCTTCCATTTAAGGGAGGGGACCTCTAATGGATCCGAGCGTCTACATCCCCGCCTACTTGGAGCGCACCTATCTGGCATCGCACCCCGAGCTCACCGATGCAGCACGCGAGCTTGTCCATAACGACATTAGTGCGAATCCCCAAAAGTATGCGCAGTCCGAGCATGCCCAGGCGCTGCTGTCCTATGCCGGTGCTCATCGCCACCTGCTCGACGAGCTCCATCGCATCGAGGACATGGGCAGTGACGAGGAGTTCGAGCAGACGCGCAATCGCCTGTTCGACGACATGCGCGACGAGTTGCTCAAGATTGTCCGCGTCGATGCACTTGCCGTCGACGCGCAGCTGCTCGCCATCATCCTGGCCGACACGCCCGTTGACGCCTGCCTGGGCGACCTGATGAAGCTCGAGGCAACCACGGCCGATTACCTGCAGCAAAGCGTGCCCGGGTTCGATATGGAGGCCCCACATTACTGGGCCAACAAAGTTTTGACGGACGGCGTGACGGCGGCAGATCTCACCGTGAGCGAGCCGGCACTTATCGGGTGGCTCCACACGCTCGAGGCCATCTCGCAGCTGTGCATGGCGAGCGCCCGCTACCGCGCTGCTGCCAACTACGCCCGCCGCGTCCTTAAAGCAGAAGGCTATCCCACCCGAGCTGCCGGCACCGTGTTGCTCGCCCTCGCTCGCTTGGAAGACCAGGACGGCTTTTTTGCCCTGGCTCACCAGCTCGAGGAACAGGTGGGAGCCGATGCACTCGAGAACTCCCCCTGGTACCTGCTCGCCCGCACAATCCTATTGTTCAAAACGAACAAAATGCGTCCGGCGGCGCGTGCGCTGCGTGAGTTCGCTAACCGCTGCGAGGGCGGCGCGTTCTTCTTGCTGAATCCCATGTACCAGACACCGTACCTTCCCTGCCGGCCCGAGCCACGCGATCCCTGGGATCTTTCGCACCAGGCCGTTTGGGAAGCGGACGGCATTATCTCGGACACTCCCGACTTTGCCCCCTGGGCCAATGCCTGCGAAGACGTGTCGCAGCTTGCCCAGGAATTTGCGCGCCGCTACGGATTTTAGTGACGCACTCGACCCGACCATGTCGTTTACGTTAGGAACGGTTTCATGAACCTCCGCTCATCTCTTGCCTGCACCTCGAGCGATATCGCTCGCTGGGGACTGCGCTCCGTCCTCAAGCGCCAGGGCGGCGTACTCCCCGGCCGCATCGCCATGAAGATCAACCCCGAGCTGCTGAGCGACCTCGCGAGTCTTGTCGACCGCAGCGTGGTGATCACCGGCACCAACGGTAAGACCACCACTTCGAACCTGATCGCCGACGCCGTTGCCGCCAGCGGCGCCACCGTGGTATGCAACCGTGCCGGCAACAACATGGAGCCGGGCGTGGTTGGTGCCCTGCTCGAGGCGCGCAGCGGCCTCAAGCGAGCCGGCGGCAGCAAGCGCGTGGGTGTTTTTGAATGCGATGAGCTCTACACGGTGCGCGTCCTGCCCAAACTCAAGCCGACCTACTTTGTGCTGCTCAACCTGTTCCGCGACCAGCTGGACCGCTACGGCGAGATCGACCACACCCAGGACGTCATCGCCCACGCGCTGGAGCTTTCGCCGGCAACGACGCTCATCTATAACGCCGACGATCCGCTCTGCGCCTCGATCGCCGCACGCGTCCCCAACACGAGCATCGCCTTTGGCATCGACGGCGCCACGGGCACCGAGTCCGATCGCATTAGCGACTCGCGTTTTTGCTCGCAGTGCAACGCGCCGCTGGAGTACGACTATGTGCAGTACGGCCAGCTCGGAGCATACCATTGCCCCTCGTGCGGCTGGGGTCGTCCCGCGCTGGTCCGTCGCGTAACGAACGTTGAGCTCACCTGCAACGGTTACGGCTTTGACCTGAACTTTGGACCCGATACCGACGCACCCGCAACGCACATCGCCACGCGCTACAACGGCCTGTACATGGTCTATAACGTTGCCGCCGCCTTCTTTGCGGCGCGCGAGCTAGGCGTGGACGCGGCGCATCTACAGCCCACGCTCGATGCCTACGTCCCTGCCGGCGGACGCATGGGCCGCTGGAACATTGCCGGCCGCACCGTCGAGGCAAACCTGGCCAAAAATCCCGTGGGCTTCGATCGCCAGATCCAGTCCATTAAAACGGCAGGTGGCAGGCTCTGTGCCTTCTTCCTAAACGACAACGACGCCGACGGCCACGATGTCTCGTGGATCTACGACGTCGACTTCGAGCGCATCGCCGATACCCCAGGGCTTATCGCCTTTGCCGGCGGCACGCGTGCACACGATATGCAGGTGCGTCTGAAGTACGCCGGCATCGACTCCGCCATCATCTCGAATATCGAGCAGGCGATCGGCGCCGTGGCAGACGAGGCCGCCGATGACACCTTCTACGCCGTCGCCAACTACACGGCCTTCCCGCCGCTGGTCAAGGAGCTCGACGGGCTTAAGAGCACCGATGCGAGCTCGGTTGCCTCCCACGCTGTAACGCGCGTCGATGGCAGCGCTGTCCCCACGGATATTGCGCCGGTCGAGCTTTCGCGCCCGCTGCGCATCGTCTACCTGTATCCCGATGCCCTCAACCTCTATGGCGACGGCGGCAACGTCATCGCCCTCGAGCGCCGCTGCGCCTGGCGTGGCATTCCCGTGCGCGTGGACGAGGTCCGTATGGGCGAGTCGCTCGATCTCGCCGACGCCGACATCGTCATGATGGGCGGTGGCTCCGACCGCGATCAGTTGGCCGTGGCACACGAGCTGCTCGCTCAAAAAGACAAGGTTGCGGCCTATGTTGAGGACGGCGGCTCGCTGCTCGCTATCTGCGGCAGCTATCAGCTGCTCGGCCGTTCGTACTATATGGGCGAGAATCGCATCGAGGGCCTGGGCGTCATTGCCGCCGAGACCGTGCGCGGCTCCGACCGCCTGATCGGCAACGTCGCCGTCAAGACCGACCTGGCACCCGAGCCCTTTGTGGGATTCGAGAACCACGGCGGCCGCACCCTGCTCGATGCAGAGGCCACGCCGCTCGGAACGTCCGTCGTCACGGGTACCGGCAACAACGGCGACGATGGCTTTGAAGGCCTCATCTACAAGGGCGTCATCGGCACGTACCTACACGGACCGGCACTACCCAAGAACCCCGCGCTCGCTGACTGGCTCATCGCCCACGCCCTCGAGCGCCGTGGCGACGCACAGGCCGCCGCCCTGCTGCCGCTCAAGCCCCTCGACGACGCTTACGAGTACGCCGCCCACGACGCCGCGATGAAACTCCTCCCCTAACGCCCCGCCACCACAAAGGGTACAGGCACCTTTGTGGTGGTTTTGACCAGCCACGGTAGTTTGTCTCGATCTGTAACATTTAGACCGTTAAAAGTCGTCTTACTGTTACAGATTGAGATGTTCGTCCCGACGCCCGCCGTCTGTCTCGATCTGTAACAGATAGAGCCGATTTGCCCGCCCAGATGTTACAGATTGAGATATTTGAAAATCGGAATAGAAGCCTACCCCTGTGTGGTGGTTTTTCAATCTGCCAACGATATACGCGCCGGCAAAAAAGTCTGCTATACTCTTTCCCGCTGTCCCCATCGTCTAGCGGCCAAGGACGCCACCCTTTCAAGGTGGATATCGCGGGTTCGAATCCCGCTGGGGGCACCATTTAAAATGAGAAGCCCGTTATCCTCACGATAGCGGGCTTTTTGCTGCCATGCGCCGGAATTCGAACCCGCGTGACGACGAGTCGCGCGGGTTCGTTTTTCATCTCGACCTGTTTTTGTTTTCGCACATGTGCGCCAAACCGTGCGCTAAATGTGCGCCAAATCAGCCAAGAATCTCTGCCGCCTTCGACAATCGACGACGCAAACCCGACTGCTTCGAAGCACCAAAACGCAGGGCGCTCTCTATTAGATAAACAGCTCGCATTCTTTTCTCTCAGAGCAGGCTTTGCTCAACATCTTGGTAGCCGCAGAAAGCATGACAGGATTTAGCCTGCGCGCGCCCCGCGGACATACGGCAACGCAGCGCATGCAGGAAATGCAGGCCTTTTTGTCCACCCGTTTGGGATCGTCTTTATCGATAACGCCAACGGGACACGCTGCGGCGCAAGCCCCGCAAGCGGTGCACCCCTTTGTGGCCTTAGGCACCATACCGGCGCCCCCGGCTTTCTTATAGGGACGATTGCCCGGAATAGCCGGATCAGAAGCATCTCCTGCAGATATCTTTTGCTGGATCTGATTCGCAAACCCTGTGAGCTGTGCCGCGTCCCGTGCATCTGGTCTGCCGGCGGCAAACTGGCGAACAATAGAATGCTCGGCGATGGCAGAAACCGCCGCGATCACCCGAAAGCCCGCATCCTTTGCCACGTCCTTAAGCTCGACCAGCGTGTCCTCATACGCACGGTTTCCGTAAACACAAACCAGAACAGCCTGTGCACCGTTCCCTCGCACCATACCCAAGCGCTCCGCGGCAACAGCCGGGACTCGCCCGCCATACGAGGGCACCGCGATCACGGCTACATCCTCTTTTGTCATCGCAACCGTGCAAAAACCAAGCCCGCTATCGGTCAGATCTACAGCAACGGTTTCCCCTTCCAACGCATTGGCAATATAGCCAGATACCTTTTCCGTTCCACCGGTCGGGCTAAACACGATATCGAATACCTTCATCGGATAATCCTCCCCTATATGAACAAACGCCCGAAACGTCCGCATGCCAAAACAGGTTACAACTTTTAAGATGCCCCGCGCGAAACGCCCGCTCAGCTGCAAGTTCAAAGCAGGTCCGAGCGACAAAAAAGAAGGGGTCTCGCACAGGCGAGACCCCTTCGAGCGCAAAATCAAACGTGTCTGTTACATATAGAACAGAATGTCGTCGTAGGTCGGGACCGACCAGTAGTCGGCGGCCACAATCTCCTCCATGGCGTCCGCGACGGCACGCAAGGAGCGAGGCGACGCAGCGAAAGCGGGCGGCGCCAGCCGCACGCGGACATCCCGCTGGGAGCACCACAGCATCTAAGAAGCCCGTCACCCCCGTGGTGACGGGCTTCTTGCTACCCACGCGACGGAATTCGAACCCGACAGGACGCGGAGCCGAGGAAACGCATTTTCGCTTCGCCCCAACAAGTGCTTATCTTGTTCCAAAGGCAATACGATATCTGAGACGTCCGCATCAAAGAACATTGCTTGGGACAGCTCTGCCTCCATTAGTTGCAATGTTGGCAAGCTTTCTTGTCAATCGCACGTCTTGAAAGACTATCCCAACTTCAAAATCGCTGTGAGTTCCGAGGGTGCCGGGAAACAGCACATTCCCTCAACTCGCACCCTGCACACAGCATAAATACCTCCGATCCGCACATCGATAAAACAGCGCCGCGTGTAGTCCAGTTCCCTGGTCTCGATTTGTAAATTTGTTGGCGAAGTCCAGGCATATGCTGCAAACAACTTGCGAACATCCCATGCGGGGGCATCGTCCCTCTCAGCTTCATGAGTCACGAAAGGAAAGAGGTCTCCAACTCCGGCCCCATCGCCCGATTTGCAAACCCAAGACTCGTAGCCGGCCCTCACGCCGTACTCACGACCATCGCGCAACAGAGACAAATCCAGCTCATTCTCATGAAATCGAATATCGATTTCTTCAAAATCCCCGAAAATGCAATGATGAATGCCCTCGAGGCGTAATGAACTCAAACGTCCGCCAGAAGCCAACCCAACTGGCACGGGAATGCTATCGAAGCCACGTTCGGAAGCCACCGTTTTCCGAACACCAGGCTCTTTGAACAATACATCATACAGCGGATCAAGCAACGCCTTACTTCCTGTCGTGGAACTCGAGCAAGCGATGACAAGGCCATCTGTGGGCCGTATGTAGCACAGCTGCCCAAAAAGGCCAGAGCATCTGAACCCGCCACGCCGGCACATCCAGAACTGGTATCCATAGCCATTGCTGTCTTCAGTCGCCTCAGAAGGATAAAAGGGGCTCGTTTCCACCTGAATCTTCGTCGCCTCGGCAACCCATTCCGCGGGAATGATCTGTTCCCCACGCCACTTGCCGCCATCCAGCAAACATTGACCAAACTTAGCCAAATCCGGTGTCGAAAGGTGAAGACCAAAACCTCCGGTCGTATGACCGGCTTGATCCTCTTCCCACCACCAACTTCTAATGCCTAACGGCGTAAACAAACGTTCGGCGAGATAATCGGATTCTTTCGTTCCACTTATGCGTTGCACGAGCATGCTCAATAAATGTGAACACAGCGAATCGTAGTGAAAGACCTCGCCCGGCTTCCAGTCAAACTCACGATGAAGAACCTCATGTGCCCAGTCGTCTCCCGCGCCAATATACGAAAGGTCACTCTCCTGCCCCATCGTCATAGTCAGCAAATTGCGAACCGTCACATTACGAAAGTGCTCATCCGCGATCTCGCCTTCATATTCCGGGAAGTATGAAATCCAGCGATCAGCCAGCGACAGCCGCCCTTCATTCACCAACATCCCGACAGCAACCGAGGTAAAGGACTTAGTCACAGAATAGAGCGGGTGAACGTGTTCGAGGACGAACGGCGCAGCCGCATGCTCAAAGACGACTTCACCATCTTGTCGAACCACGACCGAGCGGACTTCCACGCCCGCGGACCTCCACGCCGCAAGGCACGCCTCGCCCATCCTATTGTCAAAGATAATATTAGACACTCTCAACCACTGCCTCTCAAACGAAACCAGCACAAGACAAGGTCGCCCTCGGCGCTTATCCAAGGACGACCTTGTCAGATTGCTGGCGCACGGGGCATACTTATCCCGCGCTCCGCCTCTTTGGCTACTTTGCAGCCTCTACCGCCGGCACGTCCTCCTTGTACGTCGCATACGTAAGCAGGAACGAAATCACACTGGAAACCACAATGGCTATGATTACGTAAATCAGGTAGTTCGCGCCCATTGCACCGGACGGGTCAATGAAGCCCGGGAAGGCGCAGAAGCCGCCGCCGGTGAAGGCGAACATCTTGGTGCCAAGAGCGCCGATGATTAGGCCGCCGGGCACAGAGGCGATGCAGCTCATGATAAAAGGCTTCTTGCGCGGAAGGGTCACGCCGTAGATGCAGGGCTCGGTGATGCCGAAGAAGAAGCCCGAGATGAACGCCGGCCATGCAAGCTGCTTGAGCTTTACGTCCTTAGTCTTCAGAAGGATAGCAAGGACGGCAAGGGACTGAGCGTACGAGCAAACCATGTACGGCGCCATGACAATATCCCAGCCCTGGGAGGCAATGTTCACAAGCATGAGAGCAATGACACTCCAGTGGAAGCCGAAGATGACCATAGGCTGCCAAATGGCAGTAAGCACGATGCCGCCGAGCGCGCCGCCGATGACAGGCAAGCTGTAGAGGGAGTTAAACAGCAGGCTCATGAGGTTCGTGATCAGGGTGGCAATCGGGCCAATAATCAAATAGGTAGCGGGGACCATCACAACGAGCACGCACGTAGGCACAAAGAAGAACTTTACATACTCAGAGAAATGCTTGCGGCACCACTTCTCCAGCTTTGCCGCGAACCAAACAGAGATGATAATCGGAATGACAGAGCTCGTATAACCCGAAGACGGCATGATGACGGGTATGCCAAGGAATGTCGTGTAATAGTTCATGGCAAAGGGAGTGCCGGCAAGCACCGTTCCCAAGACATCACCCGATGTGATGTTGACCATCGCCGGATACGTAAGTGCGATACCGAGCGTCATGCCAACGAACTCGCTACAGCCAAACTTCTTTGCCGCGGTATAGCCAAGGATAATCGGCAGGAAGTAGAAGAAGCCGTCACCAGCCGCATATAGAATCTGGTACAAGCCATCTGTCGCCGTAATCCATCCAAGGGCGACAAGAATGCTCAAAACACCCTTAATCATGCCCGCGGCGCACAGCACCGCAAGAATCGGTTGGATGACACCCGAAATGGTGTCGATAAGGGCGCTGACGACGTTTCCTTTCTTGACGGGCTCACCATCAAGATTAACCTCGCCCAGCCCCTCGACACCAGAAGCGGCAACCGCGGCATCGTAAACATCCTCAATCACATTGATGCCGACAACAACCTGATACTGACCATTCGCGTTGATTACTTGAATGACGCCTTTATGAGACTCAATTGCCTTAGTATCGGCCTTCGCATCGTCTCGCAGCTTGAAACGTAGACGCGTCATGCAGTGCGAGATGCTCAGGATGTTTTCCTTACCGCCGACGAGGCCAACTACGTCCTCGCCGAGCTTGCGATTTGCAAGCTCTTTGCTTTCGCTCATGGCTTTCCTCCCATGCGACCTGTCCAAGGTCGGCCGCCCACCATCATTCACTAAATTGATTTCCGATACTAGTGAAGTTCTGGCCAGAACTCCTTATTCGCCTCAATAAGATCGTCAAGGATCTTCTTTGCAACGGAGGCAGAGGGGACCGTCTTCGAAAGCGTCAGCGCCTGCCAAAGCTCCTGATAGGAATGGTCGACCCAAGCAGACACTGCAAGCTTTTCGACCGAGACCTGTTCCTCCATAAGTCCTTTCTGGAATTGCGGAATCTCACCTTGGCAAATTTTCTCGTAGCCGTCGCTGCCGACGATGCAGGGGATCTCGACCATAGCCGTTGGGTCAAAATTGGACACAGCCCCGTCGTTGGGAACAATCAGCGAGAAACGTTCACGAGTGTTCTCTGCCAAAGCGCGAGCGAGATCGACAATATACTCAGCGTGGGTATCTGGCTTAAGGCCGAAACCCTCAGACGTGCCCTTTTCGATAATCTGGCGGGCGGTGCCGAAGACGCGTTTCTCGCGACCCTCACGGACCTCGTCGGTGCGGGTGTGGTTGGGGTCGGTATGCTCAACCACATAGTCCGGGAAGAGATAGTACTTGAGGTAGGTGTTCGGGATGGTATTCGGATCGAGCGCGTAAACATCCTTAGCCTTACGGAACGTCTGGTCCCAAGACGCATCGACGAATTCAAGGCCGGAATCCTCGCCAGCATAACCGTTTTTAGCCATTTGGGCCTTGATAGTGGGCATAAGGTCATTGCCAGCACGGTCGTGAATCTTTGTCCACCAGCCAAAGTGGTTGAGTCCGTAGTAGCCGACGACGAGGTCGTTGTGGTCCTTGAGACCACACATCTGAGCCATGATATCCATCAGGGCTATTGGCATATCGCAAATGTTGATAATCTTTGAATCCGGGCGAAGACGGCGTGTCGCCTCAGCAACGATCGCCGCGGGGTTGGAGTAGTTGAGCATCCATGCGTCGGGACTGTATTTCTCCATGTAGTCAAGGATCTCGAGTACGCCGCCAATGGAGCGCAAGCCATAAGCAATGCCACCAGGACCGCAGGTCTCTTGGCCAAGAACGCCATAGCGCAGGGGGATCTTCTCGTCCTTATCGCGCATAGCGTACTTGCCAACGCGAATCTGGGCAAGTACAAAGTCGATGCCTGTGAAGGCCTCCTCAGGGTCGGTCGTATAGCTGAAGGTTACCTCTGGAGCATTCTCCCTGATGTAGATGGCACATGCCTTGGCAATTGTCCCCTGACGCTCGGCATCGTTGTCATAGAGCGTAATCCTATTGATGGGGAACACATCACGCTTCGCGAGAAGTGTCAGAACAACACCCGGTGTATAAGTGCTTCCGCCTCCCGCGATAGTAACCGCATAGCTCTGTTTTGCCATTACAAATCCTCCTGTCTAGACATGTACTTGACAACTTGAATTATAGCCACATGATTTGCTATCTGTCTAGACATGTTAAGCACACGGGTGAACGGTTGATTTATGGCGGTAAGCGGCAACTTTAAGTGTCTCCACTTCCTATAATTGGTAGGAGCGGATAATCGCGCCGATTCGACGCATTCCGTACAACCTCAATAAGGAGAGCATTTTGGCAAGGATCCTGTACAGTGAAATTTACCGAAGCCTACGAGAGCGGATTGTCGAAGGCAAGCATCCCGTGGGATCGCTCCTTCCTTCCGAACAAAATCTTTCCAAAGAGTTCTCCTGCTCTCGAATGACGGTGCGCAAGGCTATCTCACTTCTCGCAAATGAAGGTCTAGTTCAGTCCATTAAAGGCAAGGGAGTCCTCGTAATCGAGACGTCACTTGCAGGCACCAGCAAAGAGGGTGCATTCACCGTAAGCGGCCTTTGTTCGTTCAGCGAATCGGCACACGCAATCGGAGCAATTCCAACGTCAAAAATCGTCTATTTCGAACACGTAAGCACCAATAAGTGTCTAGCCCAGTTGACGGGATTTCCCGAAGGAGAAGACCTTACGCATTTGAAGCTCGTCCGCATGCTCGACGATAAACCGGTCGCTGTCGACCGCCACTACTTCCTAACTTCCTCCGTCCCCGGCTTAAACGAGCAGAATGCCACCCTGTCGCTCTTCCATTACATCGAGGATGAGCTAGGGCTCACCATTGCCGTGAGCAAACGAACAATAACACTCGCCCAGCCCGACGCTGAGGACTGCCGGTTGCTTGGCGTCGATTCTTCTTCGTATCTGGCAGTCGTAACCAGCCAGACATTCGACTCAACCGGAACTCAATTTGAGTACATCGAGGCACGTTATATTCCAAGTATTTTTCATTTTCATGACACAGCAACGCGCACGCCCTTACCCTAGCAAACGGCACGGAGCAGACTCTTCCCTAATAAATTTGTTCAACAAGAAAGCCGGGGGCCGCGCGAAGCGGACCCCGGCTTAATACCGTGACGATATGTTGGCTATGCCCTACACGTAGAACAGGATGTCGTCGTAGGTCGGAACCGGCCAGTAGTCGGCGGCCACGATCTCCTCCATTGCATCCACGGCGGCGCGTAGCGTATCCATAGCGGGAACGACCTCGTGTGCATACGCATTGGCCTGCTCCTGACCATCGAGAGCTTCGGCCTTCTGATGCACGGCGTCGAGCGCCTTAATGGAGTCGTTGATGGTGGTGATGCCGTTGCAGAGCTTGTTGAGCGTGTTCTGCTCACACTGCATGGCGGCCTCAGCGCCGGCGGCACGAATAGTCTCAAGGCCCTTAGCGACCTTGGTGGCATAGGCGGTAATGACCGGGCGATAGGTACGACGCGCCTCGCGAACCATCGTGGTAGCCTCGATGTTCATGAGCTTGTTGTACTTCTCGAGCTTGCAGTCGTAGCGGCACTGGGCCTCGGCCTTGGTCAGGACACCCGTCTCCTCAAAGAGCGCGATGGCCTTATCGGAAACAAAGGCGGGCAGGGCGTCGGCCGTGGTCTTGTTGTTGGCAAGGCCGCGCTTCTCGGCCTCAACGGGCCACTCGTCGGAGTAGCCATCGCCGGAAAAGAGGATGCGCTGGTGGTCGGTCAGGACCTTCTTGCAGTACTCGAGCGCAGCGTCCTGGAACTCATCCTCGGGCGTACCCTCAAGCGCGTCGGCGAAGGACTTGAGCGACTTGGCCACGGCGGCATCGAGCACCAAGTTGGAGTCGGAGACGTTCTGCTCGGAGCCGCAGGCACGGAACTCGAACTTGTTGCCGGTGAAGGCAAACGGGGAGGTGCGGTTGCGGTCGGTGTTGTCCTGCATCAGCTTGGGCAGGGTATCGGCGCCCAGGTCGAGCACGCCGCGCGTGGCATGGACGGAAGCCTTGCCATCGATGATCTTCTCGACGACCTCGGTAAGCTGGTCGCCCAGGAAGATGGACATAATCGCCGGAGGAGCCTCGTTGGCGCCCAGACGATGGTCGTTGCCGGCCGAGGCAACGGAGGCACGCAGGAGCTCCTGATAGTTATCGACGGCCTCGATCACCGCGGTGAGGAAGACGATGAACTGCAGGTTGTCGAGCGGGGTGTCGCCCGGATCGAGCAGATTCTCGGACTCGGTGCCAAGCGACCAGTTGTTGTGCTTGCCCGAACCGTTGATGCCCTCGAAAGGCTTCTCGTGCAGCAGGCAAACCAAGTCGTGGCGGGAGGCGATGAGCTTCATCTTCTCCATCATGACCAGGTTCTGGTCGATGGCCTCGTTGACCTCGCCGTAGACAGGGGCGAGCTCATGCTGGCAGGGAGCGACCTCGTTGTGTTTGGTCTTGGCGGGAATGCCAAGCGCCCACAGTTCATCGTCCAGATCCTTCATATAGGCCGAGACGGTGGGGCGGATAGCGCCAAAGTAGTGCTCCTCGAGCTCCTGGCCCTTGCAGGGAGCAGCACCAAAGAGGGTGCGGCCGGTGATGACCAGGTCCTTGCGCTTGCGGTAGGCGTCCTTCTTGATCAGGAAGTACTCCTGCTCGTCGCCCACGGAAGGAACGACCTTCTTGGGGGTCTTGCCAAATAGCGCCAAAACGCGCTTGGACTCACGCGAGAGCGCGGTCATGGAGCGCAGCAGCGGGGTCTTCTTGTCCAGGGCCTCGCCCGTGTAGGAGCAGAAAGCCGTGGGGATGCACAGGACATCGTCCTTGATAAAGGCGGGGCTGGTGGGATCCCAAGCGGTGTAGCCACGGGCCTCGAAGGTAGCACGCAGGCCGCCGTTGGGGAAACTGGAGGCGTCCGGCTCGCCCTGGATGAGGTTCTTGCCCGTAAACTTGGTAATGGCGGTACCGTCGTGGTTGGGCTCCAGGAAGCTGTCGTGCTTCTCGGAAGTAATACCCGAAAGCGGCTGGAACCAGTGCGCGTAGTGCGTCGCGCCCTTGGAGATGGCCCAGACCTTCATGGCATGGGCAACGGCGTTGGCCACATCCAGGTCGAGCGGCTCACCGCCCTCGAGGGTTGCAGCAAGGCGCTTCCAAATGTCCTTGGGGAGGTAGTCCTTCATGACTTCCTCAGAGAACACCATGGTCCCGAAGCGGTCAGTAAGTTCGGCCATACGGAACTCCCTTCGTATCGGCACCGCGTGAGAAGCGGTGTTGATTACTAACGAACGAGTCATAGCTTAGACTCGCCGTGTTTCCGCGACATTACCGTTATGTTGCTGTCGCGAAACCAATCATTGAGGTTACCCTATCGAGGCGGCGTTGCCACCCTCAACAGCCAATCAACTGCATAAATTGCAGACCTCTCCCCATGGTTTAAGGGTAGTCAATTTGGGATGGAGCTCTATTAACTGGTATTTTGCATCAGATACCAGTCTTTATAGTCCGTGCCTAGATTAGCCGCTCTGTTATAGAGAAAGCCGATAGCAAGGCATCTTTGATTGGTATCCCCGAATAACAAGTGAAACTCCACCGTGACACAGTGGTGCTGTAGAATCCTTACAACACATCACACTATTACGTATCTAGAGGAGCACGATATGCGCGTCGACGAGCTTTTTAAGCAGGCAGCATCCCAGGGCACCGTACCCGTTTCGTTTGAGATGTTCCCGCCCAAGGGCGAGCTGACCCTCGACACGGCTCGCGAGGTGGCAGGCAATCTGTGCAAGCTTTCGCCGAGCTTTGTCTCGGTCACCTGCTCGGCCGGCGGCTCGGGCAACGGTGCCGCCACCGCCCCCATCGCGCATATGATTACGAGCGAATTCGACACGCCCTCGGTGGCACACCTTACCTGCGTGGGCCGGTCGCACGCCGATATCGCCGCCAAGATCGACGAGTATCGCACCGCCGGCGTGGAAAACATCCTGGCCCTGCGTGGCGATCTCCCTGCCGGCGCGACCGAGGACGACAAGCCCGCCTCGGACTACGCCTACGCCCGCGACCTCATCCCCGAGCTCGTCGATGCCGGCTTTTGCGTGGGCGCCGCAGCCTACCCCGAGGGCCACATTGCCTGTGAGGATCTCAACCTCTCGGTCGAACACCTCAAGCAAAAACAGGACGCTGGCGCGAGCTTCTTTGTGACGCAGCTCTTCTTTGATAACGAGTGCTTCTACCGTTTTCGCGAGCTTGCCGACAAGGCCGGCATCACCGTGCCCATTACCGCGGGCATCATGCCGTTTATGGGCAAGTCGCAGATCAGCCGCATGGTCTTTATGTGCGGCGCGTCGCTGCCCTCCCCCGTCATCAAGATTCTCGCCAAGTACGAGAATGACCCCGAGAGCCTGCAGGCAGCTGGTGTAGATTATGCAGCCCGCCAGCTTTGCGACCTCAAGGAGCACGGCGCCGACGGCCTGCACCTGTACACTATGAACCGTCCTGCAATCGCCGCGACCATTATGGAGCGCCTGGGGTAATGGAAAAACCGCACATCGATACAACCGCTGTCGAAGTGCCGGCCGACCTTGCGTCGCCGGCGCTTTACCGTGTCGATGCTGCGCACCATCCCCGTGTCGACCGTGCCGAGATGCTGCGGTATCTGGGTTACGGCGGCCAGCAGATTGAGCCCGAGCTGTCGCAGCGTATTGAACTTGTCGTTGAGCGTCTGGAGCTGGACATTGAGCCCCGCGGCGTGCGCCGCGTATTTGCCGTCGATGCCACGGGCGTGGACGAACAAAGTGAGCCTTGCATTCGCTTGGTCGGCACCAACGTTGAGCTGCGAGGTCGCGATATCTATCGACATCTCAAAGATGCCCGCTTTGCCGCGCTCATGGCATGTACCCTCGGCATGGACGCCGAGCGTCGCCTGCGCACCACGGGAGCCCAACATCCCCTGGAGGGCGCCGTGCTCGACGCCGCGTGCTCCGCTTACGTGGAAGCCGCCGTCGAGCAAATGGACCAGCAGGTCAAGACGGACGCCGCCGTTCATGGGCTCGCCGGCAACTGGCGTTTTAGTCCCGGCTACGGCGACTGCCCGCTCTCGGCCCAGCGCTCGATCGTCAATACGCTCAACGCCACGCGGCTCATCGGGCTTACCGTCACACCCACCAGCCTGCTTATGCCCACCAAAAGCGTGACCGCGGTGATCGGTCTGTTTGACGGCGAGGTCCACGACGCCCAGAGCCGGCCTACCTGCAATATCTGCCGCATGCGCGAGCACTGCCGCTTCCGCGCCGCCCACACCACCTGCTATTCCAGCCATTAGGAGCCCTCGATGTTTACTCCGCTTATCACTCATGATCTGGACGGCGCTGCGCTGGCGGCGCCCGTTGATGCCGCACGCCGTAATGGCGCTGCATACAAGACGCGCACGATCGACGACCTTCGCATTAAGGACGATCGCCTGCGCGCCGCCATCGAGGGCACGGGGCACTTGCTGTTCGACGGCGGCATGGGCACCATGCTGCAGGCTGCCGGCATGAAGGCCGGCGCCCTGCCCGAGCTGCTCAACTTTGAGGAGCCCCAGGTCATTACCGACATTCAGCACCAGTACGTCGAGGCTGGCTGCGACGTGATCACTGCCAACACCTTTGGCGCCAACGCCCACAAGCTCGACGGTGCCGCCACCGTGGCAGATGTCTTTACCGCTGCCGTCGTCTGCGCCCGCGCGGCCGGTGCCCACTATGTCGCCGGCGATATCGGTCCCATCGGCGCGCTGCTTCGCCCCTTGGGCACCCTCAGCTTCGACGAGGCCTATGACCTCTTTGCCGAGGAAGTGCGTGCCGGCGTCGATGCGGGCGTGGACCTCTTTATTATCGAGACCATGACCGACCTTGCCGAGATCAAGGCTGCCGTCCTCGCCTGCCGCGAGAACTCCGACCTGCCCGTCTTTGCCACCATGACCTTTGAGGAAGACGGTCGCACCTTCCTGGGCACGAGTCCCGAGGTTGCCGCCATCACGCTCGATGCCATTGGCGCCGACGTTTTGGGCATCAACTGCAGCCAAGGACCGGCCGAGCTCCGAGGACTCGCCGCGCGTATGCTCACCGTTACCGACAAGCCCATTATGGTGCAAGCCAACGCGGGACTGCCCCACGTGGACGATGACGGCAATACCGTCTTTGATATCCAGGCCCCCGAATACGCCGAAGCCGTCGCCGGCATGATCGCCGACGGCGTGAGCGTCGTGGGCGGCTGCTGCGGCACCACGCCGGCGCACATGGCGGCCTTGCGCACGCTTATCGATAACCACACGCCCAGCCCGCGCCGCCGCAAGCCCAGCATGTCGGTCACGAGCGCCCAAACGGTCGTGGACCTTCCCTGCGACGGCCACAAGATCGCCGTCATCGGCGAGCGCATCAACCCCACCGGCAAAAAGCGCCTGCAGCAGGCCCTGCGCGACGGCGACCTGGACTACGTCGTGAGCCAGGGTATCAGCCAGCAGGAACAGGGCGCCGACATCCTGGACGTTAACGTGGGCCTGCCCGAGATCGACGAGGTCAAGATCATCCAACAGGCCACCGAGCAGCTCCAGGGCTCCACGTTGCTGCCGCTGCAGATCGACTCCACCGACCCTGCAGCCGTCGAGGCCGCCGTGCGCCGCTACGCCGGCAAGCCCATCATCAACTCGGTCAATGGCAAGCAGCAGATCATGGATGAGATCTTACCGCTGGTCGCCCACTACGGCACCAACGTTGTCGGCCTTACGCTCGACGAAGGCGGCATCCCCGATACCGCCGAGGCTCGCTTCGCCATCGCCGAGCACATCGTGGCCGAGGCTGCCCGTTACGGCATCGGCCCGGACCGCATCCTCATCGACTGCCTGGTCATGACCGCCTCGACCAATCAACGCCAGGCCGAGCAGATCCTGCGCGCCATGTCCCTGTGCAAGGAGCGTCTGGGCGTCAAGTGCGCGCTCGGCGTGTCGAACATCAGCTTTGGCCTGCCTGCCCGCCCGCTGCTGGGCTCGGTCTTTTTGGCCGCCGCTTTTGGCGCGGGTCTGGACGCCCCCATCATGAACCCGGGCTCCAAGCGCTTTATGGATACCGTCTACAGCTATCGCGTCCTGAGCGTTGAGGACGAGGGCTCGACCGGATACATCGAGCGCTACGCCGACTGGACCGATCCGTACAAGATCGCCGCAAACCCGGCAGCAGCTCAGGCCGCATCGAGTGATGCCGCGCCTGCCGCGGGCACCGCCAGCGCCGACGGCAACGACGACCCGATTCGTCGCATGGTCGTCTCGGGTCGCAAAGGCGAGATCGCTGCCGAGACCGAGCGTCTACTGGCAGACCACGACGCCATGGACCTCATCAACAATCACTTTATCCCCGCCCTCGACGAGGTTGGCGTCCTCTTTGACCAGGGAAAGTTTTTCTTGCCGCAGCTCATGGCCTCGGCCGAGGCCGCACGCGTGGGCTTCGACACCATCAAGCGCCTGATGCCCGCCGGCGAGATTGCCGACAAGGGCAAGATCTGCGTGGCCACCGTCAAGGGCGACATCCACGATATTGGCAAGAACATCGTCAAAATGCTGCTCGACAACTACGGCTACACCGTCTTTGACCTAGGCCGCGACGTCGACCCGCAAGAGGTGCTCAAGACCGTCAAGGAGCGCGATATCAAACTCGTCGGCCTCTCGGCGCTTATGACTACCACGGTCGTCGCCATGGAGGAGACCATCAAGCTGCTCCATGCCGAGGTGCCGGGCGTCAAGATCATCGTAGGCGGCGCCGTACTCACCCCCGAATACGCCAAGCAGATCGGCGCGGACTACTACGCCAAGGACGCCGCCGAAAGCGCTCGTATCGCCGAAGAGGTCTTTGGGCAGTAACACAACGGAAACAACCGAGCACCAAAACGTGCCGCATGCGCCACTTGGCACGTGCGGCACGTTAAAATAGATAAGACTATGCTCGTTTTGGCAGATAGGAGCGCAAGGATGGCGATCACGCCCGCAGAAATCGCGGAAACCCGCGGCATGGTTGAGGAGCAGAACCTCGACATCAGGACCATCACCATGGGTGTTTCGCTCATGGGTTGCGGTGACGAGAACCTCGACCGCATGTGCACGAAGATCTACGACCACGTGACGCACACGGCTGAGCATCTGGTCGAGACCGCCGAGAACCTCGAGCGCGAGTACGGTATCCCCATCGTCAACAAGCGCGTTTCCGTCACCCCGGTGGCGCAGATCGCCGCGTGCTGCAAGGATGAGGACCTCACCCCCATCGCGCATGCCCTCGACCGCGCGGCCGAGACGCTCGGCATCGACTACCTGGGCGGCTTCTCCGCGCTCGTCCAGAAGGGCATCGGCGACGCCGACCGCCGCGTCATCCAGTCCATCCCCCAGGCGCTCGCCACCACGAGCCGCGTCTGCTCCAGCGTCAACGTCGCCAGCCTGCGCGCCGGTATCAACATGGACGCCGTGCTTATGGCCGCCCAGACCATCATCGATGCCGCTAAACTCACGGCCGACCAGGATTCCGTTGGCGCGTCCAAGTTTGTCTGCTTTGCCAATATGGTCGAGGACTCCCCGTTTATGGCGGGCGCCGTCCACGGCGGTGGCGAGGCCGACGCCGTCATCAACGTAGGCGTCTCGGGCCCCGGCGTTATGGCTGCTGCCTTGGAGACGCTCCCCGACTCCGCCTCGATGATGGAGGTTGCCGAGAAAATCAAGCAGACCGCCTTTAAGATCACCCGTGCCGGCGAGCTCATGAGCCGTGAGGCCGCCCATCGCCTGGGTGTCGAGAAGGGCATTGTCGACCTGTCGCTGGCTCCCACGCCCGCCATCGGCGACTCCGTCGCACGCATCCTCGAGATCATCGGCGTGGGCACCTGCGGTGGCCCGGGCACGACCTGTGCGCTCGCCATGCTCAACGATGCCGTCAAGAAGGGCGGCGTCATGGCCAGCTCCAGCGTGGGCGGTCTCTCCGGCGCCTTTATCCCCGTGTCCGAGGACGCCGGCATGATCGCCGCCGTCGAAGCCGGCGCGCTTTCGCTCGAGAAGCTCGAGGCCATGACCTGTGTGTGCTCCGTCGGCCTGGACATGATCGCCATCCCCGGCGACACCCCGGTCGAGACCATCGCCGGCATCATCGCCGACGAGATGGCCATCGGTGTCATCAACAACAAGACCACGGCCGTCCGCGTGATTCCCGCCATCGGCAAGGGCGTGGGCGACTGCGTCGAGTACGGCGGCCTGTTCGGCCGTGCGCCCATCATGCCGGTGAACCCCAACGCCGGCACCGTGCTTGCCCACCGTGGCGGACGCTTCCCGGCACCGCTGAACTCGCTCAAGAACTAGCTGAGGGGTTCGGGCGAGGAGCCCCGAGGAGGGCAAATATATAAGGTCGCCTGCTCGGACAGTCCTGACTCGCACGGAGAGCACATTAAGTGCTCTCCGGCTCGTGCGGAACTCGCGATCGACCTTATATATTTGCCCTCCCCGGGGCTCCCGCACAACGGGACCTCAGTTGGGTTCTATCCCGTATGGCAGTCGCTTCGCTCCTGCCCGCCTTGGTTGTGAGGGCGGTTTGGCGTTAGATCGGTTCTATCTGATATATGCTGGTTGCGGCTCTTCTTTTGGGAGGAGTCGCTTTTTTGTTGTGAGGGGGATGGCCCGTGGCTGATGATTTGATTCGTTCTGAGCTGCTTTCTGCGGATTGGAATGGCGAATGGATGCGTCTGCAGGCCGCTCGGCATCGGGCTGATGATTCTTTTGAGTGGGATAAGCGGGCTCGGCATTTTCGTCCGTTGGAGACTGCCCCATATGCTCGGGATTTTATGAAATTGCTGGCGCTTGAGCCTGGTGAATCGGTGCTGGATATGGGATGTGGGGCTGGGTCGATTGCTATTCCGCTTGCGCAAGACGGGCATCCCGTGATTGCCGCTGACTTTTCCCCTGCCATGTTGGGCACCCTTGATGCTGGCATTGAGTACTATGGGCTCGAGGACCTGATTACGCCGCTTGAGCTTGCTTGGGACGATGATTGGGATTTGGTTGGGCCGGTTGCCAAGACTGTGGATGTTGCCTTTGCCAGTCGTTCCGTCACCACCAATGACCTAAAAGGCGCGCTTGCCAAGCTCGACCGCACGGCTCGCCGGCGTTGTGCTGTCACAATGGTCGCCAACTCCAGCCCGCGCTATGACCTGCACGTGATGAACGCCATTGGCGCCTCGGTTACCTGCAGCAATGGCTTTGTGTATGCCTTTAACATTCTCATTCAGATGGGTGCCCTGCCGCAGGTTACGTACTTTGAATCGCCTCGTCGCGACACCTTCGATAGCCTTGAGGCGGGCGTAGCGGACTTCTCCCGTATGCTCGAACATGGCAACGAGGATAAAATCGACCGTCTGCGCGACTACATCGCCCAGCACATTGTCGAGAATCCCCATGCCGGCGAGCCGGGATCCAAGGGCGTGCCGCAGGGACGCTACATGCTCGACCATATCCGTAAGGTCCGCTGGGCCTTTATTGCCTGGACGCCAGTTTCTGCGAACCGCCTGTAGCCCAATTGCACCCGCGCCGCCTACCCGCTTGCAGCCCGCGCCGTCCGCCAGTTCGGCATCCGCATTCTTTGCGAACTGGGCAAACGCGCTCCACACCGCGCCGTTCCTGCGCTATCGTGGGACAGTTCACGTAGATTAAGGCCCCGTCGCGGGGCGCCCCATACATAGAAAGCGAGAACCCATGGCACTGACAGGAGCCCAGGTCAAGCAGCTTCGCAGCATGGCCCATCACCTCAACCCCGCCATCATCATCGGCAAGTCCGATATCAACGAGGGCACCGTCGAGCAGACGGTCGCCTACCTGGAGAAGCACGAGCTCGTTAAGTGCTCCGTGCTCGATGGCTCCAGCCTTTCCGCCCGCGAGGCCGCCGAGGAGCTCGCCGAGCGTTGCCACGCCGAGGTCGTCCAGGTCATCGGCCGCAAGTTCTCACTATATCGCGAGTCCTCGCGCAAGGACATCGAGAAGATCAAGCTCGTCTAAGAGCCAATGATCCGGCGATCCAACACATAGCAAGCTTACGGGTGCCCAAGTACTTCGGGCGCCCGTTTTTTATCGCTCGACCAGCACGCGATTGAGCCGCCCCTCCACCAAGCGCTCGTATAGACGCCGCGTCTCGGGCTCGGGCATGCCATTGACCTGCTCCCTCAGGTGGTGCATATGCCCGCTGTACAGCTCGACGATATCGCGCCGCCGCCCCGCCGCACTGTAGACGCGCATGGCGCAGCGCACCATATCCTCACGCGCCGTTTCCTGTCGAAGCCCCGACTCCGCCAGCCAAATCGCCGACTGCAGATCGTTTTCTTCTAGAGCGGCATTTGCTCCCTTAATCATGCAATCGATGTACTTTGACTGCATAATGCGCCGCATGCGCAAAAAGTAGGTGGGATTACAGCCATTGGGAACATACAGCGGTCCGGCATAAAGCTGCTCAATCTTAAGGCACAGCTCAACTAAATGGGGCCCGCGCGCACCCGTGCGATTTCCCAAAACCTCGCGGCTTATCTGGTCAAACAGCCGCACATCGGTCTTAACGTAGTCGCCATTGAGTCCGATGCATTCATTTTGGATGAGCACACATGACTTGCCATCCGGCGTCGGCCCCAAAGCCGACCGCAAGCGCGATATCGTCGAGTACAGGTTGTTGCGGGCGCTATTAAACTCGGCATGGGGCCACAGCTCCATGGCCAGCGTCTCACGATCGACGAGCGCATCCATGCCCAGCGCAAGCCGCTCGGCAAGTGTCGCCGCCTTCTTGCGGCGCCACATTTTGTCCGTGATGGGAAACCCGTCGCGCTCGGCGCGAAACGCACCAAACATGCGAATCTCGATATGGTCGATGGTATCAACGGCTTCAACCTCGCCGGCCTGGAATAGGCGCTCGCCCTCCCCTTCCAAATCGTCGCGCAGCGAGTACCGCGACAGCTCGCGCACGGGAAGCTTCTTGCGTATCCTGGCCGCCGGCTCGCCCAGACAATGCATGGCAAGGCGCGCAAAGAGCCGATACGATGGCTCTAGAATCCCCGCACGATTCATGGACATCCAGGCCGCAAGATCGCTGTCTCGGCCCGCACAGGCCAAATGCAGTGCCACCATCCAGGCCTCCGCTCCACCAACCTGCGTCTGGCTTATATCGAGCAACTCCGCTTCCTCGCGCACCGAAACCATCGAGGTGTTACGCAGATATGCCGCGCGTTCCAGCAGCAATGCGTTATCGCGCATGTACGCAATCGACTCCTCGGCAAGTTTGAGCACTTGGACCGCACGGAACTTTGCATTAACCGGCCGTCCCTCTGCCAGCGACTGCCAGCCTTCTAGCAACAGGCCAAACAGCTGAATCTGGTTGTCGCGCATGCGCACAGCAAAACGATCGAGCTCGTTGAACGCCGCGTCGTCGGTTACCGGCAAGCCGGAAAGGAGCCGCCGTGCCGCCAACACCATGCGCACCCAGATAGCCATCGCCTTAAGCCCGCGTACGTCGAGCGCCTCCCGCACCACCGTCATCTCGTCGTCGCGCTCGTCGGTTCCCGCAAACGACCCGTCAAAGAGCTCCACCAGCATACTATCGGCCCGTATAACAATCCCCGCGATGTCGAGCTCGCAGTCGTAGGCCTTGCTCGTTTTGAGCTGTTGTAGAACGCCGCCGTCATCTCCCCGCTCGGTCAGGCACCGCTTGACCTCGATATGCGCAGACAACATATCGAGTGCGGTATGGGATGTCTCGATTTCTGGCACGGCCAGGTTCGTAGGAAGCCCAAGCCCGTTGTCCCCATAGCAAACAGCCGTCAGCGTCTGGGCCACCCTCCATGAAACGGGGTCTATTTCGCAGGCCGCCCGTTCGCCCCCGCGCTCGATGACCGATGCCATATAGCGAGCGAGCTTTGTATTGGACACGCTGACCGCTGCCAGATATACGCCAAGCGCTTCGGCAGGCGTTGGCTCTGGAGCCGGATCGTCGGCATCGATCGTGCCCAGCGCCGCTCGGCAGATATCGGCCCCGTGCCCCGTCAGAGCCAGATCGACCCCATACTGCCCAGCAAGTTCAAGGACCGCTTCACGGTCCAAAAAGGCGTCCGCCAGGCCCATCGCCGCATCGCATCGGCCCGCCTTAAGCAAAATCCGGGCCGCCCTCGGAACAAGTTCGGGGCGAACCTCGGCCACCAACTTACGCAAGCGCAAGCGTCCGTTATCCTCCGTGCCCAGACACGTAAAACTCCGCTCGGCGGGATCCAAGCCAAAGATCGGGTAGTCGCGCACAAAATAGGACTGGTCGACCATCGACAGCCTCACCCCACAGGCCTCGAGTTCTGCGATATTGCCCTCGCCCATCAAAACCATGAGACATGCCACGCAAAACAGCGCATTATTGTCGAGCGAAGCCAGATCGGCAAGTGCCGCGCCATATACGTTGACAATCTCGTTTTCGAGCAGACCGGCTACGTCACCTTGGCCATACAGACCCGTCTGCAATGCCGAAACGAGCTCGGGCACGCCCTGCGTGAGCTGATAAAAGTCGAGCGATGTGCTGATCGAAAACGCCGATGCCCACGCCGAATACTCAAAGGCATGCACCTTAAGCATCTGCGCATTGATCTTAACCGAATCGCCCAGCCCATGAATCAGCTGACGATTTGAAGGACGGCAGGAGATAAAGACCCCTACCCCCATAGCGCGCAGGCCGCGAATCCTGTCGATGAGGTCTTCGGTATCGTGCTGATCGAGGTTTGGCACATTATCAATCGCGATAAGGGAGTGCGGTTTGTCTTTGAGTTCTTCGGTAACCACCTCGAGCTGCATAAACACCTCGCGCCCAATGGCGCGATCCGCCTCGATAATCCGCACGGGGCCTCGCGTCGGGTCGCATTTAACCTCATGGGTGTACTGCAGCAGCACCGAGGTCTTCCCAAACCCGTCGGGCGCATAAAGAACCACGATGCCGGCCTTTCGGCCCTTGGCGATAAGCTCATTCATCAAGCGTTCGCGTCGCACCATATAGCCTCCGCCCAACGGCATCAGCTCGAGCTCGTCTATACCGCTCAAATCGTTTACCATGCCCGCTCCTCCACTCGACCGTATGGACACTGTAGCCGCAAGACCATACAAGCCGCGCTATGAATAGAGCGCCCTTGTGTTTTAGGTTGTCTTTTGGTACGCAAGCGGCAAGTTTTTGTACAGCGAGGGCCGATTGTTATTAATCCCCCGACTAATCGGTCTTTAAGCAGGTAAATGAGCTTGTCAGCTTGTCCCATCTAAGCGGCAGTGTAACGCAGATGAACAAGGTTCAGCCATGTCATTCAACTCGCCTAGCACCCGCTACCGTCTACGACCTTCTAGTGGCATTTTTGCATAGAATCTGGTATAGAATGAATCAAGCTGTTGGGAATCTGGCGTTCGTCAAGCTTGCGGCAAGATTTTGGTCAAGTGGGCGGACAGGGATAGCAAAAAGGCCCCCGCAAAGCGGAGGCCTTAGGCAAGGCTATGTCGAGCTGCAGGATTCGCGCTACTCGCAGAGCGAAAGGGCGGCCTCGTCGGCAACGACAACGCAGTTGGTGTGCAGCTGCAGGATCGAAGCCGGGCACTCGGGCGTAACCGGGCCATAGCACATGTCATGCACGGCCTGAGCCTTGGCCTCGCCGTTGGCGACGACCAGGATCATGCGGGCATACATGATGGTCTGGGTACCCATGGTGTAGGCCTGACGGGGAACATCGTCGATGCTGTCGAACAGGCGGCTGTTGGCCTGAATGGTGCTCTCGGTAAGGTCGACACAGTGCGTGCCCTTGGAGAAGTGGTCATCGGGCTCGTTGAAGCCGATGTGGCCGTTGTTGCCAATGCCGAGCAGCTGCAGATCCGGGTAACCGGCGTCAGCGACGATCTTGTCGTACTCAGAGCACGCAGCGGCGGCGTCGGGGTTGGAACCGTCGGGCACATGCGTGTTGTTCAGGTCGATGTTGATGTGATCGAAGAAGTTCTCACGCATGAAGTAGTGATAGCTCTGGGGATCGTCGTGCGAAAGGCCGCGATACTCGTCCAGGTTATAGGTGCTGACCTCGGCAAAGTCGACGTCGCCCTTCTCGTACCAAGCAGCGAGCTGCTTGTAGGCACCGATCGGGGTGGAGCCGGTGGCAAGACCCAGCACACAGTCGGGCTTGAGGATAACCTGGGCCGAGATGATATTAGCGGCCTTGCGGCTCATATCCTCGTAGTCTTTAGCTTTAATGATCTTCATTACGCGTCCTTTCTCGTACAAGAGAGGCAAGGCTCCCTTACAAGCACTTGCCCGCGGCCCGCGTCGGCCGCAACCAACGTGTGCGGCCACCAGGGCGAGGTCGCGTAATGTATGTGTCTCGTGTCTAGCCGCGTCGAGGCCCCTGCCCGTCCACGGTGACCCGAAGCTGTTTAGCCTCGGACGTTTCCCATCTTGCCACGGAGGGCGTCCTCTTTCAAGGGCGCCCTCCGTAAACGTGTTTGAATTGTAGGCTAATGGCCACGTGCACTTGCTAGCGCTCGCGAGCAACGATGAGCTGGTCCATCTCTTCGACATGCACACCAACGGAGCCCTTGATACTCGAGAACTCAACGGAGTTGCATACCAAGATGGGAACCGTCACATCGTAGCCCTCGGCAGCAATTGCCTCGCGATCGAACTCAATGAGTACATCGCCCTTATGGACGATGTCACCCACTTGCGCATGTACGGTAAAGTGCTTGCCCTCGAGCTGAACAGTGTCCAAACCAACGTGGATGAGCACGTCCAAGCCATCGACCGTGTTAAGCGCAACGGCGTGTCCCGTGGGAAAAATAGCCTCGACCTTGGCATCAGCCGGCGCGATCACGCGCGTTCCGGTGGGCTGAATCGCCACGCCCTGGCCCAAAAGGCCGGTGGCAAACGTCTGGTCGTTTACCTCGGAAAGCGGAATGACGTCGCCCGAGATGGGAGCATCCAGCGTAAGGACTCGACCACGCATACCAAAAGACCTTAGGACTTTAGTGAACATGCTCCCCCTCGGACATACCGATCAATCAAAATAACCTTAACAGTTTACCACTTGGCAACGGTTTTTGACCATTAGGGAAGTTCGCGCTTGACAACCTCGACGATGTCGTCGACAACGCGCTGGGTCAACTCATGCGTCTCGGCCTCGGCCATCACGCGGACCAGCGGCTCGGTACCGCTCGGGCGCACCAGAATGCGGCCACGGCCGTCAAGCTCCTTCTCGGCAGCAGCGACGGCATCCCAGATGGGCTGGCAATCGTCCAGACCAGCCTTGTTGTCGGAATGCACGTTGACGAGCACCTGCGGGTACTTCTTCATGATGCCGGAAAGATCGGTGAGGGTACGACCGGTGCGCTTGAGCACGGCCAGCAGCTGCAGAGCCGTCACCAAGCCGTCACCGGTGGTGTTGTGCTCCAGGAAGATGATGTGGCCGGACTGTTCGCCGCCGATGACGGCGCCGTCCGCGAGCATACGCTCAAGAACATAACGGTCGCCCACGGCGGTCTGAACCATCTCGAAGCCCTGCTCCTTCATAGCGATGGAGAAGCCCAGGTTGCACATGACGGTCGAGACGATCTCGGAGTTGGCGAGCTTGCCGCGAGCGGCGAGGTCAGAACCGCAGATAGCCAGGATGTAGTCACCATCGATCTCATTGCCCTCGCTGTCCACGAACAGCACGCGGTCGGCGTCGCCGTCGTGGGCCAGACCGATGTCAGCATGGGTGCGCAGCACGAGCTCGCGCAGGGGCTCGAGGTGCGTAGAGCCGCACTCGACGTTGATGTCGGTGCCGCAATAATCGGTGTTGATGGCATGGACCGTAGCACCCAGGCGCTGCAGCGCGGCGGGCGTGGTCTGGCAAGAAGCACCGTGGCCGCAGTCGACGGCAACGACCAGGCCGTCGAGCCTCAGGCCATCAAGCGTATCGATGGCGTGGTCGACGTATGCCTTGCGAGCGTCCTTCATCTTGATGATGTGGCCCACGCCGGCACCGGTCGGCAGCGTGTCGGCAGCCATGGCTTCCTCGGACATGACCCAGGCGCTGATCTCTTCCTCGACAGCATCGGGAAGCTTCATGCCCTTGCGGCTAAAGAACTTGATGCCGTTGAACTCCGGCGGATTATGCGAAGCGGAGATGACGATGCCGCCATCGAGCTCGTTTTGGACGGTGAGCAGCGCCACGGCCGGCGTAGGAATGACGCCGCAGCAGTGCGGGCGGCCGCCCTCGGCCATAATGCCGGCGGTCAGAGCGCTCTCGAGCATAGTGCCCGAAAGGCGCGTGTCACGGCCGATGCAGATGTCCGGACCAAGAAACTTGGTCGCCGCGCGGCCCAGGCGAAACGCGAGGTCGCACGAAAGATCGGCGTTGGCGACGCCACGAACGCCGTCGGTACCGAAGATGTTCTGGGGCATAGGATCGCTCCTTCCCTAGCAGGCGATATGCAACCGCCCGCCCTAGTCGAAAAAGAAAAGCGGGACCCGCCGAGGAATCGGCAGGCCCCGCTTGTACATTGTATCTCGAAAGGAGATAAAACCTTAGCGCTTGGAGAACTGGGGAGCGCGGCGGGCCTTCTTGAGGCCGTACTTCTTGCGCTCGACCACGCGAGCATCGCGCGTAAGGAAACCGGCCTTCTTGAGGTCAGCACGGTAGTCGCCAGCGTTCAGAAGAGCGCGAGCGATGCCCAGGCGCAGAGCGCCGGACTGACCGGAGATGCCGCCGCCATCGCACAGAGCGATAACGTCGAACTGACCGGCGGTGTCGGTCACCTTGAAGGGAGCAAGGGCGTTCTCAACGAGCTGATGACGGCCGAAATACTGCTCGGCGTCACGCTTGTTGATGGTCACCTTGCCGGTGCCGGGGACGAGACGGACGCGGGCGACGGCGTTCTTACGACGGCCGGTACCCTGGTAGACAACGGTGTTCTCAGCCATCTTTAAGCCTCCAGCTCAATCTTCGTGGGGTTCTGGGCAGCATGCGGATGCTCGGCACCAGCGTAGACCTTAAGCTTGGTCATCTGGGCACGGCCGAGGGTGGTCTTGGGCAGCATACCGCGAACGGCGCGCTCGATGACCTTCTCCGGGTGCTTCTCCATAGCCTGGCGGAAGCTCTCAGCCTTGAGGCCGCCGTTGTAGCCGCTGTGGCGATAATAGGTCTTCGTGTCAGCCTTGTTACCGGTAAGCTGGACCTTATCGGCGTTGATGACGACAACGAAGTCGCCGCAGTCGCTGTTGGGCGTGAACTGGGGCTTGTTCTTACCGCGCAGGATCATTGCGATCTGGGTGGCAAGACGGCCCAGGACAGCACCATCGGCGTCGACGAGAACCCAGTTGCGCTGGACCTCGCCCTGCTTGGCGTAGTGAGTCGATTTCGAAATCACTTAGACTCCTCCATGTACAGTACGTGTTGTTACAGAGATTCACGGGGCTCTGCAAGTAACCCGTCCATATTACCCCGCTCGCCGTACGAGTCAACAGGTATTTTGGCTCCGACCAGAGTTTCTGCACATGTCATCCACGAGCTGTGATTTTTCCAGCTTTTTAGCTGTTGTCATTTTTTGATGGTTCGCCGTCGCTAGCGCTCAACGAACTCTTGGATTTCCGCGAGCAGGCGCTTTGCCTCCTGGCGGCCCTGAATATACAGGTCGAGGAGCTTTGCCGAATCGTGCTCAACGTGACCGACCTCGACCGGCTTTTGCGGAGCAACGACCAGCGCGCGGCCCTCGCGCTCATACTTCCACAGATGCATGCGCTGGATGTTATAGCGGTCGTGGCGCGTCTCGATTCCCTCGAGCAGATAGGGGTAGTCGGCATAGCGGGCGCGCGCGGCAGGCATAAACTCGTAGGGCTTTTTCTCATACGAGCGGTCCTGCGTGACGATGACGACTGCACGGTCGAAGCCCGCCTCCTCCAGCACGTGCTCGATGGGGATCGAATCGGCTACGCCGCCGTCGACGTATTTGTGCCCGTCAATCTCGACCGACGGCGTCACCAGCGGCAGCGAGGTCGAGGCACGCACGGCGTCGAGGTCGAGCACGGCGCTTTTGACCGGGAGGTACGTGGCGGTTCCAAAGAGCATGTCCGTCGCGACGGCGTACATCTCAATGGGGCTCGCGTCGAACGTCTCGTTGTCAAAGGGATCCAGGCGGTCCTGGACATCATTGAAGATAAAGTCGTAACCCACAATAGAGCCCGTGGACGCAAACGATGCGGCGCCCATGAAGCGGCTGTCGTTGCAAAAAGCCAGGTTGATACGGTTGGCACGGCCGATCTGGTGCGACTTGTAGTTCACGCCGTTGAGGGCACCGGCCGATACACCGTAGACAGCCGGAATCTCGACGCCAGCCTCCATGAGAACGTCGAGCACGCCCGCGGTAAATTGCCCGCGAAAGCTACCGCCCTCCAGGACGAGCGCGACCTTGCCGGCGTTCTTTGCCTTATCTTCTGCAGTCATGTTGACCTCCTGCGATTGCGTTTTGGCTTTCTTCTACCCAGTTTTGGGATGGTGAGAGCGCAGGTTTTTCGAGGCGGCAGGTGAAGCGGAAAGTGTGTCCCGTTCTCAGAGCAAATTCCGGGTCTCATTTTCCGCTGAGCCCACCATCAGGAAAATGAATCCCATTCCGAGCTTAGATCCCGGGATGCGGTTTCCGCTTGAGCTGCCATTGGGAAAGCATGTCCCACTCTACGGCTCGATTCCGGGTCGCAGTTTCCGCTTGAGGCGCCATCCGGAAACTACGTCCCAGTCTGAGCGCGGATTCCGAGACGTGCTTTCCGCCTGGGCTGCCATCGGGAAAGCGTGTCCCGGTCTGCGTTGCCAAGGCGTTTTCTTTACGGCCGCGCCCTGCATAGAGTTCGATTCTCCGCGGTTTGGGGAATCCGTTGATGGGTTGAGGCCGGGGCAAGACGCCCGATCGGCATCGCATCTATATCTAGCTGGGGCATTGCGCGGAGAATCCGCGTGTTCGCTTCGCGAACCCGCACCGGCTTCGGCCGTCTGCCGGCGTCCTCGCCCGCGGGCTAAAAACGCTTACGCGTTTTCCTAACGCCCGCGCCCTGCACAGAGTTCGATTCTCCGCGGTACGGACTAGAAATAAAAAGACAGGCAGATACGAATATCTACCTGTCTGTTGCTTATGGTGGAGCTGGCGTTCATTCGGTCGAACACCTCGCCACCTGGACCTATAGCGCCGGGCAGCGACGGATTATCGCCCAAGCCGGCAGAATCGTCAAACGTGAACGCCACGCGCAGGCCGTCGTCATCGTCGGGGCCGCCCAGCACCACGCGCGCCACGAACGTGCGCAGGAGCTGCGCGTCGTCCACCTCGGCGGCGGCCATGCCCTCAAGCCAGAACAGCGCGCGGTCGTAGTCAAGGCGGGCGGCCTCAAGGGCCTCGGCCGTGCGCAGCTCGTCCTTGAGGAGCGCCTGCCGCTGCTTCAGCGCGTCTATGCGCTCCTTGCCGCCCGGCGGCGCGATGCCCGACTCGATGGCCGCCCATATGTTGGAGAACGCCGTCTCGATCTTGGCCAGCTCGCCCTTTATGGTCTCGCTCAAGGGCTTCTCGTCGGCGCGCTCCTCCTCGGCGTCGGCCAGCATGCGAGCGATGCGCTCGCGGCTGTCGGCGCTGCCCAGGGCCTCGCGCACGGCGTCGGCCACGCGCTTCTCCACGACATCGCGGCGCACGGTGCGCCCGCAGCTGCGGCAGCGGTAGTAGCGATAGGGCCTGCCCGACTTGCCCGTGCCGCTGGTGCCGGTCATCAGCCCGCCGTCGCGCCCGTCGTAGAGCTTGCCCGTGAGCGGGAAGTCCCACGCTTCGGTCTTGGCGCGGGGCCTGTGCGAGTCCTCAAGCATCCGTATCACCCTCTCCTCGTCATCCATGGGAACGATGGCTGGCATGCCGCCGGGCACGACCACGCCCGCGTAGCGGTACTCCCCGCCGTTCTCCCGCCGCATCAGTATGCGGCGCACCGTCTGGAAGCGCCACTTGCCGCCGCGCTTGGTGCGGTACGGCTCCCAGGCGCGCACCACGTCGGCCACCGACTTGCCCGACAAGACCATGCGCACGCCCAGGCGGATGGCGGCGGCCTCCTCCTCGTTGACCACGTAGCGCCCGTCCACTATGTCCCAGCCGTAGCGCACGCAGCCGTTGGCCATGCACCGCTCGGCGTTCTTCTGTATGCCGTCGCGTATGCGCTCGCCGTCGAGCGCGCTCTCGTACTCCGCCAGCACCTCCAGCATGCCCAGCTGCAGCACGCCCGCCGAGCCGTCCGAAATGTCCTCGCCCGCGTACAGTATCTCGACGCGGCAGCGGCGCAGCATGATGCGCGCCATGGCCATCTCGTCGCGGTTGCGCATGATTCGGGTAACTTTATATATGACCACGAAATCGAACAGCCCTCGCTTGGCGTCGGCCATCATGCGCTGGAACTCGGCGCGGTCGGTGTTGGTGCCCGTCTGCGCGAAGTCGCAGTACGTGGCCACCACGCGCAGGTCGTTCTCGGCGCAGTAGGCGCGGGACTTCTCCACCTGTATCTCTATGGACTCGCCGCGCTGGTTGTGGCTCGAGAAGCGGGCGTATATCGCCGCGCGCCCGCCCACGGCTACTCCATCTCGTCGGCGGCCTGGAACCACACCACCGTGCCGATCACGCGCACGGGGCCGTCGTCCATGCCGAAAATCATGTCCTCGTAGTCCTCGAAGCTGTCCGCCGACAGCATCAGCTTGGTGCTGCCCTTGTACCAGCGGCGCATGACCGCGCGGTAGTCCTCGGTCTCCACCACGGCGATGGACCCGTTGGCGGGCTGGCGGTCGGGGTCGACCAGCACGTGGCTGCCCTCGGGTATGACGCGGTTCATGCAGTCGCCCTCGACCTCCAGGGCGAACGCGCGCGGGTGCCCGGCGCACACGGAGGCGGGCACCTCCACGCGGTGCGCTATCTCCTCCTCGTCGGCGAGCGCGCCGGCGTGCACGCGCCCGAGCGTGAGCAGCGGCACGGTGGCGCTGCTGGCCACCACGGGCATGGCACCGGAAGGCAGAACAACGCCATCTGTTCCCTCGTCAATAACCTCGCCTTTACTGATATTGAAATAATCCGCAATACGCTGAACTGCGCCCATGCGAGGCACTGCTCGCCCGTTTTCCCACTGAGATACGGCCATAGCGGAGACGGCGGCAACTTTGCCGAACTCCTCCTGCGTCATGTCGTGCTGCGTCCTAATCCTTCGGATGTTCTCGGCTATGCTCACGTGTCCTCCTTCCGCTGCGACCGTTAAAATCTTTTTACAGAATATGACAAATCTTCTTTACAGTCACTATATGTTTGGTTATAGTCTTAGGCATACCAAGCAAGGAGGTGATTCGATGGAATTGGTTGATGCGCGCAAGAAGGCACGGTACTCACAGGAGGCCGTGGCTGGCCTTCTCGGCATCTCGCGGCCCACGTACGCAAAGATGGAAAGCAACCCCGATAGCGTGACTATCGAGGACGCCAAAAAACTGGCAAAACTTTTCGGCGTGCGTGTGGCTGATATTTTTTTCGGCAGCAACGATAGTTAAACCTATAGATAGGAGACACACCATGACCACCAAGAGCCACCAGCCCGAGTTCGTCGCCGAGATCATCGGCAAAACGCTCGACCACCTCATCGACGACCGCAAGCGCGTGGCCGTCGACTTCGAGCTGGCCGAGAACGGCTGCATGGAGGAGACGCACGTCAGCCTCAAGCGCCGCATCGCGGCCATGTGGGGCTTCCAGACGAGCGGCATCGAGCTTCTGGAGGCGAGCACGACCTGGTTCGAGCTCGGCGGCATGCAGTTCAACGTCTACAGCTCCGTGCAGTTCAGCGTGAACGGCAAGGGCTGGAGCACCGACTTCAAGACCATCGCGCGCGACACCGCGTACGACGAGAAGGAGTAGGCCATGCTGAACGAGGTGACCGTACGGGGGGGGTTCACCGCCCTCAACGTGAAGAGCGGCAAGTGCGTGCTGCAGTTTGAGCTGGACCCGAAGTACAGGGACTCCATTCCCAAGCTGGTGGAGTTCACGGGGCAGATGCTCAACATCCACGTGTACGACGACCAGGAGGTGATGTTCGTGGATAGGGACACCGGTGAGGTCGCCTACGAGGACGCCCCGCTGCTTCTGCCGGGCGTCGCGGGCGAATGACCCCGATACAGCGCGCCATGTGCGACGAGTGCGCCGCCATGATGCGCGAGTTCTACAAGGACCCAGAGAACGAGAGGAAGTTCCAGGAATGGAAAAGATCAAGGGAAAGAGGGTGCGCGTCGCAGCCGGCAAGCGAAAGACGCGCACCGCAACGGTTCACTTCCGAACCGAGACCAGTGTAACACCCGAGCAGCGCCGCGAGAGGCTGCAGGCCGTTTTCGCCGCCCTGTTCGTCTGCGCGTGCATCGCCGCCACATGGGCGCTGGAGGCAGCAGCATGGCCGAGGTAGACGCCAAGGCCCAGGCCCTCGTGGCCAAGGCGTGCGGCTGGGTTGCCTCGAACCCCGATACATGGGCGAAGCTGCGCCGCATCTGCTACCGCCTGATGCTGGAGGGCCACGTCATCCAGCGCGACAACGTGTACACCCTGGCGTGCCAGAACGGCATGACCGTGAGCGAGGCCAGCGAGTTCAAGCGCGACCACAACCTGTGGAGCGTGCTGTCTCGCTACATGGTGCTGCAGCGCCCCTCCATGCTGGCCGCCGTGAGCTTCCGCCGCACGCCGGTGGACTCCGTGGACCTGGTGGGCACGTGGGAGGCCATCGTGGGCCCAGCCGTTTTCGCCGCCTCCACGCTAACCGAGGCGCAGGGCATCTACGACAGGGGCGCGCAATGAGGTGCACCGTCACGGTCGAGGGCCGGATGCCGAGCCTGAACGACTACATCAGCGCCGAGCGCGCCAACCGCTACAAGGCGGCGGCCATGAAGAAGCGCGAGACGGCGCGCGTGAGGGCGGCGGCCATGCAGCAGCGCGCGCCGCGCTTCGAGCGCCGGGTGACCGTGCGCACCACGTTCTACGAGCCCGACATGCGCCGCGACGCCGACAACGTGGGCTTCGCGCGCAAGTTCGTGCTCGACGGCCTGGTGGCGGCGGGCGTAATCAAGGACGACTCCCGCAAGTACGTGGAGCAGTGCCCCGACAGGGTGCTCACCGACAGGGCGCGCCCCCGCGTGGTCGTGGAGGTGAGCGACGAGTGACCCGCCGAGACAAGGGCAGGCCACACAGGGCGTGGCGCAAGGCCGACCTCGACCGCATAGCCGAGCTGGCGGGAAAGGTGCCCGCCCGCGAGATTCGCCGCGAGCTGCGGCTGTCCAAGAACCAGTTGGATAACGCGCGGCGCGTGATCAACGCCAGCGGCGGCCACGTGTCCCTGCGCTGCTACCGCCACCGCCTGGAGCTGTGCCCGTCGTGCGGGTGCCGCAGGGCGACCCTCGGCAAGGACGGCATCTGCGAACCGTGCAGACGCCAGCGGCAGCTTGAGGCCATAGAGGCCCGCATAGCCGAGCTGCTGCCGAGGCTGACCGCAGAGGAGCGCCGCATCTACGAGCGCACCGAGTGCGGCCGAGAGAGCCGCGCCGACCCCATGCCGCAGGCCCCGGACACCTCGGGCATGAGCCGCTACGCCGCCGACAAGGCAGCAGAGGCGCACGACGAGGCCATGGAGCGGTGGCTGTGCCGTTACCTGTACCGCAGGGTCAAGGCGGCGCAGAAGCGCAAGGAGCGCATAGAGAAAAAAGTTCCGAAATCCTGAAAAGTTTTTATCACTTTTAGTTTTCCCAGTTAGGAGACCCAAATGCTCACGGAAATCATCAGCAAGACCGTCGCGGACAAGACGGTGGACAGCATCCTGAAGCGCATCGAGCGCGCCGTCCCCGCGCCCGAGCCGGGCGACGGCGGCTTCGACGCCGCCATGCGCCAGGCGTTCAACATGGGGGCCGCCTGCATGGCCGCGCAAATCAAGAACGGCCCCGTGCCCACCAAGCGCATCGCGCTCATGGGCGGGGTGGCCCGCGTGGCGTGCCGCGCCCGCCTGGTGGGCATGGAGTGCCGCGTGGTCGTAGACGAGGAGGCCCGCGCATGCAATCGCTAGAGGAGGTCGCGATCTGCGACGTGTACCCCTACGAGCGCGCCGACGGCGAGCCGATGAACCCGCGCGACTTCACCACCAGGGAGAGCGCCGAGCACATCGCGGGCCTGGCCGCGCAGTTCAAGGCCAACCGCCTCAACCCCGGCCAGCCCGTCATGAAGCCCATCCTGTACAAGGAGGGCGGCATCTACTGGATCATCGACGGCGAGTGCCGCGTGCGCGCCATGAGGGCCATCGGCACCGAGCGTTTCCTCGCCGAGGTCTACGACGACCTGGACGACGCCGAGCTGGCGCGCGTGGAGGCCGCCAAGGCCATGGTGGAGACCGACGCCAAGCTGGGGCTGACCGCCGAGGAGAAGTCGCGCGGCGTGCAGACCATGCTGGCGCTCGACATTCCCGACGAGGAGGTGGCCGTGGCCGCCCGCACCGACGCGGGCACCGTGGCCAAGGCGCGGCGCGCCGCGCGCAGGGTGCAGGACGCCGCCTACGACATGACGCTCGACCGCCTGGCCGCCATCGCCGAGTTCGAGGGCGACGACGAGGCCGCGGCCGAGCTGCGCGACTGCAAGCAGTCCGAATGGCAGCGCGTGTACGCGAGCCTGAAGGCCGAGGCCGAGCAGAGGCGCAACCGCGCCGAGGTGGTGGCGGTGCTTGCCGACGCGGGCGTCGAGTTCGTCGACGAATGCCCCGAGGGCTTCGCCGCATGCCGCACGTTTTCCGACTACCGCCCCGACCTGGCGGCGCTGGACGCCTACGTGGCCGACAACGCGGGCGCGGGGCTTCTGGCCGAGGAGACGCCGTTCGGCGTGACCCTGCTGGCGCCGGCGGCCGAGGGGGCCGACGAGGCCGCACAGGCCGCAGCCCAGCGCAAGGCCGACTTCCAGGCCGCCTACGAGGACGGCGCGAAGGCCCGCCGCGAGTGGCTTGCCGCCCACGCGGGCGACCTCAAGTCGATGCGCCGCACGGCTCTGGCGCTGACCGCGTTCGCCATGGAGTCCGAGGCCGTGGAATCGTTCGAGGAGCTGCTGGGCCGACCCATCGACCGCACGCCCACCGAGCTGGCCGTGGCCATGGGCTGGCAGGCAGCGTGGAACATGAGCGGCTGGACGGCCTGGAGCCTCATGGAAGGCGGCAGCTCCGTGTACTTCAACCGAGCGACGGTCGAGAACGTGACCATCATCTACGAGGCCATGAAGGCCGACGGCTACGAGCCGAACGCGGCCGAGACGGAAACCTACGAGGCGTGCATGGCGCGCCTGGGAAGCGAGGAGTAAATGAGCGAGGCAGTTGAGGCCGAGATCATCGAGCCCGAGGAGGCGTCAGAGCTGACCGTGGCGTACTCCCCCGCCGTGATCGAGGCCAACTTCGACGCCCTGGAGGCGCACGTGCGCAGGCTGGTGGCCGACTACGAGGGCGCGACCTACGACATGGGCAAGGACGAGAACGTGAAGGCCGCCAAGCGCGACCGCGCCTACCTCAACGGCATCGCCAAGGAGATAGACGAGCGCCGCAAGGCCGTGAGCCGCGAGTACACGAAGCCCCTGGCCGCGTTCGAGGACAGGTGCAAGGCCGTGGCGGGCATCGCGAAGCAGGCAGCCGACGGCATCAAGGCGCAGCTGGACGAGGCCGAGGAGGAGCGCCAGCTGCGCGCGTACGCCAAGCTGCGGGAGCACTACGAGGAGTTCGCCGGGCTGCTGGCCCCCGTCGTGCCCTATGAGCGTTTCCACGAGAAGCAGTGGACCAACAAGACCTTCGGCGAGGTGAAGGCATTCAAGGCCCTGGAGGCCAAGGTAGAGCGCCTGGCCCAGGACTGGGAAACCCTCAAGGCGCAGTTCCAGGGCGAGCCGTTCTACGACGAGGCCGAGCGCGAGCTGTTCGCCACCCTGGACCTGGGCGCGGCCATAACGGCGGCGCACAAGGCCGAGGAGGAGCGCCGGCGCATCGCCGAGCTGAAGGCGGCCATGGAGCCGGAACCCGTGGAAGAGCCCGAACCCGAACCCGAAGCGGTGCCCGAGCCCGCGGAATGCCAGCCCGCAGAGTTCCCGCAGCCGCTTGAGCAGATGCCCGAGCCGCAGCCCGCGCCCATGCCCGCCCCGGTGCCGCCAGCGCCGCCCGCACCGGCACCCGTGGCCATGGCGGGCGACCCGTGGACGGTCGTGGTGCCGTGCGCCACGCGCGAGCAGATGCAGGGCGTCGCGGCGGCCCTCAAGGCGCAGGGCGTCGTGGGCACCATCATGCACGGAACGGTGGGCCAGGTTTACGAGCGAATGAACGGAGGCTACTAGCATGACCCAGGAACAGCAGTCCATCGACCTCATGGCGGCCGTTGCCCGCGTGCAGCGCGCCGTGGTGGTGCCCAAGGCCAAGTACAACGCTTTCGGCAAGTTCAGCTACCGCAGCTACGAGGACATAGTGGCCGCGCTGAAGGAGCCGTGCGCCAAGGAGGGCCTGGCGTTCTTCATGACCGACGAGCTGGTGCAGATGGGCGACCGCTACTACGTGAAGTCCACGGCGTGCGTGTTCTCCGCCGAGGGCGGCGAAGGCCTGCTGCAGGTGAGCGCCTACGCCCGCGAGGACGAGCACAAGAAGGGCTCGGACGACGCCCAGGTGACCGGCATGGCGTCGAGCTACGCCCGCAAGTACGCGCTGTGCGGCGCGTTCGCCATCGACGGGCAGAGCGATCCCGACGCCATGGAGGAGCAGCCCGCGCCCGAGGAGAAGCAGCCGCCCGCAGACGGCCCCTTCACGGCCCACTGCCGCAGCTGCGGGGCGCGCTACCAGTTCTCCAGCATGCCGCAGTACATGGAGTTCGTGGCCAACAGCCCGTGCTGCCCGCGCCCCGACTGGCAGGTGGAGTAGATGCAGGCGCTCACCGAGGAGCTGGACGAGCTGACCGACAGGCTGGAGGCCGAGCTGAAGACCTGCAAGGAGTCGGGCTGCCAGTACGCCGAGAACGAGGCCGAGTACCGCAAGGCCCTGCGCATCGCCATCCTGAACGAGCGCCAGAAGGGCACGCCCGTCACCATCATCGGCGACGTGTGCCGGGGCCAGGAGCAGATAGCGGAGGCCAAGCGCCGCCGCGACTGCTCCGAGGCCATCTACAAGGCCTCGCAGGAGGCCATCAACGTAATCAAGCTGCGTATCCGCATGGTAGACGCGCAGATCACCCGCATCTGGAACAGCGGGGACGTAACCCAAGGAGGGTATCTATGAGCATCAACCGCGTGTGCATATCCGGCAACCTGACCCGCGACCCCGTGCTGCGCTCCACGTCTGGCGGCATGTCCGTGCTGTCCATGGGCGTGGCCGTCAACGACCGCCGCAAGAACCAGCAGACCGGGCAGTGGGAGGACTACCCGAACTTCGTGGACTGCACGCTGTTCGGTACCCGCGGCGAGAAGCTGGCGCAGTACCTCGCCAAAGGCAGCAAGGTGGCCATCGAGGGCAAGCTGCGCTACCGCAGCTGGAACGACCAGCAGACCGGCCAGAAGCGCAGCGCGCTGGAGGTCGTAGTGGACGAGCTGGAGTTCATGAGCGGCCAGCAACAGCAGCAGGGCTACGCGCCGCAGCAGTACGCGCACCAGGCGGCCCCGCAAGCGCCGCAGGCCCGCACGTACGGCCAGGGACGCCCAGCCCCGGCACCTGCGCCGCAGCAGCACGCCTACGCGCCGCAGCCGGCCACTCAGCAGGCGTACGCGCCACAGCAGCCCGCGCCGCAGCAGCAGGCCATGCCGCAGCAGCAGGCCATGCCCGATCTGTACGACGAGGATATACCGTTTTAGGGAAGGCGACGGCGACACTATGGGCATGGTTATACACGACGACTTCTGGGCGGCCGCGCAGGCCATGCCCGAGAAGCAGCGCGCGCCGTTCATCTACGCCATCGTCGAGTACCGGTTCACGGGCAAGGAGCCGCAGGGCAGCCCCGCGTGGCTGCCCACCTTCCTGGTGCTCAAGGGCAGGCTCGACATGGGCGACGAGAAGAGCGAGCGCGCAAGGAAGGCGGCCAACGCCCGCTGGGGCAACAGGCCGGGGAAGGAAGACGCGGTGGACGATGCGGCGGCACGGGCGCAATCCGATGCGCAAGCACATGCGGGAGCATATGCGGATACAGATGCGGATGCACATGCGGATGCACATGCAGGCGCATCGAGTTGCGGCAATGCAGAGGTTGGGGTTGAGGTTGAGTATATAGATAACCCCTTAATCCCCTTTGACGAAATCGTGCATGCGCTCAACGAGGCAGCCGGCACCCGCTACCGCTCAAGCAGCGCCAAGACCCGCAGGCTGATACACGCCCGCTGGGCCGAGGGCTACCGCCTCCCCGACTTCCTGGCCGTCATCGACACGATGGCAGCCGAGTGGGCGGGCGACCCGAAGATGGCCAAGTACCTGCGGCCCTCCACGCTGTTCTCGCCGAAGTTCGAGGACTACGTGAACCGCGGCCCGAGGACCCGGAAGGAGGCCGACGGCTATGCCGAGTACGACTGAGTGCCCCCACTGCGGGGCGCAGCTGGAGGTCCGCTACGTGGTGCTGGCTGGCCGCCGCACCTTCTGCGGCTGGAAGCCGTGCGGCTGCCCGGGTGCCGTGGCGGAGCGCGACGAGCGTTCGCGCCTTGAGGCCAGGGCCAAGGCCGAGGAGGCCGCAGCCAAACGCCGCCGGGCCTACGAGCGGGCCGGAATCAAGCCCCGCTTCATGACAGCCGCCTCCCCCATGGCCGAGGGCATTGCCGCGAAGGTTGAGCAAGGGCGCGGGGCGTACATCTGCGGCCCCGTGGGAACCGGCAAGACCCACCTGGCGAGCGCCGTGGCGCGGCTCCTGGTGGACGGCGGCACCAGCGTGAGGGTGACCGACATGCTGGGCGTGCTGGCCGCCATCAAGGGCACCTACGGCGGCGACGGCACCGAGGACGGCGTGCTGTCCAGGCTCTCCCGCGTGGGGTGCCTGGTGCTGGACGACCTGGGCAAGGAGTCCCCCACCGACTGGACGCTGGGGCAGGTGTTCCGCGTCGTGAACGACAGGTACGAGAACATGAGGCCCGTGGTCGTGACCACGCAGTACGGCAAGGGCGACCTCATACGCCGCCTGGCCAAGAACGGCGACGAGGAGACGGCGGTGGCCATCGTGAGCCGCCTGTCGGAGATGTGCGACAAGTACGAGCTGCAAGGCAAGGACAGGAGGCTATCGAATGGCAAACGTTGACACGCTGCCCGAGATCCTGCGCCCCCTCATGGAGGGGCCGAGCATCGAGACGCCCAGGTGCGCCGTGTGCGGCGCGCCGTGGCCGCTCAACCGCCACCACATCGTGAGGCGCGGGGCGGGCAAGCTGTTCCGCGACGGGCGCGAGGTTCCCAAGCCCACGGTGATGCTGTGCGGCAGCGGCAACGGCAGCGGCTGCCACGGGCTGGCGCACGCCAACCAGCTGCACTTCCGCTGGGTCAGGGCCGAGCAGAGGTTCAACCGCCCCGCCCCGCCGGGCTCGGGGCACTGGGAGTACCTGCTGCTGCCGGAACCGACCAAGTACGCGGACGCCCTGGCCATGGACGGCTGGGGGCGGCTGCCGAGGGGCAGGCGGTGCATGTGAGCGGGTACGAGCCTTCAAGCGGGTGGAACCTCCCGCCCGGGTGCTTCGAGTCCGACCCCAGGGCACCGTGGAACCGGCCCGACCCGTGGGAGGGCCGCGCGTGCCGGGAGTGCCGCTACTGCGGCCGCGTGCAGGGCGCTGGCGGCGAGGCCGTGTGCGCCCGCGACGCCATGACGGGCGGCGGCCCCGACGTGGAGGCGGTAGACGAGACAAACGAGGCATGCGAGTGCTTCGAGTTCGAATAGGAGACGAAACGATGAAGAAGATCTACGCGGTGGCCACGGAGAGCGACGTGGTGCTGGCGTTCGAGAGCAGATCGGACGCAGACGAGTACGCAGGCGAGCACGACGGCATGGCGGTGCTGCCGGTGCCGTGCGTGGGGGCCTACGAGTACCCCAGCGAGAAGTCGGCCACCGACTGGGACCGAATCGCCGACGCTCTGCCGAAGGGAGGCGAGCAGGCATGAGGCTGTACATGTGCGCATGCGAACGCTGCGGCAAGGAGGTGCCGGCGACCCTGGCGGGTTGCGCCAAGATGGTGCTGAGGAACAGCGCGCGAATCGACGGCAAGGCAAGGGCCTTGTGCCCGGAGTGCGCCGAGAGCCTGCGGGCGTGGTTCCTCGCAGGCGCGGTGAAGCCGGAAGGAAGGGAGTAGCCATGGGAATCATCTGCGGGAGCTGCGGGCGCGATATCGACGCCCTGGGGCAGGACAACATGAGCTGCACTAGCGAGCCGCTATGCGAGGACTGCTGGGGCGAGCAGAACGAACAGCAGAGGCACGCGGCGGAGTCGCTGCGCCGCGAGGTTCGCAACCTGAGGTTCGAGAACGCCCGGCTGCGCGAGAATCTGGACGCCACGATGACCGAAGAGACGGCCGTGCAGAATCTGCGCAAGGGCATCGAGACGGCCTACGAGGTGAGCCGCGAGCGCGCCCTGGCACTCACGAAGCTGGACGAGTGCGAGCTGTGGCTGGGGCGCTGCGAGCCGAAGGAGACGGCGGCGCCGACGCTCAAGGGCGCGGCCCAGGACGCCGCCATGCCTTGCCTCAAGGCCGAAGAGGCGCATGGTTTCGCGATGCCCGAAGTGAACGTGGAGGTGAGGGCCGAGGTAACGGCCGAGGAGCTGGCCAAGAGCCTGCGCGAGGCCATGAAGCCGGCCATGCGGATGGCGGTGGAGTAGCCATGGAGCAGCAGACCGAGAAGCCGAAGCGCCGACCCAGCATCGAGGTACGCTGCCCCGCGTGCGGCATGCGCGAGATCTGGCACCACCTGCCCAAGGGCGGTGACCGCTGCCGCTGGTGCGGTCACCTGTTCGAGGACTTCACCTACCGCAAGGTCGGGCCGAGCGCGAAGGAGGGGGCGCGATGACGAACTGGGAGCACCTTTTCGGCACGCCCGAGCGGGCCATCCACACGGAGACGGAGTTCCACTCGTGGCCCTTCTTCATCGCCGTGTATGAGACGGGCCGCATGAGCAGCTGCACTACCAGCAAGCGGCTGCTGGCCAGCTTCTGCGAGGAGGCCGACTACCTGGAATGGCTCAAGGCCGAGTACGACGACGGCACCGTCGAGTGGGAGGAGCGATGAACCGCCCGGGATGCAACTGGGGGTGCCTGCTGTTCATAGCGGCGGCAATCGCCATAGACGCGGCGGCCATCTACGCCATAAGGGCGCTGGCGCTCGGGCTCATGGCCATGGCCGTGGCGGCGTGCGGATAGGGGCAACCGAATACGGAAACAGGCAGAAGGCCGTCCTTCGGGGCGGCCTTTTCCGTGCCCGGCGACACGCTTGCGACCATATGGGCCGAGAGATAGGAGACGCATGGCGAGAGGCGAGACATACGAGGAGTTCACGGCAAAGTTCGAGCCGAAGAGGACGACGGACGACTGCTACACCCCGCCCGAGGTGTACGACTGCGTGCTGCGGTGGGCGCACCGGGAGTACGGGTTCGACCTGGCGAAGGTGGCGCGCCCGTTCTATCCGGGCGGCGACTACGAGCGCGAGGAGTACCCGCAGGGCTGCACGGTGGTGGACAACCCGCCGTTCTCCATCCTGAGCAAGATCGTCAAGCACTACCAGGAGCGCGGCGTGGGCTTCTTCCTGTTCGCCCCCACCCTGACGTGCATGGGCATCCGCAACTGCTGCAAGGTCGTGACGGGCGTCGGCGTGACGTACGCCAACGGCGCGAGCGTCAACACGTCGTTCGTGACCAACCTCGACCCCGCCCAGGCTCGCAGCGCGCCCGACCTGCGCTCCGAGCTGGATGCCGCGATAGAGCGCCTGCGCCGCGAGAAGGCCAAGGCGCTGCCGAAGTACGAGTACCCGGACGAGGTGCTGACCGCGCCCATGCTGGCGCGCTACTCCAAGTACGGCATCGACTTCCGCGTGGGGCCGCAGGAGTGCAGCTTCACGAGGGCGCTCGACGCGCAGCGCGTGCAGAACAAGGCGATATACGGCAGCGGCTACCTCATATCAGAGCGTGCAGCCGCAGAGCGTGCAGCCGCAGAGCGTGCAGCCGCAGAGCGTGCAGCCGCAGAGCGT
>CALIOA010000061.1:0-5755 GCA_938045065.1 uncultured Collinsella sp.
CGCAAAAAAGAGGACGAAAAAAATTGACAAAAAGGTGTGGTATGATAGATTTCTCGGCACGCCAACACGGCGACGGGATGAAAAGCCCGGCGGCTGAAGGGCTCGGAAGAGCGCTGGAAGCGGCTGGAGCCGGCCACCCGGAGAAAACCCCGGAAGGGGTTGCGATAAGAAGATTTCAAGGGAATGACTACCGAAACCGCCGAGGGTTTTCCGAGGGTGCCGAGAGGTGTCTGAGGGGTAAAAGCCCGAAGGAGCGACCTAGCTCTGAGAGGGGTGGTTTGGTAGAAGCAAGGGGAAAGAAAAAAGGTCGTGACGCGCGCCGTGCGAGGCAGAGCGAAGAGGTCTTCAAGAGACACAACTTGAAGGAAGAGCTGGCTGAAGCATGGCGCAAATGAAATCGCAAGATTCCATTTGGTCCAGCAATTTCAAAAATTAATTTGATGGAGAGTTTGATTCTGGCTCAGAACGAACGCTGGCGGCGTGGATAAGACATGCAAGTCGAACGAGAGAATTGCTAGCTTGCTAATAATTCTCTAGTGGCGCACGGGTGAGTAACACGTGAGTAACCTGCCCCCGAGAGCGGGATAGCCCTGGGAAACTGGGATTAATACCGCATAGTATCGAAAGATTAAAGCAGCAATGCGCTTGGGGATGGGCTCGCGGCCTATTAGTTAGTTGGTGAGGTAACGGCTCACCAAGGCGATGACGGGTAGCCGGTCTGAGAGGATGTCCGGCCACACTGGAACTGAGACACGGTCCAGACACCTACGGGTGGCAGCAGTCGAGAATCATTCACAATGGGGGAAACCCTGATGGTGCGACGCCGCGTGGGGGAATGAAGGTCTTCGGATTGTAAACCCCTGTCATGTGGGAGCAAATTAAAAAGATAGTACCACAAGAGGAAGAGACGGCTAACTCTGTGCCAGCAGCCGCGGTAATACAGAGGTCTCAAGCGTTGTTCGGAATCACTGGGCGTAAAGCGTGCGTAGGCTGTTTCGTAAGTCGTGTGTGAAAGGCGCGGGCTCAACCCGCGGACGGCACATGATACTGCGAGACTAGAGTAATGGAGGGGGAACCGGAATTCTCGGTGTAGCAGTGAAATGCGTAGATATCGAGAGGAACACTCGTGGCGAAGGCGGGTTCCTGGACATTAACTGACGCTGAGGCACGAAGGCCAGGGGAGCGAAAGGGATTAGATACCCCTGTAGTCCTGGCAGTAAACGGTGCACGCTTGGTGTGCGGGGAATCGACCCCCTGCGTGCCGGAGCTAACGCGTTAAGCGTGCCGCCTGGGGAGTACGGTCGCAAGATTAAAACTCAAAGAAATTGACGGGGACCCGCACAAGCGGTGGAGTATGTGGCTTAATTCGATGCAACGCGAAGAACCTTACCTGGGCTTGACATGTAATGAACAACATGTGAAAGCATGCGACTCTTCGGAGGCGTTACACAGGTGCTGCATGGCCGTCGTCAGCTCGTGTCGTGAGATGTTTGGTTAAGTCCAGCAACGAGCGCAACCCCTGTTGCCAGTTACCAGCACGTGAAGGTGGGGACTCTGGCGAGACTGCCCAGATCAACTGGGAGGAAGGTGGGGACGACGTCAGGTCAGTATGGCCCTTATGCCCAGGGCTGCACACGTACTACAATGCCCAGTACAGAGGGGGCCGAAGCCGCGAGGCGGAGGAAATCCTAAAAACTGGGCCCAGTTCGGACTGTAGGCTGCAACCCGCCTACACGAAGCCGGAATCGCTAGTAATGGCGCATCAGCTACGGCGCCGTGAATACGTTCCCGGGTCTTGTACACACCGCCCGTCACATCATGGAAGCCGGTCGCACCCGAAGTATCTGAAGCCAACCGCAAGGAGGCAGGGTCCTAAGGTGAGACTGGTAACTGGGATGAAGTCGTAACAAGGTAGCCGTAGGGGAACCTGCGGCTGGATCACCTCCTTTCTATGGAGCAAGTGCACGGAAGTGCACAGGTCGGATCTCTTCCCGAGGGGAGAGAAAGCGGAACCCGCGAGGGCCCGCAACGAACCAAAGATGTGTAAACAGCCAGACGCCTGGAGCGAAACCTGGCACGACGTGCGTGACGACCTTTTTTCACCGAGAACCGCAACTGGGGGTATAGCTCAGTTGGTAGAGCGCCAGCTTTGCAAGCTGGATGTCCGGGGTTCGAGTCCCCGTGCCTCCACCAGTTTCGGGAAAGAGACCCAAAGCCGGGCCTGTAGCTCAGTTGGTTAGAGCACGCGCTTGATAAGCGCGGGGTCACAGGTTCAAGTCCTGTCAGGCCCACCAACAAAATCGATTATTGAGGGAAAGCGAAAATTGACATCTGCGTGGCAAAGAAAACGATTGCTGAGAAGCAATCGCTTTCCAACAAAGTGGGTAGTTGAACAACAACTACAAAACACAAGATAAACATGCATACCAAGCAATGAGACAATACAGTAAGTCACGAAAGGGCTTTGTGGTATTGTGGAAGTGGTAACAGCTTTTGCAATATGATGAAGTAAGTAAGGGCGTACGGTGAATGCCTTGGTGCCAACAGGCGAAGAAGGACGCGGCAAGCTGCGAAAAGCCTCGGGAAGCTGCAAGCAAGCGATGATCCGGGGATATCCGAATGGGGTAACCTGATCGAGGCAATACTCGATCGTTCATACCTGAATACATAGGGTATGAAACGCGAAACCCGCTGAAGTGAAACATCTCAGTAAGCGGAGGAAAAGAAAGAGAAATCGATTCCGTAAGTAGTGGCGAGCGAAAGCGGATGGAGCCCAAACCGAAGGTATTCCTTCGGGGTTGTAGGACCACGTCATATTCGACCATACTGGATAGTAGAACAGCCTGGAAAGGCTGGCCGGAGAAGGTGAAAGCCCTGTAGACGAAATCCAGAGTGGGAATTAGTGGTATCCTGAGTAATACATCACACGTGGAACGATGTATGAACCCGCGCGGACCACCGCGCAAGGCTAAATACTAGTTGGCGACCGATAGTGAACAAGTACCGCGAGGGAAAGGTGAAAAGAACCGCTGTGAGCGGAGTGAAATAGAACCTGAAACCGTATGTCTACAAAGTGTCAGAGCAGAGCAATCTGCGATGGCGTGCCTTTTGTTTAATGAGTCTGCGAGTCAGTGTTTGTGGCAAGACTAAGGGCTTCCGGCCCGGAGTCGCAGCGAAAGCAAGTCCGAACAGGGCGCAATAAGTCGCAGGTACTGGACCCGAAGCGGAGGTGACCTACCCTTGGCCAGGTTGAAGCATGGGTAAAACCATGTGGAGGACCGAACAGGTGAACGTTGAAAAGTTCTCTGATGAGCTGAGGGTAGGAGTGAAAGGCTAATCAAACCCCGTGATAGCTGGTTCTCTTCGAAATGCATTTAGGTGCAGCGTCACGTGCTGATGCGCGGGGGTAGAGCACTGACAAGGCTAGGGGGCACACCCGCTTACCAAACCTTATCAAACTCCGAATACCGTGCAATGGAACGTGGCAGTGAGACAGTGGGGGATAAGCTTCATTGTCGAGAGGGAAACAACCCAGACCAGCAGCTAAGGTGCCTAAATAACGCTCAGTGGAAAGGATGTGGGATTACACAGACAGTGAGGATGTTGGCTTAGAAGCAGCCACCATTTAAAAAATGCGTAATAGCTTACTCATCGAGTGATCCTGCGCCGAAAATGATTGGCGATCAAGCGTTATACCGAAGCTCTGGACTTTGCCGCAAGGCAGAGTGGTAGAAGAGCGTTGCATGCGCGTCGAAGGGCGATGGCGACTGACCCTGGAGCACATGCAAGTGAGTATGCAGACATGAGTAACGTTAAGCCGGGTGAAATCCCCGGCCGCCGTAAACCCGAGGTTTCCAGGGCAACGTGTTTCGTCCCTGGGTTAGCCGGGACCTAAGCCGAGGCCGAGAGGCGTAGGCGATGGACATCAGGTTAATAATCCTGAGCTCGCAACCCTTAAACTGGGGGGACGCATGAGAAAAGATGACTAGGTTATTGAATTCCGAGTTGAGTCCACGGACTCAGCGCATCATTGGATCGAGTGCCAAGAAAAGCCCCAGCGTATGCTAAGCGACCCGTACCGCAAACCGACACAGGTGGGTGGGTAGAATATACCAAGGCGTAAGAGTGAAACCTGGTTAAGGAACTCGGCAAATTAGCCCCGTAACTTCGGAAGAAGGGGTGCCTGCAGCGATGCAGGCCGCAGAGAAATGGCCCAACCGACTGTTTATCAAAAACACAGCACTCTGCAAAGACGCAAGTCGAAGTATAGGGTGTGACACGTGACCAATGCCGAAAGATTAAGGCAAGGGGTTAGCCGCAAGGCGAAGCTCTAAACCCAAGTCCCGGTGAATGTCGGCCGTAACTATAACGGTCCTAAGGTAGCGAAATTCCTTGTCGGGTAAGTTCCGACCTGCACGAATCGTGAAACGAGTTGGGCACTGTCTCAACCAGGCGCTCAGTGAAATTGTAGTGGCGGTGAAGATGCCGCCTACCCGCAGAAGGACGGAAAGACCCTATAGACCTTAACTGTAAGCTGTCATTGTTTCTTCGGTTTTAATGCTCAGAGTAAGTGGGAGACGCTGAAGACGCCCTTTAGGGGGCGTCCGAGTCATCAATGAGACACCACCCTTTGAAACTGGAGGATCTAACCCTGAGCCGTGAATCCGGCCAGAGGACCGTGTCAGCCGGTCAGTTTTACTGGGGCGGTATCCTCCCAAAGAGTAACGGAGGAGCGCGAAGGTGGGCTCAGCCCGGTTGGCAACCGGGTGTCGAGTGCATGGGCATAAGCCCGCCTAACTGTGAGACCAACAAGTCGAGCAGATGCGAAAGCAGGCCCAAGTGATCCGGCGGTAGAAAGTGGAATTGCCGTCGCTCAACGGATAAAAGGTACCTTAGGGATAACAGGCTGATCACGCCCAAGAGTTCATATCGACGGCGTGGTTTGGCACCTCGATGTCGGCTCGTCGCATCCTGGGGCTGGAGAAGGTCCCAAGGGTCCGGCTGTTCGCCGGTTAAAGCGGCACGCGAGCTGGGTTCAGAACGTCGCGAGACAGTTCGGTCCTCTATCCTCTGTGGGCGTTGGAAAATTGAGGGGTTCAGACCTTAGTACGAGAGGACCGGGTCTGACGCACCACTGGTGCATCGGTTGTACTGTCAAGTGCATGGCCGAGTAGCTAAGTGCGGACGGGATAAGCGCTGAAAGCATCTAAGCGCCAAGCCCTTCCCAAGATGAGTTTTCCCTACAGGTTCGTGGAAGACCACCACGTTGATAGGTCGCAGGTGTAAGTGCAGCAATGTATTGAGCCGAGCGATACTAATTACCAATTGACTTCATCATATTACATCACTCCCCGTCGTGAATGACAACTTGCTCTTGTCTCATTTACCTGTGCATGTTCATCAACCACCAGCCACGCAGATGTCAGTTTACGCTGAATCCCTCCCCACACAAAGGACGGAAATCTTCTTAGCCGCCACACACATACCCTGAAAAAAATCCCTCACTCAGAAGCCCCCAAAAAAGCAGGGCTCCCGGGCAGGCAGGATGAAGAAAAAATCACCTCTTCCCCCTGAAGCCCGGTGGCCAGAGCGCAGTGGTCCCACCCGGTCCCGTTCCGAACCCGGAAGTGAAACGCTGCCGCGCCAATGGTAGTCGGACGACAGGTCCCGCAAGAGTAGGTCGCCGCCGGGATTTTTTTCCATCAGGCCCCGCCAGTCACTTGACTCGCGGGGCCTGTTCTTTTCTTGCTCGGTC
>CALIOA010000063.1:0-93880 GCA_938045065.1 uncultured Collinsella sp.
GCGCAACGCGTTGCGCTGAGTCCTGAGGCTGTTGCAATGAAAATGAGAATCAAGGTCCGCAAGGATTTCAATAGAGTTGACTATGTTTACACTCGCCTAGACGACCTGAAGCCCAATAATGACATTGCCTTGCTTTTCTGCCGAAACCTTCTTATACAGAATGGCTATAACTGCGCTTTAAGCAGAACAGGCGTTGTTAGCACGCGCATGGATGCAATCTTTACAGGCCATGATTTTAGTGGAGCCGTCGAAATTGAATTCCAAGGCGATTCATTAAGCGTAGCCAGGAATTTGTTGGACGATATGGCAATGATGCAGGCACGCAATGGGCTCGCCGTTGAACACAATACTCCGCTCGCGATTTGCGCTCGTATACCCAATACCAGGCAAGGTTTCTATCAAGTCTGCGATGACATGGCCAACGTTTTGGGTAAACGGATACGTACGGTTTCGATAGCAGCGCTATTGCTACTTGTTTGGAATGATGTTGAGCTTGATTTGAGCAATGACCGTTTTTGTCTTGGTTTTCGTGATACATCGATTCGAGAGGATATTGAGGCTTTACTTGGTTTCAATTTGGAGGGAAACGACGAGTCAGGCTACTTAGAGCCGATTAAATAAAACTACCAAGAGCTGCTACCGATGCCTAAGAAAGCCGACCAAGCTTGATTGATTACCAGTTACATCGACACTGCGAGTCAAAATACGGCTTTGCCAAAAATGCCTTCCTCGGAAGGCGTCCCGTAGGGGGCAATTTGACTTGCCAGAGGGGTTCCATTTGGAGCCCCTCTTTTTTGATACTACTACCGCGAACGGACATTATTTAATAGCTATCGGCAAACGTAGTGGCAAGGGGCCCGCGGCCCCGTTCGACCCTCATCACTGGTTAGCTCGGACAGACCATTGCTGCATTTTCTGAGCATCGGGACATAGCTCGTTCGCACAGGCTACACTATCCCCTTAACCATGATTGTGTGTGAGGACGACCGCCATGCTATTTGTTTATCGACTGGTACATAAACTCGTTCCCGGCAGCGAGGGCGAGCCGGTCGATGCCTCCCGCCGTACCAACGCGGGCTTTGTCGCAAGCCTCATCTGCATTGGCCTTAACATCACCTTGTGCCTGGCCAAGGGTATCGCGGGCCTGCTCGCCGGCTCTGTCTCGCTCATCGCCGACGCCTTCAACAACCTCTCCGACGCCTCGAGCAACATCGTCAGCCTGCTCGGGTTCCGCCTTGCCAGCCGTCCGGCCGACGAGGGCCACCCCTATGGTCACGGCCGCTACGAATACCTGGCTGGGCTGTTTGTCGCCGTCCTGGTTTGCGCCGTTGGCATCAACCTGGCGCTCGAATCCGCGACCAAGATCATCAAGCCTTCCCCCACCGCCTACACGCTGGTCTCCCTAGCCGCCCTCGTCTTGTCCATGCTTGTTAAGCTCTGGATGGCCGCGTTCAACCGCGCGCTGGGAAACCGCATTGACTCGGAGACGCTCATCGCCACGGCGCAGGACTCCAAAAACGATGTCATTACCTCGGGCTCGGTCCTGGTGGCGGCGCTTATCTCGCAAACGACCGGCTTTGACCTCGACGGCTGGGCGGGCCTGGGCGTAGGCATCTTCATTTGCATAAGCGGCCTGGGGCTCGTCCGCGACGCCATCAGCCCGCTGCTGGGACAGGCACCCGACCCCAAGCTCGTGCAAGCAATTCGCGACAAGATCATGTCGTATCCGCAGGTGCTGGGCACGCACGACCTCATGGTGCACGACTACGGTCCCGGCCGTCAGTTTGCCAGCGCACACGTGGAGATGCCCGGCGAGGGCGATGCGTTTGAGCACCACGAGATTCTGGACACCATCGAGCACGACATCAAGCATCAGATGGGCATCGACATCACGCTTCACTGCGACCCCATCGCCACCGATGGCAACGACCTGTACAGCTGGATCAAACGCCGACTGGCGCAAATCGACCCCGCGCTTTCCATCCACGACCTGCACGAGCACGACGGGTTCGTTTCGTTTGACCTGGTGCGTCCCGACGGCTTTGACATATCCGACGAGGAGCTGCTGGAGCTCGTCACGCGCATCGTGCACGAGCGCCGGCCCGATGTCTCGTGCGTCGTCACATTTGACTCGGGCTTTAGCTCTCCCGACCGTCCGGCCGAGCAGCTGTAATCGACAGCAAAACGGGGCGCAGGACCGCCGACCAACGCGCCTACGCGCCCGGTCACGCGATCCTGCGTCCCGTTTTTGTTTGCACTGCTAAGGCTCTAGCCGCTCGACCGCTAGTTCCTCTGCGCGCCCGAAATACCGTTTTGCAGGGCACCCCAGGCGTTCGTTGCCATATCGCCCAGGTTCTGTGCGGTATCGCCGAGATTCTGAGCCGTGTCACCCAGCTCTTGGGCCTTGTCCCCAAGCTCCTGGGCCTTGTTGCTCAGGTCCTCCAGCGTGTTGGAGCTCGAGCTGTCCGTGGTGCCCTGGTCGCCGGACGCGTTGCCCGACGAGCCGTCCTTGCGCGTGAGCTGAATCTCGAGGTTACCGTTGTCGTTATAGTAGGCAGACGTCACGACCCAATTGGCATCGACAACGGGCGTCGAGCCGTCATCGGTCAGAATCACGGCGTTCGAAAGATCGGCCCCGCGCGACTTGAGGAGCTTCTTGGCGTTGGACCAGTACTGACCCGGGATATCGCTCAGGTCGACGGTGCCGGACTGGGTAGTCTCGGTCTGCTCGGCCGTGGTATCAGTCGTGGCGCCCCGCTTGTTGAGCATGCCCGACACGATGGCAAACACAACCGACAAGGCAAAGAAGATCGCCAGCACGATGAGGATCTTCTTGATCACGCTCGACGAACGCGAAGGCTTCTTCTCCTCGTCCTCGCCATACTGAGGGATGGACTTGGGATACTCACGATACGGCTCGCGCGCATATCGGTCGCGTGACTCGTAGCGAGGCTGTGCCGTGCGCGGCATATATGTCGTCTGCTGAGGCTGCGGAATGGAATTCTGCAGCAGGTCATCATAAGGGTCTGCCGCCGCGTTGCCGTAGGGACTCTGCGACGAGACACCATACGGGTCCTGCGCTGCGTTTCCGTAATTCACAACGCGCGTGGGATCGGCCGAGGCCTGGGTCGCATCGGGCGAGGCGTAGCTGGGATTCGGCACGACGCGGGTCTCATCGGCGCCATTGCCCGTCCGCGGGGAGCCGTAGCCACCCATTACGGTCGTCTTGTCCTGCTCCATCCAACGATTCCTTTCCGTCGCCCGTAAGCATCAAGTTATCCATGCATTCTACCCGCGCAAAAGCCTATGATGGGCAAAGCCCGCCGGTATCTACAAGACATGCGCGGCCGACGGCCATAAGCGAATCGAGGATACGTCATGGCAAAAAGCAAGCTCATCAAAGACACGACGCGTGCCGAACGTGAGGAGATAATTAAGCTAGCGCTCGCTGGCTGCGGTAGCGGCAGCTGCGACAACTGCGGCAGTTGCAGCTTGGGAGCAGGCGACCCGTACGGCACCTACCAGCCCTACATTGACGGCGAGATGGAAATCGCCGATATCAACATGATGGTCGCCGAGCGCAACGCTAAACTCTTCGGCCTCCAGCGCGGCTAATGATCCCTTCTTGGGCTGTGCACCAAAAAATGCGCCCATCTACTACGTTTAACCCAAGGGTGCCAACCATAGCCATATTTGTGTTAACAAAACCGCAGGTAAACGTCTTGCCGCATTGTTAAAAAACGCTCCATGGTCGGTCCAACCCTGGTAAACGTAGTAGATGGGCGCTTCTCGTGGCGTGGCTGGCCCAGATAGCTTGTTTCGGAGCCAATTTGCATCAAAAAGTCCCCGGCGGCGCTGCGTTTTGCGTCACCGGGGACAGTTCAATTTATCCCTCGCGGTCCACCTTACTCATTGGGTACGTACGTAGCCCTGGCTCGCTCGGGCGTCACGTCCTGACCACTGGAATAGCTCGAGTCGAAGGCGTGCGCAACCAAGTCGTGCGTATCCCATGCCATGCAGTCAAACTCGCCAGTATCGAGGACGATGATATAGCCCTTGCCGTCGTAGTAGAAATGATCCTCGGTGTAGTTATTGTCATCGTCGATGCTGTCTTCGGACACAGAGTCCATATCCGGCTTTGCCGTCTTAATTGCCTGCTTGGCCTCGCTCTTGAGGGTGTCAAACGAGAGCCCATGCTGCGCAAGCGAGTCCTCGAGCGAAACCTGCTCACCCGTCTTGAGGTTGTAGAACGCCGACCTTGTCACTCGCTCCGATCGATACGGAGGTTGATAGCTGTCGGTAAACGTGCGCACACAGGCAATATCGCCATCGATCGAGACGATCTCGGCGGTGTACATCATGGTCACGCGGCTGTATTCGTCATCCATCGAGGCCTGCTTGCTCGCTTCGAGCGTATCCGCAACGAGCTGGACCATATCCTTGTTAAACTTGGCGACACCCACGCCCTGGCCCTTCACCTGAGGATAGGTCCACGTAGCCGTGATCTGGCACGTGTCATCGGGGGACGGATTCAGCGGGCCTTCGCCAACCGCAGCCGTAAAGTCAACATCCTGCGTGGCAGAAACGGCCTCGTAGCTCGTCTGCGCACTGCCATCGTCCTTCGACTTCAGCTGCTCCAGCGTCGTAGCCACCGTTGCGATGCTTTTTGCTACAACTTCCTCGCTGCTGAACAACTCAGCGTCAAACTCACGCACTTCATTGATGTCTTCCACCTTCGAATCGTCAATCGACACAGGGCCAACAATGGCGCTAAATGACTTGCCGTCATAGGCGTTGAATTCGCACTCGTAGCCATCATGGGATTGGTTAAAGCCATTAGGGACGTCTTTGAAATTAATTGTCTCCCCATCATGCAGATACCGTTTGAATCCATAGGTGCCATCATATTCGTATACGTAAAGCGAGACGCCAGCGCACATGGTGTAAACCTGAGTGTCGGGCTCGTATACCTTCTCGATCTCACCATCGCGATAAGCCCAGACCTCTACCTTGGCAGCAGTGGCGCCATTGTCATTTTCAATCGGCTCGTCAGAGTACTCAATCAACAGTTCGTCCTGGCCATCGCCGTCAAAATCGATGAGCCTAGCGTAGGCAACGCCCCGTGTTCCAAACATCGAAGAATCATCAATCTCAACAGCCTCGCCCTCGCCGTACTTTTTCTGGTACTCGAAAATCTTATCGGTGAACAGCTCGTTTGCCGTCTTGACCGCCGCCTTGGCAGAGGCCTTGGCCTCCTTCTTGGACTGCGTGAGCTCAACGTTCTTGGGAGCGTCCGAGCCTTCCTTGGCGTAGTCGACCTTCATGGTGGTCGTGCTCTTCTTTTTGCCCTTGCCCGAGGTGATGGTCATCTGGTACTTCTGGTCGGGCAGCTCGCCAAAGTCCTCCATGACAAAGCCGTCCTCGCCATCCACTTTGATGGTGTAGCTCTTGCCCTTGCCAGACACCGGCGCCAGCTCGACGGTATAGCTCTTGAGCTTTTTGCCCTTGCTGTTCTTGGGCAGCACTTTAGTCTCGCACGCGCAGACAACGTAGCCCTTGCCGCCCGAAGTCACCTCGGACGACGAGCCGATGCGCGGCACGACGACGATTGCCACTACGATGGCGACAACGGCAACACCGCCGATAACGGCAGCGACGATACGGCCCCTGTGCTTGGGCTTCTTGGGCTGCGGCGTCGGAACAAACGATTGAGCGGTCTCAGCAGGCTCGGTCATAGGCTCCTCATAACGAGACTGCGCCGCCATATGAACCGGGGCACCCTGAGGAGCTTGCTGTCCCACAGGAGCGGACGACGGCGCATCCCCTACCGGAAACGCCACAGGCTCCGCCTGGTCCTCAACTCCGCCCACGCGAGCGCCGCAGCTCGTGCAAAACGTGGAGCCATCGGGTATCTGAGCTCCGCACTTGGTGCAATACATCGCATCTCCCGTCTCTCGTCGCAGCCGCAATGCGCCCGCGCAGTTCTTCCAACTACACCGTACGAGAAAAATCCCCATTCTTGTTGCGCAACATTGCCGCCACGTCCAAAACTATGCCGGTTTACTACGATAAATCGCCCGAACCTGAGCACGCTACTTTACTAGAAAACAAAACCGCAGGTAGACGAATCGGTCATTATCGGAAAATCCAGATATGGTCGAGGTATACCGATTCATCGTAGTAAACCGGCATAGTTTTGGACGAACAACCCCATACGGATAGCCTCATTGACCCAACAGCCGCAAAATGATCCGTTTCCCCCATCCCCTTGGGATCAAAAAGCCCCGCCGGGCCTTGGTAGGCGCGGCGGGGTGGGCAAGCGGCTATGAGCAGCGGGCTTAGAACAGGCCGGTGATGTTGCCGTCGTTGTCGACGTCGATGTTCTCGGCCGCGGGAACCTTGGGCAGGCCAGGCATGGTCAGAACGCTGCCAGTCAGCGCGACCACAAAGTGGGCACCGGCGGAAACCTTGAGCTCGCGCACGGTGATGCGGAAGCCCTCGGGAGCGCCCAGCGCCTTGGCGTTGTCGCTAAAGCTGTACTGCGTCTTGGCCACGCACACCGGCAGGTTGCCAAAGCCGTTCTCGCGCAGCTCGGCGAGCTGGCGCTTGGCAGCCGGCGTAAAGTCGACGCCGTCGGCGCGGTAAACCTTGGTGGCAACGGCCTCGAGGGCGTCGGCCACATCGGCACCGTCCTCGTAGGCAAACTTGAGCTCACTCGGCTGCTCAATCAGGCGCATGACCTCATCGGCCAGGTCGAGCGCGCCCTCGCCGCCCTTGGCCCAAACCTCGGACAGCTTAACGTTGACACCGAGCTTCTGGCACTCGGACTCGATGAGCTCGAGTTCGGCCTCGGTGTCCGTCGGGAAGCGGTTGATGGCGACCACGCAGGGCAGACCGTAGACATTCTGAATGTTGTCGACGTGGCGCAGCAGGTTGGGCATGCCGGCCTTGAGGGCCTCGAGGTTCTCCTCGTTGAGGTCGGCCTTGGCAACACCGCCGTTGTACTTAAGCGCGCGGGCAGTGGCGACGACCACGACAGCGCTGGGGCGAACGCCCGTCATGCGGCACTTGATGTCCAGGAATTTCTCGGCACCCAGGTCGGCGCCGAAACCGGCCTCGGTAATCGCAACGTCGCCAAAGCGCATGGCCATGCGGGTGGCCATGATGGAGTTGCAGCCGTGGGCAATATTGGCGAAGGGACCGCCGTGGACAAACGCAGGGGTGCCCTCGAGTGTCTGAACCAGGTTGGGTTTGAGCGCGTCCTTGAGCAGGGCCGCCATGGCGCCCTGAGCCTTAAGGTCGCGGGCGCGGACGGGCTCGCCGGCATAGCTATAGCCGACAACGATCTCGCCCAAGCGCTCCTTGAGGTCATTGATGCTCGTGGACAGGCACAGGATCGCCATGACCTCGGAGGCAACAGTGATGTCGAAGCCATCCTCGCGCGGCACGCCTTGGGCCTTGCCGCCAATGCCGTCAATAACATGGCGCAGCTGACGGTCGTTCATGTCGACAACGCGCTTCCAGGTGATGCGCTTAACGTCGATGCCGAGCTGGTTGCCCTGCTGAATATGGTTGTCGAGCATGGCTGCCAGCAGGTTGTTGGCGGCACCGATGGCATGGAAGTCACCGGTAAAGTGCAGGTTGATGTCCTCCATGGGGATGACCTGGGCCCAACCGCCACCGGCGGCACCGCCCTTCACGCCAAACACGGGACCGAGCGAAGGCTCGCGCAGGGCCACGGCACTCTTGACGCCGCGACGACGCAGGCCGTCGGCCAGGCCGATGGTCGTGGTGGTCTTGCCCTCGCCTGCGGGCGTGGGATTGATAGCGGTCACGAGGACAAGCTTGGCCTGGTGATCAGTTGGCTCGTTGAGCAGGGAATAGTCGACCTTTGCCTTGTCGAAGCCGTACGGAATCAGATGCTTAACGTCGACGCCGGCGTTCTTGGCCACCTCGGTAATAGGCAGCGGCGTAACAGAACGTGCGATTTCGATGTCAGTAGGCATGGGCGGTCCTTTCGTTACCGGATGAGAAAAAGACCAATCCAGCATAGCACGCGCGCGCAATAGTAAAACGCCCGTAACCGACGAACGGCGATATGTTTACCCGATGCCCAGCGATAGCCTACAAACCCGTTCTAAACGGTCGGCTCAATTCCCAAATGCTCGAATGTGCGAAGCGTTGCCCGGCGACCCTGCGGTGTGCGAATCATCAATCCGCACTGCAGCAGATAGGGCTCGTAGACATCCTCGAGCGTACCCGGGTCCTCGCCCACCGCACTGGCAAGCGTGGTCAAGCCAACGGCACGGCCGGAGAACGTCTTGGCAAGTGTCTCCAAGATGCGAATATCCATCCAGTCCAAGCCAAGCTCGTCGATCTCGAAAAACTCGAGCGCCTGGCGGCAGATATCGAGCTCGATGGGACCGTTGCCGCGCACCTGCGCGTAGTCGCGCACACGCTTGAGCAGACGGTTGGCAAGACGCGGCGTACCGCGCGAGCGCGAGCCGATCTCGAGCGCGCTGGGATGGTCGATCGTCACACCCAGGATGGTCGCCGAGCGCGTCACAATCTGGGCGAGTTCCTCAACGGTGTAGTAATCCAGGCGATACGAAATGCCGAAACGGTCGCGTAGCGGGCCGGTCAACATACCCGAGCGAGTCGTTGCCGCCACCAGCGTGAACTTGGGGATATCCAGGCGAATCGAGCGCGCAGCCGGACCCTTGCCGATCACGATATCGAGCGCAAAGTCCTCCATCGCGGGATACAGAACTTCCTCGACCGAACGGTTCAGACGGTGAATCTCGTCAATAAACAGCACGTCACCCGGCTGCAAGTTAGTCAGGATGGCAGCCAGGTCGCCGGTGCGCGCGATGGCAGGGCCACTCGTGGTCTTGATCTGAGCGCCCAGCTCGTTGGCGATAACGGTGGCCAGCGTGGTCTTGCCCAGACCCGGAGGGCCCGAGAAGATCACGTGGTCGAGTGTCTCACCGCGGCTCTGCGCCGCCTCGATGAGCACGCGAAGGCTCTGCTTGATATGCTCCTGACCGCAGTAGTCATCCAAGCGCTGGGGGCGCAGGGTACGGTCGACATCGAGGTCCTCGGGCGTCAGCTCTGAACCCACCATACGCTCGCCATGCGCCATGGATGCCGCCGGCGAGTTGCCGGGCGTCGCCCACAGGTCCTGAGAGTCATCGGCTTCCCACATCACGCATCCATTCCGAGTCGCTTAAGCGCCGCGCCGAGCAGATCCTCGACACGCATATTCTGCCCATCATACCCGCTCAGGGCAACATCGGTCTCCTGCGGGCTAAAGCCCATGGAAAGGAGCGCCGCACGGGCGTCATCGATCGCCGAAGGAGCGGCAGCAGGAACCGGCATCGCAACCTGGCCGGGGATTACGTCGACCGGCACAAAGCCCTTGTCCTTGGCAAAGGTGCTCTTGAGCTCCAGGATCAGACGCTGCGCTGTCTTTTTGCCCACACCGGGCACCTTGGCCATGCCCTTGTCGTCCTCGGCCATCACCAGCGAATACAGCTGTCCCACGGTATAGGTGGAGAGCACGGCAAGTGCCAGGCGCGGACCTACACCCGAGACGGACACGAGCCGATCGAACATCGTGCGCTCGTCCTTGGAGGCAAAGCCAAAGAGCGTCATGGCGTCCTCACGCACCTGCATACGCGTGTAGAGGCGCACCTCACCGCCGGGCGTAGGCAGCGTAGCGGCGGTGCTGCCCGAAATACCGAGCTCAAAGCCCACGCCCGATACATCGACGACGGCCGAGCTCATCGTTGCCTCGACAAGCGTTCCATGGAGCTGGGAGATCATCAGTATCCGGTTCCTCTCTGTTGATAGAACTCGCCACCGGTAAGCGCCCGGGTGCGGCTGAGGTTTACGTGGCAGATGGCGCAGGCCAGGGCATCGGCGGCATGATCGGGATGCGGGTCGTGATCGAGCTGCGTGAGCGTACGAACCATATACGCGACCTGCCGTTTGTCCGCAGCGCCGGTACCCACAACAGCCTGCTTAATCTGCATAGGCGTGTACTCGCCAATCTCGAGCGCGCATTCCGAAAGCGCCACGAGTGCAGCACCGCGGGCATGCGCCGTAGGGATGGCCGAGCGAACGTTGGCGCCAAAGTAAATGCTCTCGATAGCAGCGGTATCGGGTCGATAACGCTCCACGACACCCTTGAGGTCGCGGGCGATATGCGACAGGCGCACCGCGAGCGGACTGCCCGCGCTGGTCTCGATACAACCGTAGGCACGGCAGCGAACCTCACCGCGCCGCTCCTCGATAATCCCCCAACCCGTATGGGCCAAACCGGGGTCGATACCCAAAATAACCAAGCCGACCTCCCCTCGCCACTAGCACGGCGCGAGACAAGGCCCCACGCACTATTCACGAACGTCTGTTCTAGAATAACACAACGGGGTCAAGATGCTTAGTTGAAGTATCGGGGTTGGGAGCGAATCCCATCCCCAGTTTAGTTCTGCGAGAAGAATGGGAACTGTCGGGGATCCACCGGCGGCTGCGGCATCGGTCCGCCCTGGGGCCCACACTGCGGTCCGCCCTGGCCGCCCATCATCTTTTCGATGGCGTCCTGGACCTCGCCTTCAAACTTTTTCATACCCTCATGCAGGCGACGCTGACCATCCTCGGAGCGCAGCTCCTCCATCTGCTCGGGCGAAATACCCAACAGGTCACCCAGTATGCCCATCATCTCGCCACGCATGCGCTCGCTTGCATCCTCGTCGGCAAAGCGGTTCACCTCGGCGCGCGCCAGCGCATCGACCGTCATACGTTCCTTGCCGCTCAGCCCCAGGTCGGACCACGCGAGCATGTACGGCCAGGCGCGCTCGACAAACGAACGGGCCGAGACGATCGGCGCTGTCGGCAGCTGGCGGCGAGCCGCCTCTCCCTGGCGCACGAGCATCAGCAGCAGCGAACATGCCTCGGGCTTGCCGGCAGCCATCGGAATGTCGTCGAAGGGTCGGTTACGGTCCACGTGCGCCTCGAGCGCGCCATCGACCTCGCCCGGCTCGAGCCCACCGAGCAGCTGCGCCGCGCGATCGAGCATGTCGACCGGACCGTCAAGCGTCGAGAGCGCTTGCGCCAGCACGCGCTCCATGCAATCTTCCACCGCGTTGAGCGTCACGAGCTCCTGCGGCACCACGGCAGACGTGCGGTTGCGCACGCGCGCCACAAACTCGAGGGTCGACAGATACACATCACCAAAGGGCGCGTAATCGCCCTGGTAGCCACCGCAAAGCGCGGGCGCCGCCAGCGCGTACTCAGTTTTGGACAGCGGGCTCAGAGCCATCGCGCCCAGCTCGAGCGCCGTATCCTCCAGCATGAGGCCCAGCGTGCGAGAGCGCAGGCGCTCGGCGTCGCCCGCCGACACATCGCGGTCGAGCACACGCGCGGCATCCGGCGCATCGCGCTCAACCGTGCGAATATGCAGGCGCTCGGCAATGGCGCGAACGGCGGCACAGCGAGCAGCCTCGGCCTCCTCCTGCGCCGGCGTAAAGATGCGGTTGCGTCCCAGTACCAGGCCGATCACGTTTCGCGGACCCAGGGCGTCGACGGCAAGCGCCGCCAGCAGGGACGACGGCAAGTCGCCCTCGAGCGCCACCACGGCACGCGACGTACCGCGGGCGCGGGCGTTATCGCGAACGGCGAGTACCAGCGCCTGCCACAGCCACTCCTCGGAACGGAACTCAGGCAGTTCGTGATCTTCCAGGGCATCGAGCATCACGCCGCGCTGGATCTCCTGAACCAGCAGGCTCTCCTCAAAACACGGCGCTTGGGCCACCACGCGGCCGCAGTCGTCGAGCACAAACGAGCCGCCGGTATACACCGACTCATCGTACGCACCGACCGGCGCCATGCAGGCAAACCACACGCTGCGCTTAGATGCGATCTTGCGGTAGGCTCCGCTGCGCACGGCGGCGATCGCAGCGCTCTCGCGGTCGGTCATATCAAACGCGTTGAACTGGAAATAGGCGATGAGGTCGACGCCGGTCGGCAGCATCTCGAGCTCGCGGTCCAAGTCGAAGATCACGGCGATACGCACGCCGTCCACGTCGAAGACTGGCGGCGCCCAACGGGCATCGCCGGTCCCACCGCGCTGCAGGGCAATGCTCGAACGGGCCGGCACCACATGGCCGTCCTTGAGCATCATGTAGTCGAGCAGGGGCTGGCCCTCAAACGAAACTGCCGCGGGCACGATGCAGATCATATCGAGCTCTTGGATACGCTCGGCGACGCCGGTCAAGCCGGCAAGTATGTCGTGCTCAAAGTCGGCAGCGCCCACCAGGCCGCCGGGCAGGGCTCCCATAAAGAGCGGAGCCGGCACGCACAACACGCGCGCACCGCGCTCATGGGCCAGGCGCGCCTGGTCCTCGATGCGACCGCAGATACCCTCAATATCACCCAGGCGCATATCGATCTGTGCAAGTGCGAGCTTCATGGCCCAGCCCTTTCCGTCGTAAACCATCGTTGTCGTAGTAAAAGCGCCGGCCGCATGATGCAGTCGGCGCTCGCATGTGCATATGCTAGCTATGATACCCCGAGCGGGGGCGCGCTCCTAGAACGTCGCGGACCACAGCCCGTGCAGGTTGCAATAGGCATAGACGGTACCGGTCTTGGAACCGCCGGCAAAAAACGTCGCGGGCTTCATGCCGGGCTGGAGGTAATGGACCTCCAGACGACCCTCGGCCTCAAGGGCGATCCACTCGATGTAGTGCTCGGGCACCATAGGATGCTCGACCGAGCCCACACGCGCACGGATCACGTGACCGTCGCGCTCGCTCTCGACGACGGGCACGTGCTTTTCGTGCGCCGCATCCTCGGTGTTTGCCGTCAGCTCCGTGCAGCCGGCAGGGGTCGCAACGCCGTCGCCAAGGGCGGCAACGAGCTTGCCGTCGGAGTCCTTAAAGAATTTCGCCATGATGTTCTCCTTTGCTGATGTGCCAATATTCCTGATGCTTCTTATGCCCAAAGGTAGGCGAACCATCCACGGCATGGCAAATGAACACATAACGGGTGAGGTATGCGGTCGGGCCGGGACGAACCGGCGACCTGGCCCGACCCGGCAGCCCCCATCCCGTGCGCAGCTAGCGACCGTCGCCGCCCAGCAGCGCCAGAACATCCTCGCGCGTGAACAGCGCCGACGAGATGCCGTCGCCGCCGAGCACACTGTTGACCAGGTCGCGTTTGGACTCCTGCATCTGCATAATGCGTTCCTCGATCGTGTCCTTGGCGATGAGCTTGTACACGGTCACGGTGTGCTGCTGGCCAATGCGGTGGGCGCGGTCGGTCGCCTGGTCCTGCGCCGCTACGTTCCACCACGGGTCGTAGTGGATGACCACGTCGGCAGCCGTCAAATTAAGACCAACACCGCCCGCCTTGAGCGAAATCAAGAACACCGGCACCTCGCCTGCCTGGAACTGCGCAACCATCTTGGCGCGGCTCTCCTTAGACGACGCACCCGTGAGCTTAAGGAAGGCGATATCCTCCTTGGCCAGGCGCTTGCCGATGATATCGAGCATACCCGTAAACTGGCTGAACAACAGGATGCGATGCCCGCCGTCGAGTGCGCCGTGCACGAGCTCCATGCACGTATCGAGCTTGGCGCTCCCCGCCTTGTAATCCTCGTAGTGAAGACGCGGGTCGCAGCAGATCTGGCGCAGCTTGGTGAGCTCGGCAAGCACCTTGAGCTTATCTTTCTTAAACTCCCCGGCCTCGCGGTGCTGCACCTGCTGGGCGATGCGATCTTGGTTGGCCAGGTAGAGCTTGCGCTGTTCGCCGGCAAGCTGCGCCATCACCGTATCCTCGATCTTCTCGGGCAGGTCGGCCACCACATCTTCCTTGACGCGACGCAGCACAAACGGCGACACGAGCGCCTGCAGACGAGCGGCACTGTCGCCCTCGGCATGTTCGACGGGACTCTCAAAGCGCTTGGCAAATGAGTCGCGCGTGCCCAGAAGACCCGGCATCAAAAAGTCGAAGATACTCCAAAGCTCGGACAGGCGGTTTTCGATGGGCGTTCCCGTCAAGGCAAAGCGCACGCCGGCCGGCAGGCGCTTGGCGGCGCGCGCCACCTGCGTGAGCGGGTTTTTAATGTACTGGGCCTCGTCGAGCACTACGCGGGCAAAGTCCTGCTCGACATATTCGTCGATGTCGCGACGCATGAGGTCATACGACGTCACGACCACGTTGTGCTCGGCGGCACCGGCAATTTGCACGCGACGCTGGGCCTTGGCGCCCACGATGGCACACACATCAAGCGAGGGAGCGAAGCGCTCCAACTCGGCAGCCCAGTTGTACACGAGCGACGCGGGGCATACCACGAGCGTGGGCTTAGCGTCCCCCGCCTCCACGCGCGCCAGGATATGTGCGATCATCTGCAGTGTTTTGCCCAGACCCATATCATCGGCCAAAATGCCGCCAAGGCCCAGATGCTCGAGCGAGCCGAGCCACTGGTAGCCGTCGACCTGATAGCCGCGCAGTGTGGCCTTGAGCGAGGCCGGCACCGTAAAGTCCATCTTGCCGAGCGTGTCCAGGCGTTCAACGGTGCGACGGAATGCAGCGTCGCGATCGGCTTCGAGCTCGGGCGTGCGCGCAAGCATGCTGTCGACGAACAGGGTGCTCGACGCAGGAAGCGACACGCCATCGAGCAGGTCGACGGCATCGACGCCCAAGTCCTCGGCAAGGCCAAACGCGGCGCGCGCTCCCTCGTCCAGGCGAATGATGTCGCCCGACGTGAGGCGCGCAAACGTCTGGTGGCGCTTATACGAATCGAGATAGATGGCAAGGTCGGCCGACGAGAGCCCGCTTGCGCCCAGTTCGACGTCGAGCAGGTTACTCTTGACGGTCGCGCGCACCGAAAGCTTGGGCGCGGGGCGCACCGAGATCTGGCGCAGACGATCACTGAGCATGACCTCGCCCAGCTCGGACAAGGCAGACAGGCCCTCGGTCAGCAAGTGGAACAAGCTCTCATCATCGCGCTCCTCAAACGCCAGGCCGCCCTCGTAGAAATCGAAGTACAGGGCCGCCGTGTCCATAACGCGAAACTCCGCCACCGTATCGCGGGGCGGAACGCCGGGGCGTTGCTCTTCGAAAGGACTACCCGGAGCACCAAGACTAAAGAGATCTGCCGACCAAGCGCCGTAGGCCACTGTAATCTTGCAGGTCACAAGGCCATCGTCGACGCCAATCGCCATGGCAAAGCTCGGCTCGGGCGCCACGGCATCGAGCGCGGCGGGGGCGGTCAGGTCGGTGTAGTCGCGCAAGATAGGCAGCGCCATGCGGCAGAACTCGCCCACCTGGTCGGCGGCGATATGGACCGGCGTGCGGCAGGGCAACAAGCGCGACAGGAACGGTGCCGCATGCTGGGCAAACGCCGTGTCGGTACGGCGCGCGCGGCGCGTATCGACCAGATAGGCTGCGTCACCAGCGACAAAGCAGTACATATCGGCCGGAAGGCGCAGGTCATAGCTGCCTCCCGCCGCCGGTGCAATCTTGGCGGCAAGGAGCGGCGGGCGCTTAGCCGGGACTTCGCCCTCCCCCTGCGGCGATGGCTCGACTGCCACCTCGTAGGCGCGATGCGTCGTCGTCCCCCGCGACCAAGCAGGCTCAAAGGACATGGTCCTGCCACGCAGCAGGTCCAGCACGGACACGATGGAATGCTCAGATACCGGCAGCTGACGCTCGGCGACAAAGCCGCTGCGGGCAAAGTCGTACGATGCCGAGCGCGAACTCGTGATGTCGCTCAGGTAGGCGACCGTCATTGCGACAAAGTCGAGCAGTTTTGTCGACACGTCATCGAAAGCCTCGGGCACATGGGCAAACGTAAGCTTCTTGCCATAGGAGAACGTACCGCCGCGCACATAGGCATCGGCCATGCCGTCGATATCCTTAACCACGTAGGACACCGAACCGCAGCGAATGCGAAACTCGAGCGCCCAGTTAAAGCGATCGGCAAACAGCGGATTGTAGTACGGCACCAGCGAGGGCTCCAGCACCGCTTTGGGCGCATCGGGGTCAATGGTGCCGGCGAGCTTGCGACGCATGGCCACGAGCTCGTCCATGCGCGCGTCCGAAAGGTCGGAAAGCGCCGCCACAAGGCTCGGGCTCGTGGGGACGGGCGCCGGGAAGGGAAAGTTGGGGTTGACCGCAGATGCGGTGGGCGCGGGGCGCGTGGGCTGCTTGGACTGTGCGGGCGATACTGTAAACGTGCGGACCGGCGTGCGCAAACCCTCGACGGGCTCGGCGCCGCTGGCATCCAGATACGCCAACGCCGTGGCGATGGCGTGCTTGCACATGCCGGAATAGCGGAAGGCGGCCGGGCAATCGCAATCGTAGTCGACAACCTCGTGCTCGTCCATGTCGAGTGCCACGTGCGTCTTGTACAGGTCGCCGCGCGAGCCGCGCACTGTACCCTCGATGTGCACGTTTTTGGAGAAGCGCGAGCCGGAGTCCTCAAACGACAGCACGGCGCCGTTGAGCATGAGCGAGCGCCCCTTCATAAAGGTACTGCCGAGCGCCGCCTCCTTACGAAGCGCCTGCACAAACGTCCCCTGCGCCATCACTTCCTCCAATCCCGCGCGAACCAGCAAGGTCGCCCTTAGATCACCGTCGCTCTGCCTTGGTTGCCGACGATGGCCTTTGCCTCTGCCAACAGCGGAATCGAGCGTGCGTTGACCTTGGCCGGTACCTCGGCACGCAGTACGCGCCCGTCCACCTGCTCGATAAAGATCTCTACGCGGTCGCCGCCCGGGTTGGCGGTAAGCACCGTGGCCAGACGCGCCATATTGCCCTGACTAAAGCGGCTGTTGGGCACCATGACCTCAAACACCTTGGGCTTGTTGTTCTCCTCGTTAAGCTCTAGCGGCACGATCTCCTGCGCGATAATCTGGTCGCCGCGGTCCGAGCGCTCGAGCTTGCCCTTAATGCGCACAAACGCATCGGACAGCTGTGCACCGGTCTCGGGATCGACCTCGCCGTACAGGTACCCCTCGGCCTCTTTATAGGTCTTGGGGAACACCACGACCGTGGCCTCGCCTTCCATGTCTTCGAGCTGCACGATGCCCATGGGGTCGCCGTTTTTGGTCACGCGCTTGGACACGCTCGAGACCATGCCGGCCCACCACAGCGCCTTGCCCTCGGGAATCTCCTGGTTGATGGTGCCGCCCGTGGGGTTTTGCACCTCGTAGCCGGTGTCGATCTGCGAGAACGAGAAGTCGCGCGCTTTGCTGAGCGCATACTCAAACGGGCGCAGCGGGTGGTCCGAGACATAGATGCCCAGAACCTCCTTCTCCTGGCTCAGCTTGAGGTGGCGGTCCCATTCCTGGCCGTCCGGATCGGGCACGCTCACCTCAAAGCCCGAGCCCTCAACGTCGCCAAACATGTCGAAGAACGAGGTCTGGCCGCTCGCGCGATCCTTCTGGCGCTTCACGGCGGCATCGATGATGTTCTCGGGGTTGTTCTTGTCCACAAAGTGCATCATCTGGCGGCGCGGATAGCCCGTGGAGTCGAAGGCGCCTGCCTTGATCAGCGATTCGATCACGCGACGGTTGGCCTGGCTCGAGTCCACGCGCTCGACAAAGTCGTGCAGCGTCTTAAACGGGCCGCCTGCCTCGCGCTCGGCGATAATCGCCTGCGCCACGCCGGTACCCACGCCGCGGATGCCGGCCAGACCAAAGCGCACGCCTTCCTTGGTAGCCGTGAACTCGGTGCCGGACTCGTTGACATCTGGCGACAGCACGGGGATGCCGTCGTGACGGCATGCCGAGACGTAATGCACGATCTTGTCGGTCTTGCCCGTGTAGGACGTCAGAACGGCCGCCATGTACTCGTGCGGATAGTGCGCCTTGAGCCACGCCGTCTGCATAACCAGGATGGCGTAGCCAGCGGAGTGCGACTTGTTAAAGGCGTAAGATGCGAACTCGAGAACATCGTCCCAAATCTTCTGGGCGACCTCGCGCGTGTAGTTGTTCTTGATAGCGCCGTTCATCCAGTGGTCGTAGGTGGTCTCGTCCGAGCCATCCTCCCAGTGGAGCACCGTCGACGTGAGCAGCTTGATCTTTTTCTTAGCCACGGGCTTACGGATACGCGAGTCCGATTCGCCCTTGGAGAAGCCGCACATCTCGACGGAGATGAGCATAACCTGCTCCTGGTAGACCATAGTGCCGTAGGTTTCGCCCAGGATGTCGTCCAGGCGGTCGTCGTAGGAGACGGCCGGCTCCTTGCCGTTCATACGGTTGATGTAGGACGAAACCATGCCGGCGCCCAGCGGGCCCGGGCGGTACAGGGCGATCAATGCCACGACGTGCTTGTACTCGGTGGGCTTCATATTCTTGATCGTGGCCGTCATGCCGGCGGACTCGACCTGGAAGACGCCGGCGGTGTGGCCGGAACCCATGAGCTTAAAGATCTCGGGATCGTCAAAGGGGATCTCTTCCTCTTTGATGTCGATGCCGAAGTTCTTTTTGATGTTTGCCTTGGCCTTGGAGATAACCGTCAGCGTGCGCAGGCCCAAGAAGTCCATCTTGAGCAGGCCCATGTCGGCAACGGTATGGCCCTCGTACTGGGTAATCTCGACGCCGCCCTTGGTGTCGAGCTTGGTGGGCACATGCTCGTTGACGGGGTCGCGGCAGATCAGAACGGCGCACGCGTGCACGCCCTCGCCACGGGTGAGGCCCTCGATCGAGAGCGCCGTGTCGATGATGCGGCGGGCGTCGTCGTCCTTTTTATAGGCCTCGGCAAAGTCGGGGTTAAACAGATCCTCTTTGCCGGGTTGTTTTTCGAGTACCTGCTTGAGCTTGACCTTGGGGTCGCTCGAGACCATCTTGGACAGGCGCTGGCCCATGTAGACGGGGTAGTCCAGAACGCGCGCGGCGTCGTTGATGGCCTGCTTGGCCTTGATGGTCGAGTAGGTGATAACGTGGGTGACCTTCTCGGGGCCGTAGAGCTGGCGAACGTGCTCCACGACCTCGAGGCGCCGCTCATCGTCGAAGTCCATATCGATATCGGGCATCTCGGTACGCTGCGGGGACAGGAACCTCTCGAACATCAGGCCGTTCTCGAGCGGGTCAAACGCGGTGATGTTCATGGCGTAGGCGACGATAGCGCCGGCTGCCGAGCCACGGCCAGGGCCGACGCCGATGCCGTTGTCCTTGGCCCATTGCACGTATTCGGCGACGATCAAAAAGTAGGCGGCAAAGCCCTTGTCGCAGATGACCTTGTATTCGTACTCAAAGCGCTCTTTGATGTTGACGCCACAGATCTCGCGCGTGGCCCAATCGTCACCATAGTGCTGGCGCAGGCCCTTCTCGCACTCGCGGCGGAACTGGCTCTCGTGCGTCTCGCCGGGATCGAGCAACGGGAAGCGCGGCAGGATGATGGAGTCCCAGTCCAGCTCCACATAGCACTTGTCGGCAATCTCGAGCGTGTTGTCGCAGGCCTCGGGGCAATACGGGAACATCGCCCGCATCTCCTCCTCGGTCTTCATGTAAAACTCCGAGCCGGTCATGCGCATGCGGTTGGGGTCGTCGACCTTGGCGTTCATGCCAATGCACATGATGACGTCCTGCACGGGCGCGTCCTCGCGGCGCAGGTAGTGGAAGTCGTTGGTGGCGATGACCTTGACGCCCACCTGCTTGGCAATATCGATGAGCGCGCGGTCCATCTGCTCGTCGGTCAGGCCGTTGTCGGTGGTGATGCCGTGTTCCTGGATCTCGATATAAAAGTCGCCGGGGTCGAAGGTGTCACGGAAGGTCTCGGCCCACTTGATGGCGCCTTCCATGTCACCGCGGTCGATGTACTTGGGAATGATGCCCGCGATGCAGGCGCTGGTGCAGATCATGCCCTTGGCGTGGCGGCGCAGGTTGTCGAGCGTCACGCGCGGCTTGTAGTAAAAGCCCTGCACGGCGGCCTCGGAGACCGTCTGCATCAGGTTGACGTAGCCCTCCTGGTCCTTGGCCAGAAGAATCATGTGGTAGAGCTCGGGCTTATGGTCGCGGGCGAGCGTCTCGTCCGGCGTAAAGTAGACCTCACAGCCAAAGATGGGTTTGATGACCAGGGGCGGCTTGAGCTCGTCGATGTTGCCCTTCTCGTCCCACATGGCCATGTCCTTCACATACTGGGCATGCTCGCGCGGGTTTTCCTCGGGATCGGGCTCCACCAGCTCGTCGCGGCGGTCCTTTTCCAAGAAGGCCTTGTCGTGGCTCCAGGTTTTGTACTCGGGCGTGTTGTGGTTGACGGCGTCGCAGGCCAGCGCCAGGTCGGGCACGCCATACATGTAGCCGTGGTCGGTAATGGCGACGGCGGGCATGCCCAGCTCTACGGCGCGGTTGACCATATCCTGGATACGGGTTGCGCCGTCGAGCATGGAGAAGACGGTGTGGTTGTGCAGATGGACGAATGCCATGTGATGAGCTCCGATGCGGGTTCGTGTTCTGACTGAACGATTTTACCGCACGGCGCGGACGGCACCCGAACCTAGCCAAACCCACACGGCTCCTCTTGAGTTGTGGTGAAATGCGGACTGTTTGGCGGCTTTTTTGGCCAAAACAGTCCGTATTCCACCGCAAGTTATCTGAGGATTAGAAGTTATAGGTGACCACTTGAGGTTCGGCGGGTTCGACGAAGATGGTTGGATTCGCCTGCTCCACGCGGACGAACTTGACGGTCACGGCCTCAAAGCCCGCCTTGTGCAACACGTCGGCGTAAACGCGCGCCTGCAGGGCGTGCTTCTCGAGCAGCTGGTCCGGCGTCTCGTCCGGCGTGCCGCCCGTCTTGTAATCAATGACCAGGGCGCGCGACGGATCGGCCGGGTCGGTGGCCAGTGCATCGATGGCGCCCTCGGCATAGGCACCGTAGCGAGCGATGTCCTCGTCCTCGCAGCCCAGCGAAAAGAACGGCACCTCGGCGCGAACGCACGGCCACGCGAGCAGGTCGGCACGAACAGCCGACTTGAGCCAGCGGTCCAGGGCAACGTCGAAGCGTTCGCGCTGCTCCGGCGTCAGGCGCCACAAGCGTGCCAGCGCATCGGCACGCGCGGCGGGCAACGCGTCGGCACCCATCTCGATGAGCCACTGGCAGGCGGCGTGGAAGGCCGAGCCCAGCGCCATGGGATTGCCGGCGGGCTCGACAGCGGCCACGTCTGCATCGGTTATTTCCGAGCCATCCGACTCTGCATCATCGCCGGACTCGTCCATGGGAACACGAGCCTCGGCGGCACGGTCTTCCGTCTCGGCATGGAGCGCCGCGGCGATTGACGAGTAGCTATACGAGTCACGCGCCGGGAACGGACAGGTGCCCATGCGCACGCCCACTGCCTGGGGATACACAAGCTCAAACGAATCGGGCTTGGGGTCGGCAGGACCGGGGACGATTGTGCTGGCCGAATCGTCGGCAGCATCTGCATCGGCATCGCCACGAACAAGCCTGCCCTCGGCATCCAGCGAAGCGTTGGCCTCAAACGCCTGCTCGCCAAAGGTAAAGTCCGAAAGCGAAATGAGCTCGTAGTCGCCCGGCTGGGAGTTGTCGAACACCAGGCGGTCGGCATCGAGCTGCGGCATGTCCAGAGCGTCGGTCGGCAAAATACGGCGCAGCACGTCGTAGGTCAGATCGGTCTCGACGTCGAAGGTCGGCGCCGTCACCTTGCCACGGCTCACGCCGGCATCCATCGCCAGAATGACCAGCTCGCGTGCTCGCGTCATGGCGACATAGAGCAGGCGGGCCCGCTCCTCGAGCGAGAGCTGCAGGTCGTCGTTGCGCAGGCGAGCAAATGCCTCGGCGGGAGAACCCGTCGCACAAACGTCCTCCATGAGCTCCGGCGGCAGCCACAGCGACGTGCCCTTGCCCTTAAACGCATGCTCAAACTGCTTTTTGACGTCGTCGCCCTTCACAAAGGTTCCGTCGGCGAGCTTAACGCCGTCGAAGCGTGCCGGCAGTGCCACGACCTGCGCTCCGCCATCGACGCGACCTATCTGTGCCGCACCCGAGGACTTACGCACGCCAAAGCACTCCGCAACCGCCACGACCGGATACTCCAGGCCCTTGGATGCATGCACGGTCATGATGCGCACCGCGCCGTCGCTTTCTTCGTTGAGGGCACCCGGGGCTTCCTTGCCCGCCAAGAAGCGGTCGAAGGCAAGCGCGATGGAACGCGGCGAGTTGCCGAACTCGGCCTCCGCCTCGGCCACAGCGTCGAGCGCCTTGAGCACGTTGGCGGCAATGGCCTTGCCCTCGGGACCACGCTGTGCCAGACGCACAAACCAGCCGGAGGCGTTGACCACGTCGCGCGCGATGGCGGCGAACGAATCGCGGCCCACGCGACGAAACGCATACCGCAGCACCTCGCGGGCGCGCGTCACGAGCGGCAAGTCTTGCAAACCCGGCACATCGGAATCGCTCATGATACCCACGTCGATATTCCGGCGCGAGGTCTCCCCCGTCTCGCTATCGAGTTTGGTCGCCAGCGCCAGGAACTCCTGGGCGCCGAGTGCAAACATCGGCGAGGCCAGCAGTGGCATAAGACCCTGCGCCGTATCGGCCGGATTGGCGAGTGCACAAACCAGGGCGCGCACCGTCTGCACCTCGGCAGCCTGCGCAAAGACCGAGCCGCCCGCGATGACGCAGTCGAGCCCCTGGTCGCGGAAGGCCTGTGCGTAGACGCCTGCGTTGGTCATGCGGCCCAGCAGCAGCACCATGCCGCCCTGAGGCTGGCCGGCATCGGCAAGCGCGCGGAATCGCTCAGCGATCGCACGGGCCTTGGCCTGTGTGCGCTCCTGCGTACTGCCGCCGGCAACAAAGAGGGCCTGGCGACGCGAGGCATCTGCCACCAGCGTGTCCTTGCGGCCGTCGCTCGCCTCAAGGTCCAAAAAGCCCTGCATCAGGCCGCCGTCATCGCCGTCGAAGACGCGTGCCACGTAACGCAGTACCTCGTCATGGCTGCGGAAGTTGCGCACGAGCTTGACGAGTTCGCCGGCAGGGGCGTCGGCCACGGCAGTCGCCTCGGGCGCGGCAGACGAGCCCACCTTGCGCTCCTGACGACGGAACACCTCGACCTCGGCGCCACGGAAGCGATAGATGGACTGCTGCGCATCGCCCACGGTGCACAGCGCGCGCTCCCCCGCACCCGTCAGGTAGCGTATCAGATCGACCTGCATCTGGTCGGTATCCTGAAACTCATCGATCATGACCATCTTAAAGCGGCCCTCGTACGCAGCACGGATGGCCGGGTAATCGCGCAGGGCCTCGTAGGTCATACGCAGCAGGTCGTTATTATCGAGGGCGGACTGGGCAGCCTTCAGCGCGCGATACTCGGCCTCCACGGAACGGGCCAGGCCCACCAGCGCATCGAGCGCCGGGGCACCGCAGGCAAGCACGATATTGATAAACGCATCGGCGGCCTCGGCCTTGAGCAGCTCGACCTGCTCCTTAGGGAATGCCTTGCTCGCGCGCGGCATGGTGCATGACATCATGAGTCGCGCCGCATCGACCATGGTCTTGCCGCTCGCCTCGAACGCGTCGATGGCATCGAGCGCCGTCTCCGCCTTCTCGGTCGCGGCCTTGCTTGCGCCCAGCGCCGCGCGATAGGCATCGGCGAGTGCCGAGGTATCGGCCTGGCCGCGCGCCATGCGCACGTCGTCCATACCGCCCGGCAACTGGCTCGACAGCTCCAGCAGGTCGCGCACCAGACCCCTGATGGTCGTACCGCCGCCAAAGGAACCGCCCTCGCCCGCCATGGGATACCAGGCATAGAGGGCCTTGAGCGATGCCGCGAGCTCGGGGGCGGCATCGGGTGCCGTCGCGCGACCCAGCACATGCTCAACAGCCTGGTCCATGAGCTCGTCGGTATCGGTGAGCACCGTGAACTCGGGGTCGATGCCCAGCTCCAGCGCGTGCGCGCGCAGGATACGCGAGCACATGCCGTGAATGGTCGAAATCCACGCGTCGTCGACGGTCAGTGCTTCCTCGTCCATGCCCTCGTCGATAAGCGCACGGCGCACGCGGTCGCGAATCTCGGCCGCGGCATCTTTGGTAAAGGTAATGGCGAGCACCTGGTCCAGATGCTCAACGAACGGACCGGATTCGGGCGAGAGCGCATAGACGATGCGGCGCGTGAGGGTAAAGGTCTTACCCGAACCGGCACCCGCCGAGACAAACAGCGGGCGGTCGAGCGTTTTGACAATCTGCAGCTGTTGCGGCATCAAAGTCGAAAGATCCATGGTCTACACGTCCCTCCTTACAAACGTTCCTTCGTGGTTATACGAGCAGCGCGCATGCGCGGCCTGAGCCGACGCCGGGTCGACGGCGGCAACGTTGCCCGCCTCGAGCTCGCGCAGGCGCTCGGCGATGCCGGCCTCCACGCGATCGAGCAGGGCATCGAAGTCCATGCTGCCGCCCTCGCCCGGGAAGCCCTTCTTGAGGCCCGGGATGCGACCGTCACCGCGCTCTTCCTCGAGCAACTCGGCGCTCGCCGCACCGCGCAGCGCGGGCTTGCCGCCCTTGGTCGAAAAATAGAGCGCTGCACGGGTATCCAAGCCCAGTGCCCGACGCATGGCCTGCGCGTAGATGAGCGTTTGGGTATGGGGCGGCAGCCAGCGCGGGTCGTCGATGGGGGCCTCGCCCGTCTCCTCGTCACGCACCGTGGGGTCGGCAAGCTTAAACTCCTCGACACCCGAACGATGCTTGTAGTCGATTACCACGGCGCGATTCTCGGCATCCACATCTACGCGGTCGATGCGCCCGCCGAGCGGCCAACCGGCATACTCGACCTGGAGCTCGTTGAACGCAAACTCCAGGTAGCGCGGGGCAAAGGGGGCAAGTGCCTCGGACTCGTAGGCAAGCACGCCCTCCAGCTGCGGCAAGATCTCGGCCACCTGGCGCTCCTCCACCGCAGAGAGCGGCACCAGCGGGCCCTCCGTGCCGCGCTTGCCGGCGTGCTCGGCCAACGTCTCGTCAAAGACCTCGTGCAGCAGCTCCTGTGCACGCGGCAGATTCTCGGGCGTCACGCGCTCCATGCCTTCTTGGGGCAGACGGGCATGCAGATGCTCCAGCACGTCGTGGACAAAGTTGCCCTTCTCCATGTTGCCAAAGCCAGCGTCGATCGACTGGGGCTTGACGCGATACGAGACGAACCAGCATAGCGGACAGGTCGAATAGGCCTCGATCTGCGAGGCAGACGTCAAGCGCGGCACCAGCGGCGCATCCTCGCCCTCGCCATCGCGACGGCGCAGGACCAAATACGGCACGGCCTCGGCACTCAGATGCTGAGGGGCTTCACAGGTCACGCGCTCGCGCTTGAGGCCTTCACCTGCCGCGGGATCAAAGTCGGCGATGATATCGCCCTCGCCCACGCACGTGGGCTTGGCAGCGCCAGCGGCCTCGGCATGTGCCCGCAGCTCGGTCCATACGGCTGCCGGGTAGCACTCGCGCGCCTGGCGATCGTGCGTCACGCGGGCGAGCGCGACCGGACCGCTCGCCGCCTGCATCGCACGGCCAAAGCGCACGCGCAGCAGGGCGGCGGGCTCCAAAGACACGCCGTCGCGGCGCAGCTCGGCCGTCAATGTGGCAAGCGGGCCCTCTTCGTGCGAAAGCGGATAGCTGTCCAGGTCGACATCGGCAAACAGCACGGCATCGTAGCCGCCAGGACGCAAAACCGACGCATCGGCAAGCGACACGAAGCGCACTTGTGCCCGTGGCGTGCGATCGACCTCGTAGGTCGCGTAATCGTAAGCGGTACTGCGCTTGTCCACCTTGGTTCGAACGCCGTCGAGAACCGGCACGGTCGCGGCCTGCGACACGTCGAGTGCGCGAGCATCGTTCATAAGGATGTCGATGGCATGGCGCAGCAAAGCCGTCTCTGCCTGGCGACGGGCCTGGCCGTCAAGGCCGCCTAGAGCGCGATCGGGCAGCGCCTCGGCAACGGCGAGCATGGCCTTGAGCGCCGTCACGGGTTTGTCGCGCCACAGCGCCTGGAACACGTCCGAGACCACACACGGCACGTTCTTAAACCAGTTTTCGTCGCTCGCCGCCTTGCGCGCGCCCCTCACCTGACCCTGGACGCTCTGCAGCAGGCTCTTAACGCCCGCAGTGGTCTTGTTGCGCGACAGGCGTATGTTCTTGTCGAAGCCGCGGGCGCTCGCGGCGTCGGCACCCGAAAGCGGACTGTAGATCCAGTCGGTAAGCTCCGGCGCGGGCCACCACTCGGTCTTTGACGCCATGCCCTCATCGGCGGCCTTCATGCGCTCGATCAGGCCGGCAAGCGCCGCAAACTGCCTGCCCGCAATGGATTGAGAAAACGCCGTGAACTCAGTTGTCTCGGCAGCGATATGACGAGCCGCCAGACGAGAGGCGAGCTCAACGAACAGCTGGGGTGCCCGGGCAGAAACAACGAGCACGCGCACAGGGTCGGCAGGCGTCGCGACGCCGTCGACCTCGGAGCCCCGGCACGTTTTTACCAGATCATCAATTGCGTCCGCATAAGCATGAGCACGGGCATGGGGGCCAGCGACCTCAATAAAGGCAGGCTGAGCGGCGGTCCCGCAAGCGGCATCAGACGCGCCGACACCCTCCCCTAGCGGCGCGATCTCAAACAACACATCGCGGGCATCAAATGCCGCGGCAAGCTCCTCGCGCATCGCCGCCTGCTCGCGGGCAAGCAGCACGACGACCTCTCCCCCATTGTTCGCCACGGCAGACAGCAGCTCGAGCAGACCGTGCGTAAACGACGTGATACCGCGCACGCATACGGCGCGAGTGCACGCCGGCAGGCTATCGGCCAGGACACTGGTCATAATGTCAGCTGCCTCGCAGGGCTCAACCATATCTCGACGGTCCAAACCGCCCGCGTAGGCGCGCAAAAGCTCGAACACACGAGCCTCGGCATCGCTTTTTGGCTCAGGCCGGCAGTTGTCGCCACGGCATCGTTCGGCACCCGTCCCCGCAACGCCCGGCAACACGTCGCGGGCCATGCGCGCGAGCATGCGCACTGTGCCCTGGCTGCGCGAAAGCGGCTGCAGGTCGGCATCGTCGAGACGCGTGACCATGTCCGAGAACAGCATCTGACGTTGCAGGTTGTCGACGAAACCGCGCCCGTCGCCCAAAAGCTCCCAAAGCGAGCGAAGCCACGATGCGGGTGTCTTGTAGTCGATACCCAGCGAAATGCCGGCTTCCGCCGCATCATGACGGCACAGATCGAGCTCGGCAAACGTTGGTGCCAGCAACACGGCACGCCCGTGACGGGCAATAAGGTCGGCAAGCAGCGCCGACTCGGCATCGCTCAAATCCGTGCCGGCATTGGTGGTATAGATTCGAACAGGCATGGTCCTCCGCTCAAACTGTTCGCAATAATCAATGCATCCATCCTACCCGCCCAAGCGGACACATTGCCACCGCAGCTCCATCTTTTGGTACAAAGCAACCTGACCCCAACGCACCGGCCAATTGCGGGCATATAAAAACCGCCCCCGGAGGAGCGGTTTTGCACAATTCGTTTTTGGCGCGGCCTACTCGCCATCCTCCAGTTTAATGAGGATCTTGCGGTAGCCACCGTACTCGCCGTTGAGCGCCTTGGACACACGGCTCACCGTGGTGGACGAAGCGCCGGTACGGGCCTGAACCTCAACATAAGGCTCGCCCTCGTCCAAATAGCGCGCAACCTGCAAACGCTGAGAAAGGTCGCAAATCTCGCGCGGCGTGCAGATATCGGTCAAAAACGCTTGGATATCTTTCTCGTCGTCCAAAAGGCTAAATGCGTGGACCAGCTGCTTGACATCAGGCTTGTCAAACATGTTCTCGATATTCATCGATCACCGCCAAACCCGCCAAAAGGCATCGAAGTTGATACTGACATCGGGCATCGTTCGCCCGTTCTATGCAATAGGGCAACGCCTGTGGCTTTTGCCCGTAGCAGTGTAGCACACCACCAAACTAAAGTGACAAGACTCTCTGCCAGCGGCGCGTTTTTCAGGACGAACGCCGTTCAGAAACCGTATGCGCACGTAAGCTCCACGAATATTTGAGACAATGGGCGCCCAAACACCGCGGCACGCCCGCGCAACCATCCAGGTCGCCGCCGCAAGCCGCTTCACGCGACGCCAGCAACCCCGGCGCAAGAAAGGATTCACGCCATGCGCTTTATGCTTAACTGGCTCTTTACCTCGATCGCCATCGCGATCGCCACGTTCCTCGTTCCCGGCATCCAGCCCTTCGGTTTTGCCGAGGCTTGGGTCTGCTTTGCCTTCGTGGGACTGTTCCTCAACATCGTCGACTCGCTCGTCAAGCCGTTCCTGACGGTCATCTCGCTGCCGCTCACTATTATCACGCTTGGTATTTTTCAGCTCGTAGTCAACAGCTTTATGCTCGAGCTGGCCAGCTACCTGTCGGTCAATCTGCTGGGCGCGGGTATCTCCATTGCCGGCTTTGGATCGGCCTTTATGGGCAGCATCCTGGTATCCATCATGCGCAGCATTCTCGATAGCATCGCCTAGGGCTAGAACTGTTCAATACGAACCGTCATATCGACCCAAAACAAAGGCCACCCATCGCAAAAATGGGCGGCCTTCTTATTTGCCAAGTCTCAAAGGACGAGAGGATCTACCATTTCTACCCCGTCCCCAAATGCAGGTGCGGGTTAGATGACGTAGTCGTAGCCATGGTTGGGAGCGACAAGTTGATCGAGCGTCACGCCGTCGAGATAGTCGTTGATGAGCTTGTCCAAGTTCTTCCACACGTCGAGCGTGGGGCACTCGTCCGAACGCGAACAGCCCTTGCAGTCGCCGTCCAAGCATGCGACCGGCGCCAGGCTGCCCTCGGTCAGGCGCAAGATCTCGCCCACCGTGTACTGCTCGGGCGGGCGCGTGAGCACGTAGCCGCCGCCCTTGCCACGCATGCCCGAGAGCATGTTGGCACGTACGAGCGTAGCCAAGATGTTCTCGAGATATTTCTCGGAAATCCCCTGTCGCGCCGCGATCTCTTTGAGCGGGATGCGACCGGCTGCCTGGTGCTCGGCCAGATCGACCATAACGCGCAGGGCATATCTGCCCTTAGTAGAAACCAACATGTATAGTGCTGCCTTTCGGTCATTTAGTCCGTAGAAATTCTAGCCGAAAAATTGGTTTTGAAAATACCCATTCCCGTCAAGATGGTTAATCGACTCGTAATAATCTTCTATTTCCTATTGCGTTACTAGGCTTTAGTGTCTACTATGCTTGCCAACAGCAAAACGAACAACCTATAAGATTTGTGGGTTTCGCTGCTACACACACCGTAAAACCACACGGTATCCAGTCATTAGAACACTTTGGAGGTTCACCATGAGCAACGTTTACACGTCCATCGATCAGCTTATCGGCCATACCCCGCTTCTGGAGCTCACTCACTTTGAGGCCGATGAGAACCTCAAGGCCCGCGTGCTCGTCAAGCTGGAATACTTCAACCCCGCCGGCTCCGTCAAAGACCGCGTCGCCAAGAACATGATCGACGAGGCCGAGAAGGCCGGCAAGCTCGTGCGCGGTGGCGACTACACCATCATCGAGCCCACGAGCGGCAACACCGGCGTCGGCATCGCCTCGGTGGCGGCTGCCCGCGGCTACAAGGTGATCATCACCATGCCCGAGACCATGTCCGTGGAGCGCCGCAAGCTTATGCAGGCATACGGCGCACAGCTCGTGCTCACCGACGGCTCCAAGGGCATGAAGGGCGCCATCGCCAAGGCCGATGAGCTGCAGAAGGAGACCCCCAACAGCATTATCGCCGGCCAGTTTGTGAACCCCGCCAACCCCGCCATCCACAAGGCCACGACCGGCCCCGAGATCTGGGATGACACCGACGGCGAGGTCGACATCTTCGTCGCCGGCGTTGGAACCGGCGGCACCGTGACCGGCGTGGGTGAGTTCCTCAAGGAGCAGAACCCCGAGATTCAGGTCGTCGCCGTTGAGCCCGCCACTTCCCCGGTGCTCTCCAAGGGCCAGGCCGGCCCGCACAAGATCCAGGGCATCGGCGCCGGCTTTGTGCCCGACGTTCTCGACACCCAGATCTATGACGAAATCATCCCCGTCGAGAACGACGACGCCTTTGCCACCGGCCGCACCGTGGGCCACAAGGAGGGCGTGCTCGTGGGCATTTCGTCCGGCGCCGCCGTGTGGGCCGCGCTGCAGCTGGCCAAGCGCCCCGAGAACGAGGGCAAGACCATCGTGGCGCTGCTCGCCGACACCGGCGAGCGCTACCTGTCCACGGCGCTCTTCCAGGACTAGAGCCTCGTCCATAGGTTGAACCCAGGGACGAGCCGGTCTCCTCTCTTCTGGCAGCCTGGGCTCATCCCAACAGGGCGTCCCACATGACGCCCGAACTTGCTACAATGTCTGCGGCGCGGAACCAGCCTCCCGCGCCGCTTTTCTTTTTTGGCCACATGCCACCAAGGAGAACCTCCCCATGCACAACAAGCGCGTGCTCGTCGCCATGAGTGGCGGCGTCGATTCCAGCGTGACCGCGTACCTGCTCAAGCGCCAGGGCTACGAATGCGTCGGCGCCACCATGCGCCTCACCTGCCCCGCGCCCGATCCCGTCACGGGCATGAGTAAGGTCGACCGCGACATCGCCGATGCAAAGGCCGTCGCCGAGCGCCTGGGGATACCCCACCATGTGCTCGACCTGCAGCAGACCTTCGACCGCAATGTTATCGAGCGCTTCGTGACCGCCTACCAGGAGGGACTGACGCCCAATCCGTGCATCATCTGCAACCGCCACATTAAGTTTGGCGCGCTGCTCGATGCGGCGCTGGACATGGGCTGCGACTACATCGCCACGGGCCACTATGCAAAGACGAGCCAGGCGCCCGACGGCACCTGGCAGCTGCACCGCGGCGAGGACCCCAAAAAGGACCAGAGTTACTTTTTGTATTCGCTTACGCAGGAACGCCTGGCGCACACGATCTTTCCGCTGGCTGGGCTGGACAAAGAGCGCGACGTGCGCCGCATTGCCGCCGAGCAGGGCTTCATCAACGCCAAGAAGGCCGAGAGCGAGGATATCTGCTTTATCGCGGACGGCGACTACGCGGGCTATATCGAGCGCCGCCGTGGACATGCCGCCGAGCCGGGCGATATTGTATGGCGCGACGGCAGCGTGGTCGGGCGCCACAACGGTGCGCTGCGCTATACCATCGGCCAGCGCAAGGGCTTGGGCGTCGCGATGGCGCATCCCGTGTACGTAACGGGCGTCGATGCCGCCAGCAACATTGTGCATCTGGGCGAGGCCGAGGACCTGACGGCCACAGCGCTCGCGGCCAACGACTGGATCTGGAGCGCCCCTGCCGACCGCATGGAAGCAGAACTCACGTCCGGCGGCATTCATGTGGGCGCCAAGTACCGCTACCGTCAAAAGGACCAGGCAGCGACCCTTACGCGTGGCGCCGATGGACAAATGCTGCTGACTTTTGACGAGCCGCAGCGAGCCATCGCCCCCGGCCAAGCCGTTGTAGTCTATCGCGGCGACATCGTCCTCGGCGGCGGCACGGTGACCGGCGCACTTAAGTAGCCCCATCCCCTTCATAAGTTGCGGTGAAATAGGGACTGTTTAAGCGTTTAAAACCGCCAAACAGTCCCTATTTCACCGCAACTTAGAGAGGACGGCCTCGGTCGGTACTGCCGTATCAGCCGAGGCCGCTGCATCGCTAGCGCTGTACGTAGGCGCGGACGAGCTCGAAGGTGTTGCGCACGCCGTCCATGTGGCTACGCTCGTAGTTGTGGCTCGCATACACGCCGGGGCCGATCAGACCATGGCGAATGTCGTAGCCGGCAGAGAGCGTGGCTTCGACGTCCGAACCGTAATGCGGATACACGTCGATAGCGTAATCGAGCTCAAGCTCGCGCGCGATATTGGACAGCGCCGTCACCAGGTCGTAGTTGTACGGACCGCCCGAATCCTTGGCGCAGATCGACACCATGTGCTCGGTGCAGCCTAGGTCGTCGCCCACGCAGCCCATGTCAACGCTGATCATCTCGCGCGTGTCGGCCGGCACGAAGGCGCCGCCGTGGCCCACCTCCTCGTACACGGTAAAGAGCAGCGAAACCTTACGCGAAAGCGTCACCTCGCCAGCGGCGACGGCACGCGCCAAGCCCAACAAAATGGCGGCCGATAGCTTGTCATCCAGGAAGCGGCTCTTAATGTAGCCGCTCTCCGTCACCGTCGTGCGAGGATCCATAGCGATGATGTCGCCGGTCTGAATACCCAGCTCGAGCACATCGTCCTTGCTGTCGACGTTCTCGTCGAGCAAAATCTCCATGTTCTTCTCGATGGTCTTGACCGGCTCGTCGGCCACGTGCGCCGAAGGCTCGGTGTTAAGAACCACGCCCGTGTAGACATTGCCGTCGCGCGTGTAGACGGTGCAGTTCTCGCCATCGGCCGTAGACCACTGATGCCCACCGAGCGTCGTGGGGCGCAGGCGGCCATTGTCCTTAATGGAACGCACCATGGCGCCTAGGGTATCGACATGGCTCGCCAGTACGAGCGGCTCGCCCTCGCCGCCAAGCTCAACGAGCACGTTACCCTTATTGGAACGCTCAGGCCCAAACCCCATATCGCGCAGGGTCTCCATCAGATAATCAGTCGCCGCACGGGTATAGCCGGTAGGGGAGGCAATAGAAGTCAGCGTCTTAAGCTGTCCTGCGATATAGGAGAGCGTCTCCTCTAGAGAAGCATCAATATTAGAAGTCATATGCATCCTTCCAAGTAAAACTAAGACCGAGTCCCGATTTTAACCGTTCTGCACGTGCAATGCCCCAGGAGCCGAGCCGCCTCCAGACGTCCCCGCACCGGTTTTGTGCACGTGCACGGTTTACAATCTCAATCTTGCATAAATCCTATTGGTATTTGCATAGAAATGAGGCATCTTTTTGCTTCGTCTCAGGGTGCCCCACCTTGGACCGTGCAAAAAACGGAGTATTCAGCACCGTGGGCCCCAACGGCCCCATCACGAACGACAAAACGACGCGGTTACAGCAGTGTTGCAGGTCGTCGCAAAGCAGAAACTCAGTAACAACCCCCTCCACTCATCGATAGCCCGCCCACAATGGCTGTCGATGGGCGCCTGCGGATCACTACCGCCCATTCACAACGTTATGCATTTTTAAGAGCTTGTTGAATACTCCCAAAAATGCACGCAGGGAAGTGCACCACCTATCCGCAGCGGGCAGTACGCCTTGGTTTTGTCCGCCTCAGGGCATCGACGCAGCACAAAAAGCCCCGCCGTGCGTAGCACGGCGGGGCCAGCGGCAAGTCAAAAAGCGACCGCACACCTACAGGCGAAAGAACACCAAACGAGGCTAGGCAGCCGGGCAGATCTTCTTGAAGAGCTCGATGACGTCGTCGAGCGTCGCCTCGCGCGGGTTACCCGGGAAGCAGGCGTCGGCCATGGCGTCCTTGGCCAGGACCTCGATCTCGTCAGCCTTCATGGCCTCGCAGACGTGCGGGATGTTCACGTCGGCGGAGAGCTGCTTGACGGCGGCGATAGCGGCGTCAGCAGCCTCGTCGGTGCTCATGCCCGTGGTGTCAACGCCCATGGCAACGGCGACCTTGGCCAGGCGCTCGGCGCAAACCGGCTTGTTGAACTCCATGGCGATCGGCAGCAGCATGGCGCAGGCGACGCCGTGCGGGGTGTCGTAGTGAGCGGACAGGGTGTGAGCCATGGCGTGGTCGATGCCCAGGCCGACGTTAGAGAAGCCCATGCCGGCGACATACTGACCAAGAGCCATGCCCTCGCGGCCGGAGCCGGGCTGACCGGACTTGGCCTCGGCGACGGAGTCGCGCAGGTTCTCGCTGATCAGCTTAATAGCCTCAAAGTGGAACATGTCGGAGAGCTCCCAAGCGCCCTTGGTGGTGTAGCCCTCGATGGCGTGGGTCAGAGCGTCCATGCCGGTAGAGGCGGTCAGGCCGGCGGGCATGGAGGCCATCATATCGGGGTCGACGACGGCGACCTCGGGAGCGTCGTTGGTGTCGACGCACACGAACTTGCGGACCTTCTCGGGGTCGGTGATGACGTAGTTGATGGTCACCTCGGCAGCGGTACCGGCGGTCGTCGGCACGGCGATGGTGAACACGGCGTGGTTCTTAGTGGGAGCAACGCCCTCGAGGCTGCGGACATCGGCGAACTCGGGGTTGTTGATGATGATGCCGATGGCCTTAGCAGTGTCCATGGAGGAGCCACCACCGATGGTCACGATAGCGTCAGCCTCGGCGGCCTTGAAGGCCTCGACGCCGTCCTTGACGTTCTGGATAGTGGGGTTGGGCTTGATCTCGGAGTAGAGGCTCCAAGCGATGCCGGCAGCGTCGAGCTCGTCGGTCACCTTAGCGGTAACGCCGAACTTGACCAGATCGGGGTCGGAGCAGACGAAGATCTTCTTGTAGCCGCGACGCTGGAGCTCGCCGGGGATCTCCTTGATGGCGCCGGAACCATGATAAGAAATGGTGTTGAGAACGAAACGATTAGCCATTGATAGCCTCCCATCGTGTGCGGGGCACCCATTACGCCCCACGCTATGAGTCCCATCCTAACGCTTTTGAAACAAAAAACGCGTGAGAACGTCAAATTTGTTAAAGCGTTTCAACAGGTGATGAAAAATATTGCGGCAAAGGGACAGCCCCTTTGCCGCATTCGGTTACTTTCGACAGCCCTCTTTCCAAGCCTCGGCCGCAACCTTCCAGCGTAAGCGCAAGTCGCGCTCGCGGTCGATGAACATGATGGCAAACGCGACAAACAGCAGCAAGCTCGCCACGACGATGGCGTGCAGGCCCATGCGCTCAATACACCAGTTGCCCAACACGGCGCCAAACACAAAGGTAAAGATCACGCCAAAGTACAGCAGGCCGTTTTCCAAAAAGCCGCGCCTGTGGGTGATGATGTAATCGTCCACGTTTTGCAGCGCGTTGCGCAAGTTGCCGATGCACATGGTCGTAGCGATGCCATGACCGTGAATCTTGCGGAAGCTCTCGACCTGCATGCCGCAGGCAAACGAAGTGAGGCAGTTGGCGAGCAGGTTGTAACCGCCACCGGGGATAAAGCTCACGCCCAGCAAGATGACGGCTTCAAAGAACACCGTTACCTGGCGCCAGTGAATCACGCTGCCAAACCGCTCATGCACCAGGTCGGCAAGCATAATGCCCACGGCAAACGACACCACGGGGAAGAAGTAGCGTCCCGCAAGTGCCCAGTTGCCCTCCGAGATGCTCACGCCCACGAGCAGGATGTTGCCTGTCTGCGCGTTGGCGAAAACATGATCGCGCCCAATGTACGAATAGACGTCCATAAAGCCACCGGCGAGCGCCAAGATGATGCCCAGCTCAATAGACTCCGATATCTGTTTGGCACGCTGCATCGTCGTGCATCCTCCTTGTTGACGACTCTCTCGTGCGTTGGCGGAAACATAGCCGCCGTTCATACTGTAACCCATTGACAACATGGCGTGCGCGCGAGACGGGTTCTCCAACGCGCAGATACACAGTCTGGAAACAAACGATCCCCGCATCGACGCGCCGATCCCCAGCTCATGTACTCCCCCAGTCTTTTTAGCCCCGTCCCAAAAAGACTGGTTACAATTACGTGCAGCATACAAACACCGGGAGGGATCGTGGCAAAAAAGCCTCAGCACGCTCAGAACAACCAGCGCAGTCAGCAGGGCAAACAGGGCCAGCAGCAAAAGCGCGGCGGCAAGGCGCAGGCCACGGTCGCCCGCACCAAGCATTCCAAAGCGACGCCCGCCCGCCCCTGGCGACCGGGCCGCGATAAGTTCCTCCCCGTCAGCCGCGCCGACATGGATGCGCGTGGCTGGGACCAGTGCGACTTTGTCTACATCTGCGGCGACGCCTATGTGGACCATCCCAGCTTTGGCATGGCCATCATCAGTCGCGTCCTCGACGCGCACGGCTACAAAGTGGGCATCATCTGCCAACCCGACTGGACCGACCCCGCCAGCATCACCGTGCTCGGCGAGCCGCGCCTAGGCTTTCTCGTCAGTGCCGGCAACATGGACTCCATGGTCAACCACTATTCGGTGACCAAGCATCGCCGCCACACCGACGCCTACACGCCCGGCGGCGAGGAGGGGCGCCGTCCCAATCGCGCCGTCACGGTCTACGGCAACCTCATCCGCCAGACGTTTAAGGACGCTCCCATCATCATCGGCGGCATCGAGGCGAGCCTGCGCCGTCTGGCCCACTACGACTACTGGCAGGACAAGCTTAAGCGCTCGGTACTGCTCGACTCGGGCGCCGACATCCTCATCTACGGCATGGGCGAGCACGCGATTGTCGAGATCGCCGACGCACTCGACGCGGGGCTGCCCGTCGATCAGATCACCTATATCAACGGCACCGTTTACCGCACGGGTTCGCTCGACGAGGTCTACGACTACGACCTGCTGCCCAGCTGGGACGACCTTGCCGCCGACAAGCTCAACTACGCGCGCAGCTTTAACGTGCAGCAACAGAATATGGACCCCATCACCGGGCATCGCCTGGTAGAGCCCTACCCCAACAGCGTCTATGTGGTGCAAAACCCGCCGTCGGCGACGCTCACTACCGATGAGATGGACGAGGTGGCCGAACTCCCCTACGCACGCGACTGGCATCCCGATTACGACGCGGCGGGCGGCGTGCCGGCCTTTGCTGAGATCAAGTTTTCCATAAGCTCCAACCGCGGCTGTTTTGGTGAGTGCTCGTTTTGCGCCCTCACCTTCCACCAGGGCCGCGTGTTGCAGATGCGCAGCCACGACTCGATCATGCGCGAGGCCGAGCTGCTCACGCGCGATCCCGAGTTTAAGGGCTATATCAACGACGTGGGCGGACCGACGGCCAACTTTAGCCGCCCCGCCTGCGACAAGCAGCTCAAGCACGGCGTGTGCAAGAACAAGCGCTGCCTGTGGCCGAGCGTGTGCAAGAACATGGTGGTCGACGAGACCGGCTACACGCAGCTGCTGCGCGACCTGCGCCAGCTGCCGGGCGTCAAGAAGGTCTTCGTCCGCAGCGGCATCCGCTTTGACTACACCATGGCCGATGCCTCGGACGAGTTTTTGCGCGAGCTGCTGGAACACCATGTCTCGGGCCAGCTGCGCGTAGCGCCCGAGCACGTGAGCGACGCGGTACTGTCCGTGATGGGCAAGCCGAGCCGAGCTGTCTACGACGCATTCTGCCGTAAATTTGAACGCTTGAATCGCGAATACGGACTCAAGCAGTACGTGGTGCCGTATCTGATCTCGAGCCACCCCGGCTCAACGATGAAGGAAGCCGTGGACCTTGCCGAAGCCGTGCGCGACATGGGTTACATGCCCGAGCAGGTGCAGGACTTCTACCCCACACCGTCCACCATGTCGACGTGCATGTACTACACCGGCGTGGACCCGCGCACCATGAAACCGATCTATGTGGCGCGCGACCCGCACGAGAAGGCCATGCAGCGCGCGCTCATCCAGTATCGCAAGCCCGAGAACTACAAGCTGGTACGCGAGGCGCTGGAAAAGGCTGGCCGTCGCGACCTGATCGGCTACACCAAGCATTGCCTGATCCGTCCCGTGCCGCCGCGCCCGGGCGAGACGTCTGCTGGCGGTGGGCATGGCGCAGCCAAGAAGGGCGGCAAGGCCCACGGTGGCGCCGCTGGCAAGGGGCCTAAGGGCAGCAAGGGGCACAGCGGCATGTCGCGCGCGCAGAACACTGCCGGGCGCAACCGTGCAGCTCAGGGGCGTCAGGGTGCCAACGGAGGCGGACGCCGCAATTAGTGCGGGAATGCGGTAGATGTGCTCACAGCGCTCTGCTGGCACGCTTGGCGCAGCGAGCGCATTGCCTCCACCAGGATCACGCCGGCGATCGCGACCGTAATTGCCACGTCGAACGGCGTGTTCACAAACCACAGCAGCCCTATGAGATACGACCCGGCATTAAAGGCAAAGTGCAGCAGGATCGTGTAGCGGAGCTTTCCGGTGGTCACGAACACCCAACCAAAAATGAGGCCGGCAGCGCCCGCATAGCAGCCCTGCACCCAGTTCATATGCATAAAGCCAAAGATGGCCGCCTGTAGCACGATTGCCGCGGCGATACCCCACGTGCTTGGGGCCGCCCAGGGCACCATGGCGCCGTCTTGCGCGTTCGCGCGGCGCCGGCGCTTCCAGAGCGAACGGCACTGTGGATTAAACGCACGCAGCGAAAACTCAAAAATGATGCCGCGCACCAGCAGCTCCTCGCAAAACGGAGCGCCGAGCACCGTAGTCAGGACGGCGAGATAGCTGGTGTCGCCCATGCCTGTTTCCTCGACAAGCTCGCTATAGTCTGCCGCGACCTCGGGCAGCAGCGACAGCACGCCGTCGCATAGGTAGCTAATGACCACCTGCATGGACAGGCCGATCACGACAACGCAGACGATGCGCTTCCATGCCGCGCCTGCTCCCCCACCGAGCGGGCGCTCGCCTTGCCGGCGCGCCATAAACGAGCGCGGCCACAGATAACGCCACCACAGCAGCGCCATCAAAAACGACGCCGTCTGAGCGGCAGCCTGGAACCATTGGATATCGAGATTGTCGATCGGATAGCCCGTCAGCGCCGACACGGCATCGAGAACAGAAAACAGAACCACGCTCAGGGCTATATCGGCAGCGACAACGCCAAAACAGGCAAGCGCCCACGCTATCGCATTGAGCATGCCAACCTCCTCAAAACCGTTCCCTAGTTCTACCACAACTCGGCAGAGAGCTGATCCCATGGGGACGGAGGAAAACGGATTACTTATTGATGAGAATCGGGCGCAGTGCCAAAGGCCCCGCTGGGCGAAATGTCGAACGGAAAGGTGCCGCAGCGATTGAAGGCGGCGATGAACATGCGGATGGCGTTGGACGGCGTGGTGCCTACGAGTTGGGTTGCCGCCGCGAAGGCCGCCTTTTCCTCGGGCAAGACCTTCGCGACAACCGGGGTCATGTGTTCTGCCATGGCGCTTCCTTTTTGAAACGACGGTGGTGCGGATAGATGCGGGCCACGCGGCTGGGCGACGGGCTGTGAAGGCAACCCGATTGGCCCGCATCTGGAGTTTGTTTCTACTGCGTTGGTATTACTTAGTAATCCTAAGTATTACCCCGCAGATAGAATACCATACCCAACCCTATGGGGACGGAGAAAAAACGGATCATTTTGTTGCTGAGTAAGTATTTAGAGCGTGATGATGTCCGAGATATTGAGGGCCTGAGCGTCGACGGCATCGTGCGTAGCAAGCAACAGCATGCGGCCGTCGAGCAAGTCGAGCACGACCTCGGCGCATGCGTCGCGCGCAGCGGTATCTAGGCCGGTAAAGGGCTCGTCCAGAATCACTGCGCCGCCCGGACACAGCAGGGCTCGGGCAATCTCGACGCGACGGCGCTGCCCGCCCGAGAGCTCGGCCACACGAGCATGCACATCGACCCCCGGCACCAGCAGGCGCAACAGGGCCGCGGCACTCGAGGCGTCCACGCGCGCGTCGGCGCACACCAGCACGTTATCCAAAGCCGAGGCGCCCTCTACCAGGCGCACATCCTGAAACACCATGGAGCACGGCGCGCACTCCCCCGCCGCCAGCGCAAGCAGCGTCGACTTGCCCACGCCCGAGGTGCCCATCACGCAGGCGCGCCCACCGGCGGGCACACGAAGCACCAGTCCGTCGAGCGCCGGAGCCCAGGGAGCGCGATCGCCCACGGCGAGCGCAAGCTCCGCAGCAGCCCTGCCGCCAGCAGAGCCGCCTGCACGTCCGCGAGGACAACGCCCATGCGCCCGCACAGCAGCACGCCATGCTGCGGGCCCCGAAGCCCGCAGCAGCCACACCAGCACGCGCTCGCATGCCCACGATGCCGCCACGACCAACACGGTCCACGCCAGCAGGTCAGCCGTCTCGATGAGCAGCTTCGCCTGATAGATGCGCTCACCCACGGTGCCCACCGCCATGCCGATCAGCTCCGCCGCCACGCCGGCCTTCCAGCTCATGCCAATCACGGCGCGGGCGCACGAAAGCACAAACGGCAGGACTTCGCGCCAGGTGTGGGCACAAAACAGTCGCCAACCCCGCACGCCATGCAGACGAAACATCTGCTCCAGCGGTTTATCCGCTTGCGTCAAGCCCTCGACCAGCGAAAAATACACTCCCGGCAGCGCCATCAAAAAGACCGCCGCAATGCTTACGCGCGCCGACCCCAGCCAAATGAGCAGCAGGACCACCACGCAGGCAACCGGCGTCGCCTTAACAAACGAAAGCGCCGGAGCCACCAAGCGGGCAAACGCCCGCGAGCGCGACGAAATTCCGGCCAGCAAACCACCGCACACCGCGGCAAGCGCCAAACCGCCTAGAATCCGCACACCCGAGCCCGCCAGAATCGCCCACGTGCCGGCATCGCATACCAGCCGCAGCAACGCCACCACAACAGCACCCGGACCCGGCAAAATCAGCGGCTGTGCCACCAGCGCCGCCACGAAGACCCACACGGCAAGCCAAAAGGCGGCAACGGCACCTGCTGCCGCCACCGCCTTCATACGCTCTATCATTTGTCGAGCAAACGCACGCACGGGTTACTCCATGTAGTAGAAATCATCAGCCGGGAGCTTGCCGCCCACGGCGCTCGCGTCCGCATCGGCCAGCACCTTCAGGTACCCACCGAGCGCGGCCTTCATATCCTTCCCTGTCTGGCAGACAAGCATGCACCCGGGAATCGCCTTCTCGGCGATCTTGGCGTTATCCACGATGCCCGCATCGACCACGGCCTGCGCCCAGTCCGCCGGCGCCGCGTTCACGGCCTCAACGCTCGCAGCATGGCAGCTCAGGAATTCCGCCACGGCCTCGGGATGCTCCTCGGCAAAGGCACGGCGCACCACGGTCACGCCCGTCAGCAGGCGCGAACCCGTGTCACCTGCCAGCTCATCCCACACATCGGTCAGACTTACCGGAGCCGACAGCTTGCCTTCGCTCTTTGCGATGGCAGCGGTCTTGAACGGCTCCGGCAGCACGCCCACGGCAGACGGATCGGCAAGCAACGCCGACAGCACCTCGGTGGGCTCGCTCTTAAACTCGAGCGTAACCTGGCCGGTCAGGCCCGCGCGCTCCAACAGGTAGTTCATGACGTACTCCGGCGTGGTGCCCTTGCCCGTCATATAGACAGTATGGCCCGCCAGATCGCCAAACGAGGCCACACTCGCGTCGCCCGTCACAACGTTCAGCACGCCCAGCGTGTTGATGTCGATGACCTGCACCGCACCCTCAGTCTTGTTGTAGAGCACGCTCGCCACGTTGGCGGGCACCAGGGCGATATCGATATCGCCCTGAATGACCTTGGGCACAATCTCGTCGGCGGCAGTGTTGATCGCAAAGTCGAACTCATTGTCCGTGGCACCGTCGGCCGCCTGGTCCATAAACTGCACCAGGCCAATCGACGTCGGCCCCTTGAGCGAGGCGACGTGTACCTCGACCGGCTCTGCGGCAGCACCGGCGCCGTCCGTGGCAGCCGAGCCCGCGGCGGACCCGACACCGGCAGCCCCGCCGCCACAGCCCGCGAGCGCAAGCGACAGGGTGCCCATGGCGAGCGCCGAGGCAAACCCCCGGCGCGACATCTCAACATCAAACGCGCGCATCGCTAGCACGTCCCCTCGTTAGGCATCGTCCATGCGTGATGATCGGTATGCAGCAATTCCTCGGCCAGCGGCGAGAGCGGCGCACCCAAGAACTCGCTATAGCACGCCTGGACATCGGGATTCTCATGCGAGAAGCGAATCTCGGCGTTCGCATCCAGGCCCCAGAGTACCTGGCCGCGCTCGGCCGCCAGCTCGCAGCCGTCGTGGATGGGCTGACCGCCGCCACCGACGCAGCCGCCCGGGCATGCCATAACCTCAACGAAGTCATAGCTCACACGGCCGTCGCGAATCGCGTCGAGCAGGCGGGCAGCGTTGCCCAGCCCGTGCGCCACGGCAACACGCACCTTAGTGCCATCGATATCGGCGACGGCTTCCTTCCAGCCGTCGAGTCCACGCACGTCGGTAAAGAAATCCGCATCGGGGTTCTTGCCCGTCACCAGGTAGTAAGCCGAGCGCACAGCAGCCTCCATCACACCGCCCGTGGCGCCAAAGATCACACCCGCGCCCGTGCCAAAGCCCAGCGGCGTGTCGAGCGGCTCCTCGACCAGCGTGTCCACGCCCACGTGGCTCGCGCGGATCATGCGCACCATCTCGCGCACCGTCAGCGCAACATCTACGTCGGGCGCGCCGCCCTCGCCCACCATGCTCGGCAGCGCGCACTCGGCCTTCTTGGCCGTGCACGGCATCACGGACACCACGAACAGGCGCTCTGGCTCCACGCTCAGCGCCTTGGCGTAGTAGGTCTTGGCAATAGCGCCGAACATCTGCTGCGGCGACTTGGACGTGGACAGGCTGTCGACAAACTCGGGGTAACGTGCCTTCACAAAGCGCACCCAGCCCGGGCAGCAGCTCGTAAACATGGGCCAGCCGCGGCTGTCGCCCTCACCCTTAGCGGCGGCGCCCAGGCGCTCGAGCAGCTCGGAGCCCTCCTCCATAATGGTGAGGTCGGCCGAGAAATCGGTATCGAACACGTACTCAAAGCCCACGCGGCGCAGCGCGCAAGCCAGACGCTCGACGGTTGCCTCCTCGCGCGGAATGCCGAGTTCCTCGCCCCAGGCGCTGCGAACGGCAGGCGCGATCTGCACCAGCACGATCTTGTCGGGATTAGCGAGCGCGTCAAACACGGTCTCGGTGTCGTCGCGCTCGCGCAGCGCGCCCGTCGGGCAATGCGTAATGCACTGGCCGCACGCGACGCAATCGGTCTTGCCGATCGGCACGCGCCCGCGGGTGCCCACGGCGGTATGCGTGGCGCGGTTGGTCAGGTCCCAAATCCCTAGGCCCTGTACGCTCTCGCACACCTTGATGCAGCGCATGCATTTAATGCACTTGTCGTTTTCGCGGATGATGGGGAAATCGAAATCCCAGCCCTCGCCCGCCAAATGCCTTTGAAACGGCAGATAGAAAATGCCCAGGTCGTTGGCAATGGTCTGCAGGTTGCAGTTGCCGCTGCGCACGCAGCTCGTGCACTGCGAATCGTGCTGGGACAGCAGCAGCTGCACGTTGGTGCGACGGGCCTCGCGAGCCTTGGGGCTGTTGGTGTGGACCACCATGCCGTCGAGCACGTAGTTGTTGCAGGCGGCAACCAGCTGATCGCAGCCCTCGACTTCGACCACGCACACGCGGCAGCCGCCGATCTCGTTTAGATCGCGCAGGTAGCACAGGGTGGGAATCTGGATACCGACGGACTTGGCCGCGTCCAGGATCGTGGTGTGCTCGGGTACCACGACCTCGCAATTATCGATAGTGAGCTTGACCATATTGAGTGCTCCGCTTTCGGTGTTGTCGCTGACAGTGGGGTTGTTGAGCTCTACCATTCCAGGCTCCTCCCTCCGCGGAACGCGCCAAAGCCAAAGTGGTCGCAACGCAGGCAGCGGCTTGCCTCCTGGCGCGCCTCCTCCTCGGTAAGGCCCTGCTCGACCAGATTCCAATCGTGAATACGCTCGCCGGCCTCGCGCTCACCCAGCTCGCAGCGGCCGCACTCGTGCTTGCCCTTAAACTGCACGGTCGGCAGCTCCACGTCGAGCTTGATCTTGTGGTCGAAGCCCAGGTAGCGGTCGATATTTGCCGAAGCCACGCGGCCAGCGTTGATGGCACGGATGACGGTGGCGGGACCGGTCTGGCAGTCGCCGCCGCTAAAGAGGCCGTCGAAGTTGGGCACGGCACCGTCCGAATCGGTGACCACGCAGCCCCACTTGCAGGCGATGCCCATGTCCTCAAATGGCTTGGAGTCGATGTCCTGGCCAATGGCGACGAACACGCGCTCGCAGGGAATGACCTGCTCGGGCGTGGCGGCGGCACGCGGGGCCGGGCGCCCGCGGCGGGGCTCGCCGATAATCTGCGGCTGTACGCGCAGGCCGTTCACGCGTCCGTCCTCGCCCGTCTCAATACCGAGCGGGGCTGTGAGCTCCAGAACCTCGCAACCCTCGGCCTGGGCACCGGCAATCTCGGCGTCCTGGGCCGTCATATCGCAGATGCGGCGGCGGTAGACAATGCTCACCTTTTCGGCACCGCAGCGCACGGCAGAGCGAGCCACGTCCATGGCCACGTTGCCGCCGCCGATGACGCACACGCGCTGGCCGCTCAGGTCGGGCAGCTCGTCGTCACCGATGGCGCGCAGCATCTTGACGGCCGACTCCACGCCGGGCGCCTCTTCGCCCGGAAGGCCGAGCTTCTTGTCGTTATGGGCACCGATGGCCAGGTAGACGGCATCGAACTCGTCGCGCAGGCGAGCGAGCTCCTCGCCGTTGACGGAGTGGTCGAGCTCAACGTCGATACCGGCGCTCAAGATCCAGTCGATCTCGGCCTGAAGACGCTCGCGCGGCAGGCGGTAGCTGGGAATGCCATAGCGCAGCATGCCGCCCAGGTGGTGGCGCTGCTCAAAGATGGTCACCTTGTGGCCCATCACGGCCAGGTAGTAGGCGCAGGAAAGACCGGCCGGGCCGCCGCCGATCACGGCGACGCGCCTACCGGTGTCGTCCACTACATGCGGTTTGTGGTCGTTGAGGTCGCTGTGCTCAACGGCAAAACGCTTGAGGGCGAGGATGTTCATGGGATCGTCGACCATGCCACGGCGACAGTGCATCTCGCAGGGATGCTCGCACACCAGGCCGCAGACGAGCGGCAGCGGGTTATTCTTGCGGATGACCTTGACGGCATCGGCATAGCGGCCGGCCTCGACGAGCGAAATGTAACCGGGAATGTCGACGTGCGCCGGACAGCCCGAGACACACGGAACGCGGGCCTCGCGGTCAAAGCCGCAGGAGTGCTCGCGAATGTGATGCTCAAAATCGTCGCGGAAGCCGCGAATGGCCGTGAGCGCCATGGCGCCGGCCTCGTAGCCGATGGCGCAATCGCTCGAAAGGTAGATGGTGCGGGCCGTGCGCTCAATCAGGTTGAGTGTGGACTCATCGGCGCGCCCTTCGAGCACATCGGCGAGCAGGTCGCTCAGCGCGCTTAGGCCCACGCGGCAGGGCGTGCACTTGCCGCAGCTCTGGGTGGAGCACAGGTTGACGAGCGCTGCCGTAAACTCCACGGGACACGGGGCGAGCGAGCTCACCGCCAGACGACGTCCGAGCGCATCGTGCAGGTCGTCCATGACGGCCTGAGCGTGGCTGCGTTCCATTACATGCAGTCGAGCCATAAGATCCCCTCTCACATGGCAGCCCGGAGGCGAGGCCGGGCGAAGTTGCTACACGCACAACACTGACCTAAAAAGTTGTTAGGTCTCCACGCAGTTCGGCAGGCGGCATGAAATGTCACCCTCAGCGGTGAAATAGAACATTACCGCAGATAAATGCCATATTTGATAAAACGCGTTACCAAACGACAATGCCCCGCCCACGCAATCACGTGGACGGGGCATTGCTCATGGTATGCGGCCAGCGACCCTGTTGCTTTTACTTAAGCTCGGGCCAGTAACCCTTGTTGGCCTCGATCATGTCGTCGAGAACCTCCTTGGCGACCTTCATCGACGGCACGGTCTTGTTCAGCGTAAAGGCCTTGAGCGCCTTCTCGTACGAACCCTCGATCGTAGCCTCGACCACGAGCTTCTCGGAGTTCAGCTGCTGCATCATGAGACCCTGCTGGAACAGAGGAATGTTGTCGCGGCTGATGACCTCGGGGCCGTTCTTGCCAATGTAGGCAGGCAGCTCGACCATAGCGTCGTAGGGCATGTTGGGGATAGCGCCCTTGTTCTCGCAAATGACCAGGAAGCGCTGCTTGGTGTCGTTCTTCAGAGCGATGGCCAGATCGGCAATCCAGTCGCCGTGGCTGCCCGCATAGAACGTGCTCTCGTCGATCTCGCCCGTCTTCTCGTAATGGTCGATGCCGTCGAAGAGGTTCTTCTCACGCGTCTCCTCAACCTCGTTAGCACGGGTGCGCTCGGGGTTGGAATGCTCGACGAACTCCTTCTGCTGCAGGTAGTAGTTCAGATACGTGTTGGGCAGATACTCCGGGAAGCACTCCATGATCTCGTACTCGCCCTTCCAGACGTAGTACCAGCTGCCCTTGGTGTGGCGATTCTGCTCGGGGTGCTCGTCAGTGGCCTCCTCGGGCTTCTTTGCCATGAGCGAGCCCATGCCCTTGAGGTAGGAGTCGGGCAGCAGGATCTGGTGCTCCTTGATGTACTCGCGCAGCTGCGGGAGCACCTCCTCGCCCTTGTGGCGGATCGAGGTGAACCAGCCAAAGTGGTTGAGGCCAAAGTAATCGTACTCGACATCCTTCTTGTCGATATCGAGCGCGGCGCAAACCACGTCGATGATCGCGATCGGCATGTCGCAGATGTTGATGATGCGAGCGTTGGGACGCAGCACACGGCAGCCCTCGGAGACGATGGCGGCAGGGTTGGAGTAGTTGAGAATCCAGTAGTCCTTCTTGGCGTACTTCTCAACGTCATCGATCAGCTCGACCATGGGGAAGATGGTGCGCATGCCGTAGGCAAGGCCGCCGCAACCGCAAGTCTCCTGACCAACGCAGCCGTGACGCAGGGGGATCTTCTCGTCCTGCTCGCGCATGGCGTAGCCGCCCACGCGCATCTGGGCAAACACGAAGCTGGCATCCGTAAAGGCAGTCTCCTTGTCGGTGGTCACCGTGAGCTTGATGTCCAGGCCGAGGTCCTCGTGCAAAATCCAGTCCACGAGCACGCCAATCTTGCGCTGACGCTCCTCGTTGATGTCGTACAGACGAATCTCGTCAACGTCGAGCTCGTCCTTGCGCAGGGCGATGGACTTGACGATGCCGGGGGTAAAGGTGGATCCGCCACCACACAGAGTAATGATCATTGTTTACTGCTCCTTCTCAATTGCGTTTTCGACCTTGTCGCGCATCTCGGCGACCTTCATGCCAAAGATGATCTGGATATTGTTGCCGTTGCGGTTGATGCCGCTGTTGGGCACGTGGTTGATGAGGTTCTCATCGATGAGATCCGGGTTCTTAACGTTCACGCGAAGACGCGTAAAGCAGTTCTCGAGCTCCTCGATGTTGTCCTTGCCGCCAAGACCTGCGACCAGGTCGGCAATACCTGCATCGACGCCCTCTGCGGGAGCCGCGGCAACAGCGCCCTGCTTCACCGCAACAGATGCGGCGGCCTCGCCCTCGGCAACGGACTCGGCGAGCTCGGACTCCTCCTCGCGACCAGGCGTGTGAAGGTTGAGCTTCTTAATAAGGAAGGTGAAGAGGAAGAAGTACAGAGCGGCGTTGACGACTCCGAGCACCAGCATAACCGGCCAGTTGGTCTTATCGACACCGAGGACCAGGTTGGAAACCACGATGTTGATGATGCCGCCTGCAGTCGAAGCGGGCACGGAGAGGACCTTAAGCAGGACCAGGAAGATGCCGGAAAGAACCGAGTGAACGACAAAGAGCACGGGAGCGGCAAAGACAAAGAGGAAGTCCATGGGCTCGGTGACACAGGAGAGCACGGCGGTGATGATCAGCGGGATAATGACAGCCTTGGTCTTGTCCTTGTTCCCCTTGTAAGCAGTGAAGATAAAGGCGAGACCGATACCGATGTAGGGCCACAGGTTGTTGAAGGTGTAGCTGTTGAAGTAGGTGCTATCGGAGAAGGGCTGGCCCGTCATTGCCATCTCGGCAACACGGATGGGATAGGCGCCGGCGATAACCTGATCACCCAGCGTAAGGGTGCCGCCCACATCGGAGAACTGGAACGGGGTGTAGATGAGGTGGTGCAGACCGGTGGGAACGAGCAGCTTGTTGAGCATGCCGTAGATAAACAGACCGATGTTGCCCGACTCCTTAATGATGCCGGCGACGGAGGAGATGGCACCCTGAACCGGAGGCCAAACGATGCAGAAGCCAGCGCCCATGATCCAGGAAATGATGATCATGATCAGGAACGGGAAGCGAACGCCCGAGAACATCGAAAGGGCAATGGGGAACTGCTTGTTCGAGTACTTGTTGAACACGGCACCGGTGATGCAACCAAGGATGATGCCGCCAAACACGCCGGTATCGAGCACCTGGATGCCCATAACGGCGCTCTGGCCGGTTCCGGTAAGACCGAGCATGCCGTTCGCATCGGCAAGAGAGCCGGTGGCGTTGAGCACGATGTTGTTAGCCTGCAGGAACAGGAAGAACGACATCAGGGCGATCAGCGAAGCATGGCCCTTGTTCTTCTTTGCCATGGCGCCGGCGATGCCCACGCAGAACAGAATCGAGAGGTTGTTGATGATAAACATCAGCGACTGATAGACAACGGCGCCCACAAGCTGGAACGGACCGGAGCCCAGTACGGGGACCAAAGCGCAGATGGTCTTGTTGGTCAGAATGATGCCCACGATGAGCAGGATGCCGGCAACCGAGAGATACATCATCGGCTGGACGATCGACTTCGCGAACACCTCCAACGGCGCTTTGAGGTTAACTTTCTTTTTTGCGGTCATAGCGGTACTCCCCTTCCTTTTCCGCAAATTAAGACAGATGTGCCCTGGACAAGACCGTAAGTCCTGCCTTATATCAATCGATGTGTGGGCACGTTATGCCTAGAGACCAGGTTCTCCAAGCAGGTTAACAATGTGATATGCGAGATAACTCTTCTCGGCATCGGTAACGACAACGTTATAGGTAGACGACAAGTGAGCGGCTATAGCATCCGCGCACGAGAATGCGCACGGATACGCCGTTTCGTCGATTCGGAACAGCGCGTCTCCGTTGATTTGCCCGGCCGTAGGATCGAGCGCTCGCTGTGCGAAAAACTGCAGGTGACGAACGAAACGTTCGTAAGGCAGCGAGGTGTCATCGAGGGTCGTGGCATAGCGCTCGGAAACAATCGCGAGCACGTCGCGAACAAGCTGGACCGAAACAATCAGGCGGTCAGAGCGCTGCGGCATGGTGGCGTTGACGATATGCAAGGTAATGAAACCCTGCTCTTCCTCGCTCATCTGGATGCCCATATACTCCTTGATAATCTGCAGCGCACGGCCCGCAAGCGCATACTCCTTGCGATAGAACTGCTGGATCTCGAGCAGCAACGGATTCTCACAGGGGACGCCCTTGCGCTCGCGCTCCAAAGCAAGGCTGATATGGTCTGCGAGAGCAATGAGGATCTTATCGTTGATGTCGGCATTGAGCTCTCGGCGAAGCATCTGAACAATTTCCTCGGAAATCACGAGGTTGACGGTGGGGATGGACTCCAGAAGATGTGCCAAGCGGTCAATCGTACGCGAGTCCTGAGAAGTTCCCTCCTGCAACGCGTAGGTCTTTTCGACTGACGCCTCGTCGATGGCATCGCCGGCATGACGGCCAAAGCAGAGGCCTCGACCGATGACGATGAGCTCGGAGCCATCGTCCGAAGTGACCATTGCGACGTTGTTGTTAAAAACTCGCTTGATAACCACGGTACCCACCACAAGAATTTACTCGGAAAGCCAGACGACAGGCTCTTTAACAGCAACAGGGCCGGAAGCATGCTCACGAAGAGTCGAGTTCTCCGAACGCTCGCACACGATAACGAAGACCGTGGGATCAAAACCGGCAGCACGAACCACGTCGAAATCGACCTCGACGAGGGGCTGGCCCGCGTCGACATGGTCACCCTGGGCAACAAGCGCATGGAAGCCCTTGCCCTCAAGTTTAACAGTGTCGATTCCGATATGCAGCATCACCTGAGCAGAGCTGTCGTCGGACATGATGCCCAACGCGTGCTCAGTCGGAAACAGCGCGGCGACGGTACCGGAAACAGGAGCGCACACCGTTCCCTCATTGGGAACCACGGCAACGCCATCGCCCACTGCACGGCTGCTAAAAGCGGGATCATTGGTATTTTCTAGATGAACAAGCTCGCCGGAAACAGGGGCGACGATTTCGAACTCGGAAGTCGCAGTCGCCTGCTTGTCCGAGCCGCCCATAAGGCGAGAAAAGAAACCCATGGTGACATGTCCCTTCATAAATATAGCCCAACCAAAATCAATCGAATGCGCCCATTGAGGCGCTCGCGATTAAAGACTTTGGTTAGGCCCACGTCCGAGGGGACTCGGTAACCTTCCGCATTTCTTTTATGGGGGTTATTGTAGACAAGCCCAAAGCCGGAACAATCATTATGACCGGCGAACGGTATTTTTTCTCCGATAAACGGTATTTATGCGGTACTTAGGGACGTTCCTTTTCTGCCGGCACTCGGGGACACTCCTCACTCTGGTGCATTGGGGACAGGTTTGTTTGCACCAGGTTGGTGCAGATTAACCTGGCCCCATTGCACCAATTTCGTATGCGCTAGATAAAGAGCTCGCATTCCTTCCGCACGACGCAAACCTTGCTCAGCATCTGGGAAACAGCGGATAGCTTGTTGGGATCAAGCTTGCGAGCGCCTCGCGGACATACGGCAATGCAGCGCATGCAGGAGATGCACGCCTCGCCAGCTGCTCGTTTGGGGTCACCCTTGTCGATAGCACAAACGGGGCACGCCGAGGCGCATGCACCGCAGGAGACGCAATCCTCTGTTGCCTCGGGTGCCATGCGGTGACCTCCGGCTTGTTTATAAGGACAATTGCCGGGGATAGAGGGCTCGGACGCATCCTCAGCCAACAGCTTTTGCTGAATTTTCTGCGCAAACTCTGCGAGCTGCGCCGCATCCTGCGCATCCGGACGACCGGCAGCAAACTGTCGCGCAATGGAATGTTCTGCAATGGCTGCAACTGCCGCGATCACCCGGAATCCCGCATGCTTCGCAACGTCCTCCAGCTCTACGAGCGTGTCCTCAAACGCGCGGTTTCCGTAGACGCACACCAGAACGGCCCGCGCTCCGTTGCCGTGAACCATGTTCAGTCGGTCGACCGCCACGGCAGGGACTCTGCCGGCATACGCTGGCACGGAGATAACAGCCACGTCGTCCTTCGTCATCGAGACCTCGTGGAAATCCAACCCGCTATCGGTCAGATCGACGGTAACGGTATTCTTGTCCAGCGCTCCAGCCACAAGGCAAGACACCTTCTCCGTTCCACCCGTCGGACTAAACACAATTTCGAATACGCTCATCTAGACACCCCCCCCCTACGCTCAGCAACGCGTCAAGCCGTTTTCACATCCAGCCAGAGTATACGGCACGTGGGATCCCCGTTTTGGTGCACCAAGCACCCCAATGCACCCACCCTACGCTGTCTGCCTCTTCGTTTTGTATAAATTACGGTACAGATTGTATATATTTACGGGATACCGCTGTGTTCTCCCGAGGTACCCCATCCTGGCCCGTGCAAAAAACGGAGTATTCTGCAACGTAACCACGCCAGCACCGCCGCGGGTGGGCAAAACTGTAGGGCGCCGTATCATTTTAAGTCCCGACATGGCGAGAATGACGCGCCCCTGCTCCGGAAAACGACGAAATCTGACTCGGAACGCTCGCCAGGGATATCCGAAGGCCACCGTTGGCGACGTCGAATCATATGCAGACAACTCGAACTGCAGAATACTCCAAAAAATGCACGGCGCACCCCATGGGACCCATTGCCGCATGGCAGGAAACAGGTCCACGGCATCCTCTAGATGCATTCCCGAGGAAATCACATTTGAACTAGCGATCGGATACGGCAAACAAAAAAGGGCCCCGAGTGTAGTTGCTCGGGGCCCAAACTCGTCTCGCCTTACCGCGCGACGAGCATGTTACTTGCGCTTGCCGCCACCGTCACCGGGGCGACGGGAGCTGCTGCCGCGCTTGCCGCCACGGCTGTTGCCATAGCTGCCACGGTTATCGCGACCGCCGGCACGGCCGCCACGGGAGCCGGCCTGGTTGCCACCACGAGCGCCACGATAGCCGCCACGACGCTCCTCGCGGGTATCGTCGTAGTTGCGCCAGTCATCGCGACGATCGCGGCTGGCACGCGGGTCACGGCGATCGCGCGACTCGTTAGAACGACCAGCGCCGCCGCGGCCGCCATTGCCGCGAGCACCCTCGCGACGCTCGCCGCCGCGGCTACCGCGCTCTTCAAAGCGCTTGCCGCCGCGGGACTCACCGCCACGGGCAGCACGCTCACCACGACCCTCGCCGCCGCGACGCTCATCACGGCCACCGCGCTCGCCATCACGACCGGAACGACGGCGGTCGCCCGAACCGCGCTTGCCACCGCGCGAACCGCGGCCCTCGTCCTCGCGCTCGACACGACGACGGCCACCGCGATCCTCATCCTCGCGACGACGACGATGTGCCTCACCCTGGAACTGCTTGGCACGACGCTCGGCACGGTTACCGCGCGCAGGCTGCTCAGCGGCACCGGCACCAGCGCGCTCCTCGGCAGCCACCTCGCGAGCCACGCTCTCAACAGCCTCGTCCACGCGAGCCTGAACGCCCTCGCGCACGCGGGTCTTGCCGCTGCGCTTGGGACGGCTCGGACGCTCGCCGTCACTGCGGCGCTCGTCGCGACCGCGGTTGGAACGGCCGGCCACGTCGCCGTAATCATCGCCGTTGCGTTTGCCGTCGCGACGCGCCTGCTCAAGCTTCTTCTTGCTCTTGGACTTGCCGCGCTTAGTCTTCTTCTTCACCTTAAAGGCCGCAGGGTCGCGCTCGGGATCAACCGCAGGCGGGTTGGGACCCACGTGCAGGTCGCCGGCCTCGTAGATGTCGGCGGTCTTGTCCATGAGCTTCTCGATCTCGTAGAACTCGTCGACGTCCTGCTCGGTCACAAACGTGATGGCCCAGCCCAACTCGCCGGCGCGGCCCGTACGGCCAATGCGGTGGATATAGTCGGTCGGCTCGGCCGGCACGTCAAAGTTCACGACGTAGCGCACGTCGCTAATGTCGATGCCGCGGGCGAGAACATCGGTTGCCACCAGCACGTCGACGGTGCCGTCGCGGAAGGCAGAAAGCGCGCGCTCGCGCTGGGCCTGGCTGCGGTTGCCGTGAATCGCGGCGGCCTTGATGCCCTTACGCTCCAGACGACGGCAGCAGCTGTCGGCGCGATGCTTGGTGCGCATAAAGACAATGGTGCGCTCCGGGCCCTCCTTCTTGAGAAACTCGGGCAACAGGTTATTCTTGGCCTCGATGGACACCGGGAACACAAACTGGTCGACGGTGTCGGCGGTCGACGTGGCGGGCGCGATCTCCACGCGGGCCGGGTCGCTCACCAGGTCGGTGATCTCGCCCACGGCCTCCTCGTCGAGCGTGGCCGAGAACAGCAGCGTCTGACGCTCGGCCGGCGTCTCGCGCACAATACGGCGAACGGCGGGCAAAAAGCCCATGTCGAGCATGCGGTCGGCCTCGTCGAGTACCAGCACCTTGACCTCGTCCAGGTGGCAAGCGCCTTGCTCGATCAGATCGACCAGACGGCCCGGCGTGGCGACCAGAATGTCGCAGCCGTACTTGAGCGCCGCGGTTTGCGGCTTGTAGCTCACGCCGCCCACGACGGTCACGGCGACATGGCCGGTAACGTCGGCAATCTTGCCGGCGACCTCATCGATCTGCTGGGCAAGCTCGCGCGTGGGGGTGATGACGAGCATCACGGGGCCGCGGCCGTTGCCCTCGGGCTTCTTGGCACCGCGACGGCGGTTGCGGCCGCCACGCTCGCGCACGGGCTTGGGCGGAGCAATGTGCTCCAGGTTGTTCATGGTCGGCAGCAAGAAGGCGGCCGTCTTGCCGGTGCCGGTCTGAGCGGCGGCAAGCAGGTCGCGGCCCTCGAGCACCACGGGGATGGAGCCAGCCTGGACAGGCGTGGGCGCCGTGTAGCCCAGGTTCTCGATGGCACGAAGCATCTCGTCCGAAAGGCCCAGCTCGTCAAAGGCAGGCAGGTTCTCGGTCGCGGACTCGACGGTCTCGGCGGCGCTGGCCTCGTCGGCAGCATCGAAGGCAGCCTGGGTCATGGCCTCGCGGGCCTCGTCCAGAATCTCGGCGTCCGTGACGTCGGATACAGAATTACGCATATGTTGTTGTTCCTTATCTGCACGCGTTATGGGCACGGCATGCGGCCGCGCGAGCGTGCTTGGTAGTGCGCTAATACATACAAAAACAGGTGCGCACAGAGAGGACGTTGCTCAGCACGCTGGCGATCGCTTTGGCGGCCCTATCACGCGCCGTCCAGACGCAGCAGCTCTAAGCGATGGAGCAGATTCGCCGCCGGTTAGTATACCCGCGCTTCGCATGCCCCCACGTAAACCACAGATGACGAGGCGGACGAGGTGGGCCTGGCCGATTGTGTCAATCTGTAACAGATGCAGGGCAAAACCGGGTCCAAATGTTACAGAACAAGACAGAGGGGGATTTCCGTTCAGTCCAACCAAAATCTCTCGGTCTTCCTGCAATTTCGAACATGTGGCCTATAATGTTGCTTTGGTTACGCTATATATTGCGCAACCATTTAATACGTCGCCCACCGGGGGCCATTAATTCCTATCGCCATATTGGCTAGGAAGCAATCAAAGGAGGTATCCGTGGCAGCAGAGACGCCTTGCTCGGTCCTCTATAACGATATTCGCTCGTTCGGCGGTCTTAAACATCTCGAGATCGCCCGAATGCTCATCAATGGAAACTCTTATCTCGGCAGTACCCTGCTCGAGAAATGCTCTTCCAACCGCTCGTATCTCACCCGTTACATCGTCCATCTCAAGCCTGACCAGTGCGCGCCCTCCATCTACAGCGACTTTACCGTCACCACGCTCAACCTTTCCTCGGCAATCTGCAGCAAGCTCGGCGGCGGCGAGTCCGCCTATCGGGCAATCGCCGAGCACTATCGCGGTCCGGCCGCCAACGAAATGATGTCGGCTCTCGCCAGCTACAAGCTGGACAGCCGCCTATATGCAAATGCCCTCAATCGCATCGACAACTTTGACGGCAATGCCGTGCGCGAGAAAAGCACGCTTTACCTTATGCTCTTTGTGGCAACGGGGGCGCTCGCCGATCCCGTTCAGGGCGTGGCCACCGTCGAGCGCTTTTGCGACAGCAAGACGGGCGAGCACTTTGGCACCACCGAAACTACCGTCGGACGTGGCTTTATGAGCAGCCTGGAGCAGCCGCGCACCGTCGCCCCCAACCTCGGTCTGCTCAGAACCCATGCCGACAACTGCGCCGGCATGCAAATCCATCCCCTCACACGCGATCCGCGCGGCACCGTGATTGGTTCTTTGCCCAAAACCTCGCCCAGCATCACCGATGTGGGCGCCGACGCATCGCGCGAGCATCTTCGCATTTGGCTTGAGGGTGAGCACTGGTACGCCCAGGGCCTTGGGTCGACCAACGGCACAGTGCTCGAATCGGGCGCGGGTGACGGCGATATTGTGATTGAGCCGCCGCGCGACCAACGCGAGCCTGGCAAGATCTATCCCCCAGTGGAAATCGAAAACAGCGACAGGCTCCATCTGGGTCTCTACACGACATTCCTTGTCATTGTGGACTAGCGCGGACGGCGATCGGAAGACGGTCGCCGTCCGTCTTTCGTCTTCTACCTTCTGCGTCGTAAACGACAATGCTCAGCGGTATACGTGGGCAGTGCGGCTATCATGGTACTTTACCGATATCCGCACTGCTCGCGTATACGTGCGGCAACCCATGCCAGACAAAGGAACGCCATGGATACTACCGATAGCGCCTATGGCGACAAACTCATCCGTCTCGATACGTTCGATACCGCCGTGGCGGTCGACCCCAGCGCCGAGGACGACGCCAAACGTCGGTTTATGACGCTTATTCTCCAGACGGCCCACCGCAACAACGGCAACATCGGGCACGTGCTGCACGCGACCAACACGAGCGGCGAGGTCTTTGCCGTCAAGCTACTCAAGGACAACGCCATCCTTTCCGGCCAAGCCCTCGATCGCTCCGCCGAGCAAGCGGCTGCACACCTGGCCAACACCGCCGCGCTGTTCGAGGAGTACCGTCATCTGTGCACTGTCTCGCACCTGCGTGGATTTCCGCGCGTCTATGGCTATGGCTCGTGTGAGGATGACCCGCTCATCCTCATGGAGTGGGTCGAGGGCACCTCGCTCAAGCAGGCGCTGCCCCTGCTTCCGCACGACGCCTCGGGCGGGCTGACCACCCAGATGGTCGCCGCCGTCGGAAACGCCGTGCTTCGTGCGCTCTTGATGACCCAAGGCCTCGTGAATCCGGTCATCCATCGCGACCTGTCGCCTGCCAATATCATGTTCCGCACCACCAGCCGAACGCTCGAGCAGCAGATTGCCGATTGCTCCTTTGACCCCTGCCTCATCGACATGGGCTCCGCGACCATGGCCCTCGGCGACGACACGATCACCCGGCGCGCCGACATCTGGCGTTTTGCCACGCCCGCATACGCCGCGCCCGAGATGCTCACGCAGGATATCGAAGGCATCGCGGCCCTTCGCCGTTCGCCGGCAATCGACGTCTATGCGCTTTCGAGCATTTTGTACCAGCTCTACAGCGGTCGCAAACCGTTTGACTTTGAGTCGACGGACGCCGCTGCAACCGGCTCGTTCTATCTCGTAAAGACCAAGACCAAGCCGGCACCGCTCGAGCCGCGCTGCGAGAGCGATGAAGCGCTTGTCCAAATCATCATGAAAGGTCTCTCAGTCGAGCAGTGCGATCGCCCTACCGAGCAGCAGATGCTCGAGGTGCTCTCGACATACCTCCCCGCTGCAGAATCTGAGGACCGCGAGGGCGCGAGCAATGACGCCGTAATTGACATCGACTCCGGTACGCACCTTAAGGTCGACGTCGCCGGCGAGCGCGCGCGAGAGATCCTGGAGCAGGCCCGGAACGATACCATGACCCGCCGTCGCTTTATTATCGGCGGCGTCGCTGCAGTCGTTGCGGGGCTCGGCGTCATTGGCGCGGCAACCCATGGCTTTGGCATCCCCGACTACCTCGATGGCATCCGCGGTTCACTTGACGACTACACCTGGGATCAGCTGCAGGAGATTTCGCTCAAGATTAAGGCCGCCGAGACCCGTAGCGAGGCACGCGAGATTGCCAAGCGCTATCACCTGCTCGATGCCGATGGGCGTATCCCCTATCCGTGTACCAAGCGTGTCACGCTCACCAACGGGCTGCAGGTTGGCGCGCAGCTTGTGGGCATCCGCCACGATGAACTTCTGGACGGGACGGGCAAGGCCGGACTGACGTTTATGTTCGATGCGGGTATTGCCGAGCGCAACGCTGCGGCTGAACCGCCGAGCGCCGGCTGGGCAGATTGCGAGCTGCGGGAATGGCTCAACGGCGACGGCCTTAAGCTGCTGCCCAACGAGTTGCGCGCACTCATTAAAGGGGTCAAGAAGGTCTCGAACAATGTGGGCGCCGCCAACAGTGCATCGTGTCTGAGCGAGTTGCCCGCAACCCTTTGGCTGCCCGCCATGGTCGAGTTGTGCGGTACGCAACCGCCCGATTCGTTTGCCAAGGGCTATCACTACCTGGCAGACATCTACAACGGCGAGGGCAAGGAGTATCAGCTCTTCCGCGAGCTCAAGGTGAGCCCGTATTCCACGAACGAGACGATGGTCCGCCAGTGGAAGGGCAAGGACACCTGCTGGTGGGAGCGCACGGTGAGCCCCGACTCATCGGAGACCGAAGGCACGCTCTACATAAACCGTGTGGGCCACGACGGCGACGCCTTTACGTACGCAACGCCTGCGGACAACCCCAAGAAGCGGACCTGCGTGATCCCCGGGTTCTGTATCTAGGCGGCGGGCGTCTTGCCGTGACGGGACCCCTCCCCGGCAATTGTCTCGATCTGTAACACTAGCTCGGCAGATACAGGTCTAGATGTTACAGAACGAGACAAACCCCAACCCCGCGAGACAACATCTCGATCTGTAACATCTAGCAGGCAAAACGGTCCCCAGATGTTACAGATTGAGACGTTAGGTTGTGGCTCGATGTAATGTCTCGATCTGTAACAGTTAGAGGTCATTTTCCCCGCTAGATGTTACAGGCTGAGATGTTTGGCAGGGACGGTCCATCGGCCAACCAACTACCCTCATCTGTAACGAAATGTCATACATTTCTTTCTGCACTAGATACCCCCAGGGGGTATGGGTGTATAGTATCGGCAGGTTAACACTTCCAACACCGAACTACAGAAAGGAGAAGCCATGGCTCAAGATAAGTTTGACGTGGGCGGCATGACATGTGCCGCCTGCCAGGCGCACGTGGACCGTGCCGTGAGCAAGCTCGACGGCGTCCAAAGCGTCGCGGTCAACCTGCTCGCCGGCTCCATGCTGGTGGACTACGACCCCGCGCAGGTCTCCCCCGACGATATCTGCACCGCTGTCGACCGCGCGGGCTACTCGGCCTCGCCCATCAGCACGGGCACCGACGCTGTCCAAAGCGGAAATGCGCAAGCCAGGTCCGGCGCCGCCCATATGGAGTCGCCCACCAAAAAGCTGGAGGCCGCCGCCTCCGCCATGCGCACCCGCCTCATCGTCTCGATCGTATTCCTCGTCCCACTGTTCTACATAGGCATGGGACACATGCTTGGTTGGCCGCTGCCCGGCATTTTCACCGACCATACCCACAGCATGACGCTCGCCCTCACCGAGCTCGTCCTGCTCATCCCCATCGTCTATGTCAACGACGCGTACTTTATCAACGGGTTTAAATCGCTCGCGCACGGCGCGCCCACCATGGACGCCCTTATTGCCGTGGGCGCCACCGCCTCCATCGCCTGGTCGCTCTACGCCATGTTCATCATGGCCGACCAGCTAGCCGCGGGTCAGGTCCACGAGGCTATGATGACGGGCATGGACAATCTGTATTTTGAGAGCGCGGGCACGATCCTGTCGCTGGTCACCGTGGGCAAATACCTCGAGACACGCAGCAAATCCAAGACCGGCGGCGCCATCGAGGCGCTCATCGACCTAGCGCCCAAGACCGCGACCGTCGTGGCAGAGGACGGCACCGAGGCCACCGTCGACGTCGATGCCATTCTGCCCGGCCAGGTGCTGCGTGTGCGCCCCGGCGAGTCCATCCCTGTCGACGGCGTGGTACTCGAGGGCGCTTCGGCCGTGGACGAAAGTGCACTGACCGGCGAGTCCATCCCCGTGGAGAAGACCGCCGGCGACACTGTCAACGCGGCCACGGTCAACCGCACGGGCTCGTTTACCTTCCGCGCCACGCGTGTGGGCGCCGACACGTCGCTCGCCAAGATTATCCAGCTCGTCGAGGACGCCAACGCCACCAAGGCGCCCATCGCCCGCATGGCCGATAAGGTCGCCGGCGTGTTTGTGCCCGTGGTGTTTGTAATCTCTGCCGTAACTTTTGTGGCGTGGATGGCGCTGACCGGAAGCATCAACGAAGCGCTTACCTCCGCCGTCGCCGTGCTGGTGATCAGCTGCCCGTGTGCGCTGGGCCTGGCCACGCCCGTCGCTATTATGGTCGGCACCGGCAAGGGCGCCGAGATGGGCATTCTGTTTAAGAGCGCCGAGGCGCTGGAGAACCTGCGCAGCGTGGGCACCGTGGTGCTCGATAAGACGGGCACGGTCACCCGCGGCAAGCCTGCCGTGACCGATATCGTGGTAGCCACGCGCGCTGACGGCTCGTCCGCCATGAGCGAAAAGGCGCTGCTCAAGCTGGCCGCCGCGCTGGAGCGCTCAAGCGAGCACCCGCTGGCCGAGGCGATTATGGCCGAGTGCGAGACACGCGGGATCGCCGCGCGCATGGTCGAGGACTTTGCCGCCGTGCCCGGGCGAGGCGTTACGGCACGCGAGGGGCAGAATGTCATCGCCGCCGGCAACATACGTCTGATGGACGAGCTGGGCGCGAAGGTGCCCGCCGGCCTTGCCGAACAGTTCGCCGCCGAGGGCAAAACACCGCTGTTCTTTGCCAAGAACGGCGAGCTTGTCGGTACCATCGCCGTGGCTGACGAGGTCAAAGAGACGAGCGCCGAGGCCATCGCCGCGCTCCGCAAGCTCGGCGTCGACGTGTGCATGCTCACCGGCGACAACCGTGTGACGGCCGAAGCAATCGCCCGCCGCGTGGGACTGAACAGCAAGCAGGTCATCGCCGACGTCCTCCCCGCCGACAAGGAGCGCCACGTCCGCGAACTGCAGGATGCGGGCAGCAAGGTCGCCATGGTGGGCGACGGCATCAACGACTCCCCCGCCCTGGCGCGCGCCGACGTGGGCCTTGCTATCGGCACCGGCGCCGACATCGCCAAGGAGGGCGCCGACGTGGTACTCATGCGCAGCGACCTCATGGACGTCGCCCGCGCCATCGAGCTTTCGCGCGCCACGATCCGCAACATCAAGCAGGACCTGTTCTGGGCGCTGTTCTACAACGGCATCGGCATTCCGCTGGCGGCGGGCGTGTTCTTCCCGCTCACCGGATGGCAGCTTTCGCCGATGTTTGGCGCCGCGGCCATGAGCCTGTCGAGCGTATGTGTCGTAAGCAACGCTCTGCGCCTAAAATCCTTTAAGCCCAAAGTGACAAAATAGGATCACCATTAAGTCCATTTAGAACGGGTTTTCCAGGTTCCCGAGATTGACCTGAAAGAGGAGCGACGCGTACTTTGGTACGCGAGCGACGGCTTGAAGGTCAAGGTCGGGTGCCTGGGAAAGCCGACACAACAGAGAGGAATACCCATGCGTTTCACAATTAAGACTTCCGGCCTTATGTGCGGCCACTGCGATGCCACCGTCGAGACGGCGTTGCTCAACGTGGCCGGCGTGACCGACGCCGACGCCGATCACGAGACCCAGACCGTCCAGGTGGAGTGCGCCGACACCGTGACCGCCGAGCAGCTCGCCGCCGCCGTCGAGGGCGCCGGCGAGAAGTTCCACGCCCTGTCCGTAACCGCCGCGTAACGACTCACGCGCACCCCGACCAGAAACGAGGACCCGCCATGATGGCAGACCACAAATCGGTGACCCGCATGCTCAAGACGGCACGCGGTCAGATCGACGGCATCTTGCGGATGGTCGAGGAGGACCGCTATTGCGTCGATATTTCCACGCAGCTCATGGCCACACAGGCGCTCCTCGCGCGCATTAACGCCGACGTGCTTAAGGCGCATATCGAGGGCTGTGTGACTTCGGCGATCGAATCGGGCGACGAAGACCTCAAGGCCGCCAAGCTCGCCGAGATCGAACGCGTCGTCGACAAGCTCTCCAAGTAATTGGGGCATCGGGGACAGGTACGTTTGCACCACATTGGCGCAGATTGACCTGTCCCCCTTGCTCTAAATCGGGTATAAAGGCGTGCAGCATATCGAACGAAAGGCAATTTGCATGAATGACTTTATGAAAGGCCGCAATGGCGCCGACGAACTCACCATCGTGATGGGTTTTGCCGGCATCGTCATCGCGATGATCGGATCGATAGCCCGCATCCAGTGGCTCAGCTGGATCGCCATCGCCGTTATCGTGATTGGCGTGCTGCGCGGCCTGTCCAAAAATATCGATGCACGTCGCAAGGAGAACGAGGCCTTTGTCGCCACGACCGCCAATGTTCCCGGCTTGGGCAAGTTCGTCGCCAGCTTGGGCGGCGGCGCTGCAGCGGCCAGCACCTCACGCGCGGCCGGCACCAGCAAGGAAGACTTTGAGCGCGCCAAGCGCACGGCCAAGAAGATGTGGAAGGGTCGCAAGACCACGGCATACCTCAAGTGCCCCAACTGCGGCCAGATGCTCTCCGTCCCCAAGGGCAAAGGCAAGATCCGCGTCACCTGCCCCAAGTGCCACGCCAAGATGGAAACCCGCTCCTAGCCGCTACACCATAGGACAAAATAAAAGCCGAGGCCTCGCACTGAGACCTCGGCTTTTTTGATTATGACAAAGGGACCGTCCCTTTGTCACACCTATACTACGCCATCGCGGGCAAGCTCCTCGGCCAACGCCTCGGCAGGCATGGCCATAATCGCGTCGAGCTCGGCGTCCACCTCGGGAATACGCTTCACCTTGAGCTTGCGCACCAGATCACCGCGACACATCACGTGCGTCGGCTCACGCAGTGCGCACAGGTCATCGAGCGGGTTCTTGCGCGTCACCAGGATATCGGCGGCCTTGCCGCACTCGATCGTGCCAGTATCGCCGCCCAGCCCCAGCAGCTCGGCATTAACCTGCGTGGCTGTATGCAGTGCGAAGGCGTTGCTCACGCCGACATACTTGGCAAAATAGGCGACCTCGCGCCACATGTCATACTGCGTCACGAACGGGCAGCTTGAGTCCGTGCCAAGGCCCACCTTAACGCCAGCTTCCAGTGCGGCACGGGCGCTCTCGATGATGCCCGAGCACACGATGTCGCCGTTCTTCTTTTGCGTATCGGTAGAATGGGTCTTTTCCGGGTCGAGCAATACAAACGGCAGCGCCGGGCTGATCGTGCAGGTCACACTCGGAGCACGCCCCTCGAGCTGCGTGCCCGCGGCGCCACGGTACAGCTCCAAGATTTCGGGTGTCAACGGAGCGCCGTGCTCAATCGTGTCAACGCCGGCCTCAAGCGCGGCCTTCACGCCCTCGGTACTCTCGACATGGGCCATAACCGGAAGGCCCATATCGTGCGCCGCCTTGCATGCCGCCGCGGCAACCTCCACTGGCATACGCAGCACGCCCGGCTCACCCACCTCGGTCGCATCGAACACGCCGCCCGTCACGAACAGCTTAATGACGTCGGCACCACGCGCATACAGGTCGCGCACCTGTTCGGCTGCCTCGGCGGGACTGTTGGCCACCTGGGCGAACAGGCCCGCACCATGGCCGCCCGGCACCGTGATGCCCGTTCCCGGCGCCACCAGGCGAGGACCCTGATACTTGCCGGCATCGATAGCATCGCGCACGGCCAGATCGGCAAACAGCGGGTCGCCCGCGCCGCGCACCGTGGTCACGCCGCTTGCTAGCTGCTGCTGGGCACTGCCCTTGAGGATGCGGCGGACGATGGTGCGGCCCACGGGATTATCGAGCTTCTTCATCAGCGCGCCCGCATCGCCGGCCGAGACAGGCTTGCCCGAGCCGCACAGGTGCACGTGCATATTGATGAGACCGGGCATGAGATACGCACCACCCAGGTCGATAACCTCGGCACCCGCGGGCGCCTGCGCCACAGCACTCGGCCCCATCCATGTGATGACACCGCGCTCAACGGCCACGGCCATATCGGGTTGCGGCTCCATATGCTCCGAACCATCCAGAATGGTCGCATTGATAAACAACGTAGAACGATCGGCAGACGCCATATCGAGCTCCTCCCCTCAGAAAACTTGAACATCTGTCCATTATTATCCAGCGCGGCAGGATTGCTGCGGACATATCGGTTAACGGAGGGAAGAGGGGATGTGGGGGGACGGAATACGTTGCAGCCCCACCCCAGCAACATCAGGGGAATGTCTCGATCTGCAACAGGTACAGGGTTATTGGGCCCCTTGATGTTACAGATCGAGATCTTTCGGCAGCCGCCAACCTTCCGTCTCAATCTGTAACAGTTACGAGGCCAAACGGTCCCTTGTTGTTACAGATTGAGACAAACTCGGCAGGAACAACCACCTCCGCGTCAGTTGCACCCCTTAGCGCCCATACCACTGCCGTCTCCATTCCTCCGCCAGATTGACCCGCTGCGGAATGCCCGCCAGTCTCATCTTTTCAGCCAGCTTCCCCGGATTCTTGAGCTCATCAAACGTAAACCTCAGTACTTTATGTCCGAGCATCGTCAGATGGGACTCTCGCTGACGTTCTGCCACGAATGGGTCGACCGGCTCCCGACCTTCGCCGCTCTGCAGGGTGTACTTCCCCTTTCCGTCGAGCTCGCCGATGACACACGTCCCGTCCTCGAGCTGCCAAAAATAGTCGACGCGAAATACCTGGCTCGGATCGAGCGGGTCGCGAAACTCCACCTGCAACTCCGGAACCGGAAAGCCGTACGCAATAAAGAACGCTCGGAACCGAGACTCGCCGCCGTTTTCGGACAGCCCGTCCGCATACGACGCAATCGCCTGTGCCCTGCGATACCCTCGCCTGCCCTCGCAATCGGCGCGGAGGCGCTCGCACAAATCCCCACGTGATACGCCTTTCGCCCGCAGTGCAGAATCGGCAATCGCCAACCCGTACGAAAACGGCGCACGCAGCAAGCAATCCTCCACCGTGCGCCAAAACGACGTCACCCGCACGCCATCAACACGCTCGAGCGCGCCCGCCATCTGCGGACGCAACAACCTGCACCCGCTGCTCAACGTCACCGAACAACCCGTCTTAACAAGAAAACGCGGCCCGAGCAGGTCATTCGACACCTCCAGACCCCACAAAAGTGCCGCGTCATAACCCCAAAACGCCCAATCGGGATGAAATTCCGCAAGCCCTTTGATAGTCCTCAGCGCTCGCTCCGCCGGCGTCAATGCATCCCAATCATGCTGAAAACAGAACAGGTACGGCTCGGGCTCCGCGATATCGTCGGTTCCAACATGGCGTCGCAGCCACATGAGCTCGGTATTGTCATGCGTTGCGAGCAGCGCACCTTGCTTGGCCGTCTCCGTGAGCCGCGCGAGCATCCTATTCCGCGCCAACGTGTTGCGAGTCGCATGTTTGTGTTTGAGAACGGTATTAGGCACTTTCATCACCACCACGTCAGACAAATGGACCATCGTCACCGTTGCCTCCGCTGACAAATGTCTTGATCTGTAACAGGAAGACAGTCTTTGAGCCTCTAGTTGTTACAGAACAAGATCTTTCGGCAGCCGCCAACCTTTGTCTCAATCTGTAACAGGTAGGTCGAATTTGGGCCTGCAGATGTTACAGATTGAGACATTCCCCCAACCAGGTGCCAAACGTCTCGGTCTGTAACAGTTAGACGTTCTCCAGGCCCCCAAACGTTACAGATTTAGACAAACCAGCGGCACCCAAGCGTTCGTCTCGATCTGTAACAGGTAGACCGGTTTTTTGTCCCTAAACGTTACAGATCGAGACAAATAGACACGCGGCGGCGCTGCGACAGCCCATCCCCTACTCCCACTCCTGCTCGTAGATGTTAAGCGACTTCACGTACCGCCCCTGGGCACCCATGATGTCGCGGACCAGGCGCAAAAAGAAGCTGATGCACGAGGTGTCAAAGCCATCCTGCAGATCCTCCGGATGCACCGCACCCGGCCCATCGACCGCCGTGTCGCTCAGACGCGCGATGTCATACAGATAGAGCTGTCCCGCCGTAAGCCAGACATCGTCGACGCAGGCGAGGCGCACCGCAATCGCTCCGTCGCTCCAATGCTCCTTTTGCACGATATGCGGGTCGTAGACATCAAAGCGACGGTCGGTGCGCGTGTCCTTCAGCGCGACCATACCAGTCGCAGGATCCTTGTCCAAAATGCCAAAGCGCGAGAAATACTGCGTGTCGCGTACCTGCTCGAGCCGCTTGAGCGAGGCAGGCGAAAGCGATGCCGGCGGCTCTTCAACATACAGCTCGAGCAGCGTCTTGCCATGGCGATAGGGGCGCTCGAAGAGCAGCCAATCGGTAAATGCCATGTTGTAGGCCATGATTTCGTTTTGCGAAGGCTCGGTGCAATAGCTGAGCCACGGGTCGACAATGATCTCGAACTGTTCGCGCGCCGGCTCCAAAAACTGGAACTTCCGCAGCATCCAAAAATGGGCCATGTCGGCAATATCGTTGCCGACGGCTTCGGCTAGCTGCGCTCGGTCTAAAGCGTGGTCAGTCATGGCATCCTCCTCAAACTGATAGACCTCAATTTGAGCTTACGAGGAGGGTGGTCGGCCACGGCCAGCGCGGGCAAAATAGGCCTCCGGCTGCAAACCAGATGCTGACCAAACACTTGACGAAAAGCTTGACCGAAAATGCGCACCGCAACAAAACCGCAGGTAAACATAGACGACCAACCCGCCCTTTTGAGCCAGATACCCACAGCCACCACAGAAACAACAGGTGACCACAGCCCAAGAAGTCGACAAATGAACACCCGTACGTCGACAAACGAGCAAATCGCTCGCAAAGAGTGTCCCCAACGACTAGACAAAAAAATGACTTGTCATTGGGGACGCTCTTAAATGACTACCTTACAGCTCCAGCGCGTCGGCGACTTCGGCTGCGCAGGCCAGGGCATCGGCCATGGCGTTCACCACGAGCGAGCTGCCGTTGCGAGCATCACCCGCCACATACACCGGCGCGGCATCCGCGGCGACGCCGTCGACACGGGCCGCAAGGTGCGAGCCCTCGGCAGCCATCACCGGCAGCGGACGACCAGCGGTGGCAACAGGCACGCCAACGGCGTCGAACACGCCATGCTCGGGACCCGTAAAGCCGCAGGCGATGAGCACCAGCTGGGCCGGCACCTCGTGCTCGGAGCCCGCGATGCGCTCGGGCTTGCCAGCCGACCAATCCAGATCGACCACGCGCAGGCCCGCGGCCGCGCCCTTCTTGTCCAACAGTACCTCGAGCGTATCCACACCCCAAGCGCGCATCTCGCCGCCCATGGCAGCGATGGCCTCCTGCTGGCCGTAATCGGTCTTCTTCACGTTGGGCCACTGCGGCCAGGGGTTGCTCGCCGCGCGCGCATCAGGCGCCGCCGGCAAGAACTCAAACTGGCGCACGCTGCGCGCACCCTGACGTACCGCGGTGCCCACGCAGTCGTTACCGGTATCGCCGCCGCCAATGACCACAACGTCCAGGCCGCGCGCGTTCACCGCGGGCTCGCCGCCATCGAGCACCGAGACGGTCGAAGCCGTCAGATAGTCCACGGCATACACCACGCCGGGCGCATCGATGTTCGCAGCCGAAAGCCCACGCGGGGCGCGGGCGCCGGCAGCCACCACGACGGCGTCAAAGCCATCGAGCTTGGCAGCAACCTTGGGATCGCTCACGTCGGCACCCAGCTCGAACACAATGCCCAGCTCGCGCATGAGCGCCACGCGACGCTCGACCACGGACTTCTCGAGCTTCATGTTGGGAATGCCGTACATGAGCAGGCCGCCCGGACGGTCGTCACGCTCAAACACCGTCACGCGAGCGCCACGACGGGCGAGCTCCCATGCAGCCACCAAACCAGCAGGACCGGAGCCCACCACGGCAACCGTGGGTGCGTCCTCCCCTGCCGGCTCAAAGCGGCGCGGGCCGCCGTTTGCCCATTCGTGGTCGCTGATCGCGCGCTCGTTATCGTGAATCGTCGTGGGCTGGCCGTCGACCGAGCCCAGGTTGCACGCGGCCTCGCACAGCGCCGGGCACACGCGGCTCGTGAACTCGGGCATAGGCGAGGCGAGTGACAGGCGCTCGGCAGCCTCGTCCCAACGGCCGCGGTACACCAGCTCGTTCCACTCGGGAATCAGGTTGTGCAGCGGGCAGCCGCTCGGGCGTGCCTTGCCAAAGCTCGCACCCATCTGGCAAAACGCCACGCCGCACATCATGCAGCGGCTCGCCTGGGCGCGACGTGCGTCGTCATCGAGCTCCACGTACAGCGGATCAAAATCATGGCTGCGCTCCTCCACGGGGCGCAGCTCATGGGTCACGCTATCGATATCAAGAAAAGCACCGGGCTTACCCATGGCACTTACGCCTCCTTCTTGGTCGAAGCAACAGAGCTGGCGGCCACGGACGCAGCACCCGCAGCACCGCCCGCAACATCGAAGCGAGCAACATCCGCGTCACTCGCTCGACCGGTCACAATGTCAAACGCCAGCTCCTCGGCCTGCGCATGCGTCTTGCCGACGGCCTCGGCGGCGGCGACAATCGCCAGCACGCGCTCGTACTCGGTCGGAATGACCTTCACAAAGTGCTTGCTCATCGTCTCAAAGCTGTAGAGCAGCTTAATGCCGCGCGGGCTCTGCGTCGCGTCCACGTGCTCCTGGATGAGCTCGCGAATCTGCGCCAGCTCGCCGGCCGTCGGGGCTTTAAGCTCAACGCTCTCGTGGTTCACACGGGCATCGAGCGTGCCGTACTGGTCAAAGACATAGGCCACGCCACCCGTCATACCGGCGGCGAAGTTCTGCCCGACCTCGCCCAAGATGAGCGCCAGACCGCCCGTCATGTACTCGCAGCCATGGTTGCCGCAGCCCTCGACCACCACCGTGGCACCGGAGTTACGCACGGCAAAACGCTGGCCGGCAAGACCGTTAATGAAGCCGCGGCCACTTGTGGCGCCAAAGAACGCAACGTTGCCCACGATGATGTTCTCGTCGAACTTGTAGGTCGCATGCGGGTTGGGGCGCACCGACACCTCGCCGCCCGAAAGGCCCTTGCCAAAGTAGTCGTTGGCGTCGCCGCACACGTTGAGCGTAATGCCGCGCGGCAGGAAGGCGCCAAAGCTCTGACCGGCCGAACCATCGCAATCGATGGTGATGGAGCCGGCGGGCAGGCCCTCGGGATGCGCCTTGGTCACCGCGTTACCCAAGATGGTGCCCACGCAGCGGTTGACGTTGGCGATATCGGCGCGGAAGCGAATCGGACGCAGGTGCACACGGGCATCGGCCGTATAGGGCACAAACAACGTGGAGTCGAGCGTCTTTTCGAGCTCGCTGTCCGCTGCCATCTGGGGCAGGAAGTGACGGCCGTCGGCGCCCGGGATGTGGGCACCAAACTCACAGGTCGCACTCGCCAGCACGGGCGACAGATCCAGCAGGTTAGCCTTGCGGTTGCCCGGGACCTCAATCTGGCGCAAGCACTCGGGATGGCCGACCATCTCGTCGACGGTGCGGAAGCCCAGGCTCGCCATGACCTCGCGCAGTTGCTCGGCAACAAAGAGCATAAAGTGCTCAACGTGCTCGGGCTTGCCGCGGAAGCCGCGACGCAGGCGGCAGTTTTGCGTAGCGATGCCGGCGGGGCAGGTATCCTGCTGGCAGTCGCGCTGCATGAGGCAGCCCATCGAGATGAGCGGCATGGTCGCAAAGCCAAACTCCTCGGCACCCAGCAGGCAGGCGACGGCAACATCGGTGCCGTCCATGAGCTTGCCGTCGGCCTCGAGCACCACGCGCGAGCGCAGGCCGTTTTGCAGCAGCGTCTGCTGGGCCTCGGCAAGACCGAGCTCCAGCGGCAGACCGGCGTGCCAAATGGAATCGCGAGCAGCGGCACCCGAGCCGCCGTTGTGGCCGCTGATCAAAATCTTGTCGGCAGCGCCCTTGGCAACACCAGTGGCGATGGTGCCGACGCCGGCCTCGCTGACCAGCTTGACCGACACGCGCGCGCCGGGGTTGGCGTTCTTAAGGTCAAAGATCAGCTCTGCCAGGTCCTCGATGGAGTAGATGTCGTGGTGCGGCGGAGGCGAGATCAGGCCGATGCCGGGCGTGGACTGACGGACCTCGGCAATCCAGGGGTAGACCTTCTTGCCGGGCAGGTGACCGCCCTCGCCGGGCTTGGCGCCCTGGGCCATCTTGATCTGGATCTCGAAGGCGCTGCACAGGTAACGGCTCGTCACGCCAAAGCGCGCGCTTGCCACCTGCTTGATCGCGGAGTTCTTGGAGTCGCCGTTGGCCAGCGGGGTCTCGCGACGCGGATCCTCACCGCCCTCGCCGGAGTTGGAACGGCCGTGCAGGCGGTTCATGGCGATGGCCATGCACTCGTGTGCCTCTTTGCTGATGGAGCCGTACGACATGGCGCCGGTGTTAAAGCGGCGGACGATGTTGAGCGCGGGCTCCACCTCGTCGAGCGAAACCGGCGTGCGACCGTTGGCATTAAAGTCCAGCAGGTCGCGCAGGCGCACGGCACGGCCGGTGCGGTGCAGGCGGGCGCTGTACTCCTTAAAGGTGTCGTAGCTGTCCTCGCGGCAGGCGGTCTGCAGCAGGTAGACGGTCAGCGGGTCGATAAGGTGATCCTCGCCGCCGAGCGGGCGCCACTTGGTCAGACCCAGCGTGGGCAGCTGATCGGGAGCCGGGCTCTTAAGGATAGCGAGCGCGGCGTCGTAGCGCTCATTCTGCTCGCGCTCGACGTCCTCGACACCCATACCGCCCACACGGCTCACCGTGCCGGCGAAGTACGCGTTGACGAACTCCGGAGTGAAGCCCACGGCCTCGAAGATCTGCGCGGAGTGGTAGCTCTGCACCGTGGAGATGCCCATCTTGGACATGATGGAGACGATGCCGGCGGTCGCAGCCTTGTTGTAGTTGGCGATGCCCTGCTCGGCTGTCACGTCCAGATCGCCGTGCGCCGCCAAGTCGCGAATGCACGCATGCGCGTTGTACGGATAGATGCCGCTCGCGGAGTAGCCCACCAGCGCCGCAAAGTCGTGCGGGGACACGGCGTCGCCACACTCCACCACGATGTCGGCAAAGGTACGCACGCCGGCGCGGATCAGGTGGTTGTGCACGCAGCCCACGGCGAGCAGCGACGGTACGGGCACCTCGCCCGCAGCGGCACGATCGCTCAACACCACGATGTTCACGCCGTCGCGGACCGCGGCCTCAACGTCCTCTGCAAGCTGCTTGAGCGCAGCCTGCAGCGCACCCTCGCCGGCATCGCGGCGGTAGACGGCACGGAAACGGCGGGTCTTAAAGCCCACGCGGTCGATGGCGCAGATACGCTCGAACTCCTCCTCGCTCAGCAGCGGACGCTCCAGGCGCACCAGCTGACAGGCCGTACGGGAGTCCTCGAGCAGGTTGCCGTGGTTGCCCAGGTAGAGCGTGGTCGAGGTGACCATATGCTCGCGAAGAGCGTCGATGGGCGGATTCGTGACCTGAGCGAACAGCTGATAGAAGTAGTCGAAGAACGAGCGCGTCTTCTTGGACAGGCAGGCCAGCGGCGCATCGATACCCATCGAGACGAGCGGCGCCTTGCCCTGCTGGGCCATGGGACGCACGACCTCGTCGACGTCATCCCAGTGGTAGCCGAGCTTGGCCATTCGCACGGCGGCGGACACCTCGGCGTCCTCGGCGGGCGCTGCCGCAACGGGCTCATCGAGCGCGTCAACGGTCAGCGTCTCCTCGGCAATCCAGTCGCGGTAGGGCTTTTCCTTGGCATAGCGGGCACGCAGCTCGTCGTTGTAGATGACGCGCCCGCGGGCAAAATCGACCTCGAGCATCTGGCCCGGTCCCAGACAGCCGCTCGTCAGGATGTTCTCGGGGCTCACCTCGATGGTGCCCACCTCGCTTGCCAGCATAAAGCGGCCGTCGCGCGTCACATAGTAGCGGGCGGGACGCAGGCCGTTGCGGTCGAGGGCAGCGCCCAGCGTGCGACCGTCGGTAAAGGCGATGGCGGCCGGACCGTCCCACGGCTCCATGAGCATGGACTGGTAAGCGTCGTAGGCGCGACGCTCCTCACTCAGGCTGTCGTTGTGATCCCACGGCTCGGGCAGCAACATGGACGCAGCACGCGTGAGCGGGCGACCGTTCATGACCAAAAACTCGAGCACATTGTCCAGAATCGCGGAATCGGAGCCCTCGCGGTTGATGATGGGCATCACGCGCTCAAGATCGTGCTGCAGCACGGGGCTGTACAGGTTGGGCTCGCGGGCGCGAATCCAGTTGACGTTGCCCTTGAGGGTGTTGATCTCGCCGTTGTGGATGATAAAGCGGTTGGGGTGCGCGCGCTCCCAGCTGGGCGTGGTGTTGGTGGAGTAGCGCGAGTGGACGAGCGCCACGGCCGTCTTGACGGCGGCGTCGTTGAGATCGATGAAGAAGCGGCGCATCTGCGTGGCGACCAGCATACCCTTGTACACGATGGTGCGCGAGCTCATGGAGCACACGTAGAAGATCTTGTCGCGCAGGGCAAACTCGGCGTCGGCCTTTTTCTCGATGGTGCGGCGGCACACGTATAGGCGGCGCTCAAAGGCATCACCGGCGGGTGTGTCGTCCGGACGGCCCAGGAAGGCCTGCAGGATGGTAGGCATGCAGGCGCGGGCCGTCTCGCCCAGGTCGTGCGGGTCGACCGGCACCTCACGCCAAAAGAGCAGCGGAACGCCGGCTTCGGCGCAGCCCTCCTCAAACACGCGACGGGCATCCTCTACGCCCTTGCCGTCCTGCGGGAAGAACAGCATGGCCACGCCATAGTCGCCCTCTGCCGGCAGAATCTGGCCGCACTTTTGGGCCTCTTTACGGAAAAAGTGATGCGGAACCTGGAACAGGATGCCGGCGCCGTCGCCGGTGTTCTTCTCGAGTCCCGTGCCGCCGCGGTGCTCCAAGTTGACCAGAATGGACAGTGCGTCGTCCAGGATCTGGTGATGGCGCTCGCCGTTGATATCGGCAAGCGCGCCGATGCCGCATGCATCGTGGTCGAATTCGGGGCGATAAAGGCCCTGCTGTTGAGCGGAATCTGCCTGCATCGCGATCCTCCCCTAGCTATTAGACAGTCAGTTGACTAGGCATACTAGGTGCATCGCCGGCCCGTTGTGTTTCCCGCCCGTTTCGAAACAATCGCGTAACGCACGCCCTACGAGTGGACACCGCCGACCTCAAGGACGGCAACAAGGGCCCCAAGTTCGGCCCGTATGCTCACCGCTTCAAACATCTCAATCTGTAACAGGAAGACCAAATTTCGACGACTAACTGTTACAGATTGAGACGTTTTTGAGAGACGGCTCCGAATGTCTCAATCTGTAACACGGAGGGTCGGTTTTGGCGGCCAGCTGTTACAGATCGAGATATTCCATAGGACCATTTCTTCCTGTCTTGATCTGTAACACCTAAACCCAATTTCCATCCCTAGTTGTTACAGATCAAGACATTTCGGCAACCCCCTTTTCACCATCTTATTCAAATACAACTATTTTGTTAGTCTTGGTTAACTTTTTGGCCTAAAACGGGTATCCTTTGCGGAGTCAAACAAACGGCACGCGCGTCGTGTCACATTAAGGAGGCCTCTATGGCAAACCAGACAGACCGGCAAACGATGAAACTCGTCCTTATCCGCCACGGAGAGTCGGAGTGGAACAAACTCAATCTGTTCACCGGCTGGACCGATGTCGAGCTCACCGACACGGGCCGCGAAGAGGCAGCGGCAGGCGGCCGCGCCCTCAAAGAAGCGGGCTTCGACTTTGACGTCTGCTACACTTCGCGCCTCAAGCGCGCGATTCACACCCTCAACATCGTGCTCGGCCAGATGGATCGCGAGTGTCTGCCCGTCATCAAATCCTGGAAGCTCAACGAGCGCCACTACGGAGCGTTGCAGGGTCTCAACAAGGCCGATGCCGCAGCGGAGCACGGCGACGAGCAGGTGCTCATCTGGCGCCGCTCCTTCGATGTCTGCCCGCCGGCGCTCGAGCCGGGCGACAGTCGCGATCCCCACACCCAGGAGCAATACCGTGATGTCGCGCCCGATCAGCTGCCCTATACCGAGTGCCTCAAGGACACGATAGCCCGAGCCTGGCCTTATTTCGAAGACGAGATTCGCCCCCAGATGCTCGCCGGCAAGCGCGTACTCATCGCCGCACACGGCAACTCCCTGCGCTCACTCGTCATGAAGCTCGAGCACCTCACGCCCGAGGAGATCCTCAAGGTCAACATCCCCACCGGCGTGCCGCTCGTTTACACCTTCGACACCGATTTCAACGTCCTCGACAAGCGCTACATCGGCGATCCGGCGACCATCGCCGCCAAGATCGACGCCGTGGCCAATCAGGGCAAAGCGCACAAGTAGCCTCAACCCAAACCCAGGGCGCGGCGCCGCGCAACCCAAGTGCAGTGCCGCGCCACCCCAACGTAGGAATCAGCCATGCTCAACCATCTCAAACAACACTTTGGCTCGCACCGCACAGGAGGCCACGGAGGTCTGGATATCGCCCGGCACATCGGCCCCGGGCTGCTCGTGACCGTCGGCTTTATCGACCCGGGCAACTGGGCCTCCAACATGGCCGCGGGCTCGCAGTTTGGCTGCGCACTGCTGTGGATCGTCACGCTGTCCACAATTATGCTCATTGTGCTGCAGCACAACGCGGCACACCTGGGTATCGCCACGGGCGCCTGTCTTGCCGAGGCCACGACACGTTACCTTCCCCGCTTCGTTGGGCGCACGGTGCTTGTCAGTGCCTACCTCGCGACCATCGCCACCGCTATGGCCGAGGTCCTGGGCGGCGCGATCGCGCTCCAGATGCTCTTTGGACTGCCCGTGCGCGCCGGCTGCGTCATCGTGGCCGCGGCATCGATGGCAATGCTCATGACGAACTCCTACAAGCGTGCCGAGCGCTGGATCATCGCCTTCGTCGGCGTGGTAGGACTCTCGTTTTTGGCCGAGCTTGCGCTAGTCAAGGTCGACTGGCCGCAGGCCGCCGCAAGCTGGATCACACCCAGTATGCCCACCGGCTCGGCCGCGATTATCGTAAGTGTCCTAGGCGCGGTTGTTATGCCTCACAACCTCTTCCTGCACTCCGAGGTCATCCAATCCATGCACTTCGAAGGCCAAGGCGAGCAGGTTATCGAGGAACGTCTGCGCTACGAGCTCTTCGACACGCTCTTTTCGATGGGCGTGGGCTGGGCGATCAACTCGGCCATGGTCATCCTGGCCGCAACGACCTTCTTTGCGCACGGCATTGTCGTAGACGACCTCGCCGTCGCAGCGGACACGCTCTCCCCCATTCTGGGCCCGGCAAGCTCGACCATCTTTGCGGTGGCACTGCTGTTTGCGGGCATATCGAGTAGTGTGACGGCGGGCATGGCGGCGGGCACCATCACCGCGGGCATGTTCGACGAGGAATACGACATCCACGACCGGCACTCATCGATTGGAGTGGCGGTCTGTTTCGTCGGCGCAGTGGCGGCGTGCCTGATCGTCCCGAATCCTTTTGAGGGTCTCATCTGGAGTCAGGCGCTGCTGTCGCTTCAGTTGCCGATTACGGTCTTTGTGCTCATACGACTCACCAGTTCGCCCCGCGTTATGGGCAAATACGTCAACTCGCGCCCGCTCAACGCGCTGCTCGTAGGAATCGGCGTCATCGTGACGATTCTCGACATCGTGCTGCTAACGGGGATGTAATTGGGATGACGTGGCTGTCCAGATATAACGTCTCAATCTGCAACACGTAAGGCCGTTTTAAACCGTCAGATAAATCAAAAGGGTCCCGGCCGAGAATTCGACCGGGACCCTTGGACAGAGCTATGTTCGGCTTTCGCCGTGTGCCTGCGAGTTACTCCTCGACGAGCTCAAACTGATCGGGACCGACGCCGCACACCGGGCACACGTAGTCCTCGGGCAGCTCGGGCGTGTCGACCTCAACCTCGTAACCGCAAACGGTGCACACAAACTTATACGTCTTCTTCTCCTCAGCCATGATGTTCTCCTCTCGAACGTGACTGCTGGTGTACTTACTTATTAGTATATATTCTCAATAATATAATGCAAGTATTTTTGGAACATTTCTAGCCTTGATACGACGAAGCCTTGGGCGGCGTCTTGCCCTTTAACACCTTGTGGTAGTAGTCATAGGTCAGCGGGGCCTCGCCGCTCAAGCGCTCGGCATCCTCCACCTCGCCGATAAAGAGCAGGTGCGTGCCCACATCCACGGTATCAATCAGACGGCAGCTAAACAGCGCCGCCGCGTGCTCGGGCACATAGGGCATGCCCAGCGCGGTCTCGTGGGTCTCGTACTTGGCAAACTTGTCGTAGCCACTGCTGGTGCGGAAGCCAAAGTTGCCGATATAGAGCATATCGGCCGTCTGATCGATCACGGTCAGCGCAAAGGCCTTAGCCGATACGATTACGCCGGACGTGACATTTTCCTTGTTCACGGCAATCGAGATGCGCGGCGGGGCGGATGTCACCTGCACTGCTGTGTTGATAACGCAGCCGGCACGCAGCCCGTCCGCCACGGCGCTCACCACGTACAGGCCACTCGGCATGGTAAAGAACGCAGTTTTGTCCATAACGATCACTCCCCTAGCTCGGGTTGGAACCTCATGGATGTATGTACCCACAAAAAAGGCGGCACCCATAACGGACGCCGCCTTTGAGACATATGTGTCAGAACAGTAAGAAAGATGAGACACCCGCAGTTGCGGTGAAATAGGGACTGGATAGCCCCTCAAACAGGCAAAACAGTCCGTATTCCACCGCAACTTATGCAGAGTGCCTAGCGGTTGCGTTCCTTAAGGGCGCGGTCGATCTCGCGTTGGACATCACGCTTGGCCATGTCCTCGCGCTTGTCGTAGAGCTTCTTGCCGCGACCCAGACCCAGCAGCAGCTTTACGCGGCCGTCGGTATTAAAGTAGAGCTCCAACGGAACCAGCGCATAACCACGGTTGCGAAGTTTGCCGTCAAGAAAGTCGATCTCCTTGCGGTGCAGCAGCAGACGACGCCGACGGTCGGGATCGCGATTCCACACGCCACCATGGCTATAAGGATGGATATGCAGTCCGACGAGCCAGCACTCGCCGCCACGAATCAGCGCAAAAGTGTCAGTGATCTGACAGGCGCGCTCGCGAATCGACTTGACCTCGGTGCCGCTCAGCTCAATACCGCACTCAAACGTCTCATCGATAAAGTACTCGTGATGTGCCGAGCGATTCTTGGAAATGAGTTTGCGCTCGCGCTTACTGGGCATCGCCGGCCTCCTTGGCGCCATCGGAACCCTTGCCCGTAGCTTCGCGCTTTGCCTTGCGCTCGGCATTGAGCTCGGCATCGCTCTCGCGCACCAGTTTAATAATCGCCGCGCAGGCCTCCTCGCCCACCAAGTCGCGAGCACGCACCGTCAGGCGCGTCGCCTCCTGCTTGTCGCCGTCGCTTGCAGCATCGGTCGCGCACATAATCAGGCAGATGGCAATCTCGGCCGAAGGCGAGGTCGGAACGCCTTGCAGGGCCAGTTCACCCATCACGTGCTCGTCGCTCTCATCGGCGGCATCCGGATAGGTGGTATGGATCTTGTTGAGCAGGCGCGTCGTATGCGCATCGTTGGGCGCCAGGTGCAGCGCCAGACGCGCGCAGCCCACGGCAGCCGAAACGTTCTCGGTCTCGGGCTCCAAGAAATACTGACCTAGATTGGCGTAAGCGCGGGCGGCGCACTTGCCATCGCTTGCACGCTCCAGCACCGAGAACGAGAGCGATGCCCATTCCTGCTTGTCCTCGAGTGCGCGGAACAGCTCGGCCAAATCCAAGCGATAGTTGCAGTTCATGGGGTCCCAACGCACAGCCTGCATCAGGGCATTACGAGCGCTCACATAATCCTGCTGGCGAATGTAGGCAAACGCCATATCAGAGTACAGGCGGTCAAACGGCACCTCGACCTGCACGAGCTCGCGCGGATCCTTCTCCACGCGGCGATAGGCCAAGCGCTCAAACTTGCTATCGAAGCTAAAGTATTGACGCTTCTCCTCCGTCTTGCACTCAGCATCAATATACTCCTCGGCGAGCTCCACCAGACGCTCCAGCAGCGGCGTCGCCGTAGCCAGGTCGCCCTGCGCCAGATAGTTCTCGGCATACGTGATGTCTTGCAAGCTGATGGGCAGATCCATGGCTACTCCTCGATCTGAGCGAAACACGGCAGGCGCCGTATATACGGTCAATACACAAAACCCGGGTCTCTTACGAGGCCCGGGCGTTCAATTTTGGTAGCCCGTACCAGATTCGAACTGGTGATCTCCGCCTTGAGAGGGCGGCGTCCTAAACCGCTAGACGAACGGGCCATATGTAGCAAATGCAATGGCTGGGATGGAGGGAGTCGAACCCCCATTGACGGAACCAGAATCCGCTGTCCTGCCATTAGACGACATCCCAATGACTGCATCGCTGCGCTCGGCTGTGCCTTTGCGCAAGAAAGAAATATACGGGAAGTCTCGCCGTGACGCAAGCCCCAATTTTGACTTTTTTGAAATTCGGTCAAATTGGCCTAATTTAGTCCAACCCGTGAAGGACCTGTGAAGCCGACCGCTGTACACGAAGGGCAAAACGCCGCGAGCGGTAGCCGTCAACCGTTGGCAGATTCTACCGTGAAAACGATAGCACCAGGCAACACAATCGAAGTATCAATAATCACGTAGATATCGAGGCGCCATGGACGAAGAGCTTGATTACCTATGGGAGACCCTGGGCCTTGAGATCACTGCCGACCTTTGGCCCGAACGGGACAAAATCCATCCCACACTGCGCCCCGCCATTACTGTGGTGCAGGCAAAATACCGCCGTGCATCCTTTTTGATCATGCGGATGTCATGGCACGCGGGACTCCCCGACCTTAAGCGAATCCAGGCAAGCCTCGTCGAGTTGTCCGGTATGCCGACCGTCATATCCGAGGCGCACCTGGAGCAGCGCCAGCGCGAGCGACTGCAACAGCAGCGGATTCCCTTTATCTGCCCCGGCGTTCAGGCATATCTGCCCTTTATGGACGAGGAGTACTGGAGCGGCAAGCCCAACAAGCACGTAAAGGTCTACAATCCGCACGAATGGGCGCGGCTTGAGGATTAGCGCATATGCCCGCCAACCGGAAAGCTCATCCCGGAATTTACGTCCAGAACGGGACGCGCTTTCCCCTAGAGGCCCCAAACGGAAACCGTATCCCAGATTTCGCGCTCAAACTGGGATACGGTTTCCGCTAGCCCCTTCAACCGGAAACTGCGTCCCGGAATCCGAGCTTAAAACGGGACGCACTTTCCGCAGCCGCTACAGCAACGCCTCGGCCCAAGCCGATTCCCTAAACCCAGGAATCGCAAAGTCGTCGCCCACCAGCAGCGGACGCTTGACCAGCATGCCGTCGGTCGCCAGCAGCTCGTAGCACTCCCGATCCGTCATGCCCGCATCCAAACGCGCCTTCAGGTCCAGCTCTCGATATTTCATGCCCGACGAATTAAAGAAGCGCCGCACCGGCAGCCCCGAACGAGCGATCCAGGTCGCAAGCTCATCAGCCGTGGGATTGTCCAAAACGATATCGCGATCGATATACTCTACCCCATGTTCGTCCAGCCATGCCTTGGCCCTCTTACAGGTCGAGCACTTGGGATATTCAACAAACAATACCGCCATGGGATTTCCTTTCTTAGAGAAAACAGGTGTCTGGAAAACTGCACATCGACGACCACTCGCGATTGCAGCCGTTATTGTAGTCAATGTCGAAGCATAGGCAGTCGCGATGTCTCGTCTTAAGGCTAGCGCCTCGCATGGGCGCCGATCGGCCGAGTCGCATGGCGCACCAACGCCGCTGCCAGCAATACCAACAGCATGGCGGTGACATAGCCCGCAGCATCGAATCCTAAATCGATAACGTCGAAATGCCTGCCGGGAACAAAGATCTTATGTACCTGATCGCCAACGGAGCAGGCGGCGCAAAAGAGCAATACGGGCACGCAACGGGAGTATACGCTCCACGGACGCCTGGAAAAGCAAACCACGACCACCGAGGCGAACAATCCGACGAAGAAAAACTCTACGGTATGGGCAACGCGACGGACGTTCGTGCCCACCCACATGCGAATGGAAGCAAGTCGGCCAGACCGGACATTCGAGGCAGCCGAATCGGTGCCCCCGGCCATTCCGTTCTCCGTCTGGGCTTCACCCGTGGCATCGGCAGCCTGAACGCCCGTAGCCTGACCCTCCACCACACGCGCGGTGGACTCGCTCAGCAACGACGTCTCCACCGCATTTTGCTCCGTCAGCACCCAGATGCCCACCAGCGTTGCAGCGAACAGAACGATCGCGGTCCATCCGATTATTTGTTTTACGCGCGCCAAGGGCCAACCTCCTTTTTTTGAATATCAGCGAGTGTAGCCCCAAATGACATCGTCACCGTATCAAAATTTGAATCGCAACAGGAAGCGACAAAGCGACGCAAACCCCTACCCCGCCTCGCGCATCCAGCGATCGAACGTCCCCACGCACACGCCCAGGCACTTTGCTGCCTGGCTGCGGGTAATATCGCCTGCCTCATAGCTATCGCGCACCAGCTCAAACTGAGGAGGGCACGGCTTGCGAGGTCGACCGAAACGAACCCCTCGCGCCCGCGCCGCTGCAATTCCCTCCGCCTGGCGCCGATGGATATTCTCGCGCTCCACCTGCGCCACGTAGCTCAGCAGTTGCAGCACAATATCAGCAATCAGGGTGTTAGTCACATCCGGCGCGCCGCTGGCCCTGGCGCGCGTGTCAAGCAATGGCATATCCAACACCACAATGGCAACCCCGAGCACCTTGGTAATGCGTCGCCATTCCTCAAGAATCTCGGAGTAATTACGGCCAAGTCGGTCGATAGAAAGCACCACCAGCACGTCCCCGTCTCCCAGGACGTGCAGCAGCTCGCGATAACGCGGTCGATCGAAGTCCTTGCTGCTCGCATGGTCGGCATAAATATTCGCCGAGCCCACGCCATAGGCGCCCAGCGCATCCAGCTGCCGATTAAGATTCTGATCGCGCGAACTCACCCGCGCATAACCGTACACCGTCGCCATCTCATCCCCGCTTTCTTGTAAACCTGCCAAAAGGGACAGGTTTATTTTGGTAGGTTTTACCTCTCAAATAGCAGGTAAGCGGGCGGCCGAGCAGACGGCAAGGTAGCCACGATTCAAATGCGAAGGGCGGTCCCGAAAGGCCGCCCTCCGCTCCCCCACCATGAGTCGGGATTTGGCTAATGGATAAGCTTAAAGTCCAAGTGCCCACGCGTGGTATTGACGCGCGAGACCTCGATAATCACGCGCTGCCCCAGCTCGTAACGGGTGCCCGTGTCGGCACCTGTGAGCGTGAGCGCGTCCTCGTCGAACTCGAACCACTCGTTGCCCAGACTCTTGATCGAAACCAAGCCTTCGACCTGCGTTAGGTCCAAGCGCACAAAAAGGCCCATGCTGCTAACCCACGAGACGGTTCCGGCATAGCGCTCGCCCAGACGGTCCTCATAGTACTGGGCAATCTTGATCTTTTGCGTCGCATGGCTGGCGGCATCTGCCGCGCGCTCGGCATCGCTGCATGCGCGGCAGATCTGCGGCAGAATGCGCGGCAGTGACTCGCGCCCCTTGCCGATCAGGCGCGGCGTACGGACCAGGGCGTCCTTGCCGCCCAGCTGCTCATAGGCCAACTGCAGCTTGAGTACGCGGTGCACCACCAGATCGGGGTAGCGACGGATGGGACTCGTAAAGTGACAGTAGCACGGCGCGGCGAGCGCAAAGTGGCCCTCGTTGCGCGGCTTGTACAGCGCGCGCTGCATGCTGCGCAGAAGCAGCGTGTTAACGAGCGGTGCGTTGGCCGTACCGGCGGCAGCATCAACTGCAGCCTGCAGCTCATCGGGGCTCCCCAGGGCAATACCGGCAGCACGGCGATCGTCGATGATGCCTAGCTGCGCCAGCGCAACGGCGGCACCGTGCAGGCTATCGGGGCTCGGATCTTCATGCACGCGATAGCAGGCCTCGATATCACGGTCTGCCAGCCACTCTGCAACGCACTCGTTGGCGAGCAGCATGGCTTCCTCGATAAGCGACGTGGCACACGAACGCTCACGCGCCACAATCTGCACGGGCACTCCGTCCTCATCCAATAGAGCGCGAATCTCGGCTGTGTCAAAATCGACTGAGCCGCGGGCGCGACGAATACGACGGCGAAGTTCGGCGAGTTCGTTAGCGGAGACAAGGAAATCGCCGAGGTCGATGTTGTAGCCGCGGGCGGCCTCCTCGCACGCAAGACCGCGCTCAAGCGCTTCCTCGCGCGAGGTCTCGGCAGCCGCAACATCCTCGGCTGCACCCTCCAGCACCGAATACTCAACCGCGCCGGCACGCACCAGCAGCGCCTCGGCGCCGTCATAGTCCATACGCACACGCGAGCGAATCACGCTGGGATACGGATCGTAATGCCGCACGCGACCCTGCGCATCGAGCTCGATATCGACGGTAAACGCAAGACGGTCCTCGTCAGGGCGAAGCGAGCACAGGTCATTGGACAGGCGTTCGGGCAGCATGGGAAGCACGCGATCGGCCAGATACACCGATGTCGTACGATGGCGAGCCTCAAGATCGATATGCCCGTCCCAAGCCACATAGTGTGAAACGTCGGCGATATGCACACCCAGCTTGTAGCCACCCTCGGGCGTGCGCTCCAACGAAATGGCATCGTCAAAGTCGCGCGCGTCGACCGGGTCGATCGTGATGACAAAGCGGTCGCGCAGATCGCGGCGGAGCGGGTCCTTAAGCGCCGCGGACACATCGAGCGAAAGCCCCTCGGCCTCGTCCAGCGCGGCCTCGGGATAGCTATCGGTATAGCCGTAACGCGCCATCACATATTGAACGCCCAAATCGGGCGCGTCATCTCCGCCAATGCGGCGCTCGATCGTCACGGTACCCGATTCCAGGCGCGTCGGGTAGGTCAAAATGCGCGCGACAACAGCATCACCCGGGTGGACACCCAGACGATCCGCCGAGGTATCCTCGGGCAGAATGAAGAAGTCGGCCTTCAGACGCGAATCGAGCGGCTCGATCACACCGAGCGGACCGGCGGTCTGGTACGTGCCCACCACGCTTATGGCTGCACGCTCAACCACGCTTTCGATCACGGCGCGCCGCTCACCGTGCGGGCTGTTCTTAATGCTCACGGCAACGGTATCGCCATCCATGATCTCGCGCTTACCGCGGCCCATGACCTTGTAGTCGCCGTTTTCGGTTACAACGTAGGCGCTATGCTCATGGAGCTGCACGCGCCCGGTCAGGCTCGGACGGCGTTCGCTGCGCACCGGCCCGCGCTGATTGCGAGCCCCACGCTTATGCTTGTTATTGCGCCCCATGGCGCCTCCTAACTATCGATTGCGAACTCCAAAGAGTCTACCCAAATGATTCGCTTTCCTGCCGTCCCCTAGGGATCAAAAAACGGGCCGCCCCATAAGAGACGACCCGTTGGAAGGGATGAATTCCAAGCATGCCTACACGCGCAGGTAGCGGCGCATGGCGATGGCAGAACCAAAGAGACCGATAATCACACCGACCAGAATCAGCGCAGCATAGGTCACCAGGTAGTACTGCATCGGCAGGGCAAACGACATCCAGCCGATGCTCTCCTGCAGACGCGGAATCATCAGATTGCGCAGCAGCTCCAGAACGCCGATGGAAAGCAGCGAGCCCAAAATGGCCTGCAGCACGCCCTCGGTGATAAACGGGCCACGAATGAAGCCGTTGCTGGCGCCGACCAGACGCATAATCGCAATCTCACGACGACGCGCCGTGATGGACAGGCGAATCGTGTTGTTGATGAAGATGAATGCGATAAAGGTCAGAAGACCAACGAGCACCACGGCGGCGATGCGGATGTAGTTGGTCACCTGGAACAGGCGGCTCACTTCCTCCTGGCCGTACAGCACGCTCGCGTTGACGTCGCCGTCATCCGCGATCTTCTGGAAATCGGCATCCTTCTTGAGCTTCTTTGCCGTGCTCTCGACCTTGGACGGATCGTCCATCTCAATAGCGAAGGAAGCCGGCAGCGGGTTCTGGCCATCGAGCGCGCTCATGGTGGCGTCGGCGTTGCCCGACATCTTGCTCGTATACTCGGCCAGCGCGTCGTCCTTGTCCTTATAGGTCACGGACTTGACGTTATTCCACGTCTTAAGCTCGGCCTCAAAAGCCTGAACATCGGCCTGATCGGCGTCATCACTAATGAACGCGTTGATGACAACCTGATCCTCGACGGTGCCGATCACGGAGTTCAGCATCGCAGAGCCCATGATGAACAGGCCGATGATAAACAGCGAAAGGAAGATCGTGATGACGGCGCCGAGCGAGGTAGTCCAGTTACGGAAGAAGTGGCTGATTGCCTCTTTGAAGGAGTAGCCCACGTTAGTTGGTGCCATAGTTGCCGTAACCTCCCCTCTCCTGGTCGCGGATGACGTGGCCGCCCTCGAGGGCGATCACGCGACGGTGCATGCTATCGACCATCTCGCGGTCGTGCGTGGCGACGATCACGGTGGTGCCGGTGCGGTTAATACGCTCAAGCAGCTTCATGATGCCCAGCGAGATCGCCGGGTCGAGGTTGCCCGTGGGCTCGTCGCAGATCAGCAGCGGCGGACGGTTGACCATAGCACGGGCGACGGCAACGCGCTGCTGCTCGCCACCGGAAAGCTGGTCGGGCAGCGAGTCCATCTGATCGGCCAGACCGACCAGGCGCAGCACCTCGGGCACCTGGCTGCGAATGACGCCCTTGGGCTTGCCGATGCACTGCAGGGCAAACGCCACGTTTTCGTAGGCGGTCTTTTGCGGCAGAAGCTTAAAGTCCTGGAACACGGCGCCAATCTGGCGGCGCAGGAACGGAACCTTACGGTTCTTGATCTTCATGAGGTCCTGACCGGCAACCAGGATGCGGCCGCTCGTCGGCTTGACGTCGCGGTTGAGCGTCGACAGCAGCGTGGTCTTACCCGAGCCGGAGTGACCGACCAGGAAGACGAACTCGCCCGGATAGATCTCGATGTTGATGTCGTCGAGTGCAGGCTTGTTAGGCTGTGCCGGATAGATCTTGGTGACATGCTCCATAAGGATGACGGGCTCGACACCGGCCTGCTTGGCCATCTTCTTGCGGCTGGCCTGCGGATCGATGGGCGCAAACACCGACGTAAAATCGGGGTTGTTGAGCGCGTTATCGAGGCTTGCGACCTCGGCTGCCTGATCGCTCTCGACCACCGGGGCAGCAGGCTGCGTGGGGTCGGGAATAGCGGCAAAGAGACCGGACTGCGCAGGCTGAGGAGCCGGCGTCGCAGGGGCCAAGGGGTCGGGAATGCCGGCCATGGTAGGCTGCGGCGTGGCGGCACCAGCCTGAGGCTGCTCCACGCGAGCGGTCACGGCCTGAACGGGCTCAAAACCCGCCGTGCCGGAAAGCGCGACATCGCTGGTTGGATTGTAGGTAAAGGGATCGGATGCCGGCTGTGCCTGATCTGCCGGCTGAGCGGGGGCCTGAGCAACAGGCTGGCCCTCTGAATCCGGAGTGGCGAAACGACTGCCCTGGACGCCTGCCTGCGTCTTGGGGGCATCATCGCCCGCACCGGAGGTACGGAAGTGGTTACCCACTGGTGCTCCTTATCGTCGTGCGTTTAAACTACATGAGCGCTTTGTATTTTAGCAGTATTAGCTTTGCTGCACATAAGAAGCATGGCGTGCTTAGGGATCCCGTCGGCCGGGCACAGGGTTACTCTCCAAATCGTCCTCGGACATGTCGGAGCCCCCGCTGCGCGCTTCGCGCTGCGGGGGCTCCTCCGTCCTGCGGAAAGATTTGGAGAGTAGCCCTGTGTCCGGCCTGCGGTAACTAAGGGGTCGCCGCGTTTTACTTGGGGTGCTGCATATACAAAGTTGGAAGGGTCTGAATTGCGCTTTGTCGATATATGCCCTTTTCCCTGATGGGACCGTGCTTGAGGGGCGTCTTCATAAGTTGCGGTGAAATAGGGACTGTTTTACCAGTTAAAAGGTCTAATCAGTCCTTATTTCACCGCAACTGAAACAGGGGCGCTCTCCAAGAGAGCGCCCCTGCCGGGTTTCCATAGTACTGGCGAAACAGTTTTGTAGTTCTGGCGAAGCAGTCCTTGAGATCCGCCTTGCCTTATGCCAAGAACTCCTTGGTGGTCGCCACGATGTTGGCGGCGTCCAGGCCATACTTGTGCAAGAGCTCGGCACCCGGGCCAGACTCACCGAAGGTGTCGTTGACGCCGATCTTCTTGAGCGGCGTCGGGCACTGCTCGCACAGGACGTCGGCAACGGCGCTGCCCAGGCCGCCGATCACGGAGTGCTCCTCGACGGTCACGACGTGGCCGGTCTTGGTGGCGCTCTTGACGATCAGGTCGGCGTCGATGGGCTTGATGGTGTGCATGTTGATGACCTCGGCGTCGATGCCCTCGGCAGCGAGCTGCTCGGCGGCCTCGAGGGCCTCGCCAACCATCAGACCGCAGGCGATGATGGTCACATCGGCGCCCTCGCGCATGACAATGCCCTTGCCCAACTCGAACTTGTAGGTCTCGGGGTCGTTGATAACCGGCGAGGCCAAACGAGCGAAGCGCATGTACACCGGACCGTCGCACTCGTAGGCGGCGCGCGTCACGGCGCGGGCCTCGACGTCGTCGGCAGGAACGATCACAGTCATGCCGGGGATGACGCGCATGAGGGCGATATCCTCGCAGCACTGGTGCGTGGCACCATCCTCGCCCACCGAGATACCGGCGTGCGTGGCACCAATCTTAACGTTGAGGTGCGGGTAGCCGATGGAGTTACGGACCTGCTCAAAAGCGCGGCCGGCTGCGAACATGGCAAAGGTGCTCGCGAAGGCAACGCGGCCGGTGGTCGCGATACCGGCGGCGACGCCCATCAGGTTGCTCTCGGCGATACCCACGTCGAAGAAGCGGTCGGGGCAGGCGGCCTTGAACTTGCCGGTCTGCGTGGCGGCGGCCAGGTCGGCGTCGAGGACCACAAAGTCATCGTGCTCGTTGGCGAGCTCGACGAGGGCCTCGCCGTAGCTTACGCGCGTGGCGATTTTTTTGACGTCTGCCATCCTAGAGCTCCTCTCCGGCGGCCGTGAGCTCTGCCATGGCCTGCTCAAACTGTTCATCGTTGGGGGCCTTGCCGTGCCAACCAACCTGGTTCTCCATAAAGGACACGCCCTTGCCCTTCAGGGTCTCGGCGATAATGGCGGTCGGCTGCCCCTTGGTGGCGCGAGCCTCGGCAAAGGCGGCGCGGATCTGGTCGAAGTCGTTGCCGTCGGCGAGCTCCACCACGTGGAACTTGAACGCGCGGAACTTGTCGGCGAGCGGCATGGGGTCGTTGACCTCCTCGACGGGGCCGTCGATCTGCAGGCCGTTGTGGTCGACGATCACGCAGAGGTTATCGAGCTGCTGGTTGCCGGCAAACATGGCGGCCTCCCAGACCTGGCCCTCCTCGCTCTCGCCATCGCCCAGCAGGGCGTACGTGCGGTAAGTATCGCCCCAGTGCTTGGCGGCAACGGCCATACCCACGGCGGCGGAGATACCCTGGCCGAGCGAGCCGGTGGACATGTCGACGCCCGGGGTGTCGTTCATGTTGGGATGACCCTGCAGGTGGCTGCCGATATGGCGCAGCGTCTCGAGATCCTCCTTGGGGAAGAACCCACGCTCGGCGAGCACGGCGTACAGGCCCGGAGCGCAATGGCCCTTGGAGAGCACAAAACGGTCGCGATCGGCCTTGCGGGGATCGGCCGGGTCGACGTTCATTTCCTCAAAGTACAGATAGGTCATGATGTCGGCAGCGCCGAGCGAACCGCCCGGATGGCCGGACTTGGCAGCGTGCACGCCGGTGACGATGCCCTTCCTTACCTCGTTGGCAACCTTTTTGAGCTCTTCGTCGCTCATTGTGCCTTCCTTTCATCCTCATTAGACAAAATGCGCACGGCACCGAAGGTAATCCCAACACAGCCGCAATGCACGTACGTCATTCATTATGCTGGAAACTGATGGCTTTACCAGAGTTTTTATCATTATTTGAACAATTTAGCAGGCAGAACCGCTGATGAAACGGTTTATCAATGTGAACGTCTTTTGGATGGAACGCAGTCGACCCTACGCGCTAATGTCCTTGAATCCCTCGCCGAAGGCTTCCGTAACGTCAGCGACCGTCACAATGGCGTGAGGATCGCGCTCGCGCACGATCGTCTTGAGGGTATTGAGCTCTCGACGGCTCACGATGACCATAATCACCGGCTTCTCGGCACCCGAATACATGCCAGTCGCCTTAAACTTGGTACAACCACGACCCAGGCCATACATGATATCGGCAGCGATATCAGGGAACTTATCCGAGATGATGAGTACCATACGGCGTTTGTTGCCGCCATCGACCACGGCATCGATCACATAGCCGCTAATGACCATCGAAAGGCCTGCATATAGTGCGTTTTCGATTGAAAAGACCGGAGCCGACAGCGCACACACGGCAACGTCGATTGCCATGACGGTCGAGCCCACCGGCAGCGAGGTGTTACGCGAGATGATCTGGCCAATCGTGTCCGAGCCGCCGGTGTTGGCGCCGGCGCGCAACACCATGCCGTAACCGATGCCCGTAATAATGCCGCCCCACATGGCAGGGAGCATCAGGTCCGCATCCGCCAGAGGTGCTACAAACGGGGCGAACAGATCGGTAAAGAAGCCCAGCAGCACAAAGCCCGTCGCGGTCTGCACCACGTAGAACATGCCGCCCTCGCGCATAACGACCAACAACAGCAAGGCGTTCATCACGATCGTCTGAATACCAACGGGAAGCGATAGGCCGCGCGCCGCGCCGACCGCCTGGATAATGGTGGCAAGGCCCGTAACGCCACCGGCGGCAAGACCGTTGGGAATCAAAAACAAGTCGGTCGCGATGGCGGCCAGAGCGCACCCCAACATGATCTGGGGCAGGTCGTGAAAGAAGTTCATCGAAAGAATGCGCTTGATGTCCAGACGATATGCCATGCTGCCTCCCTCAAAAAAGCGCACCCAAACGGATGCGCTTTGAACTTCTTCTTGTATTCGATTCTACCGATTCGCCGGACAAAAACCACCCCTGCGCAGGGTTTGTTCTGGATACAAACCCGTCCAACCGTTAGGCTTGGCATCGGCTTGAAGCCGCCCGATGTTTTAGACCTCCGAGCCTTCTGCATCGGCGTTGCCGGTCGCCCAGCGATGGTAGCCAATAACAAACGGGTCCAGGTCGCCATCGTCAAGAACTGCCTCGACATTGCTGGTCTCCACGCCCGTGCGTAGGTCCTTAACCATCTGATACGGGTAGAGCACGTAGCTGCGAATCTGGTTGCCAAAGCCGATCGTGGTCTTGGGTCCACGAATCTCATCCAGGGCCTCGGCGCGCTTCTCGAGCTCAATCTCGTACAGGCGAGCCTTGAGGATCTGCATGCACGCGGCCTTGTTCTGGATCTGGCTGCGCTCGTTTTGGCAGGTGACCACAATGCCGCTGGGGAAATGCGTCACGCGCACGGCGGAGTCGGTGGTGTTGACGCCCTGACCGCCCGGGCCGCTCGCGTGGTACACGTCCACGCGGATGTCATCAGGACTGATCTCGATGTCGATATCATCGGGTAGCACGGGGATGACCTCGACGCCGGCAAACGTGGTCTGGCGGCGCTTCTTGTCGTCGGTGGGGCTAATGCGAACCAAGCGGTGGACGCCGGCCTCGGCGCGCAGCATGCCAAATGCGTCCTTGCCCTCGACGGTAAAGGTCGCGCGGTCGATGCCGATGACCTCGGCCGCGGGACAGTCGTTGATGGTGACCTTCCAGCCGCGACGCTGGCAGTACTTCATGTACATCTTAAAGAGCATGAAGGTCCAGTCCTGGGCCTCCAGACCACCCTGTCCGGGCTTGATGGTCACGATGGCATCGCCGTGATCGAACTCACCGGTAAACCAGCTCGAAAGCTCAAGCTCATCGATGGCACGGGCCAGGCGCTCAGCCGTGGCTGCAGCCTCCTCGCGCAATGCGGCGGCATCGGGGTCGTCGCCCATCTCCTCGGCAAGCTCCAGCGCCGCACGGGCGTCAGATAGCTCGCCGCGTGCGGTATCCACGGCAGCGATATCTTCCTTGGCGCGAGCGATCTCCTCCATGGTGGCGCGAGCGGCGTCGGCGTCATCCCAAAAGCCGGGGGCCACGCTTTTGGCCTCGAGCTCGGTCACACGCGTGCGCTTCTCGTCCAAATGAAGATACGACTCGACCTCGCCGAGCCGGTCCGCAAACGCGTCCAGCTCGGCGGGCGTTACCTCTAAAGCCTCAGCCATTAACGATTCCTGCCGTGGCAGTACTTAAACTTCTTGCCGCTACCGCAGGGGCACGGGTCGTTGCGGCCCACGTTGACGTACGGATCGTCGCTCTCGGACTTGCGATAGGTGGTCACCTTGCCACCGTTGTTGACGGCAGCCGGACCACCCTGGACAGCCGTGCGGGCCTGCACCTGCGCCTGCTTGCGCAGCACCGAGTTGCCGTTGTCACCATCGACCTCGGCAGGACCGGAGAAGCGCGCACCCTCGAGCGCGGGCTCCTCCTTGTGCTCCACGGCACGCGGGGCAGCCTTGATCTCGATGCGCAGAACCGTGCGCAGGTAATCCTCATACATGGTATCGACGAGTATCTGGAACGCGCCGTAGGCCTCGGTCTTGTACTCAACCAGCGGGTCGCGCTGGCCAAAGCCGCGCAGGCCGATGCCGGTCTTGAGGTAGTCCATCTCCTGCAGGTAGTTCATCCAGCGGGTATCGATGACGCGCAGCATGACCTGGGTGTTGAGCTCGCGCATCAGGTCCTCGCCCAAGCGCTCGGCCTTCATGTTGTAGCACTTCTCTACGTAAGCCAGGACATCGGCAGCCAGGGCCTCATAATCCTCGTCGGGGAACTTCGGCGTATCGATGTGGCCGGTGAGCTCCACAACCCACTTGCGCAGGCCCTCCAGGTCGCGCTCACCATCGTGACTGTCCTTGGTGCAGAACTCCTGCACGCAACGGTAGACGGTATCGTGCATGACCTCGGTGATGTGGTCGGTCAGGTCCTTGCCGTCCAGAATCTTATTGCGCTCGGCGTAGATGACCTGGCGCTGCTTGTTCATGACGTCGTCGTACTCAAGGACGCTCTTACGCATGGAGAAGTTGATGCTCTCGACCTTGTGCTGGGCGCTCTCGACGGCCTTGGAGATGATCTTGTGCTGGATGGGCATGTCGTCGCCCATGTCGGCCGTGACCATCATCTTGGAGACGCGGTCCATCTTGTCGCCGCCGAACAGGCGCATGAGGTCGTCCTCGAGCGACAAGTAGAACTGGGTCTCGCCCGGATCGCCCTGACGGCCGGAACGGCCACGCAGCTGGTTGTCGATACGGCGGGACTCATGGCGCTCGGTGCCGATAACGGTCAGGCCGCCGGCGGCAAGCACGCGCTCGCGCTCGGCCTTGCAGGTCTCCTTTGCCTCGGCGTTAAACTGCTCGAGCTGCTCGGGCGTCACGTCCTCCATGGTCAGGCCCTCGTACTCAAGGCGCTCGCGCACCAGCTCGTCGGGGTTGCCGCCCAGCAGGATGTCGGTACCACGACCGGCCATGTTAGTAGCGATGGTCACGGCGCCGTAGCGTCCGGCCTGGGCAACGATGTGGGCCTCGCGCTCGTGATGCTTGGCGTTGAGAACCTCGTGCGCGATGCCGCGCTTGGTGAGGGCGGCGGACAGCTTCTCGGAGCTTTCGATGGAGACGGTGCCCACCAGGACCGGCTGTCCCTTGGCGTGACGTCGCTCGACGTCGTCGGCAACGGCGTTGTACTTGGCCTGGATGGTACGATATACCAGGTCCTCGTGGTCCACGCGCTGCACGGGCTTGTTGGAGGGGATGACCTCGACGGGCAGCTTGTAGATCTCGCGGAACTCGGCATCCTCGGTAAGTGCCGTGCCGGTCATACCGGAAAGCTTGTCATACAGACGGAAGTAGTTCTGCAGGGTGATGGTTGCCAGCGTCTGGTTCTCCTCGCGTACGAGCACGCCCTCTTTGGCCTCGATGGCCTGGTGCAGGCCCTCAGAATAGCGGCGGCCCTCCATGATGCGGCCGGTGAACTCGTCGACGATCTTGACCTCGCCGTTAGTGACCACGTACTGCTTGTCGCGATGGAACATGTACTGGGCCTTCAGCGCCTGCTGCAGGTGGTTGACCAGCTGGCCCGAAAGGTCGGCATAGATGTCCTCGATGCCCAGGCGGCGCTCGATCTTCTTAAGGCCGCGCTCAGTGGCGGCGATGGTGTGCTTGGCCTCATCCATGACGTAGTCGCCCGTGGGCTCGACATCCTCGGTGGCGGTGAGCATGTCGTGCGACACGTCCTCACCGCGCTCCAGGCCGCGCACGGCACGCGCGAAGTCCTTGTAGGTGCTGGCGGACTTAGTGCCGGCGCCCGAGATAATGAGCGGCGTCCTGGCCTCATCGATCAGGATGGAGTCGACCTCGTCGACGATGGCGTAGTTGTGACCGCGCTGCACGCGCTGCTCGGGACGGGTGACCATGTTGTCGCGCAGGTAGTCGAAACCGAACTCGGAGTTGGTGCCGTAGGTGACGTCTGCCTGGTAGGCCGGACGCTTGAGCTCGAGCGGCATGTTGTTCTGGAGCAGACCGACGGTCATTCCCAGGTACTTGTAGATGCGGCCCATCCACTCAGAGTCGCGCTTTGCCAGATAATCGTTGACGGTAACGACATGCACGCCCTTGCCGGCGATAGCGTTGAGGTAGCCGGCCAAGGTGGAGACAAGGGTCTTGCCTTCGCCGGTCTTCATCTCGGCGATATGCCCCTCGTGCAGCGCCATGGCGCCGATGAGCTGTACGTCAAAGTGACGCATGCCCGTGATGCGCTTGGAAGCCTCACGCACGGTGGCAAAGGCCTCGGGGAGCATGTCGTCGAGCGACTCGCCGTTGGCGTAACGCTCGCGGAACTTATCGGTCTGGGCGCGGAGCTCTTCCTCGGTCATCTTCTCAAACTGGGGCTCAAGACCGTTGATCTGGTCGACGATCTTGTAGTAGCGCTTAAGGTCCTTATCGGATCCAAAGGACAGCAGCTTTGACATGAATCCCATGTGGTTTTCCTTTTTGGCCATCGCCCACGCCATGCAGCCTTGGGCGAGTTAAACACAGATAAATGTACTTTAGCCAAACAAGGCACGGCCTATACAGTCGACCTCGACCGCCACGTAATAACTACGACCAACCTGCCAAAAAGGGACTGGTTTATTTTGGCAGGTTTTATCTGGGCAAACGCTGTCTCTCTGCCATTTGGTGCAAGCCAATCTGCCCCCTTCGCACCAATCTGGTGCAATGGGGACAGGTTGGCTTGCACCAATAAAAAGAAAAGGGCCGCGCACCCAAACGGATGCACGGCCCTTATGCCATGAATGCGAGCGATTCCGCGGCGAGCTATTTACTCAGCAGCCTCGGTGGTCTCGGCCTCAGCAGCGGCCTCCTCGACGGGAGCCTCTGCGGGAGCCTCGGCGGCCTGCTTGGCAGCCTCCTCGGCGAACTTAGCGGCACGCTTAGCCTTCTCGGCAGCCTTAGCCTCAGCGGCGGCCTTGCGAGCGGCCTCGGCCTCAGCAGCCTTGGCGGCCTTGGCAGCCTTGGCCTCCTCGGCCTTCTTGAGCTGGGCGGCAGCGGCGCCACCGAACTTGTCGGCGAAGCGCTGGACGCGTCCACCGGTGTCGACGAACTTCTGCTGGCCGGTGTAGAACGGGTGGCACTCGTTGCAAAGCTCGACCTTCATCTCGGACACGGTAGCGTGCGTCTTGAAGGTGTTGCCGCAGGAGCACGTCACCGTGCACTCGACATACTGGGGATGGATACCCTGCTTCATGGTAGGACTCCTTATTAGTCAGGCGCTGGTTACCGATCAGCGCATAAGGCGTCTTGGTTTCCGACCAAGACAACAAACTCGGCTATGGTACCACGGCGCCGAGCGTCCCACAAAAGGTTCACGGTCTTTTCGGAACGACACGAATCTGACCCATCGAAACACATCTCCACCGTTCCTTCAACTGGGAAAATGCCGTCCCCGGGGCCTGAGAAGGGCCCCGGGGACGTTCGACTGACTGCGGGAACGGCCTTTCCGCTCAATGTGTTCGGCTGAGATCGGAAATCAACCAAACTGAACTAGGTTCAGTTGACATGGTTAAAAACGAGGGGCGACGCTTTTGCGTCACCCCTCGTCCCGGCCGGGTTGCTTTAGTTGTACACACGGTAGTTACACTTGAACTGGGTTATGTGTCCATAGCTGGAGCGGTACCAACCCGATGTATAGCTGATTACTTCTGGGCCTAGATATTCGTATCTCTTGTTGTAGCGAAGCTGACGGTAGGTCGTGTCGTACTCTGCTACGTAAAACGTGTCTCCAGAGAAGGCTTTGTACCGGTCCTTAACCGTCGAAGCCATGTACGCGGGTTCGACATCGCCTTTCTCCCCGTTGAGCGCATAGACGGGTGCCGCGATTCCGCATAAAGCCGTTGCCACGAGGATGGCGTAGACAGCCATGCGCGACGCATTGGACTTCAGCTGTTCAAATAGTTTCATGTCATTCACCTCGCTCGTATGTATCGAGGTATTCCTGCTTGAGCGTCTGCGAGGACGACTCGGTCTTT
>CALIOA010000064.1:0-3576 GCA_938045065.1 uncultured Collinsella sp.
TCTGAACCCAGCTCGCGTGCCACTTTAATCGGCGAACAGCCGAACCCTTGGGACCTTCTCCAGCCCCAGGATGTGATGAGCCGACATCGAGGTGCCAAACTCCGCCGTCGATGTGAACTCTTGGGCGGAATCAGCCTGTTATCCCCGGAGTACCTTTTATCCGTTGAGCGATGGCCCTTCCACTCGGGACCACCGGATCACTATGACCGACTTTCGTCTCTGCTCGAACTGTCGCTCTCGCAGTCAGGCTGGCTTATGCCATTGCACTCAACGATTGATTTCCGACCAATCTGAGCCAACCTTTGCGCGCCTCCGTTACTCTTTGGGAGGCGACCGCCCCAGTCAAACTACCCACCATGCAGGGTCCCTCTTCCGGATAACGGAAGCAGGTTAGATATCAAATAACAAAAGGGTGGTATTTCAACGTCTGCTCCATTACAACTAGCGTCATAACTTCATAGCATCCCACCTATCCTACACATTTGTCACCTAATACCACTGCAAAGCTATAGTAAAGGTTCACGGGGTCTTTCCGTCTAACCGCGGGTACTGAGCATCTTAACTCAGAATTCAATTTCGCTGAGTCTATGTTGGAGACAGCGGGGAAGTCGTTACGCCATTCGTGCAGGTCGGAACTTACCCGACAAGGAATTTCGCTACCTTAGGACCGTTATAGTTACGGCCGCCGTTTACCGGGGCTTCGATCAAGAGCTTCGCGTTACCGCTAACCCCATCAATTAACCTTCCGGCACCGGGCAGGCGTCACACCGTATACGTCCACTTTCGTGTTTGCACAGTGCTGTGTTTTTAATAAACAGTTGCAGCCAGCTGGTATCTTCGACTGATTTCAGCTCCACGAGCAAGTCGCTTCACCTACATATCAGCGTGCCTTCTCCCGAAGTTACGGCACCATTTTGCCTAGTTCCTTCACCCGAGTTCTCTCAAGCGCCTTGGTATTCTCTACCTGACCACCTGTGTCGGTTTGGGGTACGATTTGATGTTACCTGATGCTTAGAGGCTTTTCCTGGAAGCAGGGCATTTGTCGCTTCAGCACCGTAGTGCCTCGTCATCACGCCTCAGCCTTGATTTTCCGGATTTGCCTGGAAAACCAGCCTACACGCTTAAACCGGGACAACCGTCGCCCGGCCAACATAGCCTTCTCCGTCCCCCCTTCGCAGTAACACCAAGTACAGGAATATTAACCTGTTTCCCATCGACTACGCCTTTCGGCCTCGCCTTAGGGGTCGACTCACCCTGCCCCGATTAACGTTGGACAGGAACCCTTGGTCTTCCGGCGAGCGGGCTTTTCACCCGCTTTATCGTTACTTATGTCAGCATTCGCACTTCTGATACCTCCAGCAACCCTCACAGGCCACCTTCACAGGCTTACAGAACGCTCCCCTACCCAACAACACATAGTGTCGCTGCCGCAGCTTCGGTGCATGGTTTAGCCCCGTTACATCTTCCGCGCAGGCCGACTCGACCAGTGAGCTATTACGCTTTCTTTAAATGATGGCTGCTTCTAAGCCAACATCCTGGCTGTCTGGGCCTTCCCACATCGTTTCCCACTTAACCATGACTTTGGGACCTTAGCTGGCGGTCTGGGTTGTTTCCCTCTTCACGACGGACGTTAGCACCCGCCGTGTGTCTCCCGTGATAACATTCTCCGGTATTCGCAGTTTGCATCGGGTTGGTAAGTCGGGATGACCCCCTTGCCGAAACAGTGCTCTACCCCCGGAGATGAATTCACGAGGCGCTACCTAAATAGCTTTCGGGGAGAACCAGCTATCTCCCGGTTTGATTGGCCTTTCACCCCCAGCCACAAGTCATCCGCTAATTTTTCAACATTAGTCGGTTCGGTCCTCCAGTTAGTGTTACCCAACCTTCAACCTGCCCATGGCTAGATCACCGGGTTTCGGGTCTATACCCTGCAACTTAACGCCCAGTTAAGACTCGGTTTCCCTTCGGCTCCCCTATTCGGTTAACCTTGCTACAGAATATAAGTCGCTGACCCATTATACAAAAGGTACGCAGTCACCCCATTAAGAGGCTCCCACTGCTTGTACGTACACGGTTTCAGGTTCTTTTTCACTCCCCTCGCCGGGGTTCTTTTCGCCTTTCCCTCACGGTACTGGTTCACTATCGGTCAGTCAGGAGTATTTAGCCTTGGAGGATGGTCCCCCCATATTCAGACAGGATACCACGTGTCCCGCCCTACTCATCGAGCTCACAATATGTGCATTTTTGTGTACGGGGCTGTCACCCTGTATCGCGCGCCTTTCCAGACGCTTCCACTAACACACACACTGATTCAGGCTCTGGGCTCCTCCCCGTTCGCTCGCCGCTACTGGGGGAATCTCGGTTGATTTCTTTTCCTCGGGGTACTTAGATGTTTCAGTTCCCCCGGTTCGCCTCATTAACCTATGGATTCAGTTAATGATAGTGTGTCGAAACACACTGGGTTTCCCCATTCGGAAATCGCCGGTTATAACGGTTCATATCACCTCACCGACGCTTATCGCAGATTAGCACGTCCTTCATCGCCTCTGACTGCCAGGGCATCCACCGTGTACGCTTAGTCGCTTAACCTCACAACCCGAAGATGTTTCTTGCGATTCATCATCGTGTTGCGAAAATTTGAGAGACTCACGAACAACTCTCGTTGTTCAGTGTTTCAATTTTCAGCTTGATCCAGATTTTTAAAGAGCAAATATCTCAAACATCACCCGAAGATGAGTTTTGAGATATTAAGGCAGGTGACTTTCACTCACAAACCAGCAAGTGGCGTCCCCTAGGGGATTCGAACCCCTGTTACCGCCGTGAAAGGGCGGTGTCCTGGGCCTCTAGACGAAGGGGACGTATCAGTCTGCTTCGCAAGACGCCTTGCTTTTCACTTTCTATCAGACAATCTGTGTGAGCACTGCAAAGTACGCTTCTTTAAGGTAAGGAGGTGATCCAACCGCAGGTTCCCCTACGGTTACCTTGTTACGACTTCACCCCAGTCATGAATCACAAAGTGGTAAGCGCCCTCCCGAAGGTTAAGCTACCTACTTCTTTTGCAACCCACTCCCATGGTGTGACGGGCGGTGTGTACAAGGCCCGGGAACGTATTCACCGTGGCATTCTGATCCACGATTACTAGCGATTCCGACTTCATGGAGTCGAGTTGCAGACTCCAATCCGGACTACGACGCACTTTATGAGGTCCGCTTGCTCTCGCGAGGTCGCTTCTCTTTGTATGCGCCATTGTAGCACGTGTGTAGCCCTGGTCGTAAGGGCCATGATGACTTGACGTCATCCCCACCTTCCTCCAGTTTATCACTGGCAGTCTCCTTTGAGTTCCCGGCCGGACCGCTGGCAACAAAGGATAAGGGTTGCGCTCGTTGCGGGACTTAACCCAACATTTCACAACACGAGCTGACGACAGCCATGCAGCACCTGTCTCACGGTTCCCGAAGGCACATTCTCATCTCTGAAAACTTCCGTGGATGTCAAGACCAGGTAAGGTTCTTCGCGTTGCATCGAATTAAACCACATGCTCCACCGCTTGTGCGGGTCCCCGTCAATTCCTTTGAG
>CALIOA010000065.1:0-2953 GCA_938045065.1 uncultured Collinsella sp.
TAGCTTTTATCCGTTGAGCGACGGCAATTCCACTCTCATACCGCCGGATCACTAAGCCCTGCTTTCGCACCTGCTCGACCTGTCGGTCTCGCAGTCAAGCTCCCTTCTGCCTTTACACTCTGCGAATGGTTTCCAACCATTCTGAGGGAACCTTTGGACGCCTCCGTTACTCTTTAGGAGGCGACCGCCCCAGTCAAACTGCCCATCTAACACTGTCCGAATCCCGGTTCACGGCAATTCGTTAGAACTCCAATAACACAAGAGTGGTATCCCAAGGTCGGCTCCCCAGAAACTGGCGTCCCTGGTTCTTCGCCTCCCACCTATCCTGTACATATGTTACCGAAATCCAATGTTAAACTACAGTAAAGCTCTACGGGGTCTTTCCGTCCTATCGCGGGTAATGTGCATCTTCACACATACTACAATTTCGCCGGGTCCCATGTTGAGACAGTGCCCAAGTCGTTACGCCATTCGTGCGGGTCGGAACTTACCCGACAAGGAATTTCGCTACCTTAGGACCGTTATAGTTACGGCCGCCGTTCACCGGGGCTTAAGTTCCGTGCTTCGGTTGCCCTAACACTTCCCCTTAACCTTCCGGCACTGGGCAGGCGTCAGCCCGTATACGTCGTATCTCTACTTCGCACAGACCTGTGTTTTTGGTAAACAGTCGCTTGGGCCTATTCTCTGCGGCCACTCTCGTGGCTCCCTTTATCCCGAAGTTACAGGGTCATTTTGCCGAGTTCCTTAACATGGGTTCTCCCGCTCGTCTTAGGATTCTCTCCTCGCCTACCTGTGTCGGTTTGCGGTACAGGCACCCTTTCGCTCCTTAGCAGCTTTTCTCGCCAGCGTGAATTCAACAGCTTCCCTACTTATTTTCAGTCCCCATCACGACCCAGGATTGTTAAGCGTGCTTCACTACTTAACTCCCTCATCGCTTGGACGCGCTCTACCAGTCACGCGCTCTGTCTATCCTTCTGTGTCACTGCTTCAGTCAAACGCTAAAGGTGGTACTGGAATATCAACCAGTTGTCCATCGCCTACGACTTTTGTCCTCGGCTTAGGTCCTGACTTACCCTGAGAGGACGAGCCTTCCTCAGGAAACCTTAGGCTTTCGACGGCAAAGATTCTCACTTTGCTCTCGCTACTCATGCCGGCATTCTCTCTCCCGTGCAGTCCACCGTCGCTTTCGCTTCGGCTTCAGCCCGCACACGTTGCTCCCCTACCGATCGTTTATCACGATCCCTAGACTTCGGTACACAGTTTAGCCCCGGTACATTTTCGGCGCACAATCACTCGACCAGTGAGCTATTACGCACTCTTTAAATGAGTGGCTGCTTCTAAGCCAACATCCTGGTTGTCTGTGCAACTGCACATCCTTTTCCACTTAACTGTGATTTCGGGACCTTAGTCGTAGATCTGGGCTGTTTCCCTTTTGACGACGAAACTTATCTCCCGCCGTCTGACTCCCGTTCATCAATTATCCGGTATTCGAAGTTTGATAGGGTTCGGTAAGCTTTGTGGCCCCCTAGCCCATTCAGTGCTCTACCCCCGGTAATTTAAAACGAGGCTAGCCCTAAAGCTATTTCGGGGAGAACCAGCTATCTCCGAGTTCGATTGGAATTTCTCCGCTATCCACAGCTCATCCCCGCATTTTTCAACATACGTGTGGTTCGGACCTCCACGGCGTCTTACCGCCGCTTCATCCTGTCCATGGATAGGTCACCCGGTTTCGGGTCTACTGCGCACAACTTTCGCCCTCTTCAGACTCGCTCTCGCTTCGGCTCCGGCGCTCTACGCCTTAACCTCGCTGCACACAGTAACTCGCCGGCCCGTTCTACAAAAAGTACGAGGTCGCTTTCGCTCCCTCTGCTTGTAAACATAGGGTTTCAGGTTCTCTTTCACTCCCCTCCCGGGGTTCTTTTCACCTTTCCCTCACGGTACTATACGCTATCGGTCATTAAGTAGTATTTAGGCTTGGGGGGTGGACCCCCCTGCTTCCCACCGGATTACTCGTGTCCTGTGGTACTCTGGATACCCGCCTCTCGTCTTCGATTTCGCCTACGGGACTTTTACCCTCTCCGGTTCGGCTTTCCAACCGTCTTCGACTATCTCCAACTTCGATTCCGCAGGTCCTCAACCCCGGTACTCCGTAGAGTCCCGGTTTGGCCTCTTTCCCGTTCGCTCGCCGCTACTAAGAAAATCGATCTTTCTTTCTCTTCCTCCGGCTACTTAGATGTTTCAGTTCACCGGGTTCCCCCCGTTACACTATTTATTCATGTAACGGTGACGGCCCATTACGACCGCCGGGTTTCCCCATTCGGATATCCATGGATCAATGCTTGCTTACAGCTCCCCATGGCTTTTCGCAGTTAACCGCGTCCTTCTTCGGCTCTTAATGCCAAGGCATTCACCCTACGCTCTTATTAGCTTGATCTTTTCAAGAATAGGCTCAAACAATCTTTCGATTGCATGAGTTCTCTTTCTCATCAATCCTTTGAAATTGCAGCAATCAGATACTTACTACCCTTTTGCTTTCATTTGATTTGATGTTTCTTTCTTTTTCTCCGCGAATTTACTCTCTATGCAGTTTTCAAGGTACACTGGTGGGCTCAAGTGGATTCGAACCACCGACCTCACGCTTATCAGGCGTGCGCTCTAACCAACTGAGCTATGAGCCCATACCTGGTGGAGATGAACGGGTTCGAACCGATGGCCTCCTGCTTGCAAGGCAGGCGCTCTCCCAACTGAGCTACACCCCCGTATTCGGTTGTGACCAGCTGTCAAGGTCTACCCTTCAGCAGTCTGAAGATGTTCTCACACCTTCAAAACCATATAGTGCTTTTGACGTTTCCTAACGCTTTCTTCTTTTCCGCGACCTTCTCTTTTTTTAGGTTTACACCTTAGAAAGGAGGTGATCCAGCCGCACCTTCCGATACGGCTACCTTGTTACGAC
>CALIOA010000066.1:0-17030 GCA_938045065.1 uncultured Collinsella sp.
ACGCCGGCTCGGCGGGCTACGGCCGCGCCGTCCAGGCCGTCCAGGTCGCGGTCCTGCCCAAGGGCGACCCCGCCCCGGGCGACACCGCCTGTCCTTTTAAGAGCCGTAGCGATGAACCTGCCTCAATCACTGTTCGCTCACATACGTCGAATATTGGTTGGATGTCGCCCGTAGGCGGCGGATCTGTTGCCGGGACAACTGGCAGGGGCCTTCCCATGGAGGCGCTTGAGGCTCAGCTTGGCTGGTATGGCCACTCGGGTTCTATTGAGCTTCGTGGTCATGTCTCGAATGTTGGCTGGCAACAGTGGTCTGAGGGGCACTGTGGAACGACCGGAAAGTCTCAGCGCCTCGAGGCCGTCCAGATTCGCTTGACCGGCGAGGCGGCAGATAAATATGACATCTGGTATTGCGCTCATGTGTCAGGCATTGGCTGGCTCGATTGGGCCTGCAATGGTGCTGCCGCTGGTTCTGCCGGTAAAGGCAAGGCTATCGAAGCGGTAAAGGTAATCCTTGTGGAGAAAGGCGGAGCAGCGCCTGGCTCTTCGAGCAAGGTCTTTATCGGCGATCTAGATGCTGTTGCGGTTTCCGGATCCGCCGTTTCTGGGGAGAGTCTTGGCTTATCTTCTGGTCAAAAGGCTACGATCGGAGGCAAGGGTGCTAAACTGCTGAACTCCATTGCCTTAAGCGTTGCCGGTCAAACTGATGACGGGTCAATTTCCTATGCCGTTATGGATGCATATTCAGGCTGGGGTGCTTCCGAATCGGATGGCGGCGCCGCCAAGGCGGTATCCGGCGCACCCATTAAAGCGATAAAAATGTCGCTGAGCGGCCAGTTTGCTGCCAATTATGACATTTGGTATCGAGTATGCGATTCCGGTAATGGCTGGACGGGCTGGACGTCAAATGGTCAGGCATGTGGCGTTTCTGGTGGTTCTTCCGGTTTGTGCGGCATAGATGTTGCACTTGTTCGTAAGGGTCAACCTGCCCCTGGTTCTACCGGTAATGCATTTACCGAAACGTCGGGAATCGGTCTTGTATCTCAGGCGCACGTTGCTTCTGCGGGCTGGCTGGCTCCCGTTGGCAACGGTGAAACCGCTGGCCAGACGGGCAAGTCCCGCTCCCTGCAGGCTTTGTATGTTGCAACTCAGGGCATCGATGCCTCAGTTGAAGTGTCGGCACATGTTGCGAATATCGGCTGGCAGCCATACGTCTCGGGTGCTTCCTATGCTGGCACTGTTGGCAAGGGCCTCGCAATTCAGGCGGTCAAATTAAGGCTGACCGGGAACGACGCTTCAAAATACGATATTTACTACCGTATTCATGCTGCAGACTATGGCTGGCTTGGCTGGGCTAAAAATGACGCCGCAGCTGGCACCGTTGGGCTGTCTAAGCAGGCCGAGGCAATTCAAATTAAGTTGGTTGCCAAGGGTTCGTCCGACGCTCCCGTTCAAGATCATGCTGCGTTGATCCAGCTTCCTGGGCTATCCGCTAAGGCAAATTGCTCCGGTCTTGGCTGGCAAGCGTCTGTTGGCAATGGCGGTGTTGCCGGAACGGTTGGGCAGAACCGTGCCATGGAGGCAATGCAACTGTCCCTTTCCGATAGTTCCATGAACGGTGGCATTTCGTATTCCGCCCACGTATCCAATATCGGCTGGCAATCTGCTGTCTCAGATGGAGCCACAGCGGGAACCATTGGACAGGGACAACAAATCCAAGCTGTGAAGATTAATTTGACTGGTGACGTTTCGAATTACTTTGATGTCTGGTATCGCGTCCACGTGTCAAATTACGGATGGCTTGGCTGGACCAAAAATGGATCACCGGCGGGCACCACGAAGCTTGGCATTCCTGTTCAGGCATTACAGGTAAAGATTGTTCCCAAGGGCGCTTCCGCACCAGGCTCTACGTCTGATTCGTATTTTGAGACCTATCGTTATATGGGGTATCAGACCCCGGGATCTTATCCAAAGGTTAGTTGCAATAGCGTGCAGCTTCCTTCGTATTGCACCGGTTACTTTACGTATGTCACGCCTTCTCGAATTCCTTACAACGCTTCGCGACAGGATTGCATCAACGCATTCGTCCAGCGTGCTCGTGAATATATCGGGACGCGTTATATCGAGCCTTGGTCTTCTTGGCCGGGGGATGCGGTTGATTGTTCGGGCTTAGTGCTGCAATGTCTGTATGCGACTGGCATGGATATGGGTTGGTATAACCCGTATAACCATCGTTGGTTGCCCGAGCAAACCTACAACTCCATGAATTGGTATCGCAACAACACGTTTATGCCGGTTAGCACTTCTGCTATGCAGAGGGGAGATGTGGTCTACTACCAGGGCCATATTGGAATCTATATCGGAAACGGTCGAATCATTGATTCGTGGCCTGGGATCGGTGTGACCGAGCGCTCGGTCAATGCTCCAGGTCGTGTAATCGGTGCCGCTAGGCCTTTCGCATAGAGTCTGTTGAGGCGCTCCGTTGCAGGAGCGCCTCTTTTTGACTGTGTGCTAACTGGTGCTTTCCTAAGCTTTAAATGCCTGTATGGAAGTGCGGTAATATAGCTAGTATTCGTTTCTTTATCTGTGGTTACTGTCTCGGGGGATATGCATGAAACGTCTTAAAGCGTCTGCTGCTTTGGTTTGTACGCTATTGATGGGCTGGTCGCAAATCATTCAGCCTTACAGCGCGTATGCGCTGTCGGTCCAGGCCGCCGCTGCTTCGCAGTCGGTCTCGCAAACATCGAACGAGTACGAATCTCAAGGTGCAAGCTCTCAGGGAGCGCAGGACGATGCCTCGGGTTCTCAGGGTGTAACCGAATGGTATGGTGACGATGCAAATGCTGCTCGTCCTGATGGGGGTGTAGACTCTGATTCAGGCGAACAGCCTGGAATTGGCATCGAAGAGTCTCGTGTTGACGAGTCAAACGGTGAAGCCCCAACCGATGATTCCACTGAAATGAATTCCTGCGAAGCCGACTCTTTGGAACCGAACTCTTGGCGTTTCGAAAACGGCGTGCTTATCGATTCTGACAATGGCGACATCGATGCGCAGTCTTTAACTGACGATCCTTTGCCCAATGGCGCTGTTGCGCGCGGCATCGATGTCAGCAATCATCAAGGAACTGTTGATTGGAATAAGGTTAAGGCCGCGGGGATTGATTTTGCCATTCTCAAGGTCGGTCCGGTTTACGGAAAACCTGACGATTCTTTTGAAAGGAACGCTGCTGAATGTGAACGCCTCGGCATTCCTTATGGCGTGTATTACTACTCCTACGCCCGTTCTGTAGAGGATGCCAATAAAGAGGCCGACAGGACACTTGCTTGGCTCGGCGGCCATCATCCGTCGCTTCCCGTTTATTATGATCTTGAGGATAGCTATATCTTGCAAGATCCGGATTTCAGCAAGGATAAGCTTACCCAGATTGCGCAGGCTTTTTGCAACCGTATGGAGGCCGTTGGCTTTAAGTCGGGTATCTATGCGAACCTTAACTGGCTTAACAACTACCTGAATTCTCCGTCGTTGAGCGGTTATGACCATTGGGTCGCTCAATATAATTGGCGTTGCGATTATGCTGGCAGCTACAGTTTCTGGCAGTATTCAAGCAGTGGCAATGTCCCGGGCGTCAACGGACGCTGTGACATGAACTACTGCTTCAACGGTTCTCTTCTCAACGTAGATGACAGCAAGATGCATATTCAGTATGAGGCGCATGTCTCGAATATTGGCTGGATGAGCAGCAAGCGCGACGGATCTACGGCTGGCACAACGGGGCAGTCTAAATCAGTGGAGGATCTTAAGGTCAGCATCTTGAATCCCGTTGAAGATGGCTCTGTGCAAATTAACGCCAATGTAAGTGGCGTCGGCTGGCAGGGCTGGGACACCCCCTCGGCCTCCGAGGGCGGCACCACCGGCCAGGGCCGCGCCGTCGAGGCCGTGCGCCTGAGGCTCACGGGCTCCCTCGCCAAGGACTACGACGTCTACTACCGCGTGCACGCCTCCAACATCGGCTGGATGGCCTGGGCCAAGGACGGCGAGGAGGCCGGCACCACCGGCTTCGGCAGGAGCGTCGAGGCCGTCCAGATCAGGCTCGTCAAGAAGGGCGACGCCGCCCCCTCGTCCGACGGGGCCAACGTCGACTACGCCTTCAAGAAGAAGCCCATGTCCCTGACCTACCGCGCCCACGTCTCCAACGTTGGCTGGCAGGGCGCCGTGTCCGACGGGGCGACCGCCGGCACCACCGGCCGCGGCCTCGCCCTCGAGGACCTCAAGCTCTCGCTCGACAGTTCCGACTACTCAGACGGCTCGTGCGTCCAGATCGACGCCCACGTCTCGGGCGTCGGCTGGCAGGGCTGGGACACCCCCTCGGCCTCCGAGGGCGGCACCACCGGCCAGGGCCGCGCCGTCGAGGCCGTGCGCCTGAGGCTCACGGGCTCCCTCGCCAAGGACTACGACGTCTACTACCGCGTGCACGCCTCCAACATCGGCTGGATGGCCTGGGCCAAGGACGGCGAGGAGGCCGGCACCACCGGTATGTCATGCTCTCTCGAGGCTGTTCAGATTAAGCTCATTAAGAAGGGTACCTCCCATCCTGATACATCGGGCTATCCCCATCTTGAAATACCTACGGTGACGTATTCCGCTCAGGTGAAAGGTGCTTGGCAGAATTATGTCCCTGCCGGAGAGGTGTCCGGTACGACCGGTCAGGGAATTCCCATCACCGGGTTTTCGGCTAAAACTACTTCATCTGTTGCCGGCGGGATTGCTTATCAACTGCATCTTTCGAATGTAGGCTGGACTTCTGGCAAGACAAACGGGGAGCAGCTTTCGTCTACCGCTGAATCTAATTCGGTTGAGGCTATTAAAATTTCTCTTTCTGGTGACTTAGCAACCTATTTTGATGTTTGGTATAGGGTCCATGTCGATAATGTCGGCTGGCTTGGTTGGACTAAAAATGGTGCCGTTGCCGGTAGCACTGGCTATGGGACGCATGTCCAAGCTGTTCAAGTTCGACTTACAAGGAAGGGCGCCAATGCCCCCGGGAGCACCGTTTCGCCATGTTTGCTTGGGCAGCCTTCTGCGTTTGCAAATCCTATGCAGAAGAAGATTGTTGATCTTGCCCGACAGGTACCGTCTCCTGGCCCGGGATTGTGCTCCGAGTGGATTGCAGATATCTACGAGCGTGCCGGATTTAGGAACGTCCATACAGATGCCTGCGATTACTACTGGGATTATTGTAAATTCACCGATTATTCTCAGCTGAAAGTTGGAATGGTCATTGCCGTTCCTTCGCATACGCATACCCGCATGGGCAGCATTTACGGTCACGTTTGTCTCTATATTGGCAATAACCAGGTTATGGATAATGTCGGTCAGATCAGGACGCTCGATATGGCGTACTGGTTGGATTATTATTCCACCTCATATAAGCCAAAGTGGGGTTGGTATGACAACGTGCCGCTTGCATAGCTGATCGAAAGTCATGCCTTCGCACAGGTTCTAGCAGTTACTCTGGTTAAAAACGAACGGGTCGTTTTGCAACGGTCCGTTCGTTTCTATTTAAGTGCCATTCACGTTTTCGGTATTTAAGCAATTGCCGAAACGATAAATAATGATGCTAAAGATGGTCGATTGATGGGGAAGTCGAATGAAAAAGACGCAACGACTGCTAGCAACGGCAATGACGCCATTACTGATTCTTCATTGTCTTCTGACGCCCCTTTCTGTCTGGGCTGATTCTTTACCGGTGCAGCCGGAGTCTACTGATTATTCCAATAGCGCCGCCAGCAGCTCGGAAGACGAGAGTTTCGTCCTAAATGATGAACAGCAGGGGGTTGAAGTCGAGCAGCCGACTGTGTCAGACAATGATTCTCCCTCATCCGTTTCTAGCGAGTCTGCTTCCAATGCGACTGATTCGCCGAAACCCGAAAATGATGTATCCGCTGTCTTTGGTTCTGTTTCATACCAGACTCATGTACAGGATATTGGCTGGCAGGCTCCCGTTTCAAATGGAATGACGGCTGGCACAACAGGTCGTGCTAAGCGCGTTGAAGCCCTCAAGATCAATCTGCTTTCACAAGATGGCACCCCTTTGGGGAATGACAGCATTTCGGTCCAATCACACATTTCCGGGATCGGCTGGGAGCCTCAGCCGGTGGGTAACGGGCAGACATCTGGAACAGTTGGACAGTCGCGAGCCATCGAAGCGATCAAGCTATCTTTGTCGGGCGGTCTTTCTGACTCGTATGACATTTGGTATCGCGTTCATTCTGCAAATGTTGGTTGGCTTGGCTGGGCCTCAAATGGTGAGCCTGCTGGAACACAGGGCTATGCTTATCAGATCGAAGCTATTCAGATAAAGGTGCTTCCAAAAAATGCTCAAGATGCGCCAGCGCGAGGCGATGCCTTTAGGGACCATTCCCAGGAACCGCCTACTGTTTCCTATCGATCTCATATCTCCAATGTTGGATGGATGGGTGTTGTCGCGGACGGAAAGACATCGGGGGTCATTGACTCAAGAAATGCAATCGAGGCACTGTCGCTTAGTGTTAATTGGTATGGCCACGGAGGCTCTATTTCCTCTCGTGCGCACGTCTCTGGCATTGGTTGGCAAAGCTGGTCTTCAGGTACTGTTGGCACGACCGGGCAGTCTCGGTCAGTTGAGTCCGTTCAGTTTAAGCTCAATGACGAGATATCTGCAACTTACGACATTTGGTACCGTGTGTATGCTTCCAAATTGGGCGGATGGTTGGGCTGGACGTCCAACGGGTCTCCTGCGGGCTCGGTGGGGAAGGGTGCCGCCGTTCAGGGTATTCAGGTTATGTTGGTCGAAAAGGGCTGCTCTGCTCCCGGCGATACGTTGAACCATTTCATTGGAGCTACGGGTGTTCTAAGCGGGAGCTCGCTTGGTCTTAACGGTAAAAGCCTGGGCTCCGTACAAGGCAAATCAATCCTATTGGGCTCCGAGAACGGCTCTGAACCTTTAACCTCGCTCTCCATTTCGTTTGATAATCAAGAGATTTTAGGCTCAATTGACTATTCCGGCTTTTTTGAATTTGGCGGATGGAGCGGTGCTGTTTCTGACGGTGCTGCGCTTAACTCTAAAAACGATGGGCGTGTTCTAAAGGCGGTGAGATTGGCTCTTACTGGAGATTTGTCTAATGCCTATGACATTTGGTATCGCTGCTTTGACTCCAAAAAAGGATGGCTTGGTTGGGCATGCAATGGCGCGGATGCAGGGGCAACGATATCGGGTTCATTCCTTAAGACTGTCGAAGTAAGGATTGTCAGTAAAGGCGGCGGCGCTCCCGGAATAACGGACGGAGCATTTGTTTCCGATACTTCCGCCGATTGCGCTCACGTTGTATATCAGGCTCATTCGGCTAACCGTGGGTGGTCTCCTTCTGTATTTGATGGGCAGGTAACCGGCACAACGGGACAATCGCTTTCTCTTCAAGCTTTGAATGTGTCGTTGTCCGGTGTGGATGACGATTCTCAAATTGAGGCAAGAGCACATGTTGCCAATATTGGTTGGCAGGAATGGCGATCTTCCGGTTATATTGGGACCGTTGGACAAGGATTGGCCATTCAGGCTCTTGAGCTGCGCTTAAATGGTTCCCTCGCGAATCAGTATGACATTTACTATCGAGTTCATTCGGCGGGCTATGGTTGGTTGGGTTGGGCAAAAAACGGCGATTCCGCTGGAACTACCGGGCTTAATATCCAGATAGAAGCTGTCCAAATTGAACTTGTTGCGAAAGGCGGGGATCCAGGCGCGTCGTCTGCGCCCGCGTTTATCACGGCACCAGCCCTAACGCTCCAGGCGCATGTCGCCACGCTTGGTTGGATGAATCCGGTTGGCAACGGCGATGTTGCGGGCACGACCGGTAGGGCACTTGCGATTGAGGCTCTGAAGCTAAATGTCTCCAGTAGCGTATCGGGCGGTATAGAGTACTCCGCCCATGTGCAGGATGTCGGTTGGCAAAGCTGGACTTCCAACGGGGATATCGCTGGAACGGTAAGCCGCGCAAAGCGTATCGAGGCTATTAAGATTAGGCTGACCGGTGGCTTATCGAACTACTTTGATGTCTGGTATCGAGCGTATTGCCAAGACTTTGGGTGGCTCGACTGGACCTCAAATGGGCAGCCTGCGGGCACGTCGAGGATAGGTTGCAGAGTCGAGTCTGTTCAAGTGAAGATTGTTCCCAAGGGCGCTGGTACTCCCGGTGCTACCGGACGCCCGTTTACCGATCAGCCTTTGCTGCCTGCCGACATGATGGCCATGCTTAATCGGGCTAATAGATATTCGAGCAATACAAACTGGCTCATTATGGTTGACAGGCAAGCATGCCGCCTTGGAGTTTTTCGTGGACAGCGCGGGTCGTGGAGTTATGCTCAATACTGGACTTGCTCTGCCGGCGCCCCTAGTACTCCAACGCCTACGGGTGAGTATACCGTCACCGGCAAGGGCTACTCGTTTGGACATGGGTATACTTGCTACTACTATACGCAGTTTTACGGGGACTACCTGTTCCATTCAATACCGTATTACCAGGGAACTTTTAATCCCATGGACAGGCGGATGGGAATGCATATTTCACAAGGCTGCGTGCGTTTGCCCATCGATCGCGCTAAATGGATTTGGGATAACGTGCCTCTTGCTACCAAGGTGGTAATCTACTAGTTATTCCTGTAAACGCCGAGAGTTTGTTAGGGGGCCCTTTCCTGTTGCCGTTGACTTGGCAACGGAAAGGGCCCTTGCCTTTGGATAGGGCTTCTATTTCTTCGTTCACCTAATTGGTGGCCTTAATGAAGCTAACTCCCGATAGTATGGTTATTGACGGCTGTCTATCTAGGAGGCGATTCTCTTGAAAAGGCAATTTAGAGCATTTGTTGTTCTGATTTCCTGCTTCATGTCGATGCTGCTTTTGAGCCCTTTGGCTTGTTGGGCGGATCAAAATATTGGTGCCAACGAATATGAATCCGTTCCAGAGACACAATCCGACTCCTCGGATCAAACTGCTGCTGCAGCCGATGAAACGGCGCCTTCGATTGATGTTGCCGTGGAGCCCAAAGAGGCGGCCCCGGACGTCAGCTATAAATCTCACATTTCAGGCATTGGCTGGGAGTCGACGTTTACATCGAATGGTTCGACCTCTGGTACAACGGGCCAGTCTCGTAGGCTTGAGGCGCTCAGGGTTACTCTCCCTAATTCAGAAGACCTTGGTATCGAATACCGCTCTCATGTTCAAAATGAAGGCTGGCAGGATTGGGTTTCTAATGGAGCCGTCTCCGGCACAACGGGAAAGGGCCTTCAGATTGAAGCCGTCGAGCTCAAGCTGACGGGTGAAAGAGCAACTTCTTATGACCTGTATTATCGCGTTCATGCTTCTAATTTCGGTTGGCTTGGATGGGCCTCAAATGGGTCGACTGCGGGAACCACCGGTTGGTCTTATGCCGTTGAAGCAATACAGATCGTCATTGTAAAGAAGGGCGAAGCGGCGCCCGGCGATACTGCTGGAGCCTATGTCCCGTATGTCTTTAATTGCTCTCTTTCTCAGGTTGGGGAGACGACTAAAGTAACCCTGAATATTCCGCAGGTCGAGGATATAAAACGACTCGGTATTGCCGATTCGGTAAAGGTGTCTGGCTTCATGTCGTATGGAGGGAAGGTTACCCGATCTGTTTCCAGCACGATTGCATTCGGAGACCTGGGCTCTAGCTCCAGTGAAATTGACTTTAGCGATTATGGTCCGTTTGACGTTACGTTGCAGTATTTGAAGAACGGAAACATCGTTCATGAGGACCATCAGTCAATTGGCATTTCTGCGAGCGAGTACAACCTTGCCCCTTTGAGTGCTTCTTTCCCCGTTGTTCTCTATTCGCTATCTTTCTGGGATATCAGCACCTCTTCTGCTGGAACGACCATTCCGTCGATCGTAATGCTCGATCGTCCAGGTGCCTATAACTGGAACTCGCTTCCATCCGGGATGTATGGTCTTCCGTATCTGACTCATGAGGAAAATGCTTCTAGTTCGAGCTATCAGGCGTTCGCGGATTATGTCGCTGCTCTCTATAAAATCAACCCCAAGGCAAAGTTCAATCTGTATATCAATGACATCACCTGTTCGTTGATTCATAGGATGATTTACGCCAATAAGATTCCCACTGGCCAATACTCCATTCGGCTGTTGTCGGATGGATCTGCCACGTATGTTTTTACCAACGAGGCTTTCGATGTTAAGGATCCAGATTCTAAGCAAGCGGAGCTGATTGCTTTATGGAACGCTGCCAAGAATAAGGAATACGAAACCGGTGAAGTCTCAATGTCGTATAGCGATTATCACGATCACTGGGATTCTATGTATGCCGTGCTGAGTATTGAGCCCGGCACTCAGTGGTGGATGACTCGAACGAATCTGTTTACGAGCGGTGACGATAATGCCTTTGCGAATAAGATCGCATCCGATCCTAACGTTAAGAAGATGAACGTTTCGAGCATGCTTACGAGCCTGCAGAATAGGGGAGAGTACACGGTCCAAGCGTTTAAGGCTCTGTACAACTTTAACGATGGTTATTTTGATGCGGCTACTCAGCAGGGCAAAAAGGTAATGATGCTGCTTGGAACGTATGTTACTTACGAGCAGAATTTTGACGACTATGCCAACTTGACCGAGGTTATCTATGGCGATGACTATTTGTATTATTACAAGGGGCATCCAAACACGCCGACGGGCATGTATCCCCAAAAGCAGGAACAGCTTGACCGTCTGAGCATTACCGATGTCGATTCTTCCGTTGCTGCAGAGCTGATTCTCTTCTTTAATCCGGAGATCGGTCTGTCTGGATATGGGTCTAGTACGTATAACTCGGCCAGCGCCGATGCTGCTGGTGGACTTTGGAATTCAACGAAGGCCGAGGCCTTGAAGCCGGGTGCCGTTATCGATTATTCGATTATGGATTGGTTTGCTTCTCCGGTTACCGAAGACACGGATGCTGCAATCAGATCCCTTTGCAAGCAGGGTGACTCTTGCTATCTCGTAGAATTTTCGGATTCCATCCTTGCTTCGGCAAATTACGACTTTGCTATTTATTCGCACAATAGCGGCGCTCTGACTTATTTCAAGAAGGACGAGTCGGGCTACGACGTCGTCAAGGTGTCACGAGGCTCGCTTGATGTTTTGGCAACTTCGCATGTTTCGAATGACGGTTGGCAGTCGGCTTCCAAGGGCGGAAATGTTTCTGGCACCGTTGGTCAGTCCAAAGCTGTCGAGGCTATAACTCTCAATCTGCAGAATGCTCCCTACGATGGCAGCTTGGAGTACAGGACGCATGTTTCCGATTACGGTTGGCAAGACTATGTGAAAGAGGGAGAAGTCTCCGGTACTACTGGTCAGAGCAAGTCTGTCCAGGCTATCCAAATTCGACTTACTGGTGAGATGGCCAATCGTTATGACGTTTACTATCGCGCTCATGTTCAGGACAAGGGCTGGCTTGGCTGGGCCTGCAATGATCAAGTTGCCGGAACGACTGGGTTTGGCTTGAGGCTCGAGGCATACCAGGCCGTTTTGGTTGAAAAGGGTTCGCCTGCACCAGGGGATACGAGTCAGCCCTCTATTCAGAAAACTTTTTCAATAAAGGCTCATGTTTCAAACCTTGGTTGGCAGGAACCTGTTTATGAGGGCATGACGGCGGGCACAACTGGTCGAAATCTTGCTGTTGAGGCGTTGGCTATTAGCAAGCCCGAACTCGGGTATTCCGGTAACATCGAATATCGAGCTCATGTTCAGAATATCGGCTGGCAAAGGTGGGTCAAGAACGGCAAGCTGGCCGGCACCACGGGTAAGTCTCTTTCTATTGAAGCTGTAGAAATTAAGCTTACGGGTGATCTCGCCAAGCATTATGACGTTGTCTATAGGGCGCATGTGCAGGGTAAGGGTTGGCTCGATTGGGTTAAATCGGGCGAGTGCGCAGGTACAACTGGAGAGGCCCTACATATGGAAGCGATTGAGGTTAAGTTGGTTGATAAATAGTAAGTGATGCAAGTCTATCATCTATCCGCTATTGCAGTAATTCAGTGGTTTAGTCCAACTGCATTAGTTTAATCTTGAAGGAGTTTATGATTTTTCGTAAACTCCTTTAGTTTAGCTACTAATTAATTATAGGGACTCGTTTATGAATTCATGTGCAAAACGATGCAAGTTTTATGGCGTTTTATTTGCTGTAATGTTTGTGGCTGCGTTATTAGTCGCAATTTATTATTGCAATTTGAAAACAGGGTTTCATGTTGACGAGCTGTGGACTTTCGGTCTCTCGAATAGTTTTTATTTTCCACATATTTTTTGGGAAAACAATATGGATGCCAACTGGATGGATCCTACGTTCATTCAGTCTTATTTGACAGTTGATACAGGGCATGTGTTTCGGTTTGATTCGGTTTTATATAATCTGAGTAATGACGCACATCCTCCTCTCTATTTTTTCATTATTCATACCGTTTGCTCACTGTTTCCGAATGAATTTAGCAAATGGTTTGGCTTGGTTCCTAATCTATGTTTCTATTCACTCAGCTTAGTATTTTTATTTAAGCTTTCTTACAAAGTGTTTCAGAGTAAGCCAGTCGCCCTAATTTTAATGGCTCTTTGGGCTTTCTGTCCCATAGCGTTAAATCTAGTGACCTACATTCGAATGTATCTGTTATTGGTGACACTTGCCCTAGCATTTCTTGATGCGTTATTCGATATGTTTAATGCTTCCTTCGCCAATCGATCGGTTTATTTCCGCCTATTTGTTATTTCTTTATTGGGGTTTTTAACTCATTTCTATTTCTATATTTATCTCTTTTTTGTTTCCTGTTTTTTTACTATTTATTTTTGGGCAAGAAAAGGGTGGAGGTTCTCCTTTAAATATGGAGTCACGATTGTCTTATCGGTTTGTCTGTCATTTATCATATTTCCTCCAGCATTAAGCAACATGTTTGGGAATCACTATGTCGAATCGGCCTCATCGCAATCAGGGGCAATGGTATTACTTAGACGAATTTGGCAATTTCTAGGGTCGTCGTCCGTTGATTTGTTCTTCGGATCAAGGCTTCTTTTGATTGCCTGCTTCTGTTTGTCAATTGCCCTTTGTTTCTACTTGCTATGGAATAAAAAAATTAATCGTGAGCATCCTGAGTCGATTTATATAGTTTTATTATTTAATTCATCCCTTGTTTTTTACGTCACAGCTTGCTATGTATCTCCTTTTACTTCGTCAAGATACATATGCTTGGCATATCCAGGATTACTGTTATTTGGATTTGGAATGTTCTTGTATCTATTTAGATATTTGCAAATTCGCTATAGAAATAATACTGATTTCAATTTTCGGGGCACTATTTTAGTTTCTGTTGTATTTGTTTGCGCAATTATTGCTGCAGATTCTGTTTTCTTTTCTTCCAATGCTTTGTATTTATATCCGAAATCTGCTGACAATGAAGCCGCAGTAGAGAAGTACGCGGGTTCAACGGGGCTCTTTGTCTCTTATGATTACTATCAGCTCACTGCGAAGCTACTAGAAGTTGCCAAATTGTCTCGCATTCATGCGCTGATTCCTGATCAGAAAGCTATTAGCAGTTTTTGCGATAGAAATTATATTGATTCTGATGATCTGGTTGTTTACATGAATAATCACGACTGCGAAGAAGAGGTTCTTTCTCAACTGAAAGATGAACTAGGATATAGTGGTTTTAAAAAACTGCCCGGATATACTCAAATCGATGATGGAACCTCTTGTTTTGTTTATGTCCTTTATAGATAACAGTAGGAAAAGGGTCTTTAATGAAACGAGATTCGGTGATTCAATTTCTGAAGTTTTCGATTGTTGGACTTTCAAATACAATCGTTTCTTACTTAGTTTACGCGGCACTCCTTTTTATTGGAGTGAACTATATTGTCGCCAATATAGTTTCATATTTTGCTGGTGTCATCAATTCCTTCTATTGGAACAATAAATATGTTTTTGATAATGAGAGATCGGATTTGAGTTCACTTATTTCAAGTTTTTCCAAGCTACTTGCTTCGAGTGCTTTTACTGGATTGATTATCAACAACATCCTTTTGTACTTTTGGGTTAGTGTGCTTGGAATTTCTTCTATTCTTGGTCCACTGCTTAACTTGTTTGTAACTTATCCTCTTAATTATATTTTAAGTAAGTATTGGGCATTTAAGTGATAGGTGCTTGCATGACAAAGATGGACATATTGCCGATTCTCTATCTCGTGGTTCCTTGTTATAACGAGGAGAGCGTTTTGCGGGAAACCTCTAAAAGGCTTTTTGAGAAGTTTTCCACTTTAGTAAAATTGTCTCAGATTAATGCGAACAGTAAGGTTTTGTTAGTTGACGATGGGTCATCCGATAAGACTTGGGAGATCATCGAAAGTCTTCATCAGTCTAATTCCTTATTCTGTGGACTTAAGCTCTCTAGGAATTGTGGCCATCAGAAGGCTTTACTTTCTGGGTTACACAAGGCAGCGGAGTTTGCTGATTTAATAGCATCGATGGACGCTGATTTACAAGATGATATCAATGCGCTTGATGAAATGGTTTCAAGAGCTCGCGAAGGCTATGAAGTTGTATATGGTGTACGAAATGATCGTTCTAGCGATTCCTTTCTAAAACGTTTTACCGCACAGTCTTTTTATCGCTTACAGTCTTCGTTGGGTGTCGATGCTGTTTATAACCATGCTGACTATAGATTGATGTCCAAGCGTGCTGTTCTTGCATTGTCTCAATTCCGTGAGGTTAATCTATTTCTTCGTGGTTTGGTTCCTTTAGTTGGTTTCAAATCTTGCTGCGTGTATTATTCGCGAGGGAAACGGTTTGCCGGCGAATCTAAATACACGCTCGGTAAAATGCTGTCATTTGCTTTTGAAGGTATAACGTCTTTTAGTACTAAACCGATTAGGATAATTACTCTCACCGGTTTAATCATTTCTATTTTTAGTTTATTTGCACTTGTATATCTTTTAATTGGTCATTTTATTGGCGATGTACAAGTTGGCTGGACAAGCATTATTATGTCAATTTGGTGTCTTGGCGGACTTCAACTTTTGGCTTTGGGTGTCATCGGCGAGTACGTTGGAAAGACTTATATGGAGACGAAGCATCGTCCTCGCTATTTTATTGAGGAATTTTTGTCCGATAAGGAGGACAAGGATGCCTAAAGTTAGTGTGTTGATGCCTTGTTTTAATGGTGCTAAGTACATTTTGAAGGCAATTGATTCGGTGTTAAGCCAGTCTTTCCGCGATTTCGAATTATTAATTTTCGATGATCAGTCAACTGATGGAACATTTGAGATTGTTTCCAAGCTAACGGATTCTCGAATTAAGGTATTTAGAAACGCCAGTAATCTCGGTCTTGTTGGAAACTGGAATAATGCCATTGAGAAATCTTCTGGCGAGTATATTCATTTCCTCTTTCAGGATGATATTTTGTTACCCGGGGCTCTTGAGTCTGAGGTTGCAGCACTGGATGCTAATCCAAAGTGCTCCCTCTGCTTCAGCGCTTCATGTGTTATTGACTCGAATGGTGCCATTACAATGAAGAGGAGACCTTTTAAGCGGGATATGGTTTTAAAAGGCTCTGATTTTGCCCGCAAGACATTTCGAACTCATAATATCTATGGAGAGCCTTCTAATGTCATGTTTCGTAGAGATTGCTGGCAAAAGGTTGGACCCTTTAATGATTCTTTGTGTTACTCCCCTGATTGGGAGTATTGGATTCGTCTATCACTTAATAGTGATGTCTGCTATCTAGACTCAATTTATTCCTATTTTAGAGTGTGCAACGAATCTACTACGAACTCACTTTTTAAGGATAAAAAAGAGCAATTGAAACGCGATGAGTTTGATTTTGTGCGAGCAATCTGTTCACTCGATGGTATCAATATATCGTCGGTTGATTTAACCGCTCGTAAATTGTCGCTCTCAATCAGGAACATTGCTAAACGGATTTATTTTTCCGTTCACTGACTTTGGAAGTGATTGAATGAAAGGCATCATCCTCGCCGGCGGGTCCGGCACGCGCCTGTACCCGCTCACGCTCGTGACCTCCAAGCAGCTGCTGCCGGTCTACGACAAGCCCATGATCTACTACCCGCTCAGCACACTCATGCTGGCGGGCATCCGCGACATCCTGGTCATCTCCACGCCGACCGACCTCCCCAACTTCGAGCGCCTGCTCGGGGACGGCTCGCGCTACGGCGTGAACCTCTCCTACGCCGAGCAGCCGAGCCCCGACGGCCTGGCGCAGGCCTTCACTATCGGCGAGGAGTTCATCGCCGGCGAGCCGTGCGCGCTGGTGCTCGGCGACAACATCTTCTACGGCAACGGCCTGTCGCGCCACCTGACGCGCGCCGTGCAGAACGCCGAGTCGGGCCGCGCCACGGTCTTCGGCTACCACGTGGACGACCCCGAGCGCTTCGGCGTCGTGGAGTTCGACGGCGAGGGGAGGGCCGTCTCCATCGAGGAGAAGCCCGCCGAGCCCAAGAGCTCCTACGCCGTCACCGGCCTGTACTTCTACCCGGGCGACGTGGCCGCCAAGGCCCATAGGGTCGAGCCCTCGGCCCGCGGCGAGCTGGAGATCACCGACCTCAACCGGATGTACCTGGAGGAGGGGACGCTGTCCGTCGTGACCCTCGGCCGCGGCTACGCCTGGCTGGACACCGGCACCATGGAGAGCCTGCACGAGGCCGCGGAGTTCGTCCGCGCCGTGGAGCACTCCCAGGACCTTCCCGTGTCCGTGCCCGAGGAGATCGCCTGGGAGAACGGCTGGATCACCACCGAGGGGCTCAAGCAGGCCGCCGAGGCCTACGGCAAGTCGGTCTACGGGCAGCACCTCAAGAAGGTCGCCGCCGGCGAGATCGTCAACAGCCCGCGCGAGTACTAGGAACAAGGAGATTCGAACATGGCAGAGGAGACCTTCTCCCCCAAGAACGTCATCGTCACGGGCGGCTGCGGCTTCATCGGCAGCAACTTCGTGCACTACGTGGT
>CALIOA010000067.1:0-1662 GCA_938045065.1 uncultured Collinsella sp.
CGTAGCCCTCGTCGGCGACCTTGTCGGCGAGCGCGGTCATCTTCTTGCCGGTCTCATAGACGTTCTTGCCGTCCTCGATGTAGCCCTCCTGGCTAAAGTGCATGATCTCGATCTTCTCGGTTTCCTTCATGGCTTTTCCTTTCTGTCCAGCACGCGAATCTATACATCGCGTTTCTTTTCGATACCAATTATAGACATACACCCAACGTGTTTTTAATACCACTTTTCAATCTGTTCCAATCCTCGGTGAACGGTCGAATTTCTCTGGTGAGTGGTATTAAATTAGAATTGAATGTATAGCTAACACCTCTGGCGCCTCCCTTGTGTGACAAAGAACAGCGTTCCTACCAGCGCAATAATGGTCGATGCCCCAAACAACACCGCCTGGACGCCCAAAACCTCCGCCAAAAATGGAGCCGCCAGCAGCGGCACCACGCCGGCGCTCATCAGGCCAAAACGCACAAAGCCGGTAATGCGCCCCAGGTATTTGATGTCGGCGCGCTCCTGAATCAAGATCATCTGCAGCGGCTCCAGGAACCCCCAGGCCAGACCGTTAATCGCCTGACCGATAATCGCGACCCCCAGCATATCGGTGCCCACGTACACCATGGACCCAATGCCCACGGCCATGAGCGCGCCGAGCAGCAATCGCAGGTTGACATGGCGAGCAGAAAGCTTGGTCAGGATGAACGCGCCCACCGAGGAAGTGAGGCCCACGACCGAGGACAGCCAGCCCAGCCAGACGATATCCACGTTGAGTACATCACGGTAGAACAACGACTCCAGCGAATCGAACGCGCCAAACGCAAAGAAACCCAAAAAGCCCGAGATAAAGATGAGGCGCAGGTCGTGGTCGCGAAACGTAAGTCGCGCGCCCTCGGCCATGCCGCCCAGAATACCGCCCTTCGGCTTCTCCCCTTTTGCGGGAGCAACACACTCGTGACAGCCCAAGGAGAGCACGGCCGCCACACCCATCATGCCCGCCATGAGCAGATAGACCGATTGCGTGGCAAAACAGCTCACGATGGCACCGCCGAGCAGCGGGCCAGCGGTATAGGCAATATTGCTGTAGAACACCATGAGGCCGTTCACGCGGGTACGGCCCTCGGTGGTCGACTCCAGGTATCCCGGAAACGCATGCGTGCAGGTGTTGATAAAGCCGCCCGCAAGTCCCAAGACGCACGCGGCAAACACAAGCCCGGGGACAGACAACGGCGCCAACCCCACGCCAAGCGATAGCACAGCCGTAATCACGCACGTCACAAATGACGTCCGGCGCGGTCCAAAGCGGTCGATGACCGAGCCCGACACCATATTGCCCACCGACGTCATAAGATTGCGCACGAGCGTAATGGCGGCAACCAAAAAGGCCGTGCCGGCCAGATCATACGTGGCCGCACCGATAAGCCCCAAAAAGTAGACCGCGTTGTTGGCACACCACTGCAGGGACTCAATAAGAATCAGCCTGACCTCTGCCGGCGTCAGGCGCATTGCTTCGCGATCCTTCGCGAACATACGAACTCCTTCTATACAAAAAGGGGATGGAGGGCATAGGCCTGCTCCATCCCCTTTCCAGGTTGCAACGAAAATCTATGCAGCCGGGCCCTTACGCCAGCACGCCGAAGAACGCGCCGATGATGCCCACGACCATGGTGGCAACGA
>CALIOA010000068.1:0-179756 GCA_938045065.1 uncultured Collinsella sp.
CGCAGAGCGTGCAGCCGCAGAGCGTGCAGCCGCAGAGCGTGCAGCCGCAGAGCGTGCAGCCGCAGAGCGTTTCGCGCTTTCGCCGCGCGAGCGCGATGTGATCGCGTCGCTTGGCTAGCGCGAAACTAATCAGGAAGGAGGCCGCAGGTGCCCAAGAAGGACAAGCCGCTCACGGCGAAGCAGGAGGCGTTCGCCCGCGAGATGGCCAAGCCCCGCGCCAAACAGCAGGACGCGTACCGCGCGGCCTACGACTGCAAGCGCATGAACTACAACTCGATAAGCTGCGCCGCGTCCAAGCTGATGCGAGACCCCCGAATCGCGCACAGAATCCAGGAAATCCGAGACGCGGCCGCCAAGGACTGCCGCTGGGAGCTGCAGGACGCCGCCGCCCCGCTGTTCGAGGTGCTGGACGGCGCGCTGCCCATCTTCCGCCGCCAGGCGGCCGAGGGCAGCATCAACGGCGACGCGCGCCTGGCCATAACCGAGAGCGTGAAGCTGCTCAACGATATGTTCGGCGTGGACGGCGCGAAGGCCGCCATGGCGGAGGCGGGGGTGACCATCGTTGACGACCTCGGTTAGGCTCTCGGACGTCGTGGCGGCCGTGTTCGCCGGCGTGTGGCGCTCCATCAAGTCGCACGAGTTCACGCACTACTGGTTCAAGGGCGGGCGCAACTCCACCAAGTCGTCGTTCATATCCATCGCCATCGTGCTGCTGATCATGCTCAACCCGGAGGCCAACGCCGTCGTGCTGCGCAAGGTCGGCAACACGCTGCGCACGTCCGTGTACGAGCAGATAGGCTGGGCGTGCGACGTGCTGGGCGTGGCGCACCTGTTCGACTTCGGCCTGTCCCCCATGGAGGTGACGTACCGCCCCACCGGGCAGGTCATACGCTTCCTGGGTTGCGACAAGCCCAAGAAGCTGAAGTCTGCGAAGTTCCGCACGGGCTACTGCGCCGTGGTGTGGTTCGAGGAGGTCGACGAGTTCGACGGCATGGACGAGGTGCGCAGCGTGCTGGCCACGTTCCTGCGCGGCGGCGAGCGTTTCTGGGTCTTCTACAGCTACAACCCCCCACGCTCGGCGCGCAACTGGGTGAACAAGGAGGCGCGCGACCTGGAGGCCCACCCGGGCGAGGACGGGCGCTTCATATGCCACACCACGTACCTGGACGTCATAGACGAGCACCCCGAATGGATAAGCGCCACCGCGCTGGCGGAGGCGGAGCGCAGCCGCCGCAAGACCCCCGAGTCCTACCGCTGGCAATGGCTCGGCGAGGTCATCGGCACGGGCTCCGAGGTGTTCCCCGACGAGCTGCTGGACATACGTCCCATCACCGCAGAGGAACGCGAGGCCATCGCCCTGCGCTCGTTCGGCGTGGACGCGGGCAGCGTGCACCCGTGGGTGTTCATGGAGGCGGGATACGACGAGAACGAGCGCGTGCTCTACCTGTTGGACGAGGAGAGCCGCCAGGGAGCCGAGGCCATCGACGTCAAGACCGCCGAGCTGGTGGCCGCCAAGCTGCAGGCGGCCGAGGACCCCGCCGCCGACGTGTGGTGCGACAGCGCGGCGCGCGGCATGATCCTCTACTACCAGGAGCAGGGCATCGGCGCGCAGAAATCGCTCAAGCAGGGCCTAAACGCGCCCAAGAACCGCATCAGGTGGATGCAGAACCTCACGCGCATAGTCATCGACCCCGACCGCTGCCCGCTCGCCGCCAAGGAGTTCCCCGAGTACGAGTACGTGTCGAACGGGCAGGGCGACATAACCGAGACACTGCCGAAGGTGAACGACGACGCGATAGACGCGGCGGGCTACGCCGCAGGACTGTGGATAAGGAGCAACCTCTGATGGAGAAGCGAGGCAACACGGGCTACGCCGAGGCGTGGCTGCGCCGCATGGGATACCAGCCGGACACCCGCATGCAGGGCATGGTGGACGTCTGGTTCGGGTGGTTCGCGGCGAACAACGGCTGGTATCACTACAGCGAGCGGCGAGGCTTCCGCGTGTACAAGCGCGAGCGCGCGAGCCTGCACCCGGCCGCGCTTGTGGCCGACGAGTGGGCCAGCCTGATAATGAACGAGAGCACGATCATCTCCAGCACGAGCGACGAGCGCCGCGCGTGGATGGCGCGATACTTCGCCAACCCCACGGCAACCGGCGGCGACGGACAGGAGGCGCCGGAGGACGGCCAGCCGGCGGCGCGGCCGACCGAGGACAGCGGCGCGCCCTCCTCGTTCGCCATGGACAACGCCGACTTCATAGCCCGAGCGTTCGCCATGGGGACCGGCGCGTGGGTCATCGAGCCGCGAGGCGTGACCGACAGCGCCTACACGCCCGACGCCGAGCTGCGCATCGTGCGCTACGACGCCACGCAGATAGTCCCGCTCACGTGGAGCGCCGACGACTGCACGCAGTGCGCGTTCGTGGGCCGCGTGGAGGTCGCCGGGCGCGACTACGACCAGTGCCAGGCCCACGTGCTCAAGGGCGGCACCTACCACATCCTCACGCAGCTGTTCGACACCAAAACGCACAAGCAGGTGACGGTCGAGGGCATCAGCGCCGACATGGACACGCGCTGCACCCGCCCGCTTTTCGCGCTGGTGCGCCCCGCCGTGTCGAACCGCTTCTACGACTACTGCGCGATGGGCGCGAGCGTGTACTGCAACGCCGTGGGGGCCATGAAGGTGGTCGACGAGGCCGCCACCTCCCTGCTCGACCACATTCGCGTGGGCCGCCCGCGCACGTTCGTGGACAAGACCCTCATAGAGTCCAAGACCGACAAGGGGCCGGACGGCAGCCTCACGAAGACCTACTACGCCTTCGGCGAGGCCGACGACACCATCTTCAGCATGAACCCCGGCGACGAGGGGTCGGCCAAGATTCAGACCGTTCAGAGCGACCTCAAGGCCGACGAGAACGCCAGCGCCATCAACACGGGCCTGCGCCTGCTGTCGGTGGCGTGCGGCTTCGGCAACGGCTACTTCTCCTGGGAGTCGCACACGGGCCTGAAGACCGCCAAGGAGGTGGCGGCCGACAACTCGCAGCTGATGCGATCCATCCACCGGCACGAGAACGCCCTGCGCAAGTCCATCGTGCGCCTCGTGAACGGCATGGCCGACGCGTGCCGCAGCATCAAGGGCGAGGCCGTGCCCTACGGCGACGTCACCGTGGACTTCGACGACTCCATCATCAGCGACACGCAGAGCGCGCGTGAGATGGCCATGAGCGAGGTCGGCGCGGGCATCATGGCCCCGTGGGAGTACCGCCGCCGCTTCTACGGCGAGACCAGCAACGAGGCCAAGGCAAACGTGCCCGAGCAGCAGGGCGGCGCGTTCGACATGCTGGGCGACGGGCTCGCCTGATGCTGGGGCCGGACTACATAGAGCACTTCACCGACGCAGCGCAGGGGGCCATGGACGAATACACCCTGCGCCTGGTGTGCATCTACGCCGCGCTCATAGGCTCCATCGACTTCGAGGGCGACAGCGCCTACTCGCAGGCCGCCCGCAAGGCGGCGCTTGCCGCCAAGGACGTGCAGAAGGCCATGAACGAGGAGGGCCGCAGAGCCGCGCGCGAGGCTGCCAAGGCTGCGGCCGAGGCCGTGGCCAAGAGCGCCGAGGCCGACCTGGCCACGCTGGGCACGGCCATGGGCGCGCTGTCCAAGACGATGCAGTGGAGGCTGCACAACTCAGCGCGGGCCACGGCGGCGGGAGTGCAGGACGTCGTGAGCCGCGACAACCTGAAGATGCCCGCCAACGTGCAGCGCGCCTACCTCGAAGTCGTGGCGCAGGCCGTGGCTCGGGTGAACTCGGGCATGGCGGGCTACGAGCAGGCCACCCGCGAGGCCGTGCTGAAGCTGGCGCGGCGCGGCGTGTCCGTCGTGGACTACAAGAGCGGGGCGTGGGCGCAGCCCGACGTGGCCATGCGCCGCCACATTCGCACGCAGGCGGTGCAGGCCGGCAGCCGCAACACGCTGGAGCTGCTTGAAGAGACCGGGCACGACCTCGTGCAGACCTCCTCGCACGGCGGGGCGCGCGAGAGCCACGCCAAGTGGCAGGGCCGCGTGTTCAGTCTGTCGGGCAAGTCCAAGAAGTACCCGCCGTTCTACCGCGAGACGGGCTACGGCTCTGTCGATGGCCTGTGCGGCGCGAACTGCAAGCACGACTTCGGCATCTACGTGGAGGGCCAGCAGCTGCGGTACGAGCGCGATCCCGATGGCGGCGACGAGAAGCGCGAGGAGCGATACCAGGCAGAGCAGAAGCAGCGCGAGCTTGAGCGCGGCATACGCGCCGCCAAGCGCGAGGCAACGGCCCTGGAGGCCGCCGGGCTCGACAACACCAAGGAGCGCCTGCGCCTGGGCAAGCTGCAGAAGCGCCAGCGCGAGCACATAGCCGCCCATCCCTACCTGTCCCGCGAGCGCACGCGCGAGGCCGCCGTGGAATCGAAGGAGCGCATCTACCCGCTTGCCACGGACAAGACCTGGGTGCGCGAGAAGTTCATGCCGGGCAAGGGCGCGGGCACCGCCGCAGACGTGAGCCGCCGCGCCGTGAACGGCAGGGCCTACCACGACAAGGTGGCGTCCCTTCCCATCCCGAAGCGCGCAAGCGAGGCCGTGTACGCCGAGAGCCGCCGCATCCTGCGCGACCGCGACGGCACGGGCTACGAACGCATGTCCGTCGTGTCGTGGAAGAAGGGCGAGCGCGTCACCGACACCTTCGGGCACGGCCTGAAGAGCCAGGCGTGCGGCCTGACCGCCAAGCAGGTGGAGGCGTGCAGGCGCACCAAGGGCGGCGTGGTGCTGATCCACAACCACCCCATGAGCTCGCCGCCGTCGTGGACCGACATTCGAACGGTGGCGGAAAACGACTGGGTGCGCAGCTCGGTGGTGCGTGCCACGATGGTACAATCTACGAAATCAAGGTGACCGACCGCAGCGTCGTACAAGCGTACGAGGAGCTGCGAGAGCTGGCGAAAAGAGAGTGCCCGAACGCGGGCGGCGATGTTATCGACCAGCTTGCCACCGAAATGCTCTACGAGCGAAACGAGGAAGCGAAATGGTTCAGGCTGACAAAAAAGAAGTGACGCCAGAGGACTGGGTGCTCGTCATAGACGACAGCGCCTCCGAGTCGAAAGCCGCCGAAAAGCTGACCAAAGAAGAGCGCGAGGAGCTTTTTGCCAAGTCCCGCAAGGTTCTGCGCGACGCGGGGCTGATGAAGTAGACCAAGAGACAACCGAATAGACGCACGGCATCAAGGCCGCCCATCACGGGCGGCCTTTTCTTTTGCCTGGCGACACCTCGGGGAAGATGCGGTCACGCGATGGGGCGGCGACAACGGCCCCGCACGCGACCGCGGCGACAACGGCGGGCCATCCAAGCGCGCAGGGAAGCGCGAAAACCAAACACGGAAGGAGCAGGCGATGGCGGACGACAACAAGCCCCAGGGCAACGAGGGCGGCGACAGCGGCCAGCAGACCGAACCGGCGAAGGAGGTCGTGTCCTACGCGAAGTACAAGCGCGAGACCGACGAGTACCAGGAGCAGGTGAAGGCCCTCAAGGCCGAGCTGGAGCAGCGCGACAAGCAGATCGAGGAGTTCACCTCCAAGGCGGGCAACGCCAAGGAGCTGCAGGCCGCGCTCGACAAGGCCAAGGCCGACAACGAGGCGTACAAGGCTGACGCCGAGAAGCGCGAGGCCGACATGCGCCGCGACTTCGCCATCGACACCAAGCTGGCGCAGATGGGGGTGCGCAACGCCAAGGCGGCGCGCGCGATCATCCCGAACATCGCTGACGCGAAGCTGGACGAGCAGGGCAATCTCACGGGCATCGACTTCGAGGCCCTGAAGAAGGATAACGCCTACATGTTCACCGACCAGCCCCGCGAGAGCGCGGGCGGCGACCCCAAGGGCGGCGCAGGTTCCGACGGCCTGGCCGACTTCCGCGCAGCTTTCGGACTTACCGACGAATCTTCAAAGGAGTAAATCATGCCAAACGGCATCGAACTGCCCAAGGGCTACGAGAACGTGCTCATGGAGGCGTACCGCAAGGAATCCCTGACCGCAGTGCTTGAGAGCGCCGCGCCGAAGGGCAACATCGCGCAGATGGAGCAGCTGGGCGAGTTCTACTATCCCGTCTACTCCATGGGTGGCCTGGGCGACGTGCAGGCCAACGGGCGACTGCCGCAGAACAGAGGCGCGTCCCTGACCTGGAAGCCCATCAGCGCCAACTACGACCGCGGCACCATCCTGGAAATCGACCAGAAAGTGGACGCCCAGTCCTTCAATCTGGCGTTCGGCAACGCCGCCGCGCACTTCAACCGCACCAAGGTGGTGCCCGAGGGAGACGCGTTCGTGTTCTCCACGCTGTGCGCAGGCACCGGCATCACCAAGGAGCAGAAGACCTACGCCGACGGCGCGGACATGCTCAAGGGCCTGAACGCCGCCATGTGCGACATGGACGAGAAGGAGGTGCCGGAAGAGGGCCGCGTGCTGTTCATCACCCCCACCCTGCTGGGTATGGTGAAGGACCTGGACACCATCAAGTCCCGAGAGGTGCTGGACGGCTTCTCCTCCATCGTGAAGGTGCCGCAGTCCCGCTTCTACAGCGCCATCGACCTTTTGGACGGCACCACCAAGGACGAGGAGATCGGCCACTACAAGAAGGGCACCGGCGCGGTGGACATGAACTTCCTCATTGTCCACAAGGACGCCGTGGTGCTGCGCTGGAACTTCGCGCACGGCAAGGTCATCGACGCCGAAGACAACCAGCAGGGCTTCGGCCACCTGTTCAAGTACCGCAAGTACGGCGTGTGCGGCGTCCGCGAGAACCTGGCGCACTACATTACCGCAGGCATGAAGGCCGCGTAGGAAGGAGGCGCGACATGCGCACCGTTGGACTGGCCTTCGAGAAGGAGGCCCCGAAGAAGGCCAAGCCCGCCAAGGGCAAGGCGGAAAAGCCCGAGGCGAAGGCCGCAGACGAGCAGCCCGCCAAGGGCAAGGCGGAAAAGCCCGAGGCGGCCGAGGACGATGGAAACTAGAGCCCCGACCCACGAGGACTACCTGGCAGCCGGGCGCGGGGAGCTGTCCGCCGAGGAGTTCAAGGCGGCGCTCCCCCACGCCACGGCAGCCGTGCGCGACCTGATCTTCCCCAACGAGCCGGACGGCTCCGAGGAGTGGGCGCGCGCGGTCATGGCGGCCTGCGAGGTCGACGCCGCATACGGATGCTCGGGCGGCATCATGGAGGGCGGCGGCTTTACCGTCGGCTCGTTCTCGTGGAACCCCGGTGCCGAAGGGGCCAGCACCTACCGCAGCGACATGGAGGCCGCCGTCCGCCGCGAGCTGCTTGGAACGCCGCTGCTCTACGCGGGCATCGGGGGTACCAGATGATGCGGGTGCCGCGCTCGGCGCGGCCCTCCACCATGTTCGTCAAGGTGCCCAGGGAGGGCGGCTACGGCGGCGAGTTCGAGCAGCCCGTCGAGGTGCGCCGCGTGCGCTTCGAGCCCGTCTCGGCGTGGCTCGTGCGCGAGTACGCCCTGGGCGACGGCGCGCAGGGCCTCGTGATAGCAGACGGCGCGGACAGCCCCGGCATGTTCGACGTGCCCGTGGGCAGCCGCGTGAGCATCGACGGGGGCGAGTGGATGAACGTGGCGAGGTGCACGCCCCGCCGCGCGTTCGGCACCCGTCCCCACCACTGGGAACTGGAGGTGAGGTAGCCATGCCCGCAGCAGTTACGGTCGACCTGACCAAGCTCATGAAGCGTTTCAGCGCGAAGGAGCTGGAGGCCAAGCAGGTGAAGTTCGCCATGAGCGTGGCCGAGGACATGAACGCGTTCACGCCAGAGGACACCAAGCGCATGCACAACTCCATGCAGGCCGCCTCCGACTTCAGGCAGGGCCTCGTCATATGGGACGCCGACTACGCCGCCTACGTGCGCGACCTGCCCGACAGCTCCATCAAGCACGGCAAGAACCCGAGGGCCAAGGCCGACTGGCCGAAGGCCGCGAAGGAAGCGCACGGCGAGGACTGGGAGCGCCTGGCCGTCGACCTCCTGACCGAGGGGGCGTGACATGGCCCCGGACGTGATGGAGGCGGCGAAGGCCGCCATAGAGGCCCTGGGCTACGGCCCGGTGCTCCTCACCCGCCTGGCAGCATCGCGCGGCCACGACGACGCGGTGGTGCTGAGGCCCATGCCCACGGCCGACGCGGTGCGCCACATGGACGGCACCCGCCGTGTCGGATACGTGCTGCAGGTCATCGTGAAGGACACCTCCGAGGCCAAGGCCATGGGCGACGCCTACGACCTGGCCGACGCGTTGGACGGGGCCGACCTGTCCTCGCCCACCGGCTCCTACGGCTTCACCAGCGCGGCGCTGTACACAGAGCCGCAGGAGATAACGCCGCCCGAGGGCGGGCCGTACCTGTGGGAGTTCCGAATCAAAGCGACCATAACCATAGAGAAGGGATAACGATGGCAAAGAACCAAGACCTGGGCTTCGCGCCCAACTACATGAGCGCGCTGGAGATCGACACTACGCCAGACGCGGCCAGCCCCACGTGGGCCATCTTCTCGCGCGGCATCACCGAGGTGAAGCCGACCACCAACGAGACCACCGAGACCAAGGACTACTACGACGGCTACGGCACTCCCACCGACAAGGTGAAGAGCGTGCAGCCGCAGTACGAGGTCACAGGCGACCGCTGCTACGGCGACCCCGCGCAGGACTTCGTTGCCAGCCTGGCGCTTGAGACCGGCGAGGGCCGCACGGGCCACTTCCGCCACACTGACCCCAACGGCGACGTGGTGGAGGGCGACTGCACCTACCTGGGCCTGACCGTCGGCTCGCAGCAGGGCGCGGCGTCCGACCCCGGCGCGTTCTCCTGCACAATCTCGGGCGCTGGCGCTATGCGCTACATCCCCGCCAACAAGCTCAAGCAGCCCACGGGCGTCACCTGCACCGCGCCGACCGGCCCGGCCGTGGGCAAGTCCATGAAGCTCGCGCCGACCGTCACGCCCGCCGAGGCGAACGCCAAGTGCTTCTTCGCATCGGGCAACACCGACGTGGCCACCGTCGACAGCGACGGCAACGTGACGGGCGTGGCCGCAGGCGAGGCGGTCATCACCGTGCGCTGCGCGTCCAAGCCGAGCATCTGCACGCAGGTGAAGGTCACCGTGGCGGCGAAGTAGCCGCAGGCGACACCAGACATAACCTCCTGGACATGGGGGCGCGGGCTAGTGAGCGGCCCGCGCCCCTTTTCTATGCCCGACGCTCACCGCTCACGAAAGGGGCAACAAATGGAACTTCTGAAAAACATCCGCGCGTACGAGGACGTGTTCTTCGAGGACCCCGAGGAGAACCCCCGACACGCCGCGCTTCCGCGTGTGGTTCGACGACAAGCACATCGAGGAGTACCTGGCCAAGGTCGGCAACGCCATCGACCGCGCGCAGGCCAACGAGCAGATGGCCCGCGAGGCCGACACCCCCGAGAAGGCGGCCGAGGCCAACGCCGCGCAGGCCCGCCTCATGAAGCGCACCATCTCGGCGTTCATCGGCACCGAGGGCTGGGAGCAGCTGCTCGCGTGGATGGGCGGCGACGAGGGCCCCATCGCGCCCGAGGAGAACATCCGCATCCTGGGCGAGGTCTTCGCCACGTTCCTCAACATGTTGGCGCGCCACGCGACCAGCGAGCAGCTGATGGCGTGCGGCCTTGCATACAGCGAGCGCGCCGATCAGGTCCAGGCGCTCAACCGCGCCCAGCGCCGCGCCAAGGCCAAGCGCAAGAAGAAGGGCGGCAAGTAATGCTGCCAGCCGCGCTCACGGCCGAGCGGGTGCGGCTGCCCGACGGCACGAGCGCCACGCGCTACCCGTGGAACGGCGAGGAGGTGCTGGTGCGCGACGACGCGCTCACGATCATCCGCGTCATCGAGGTGCTGACCGACGAGGGCAAGTCCGACGACCAGCGCCGGGACGAGTTCCTGGCGCTGTTCTTCGTGGACTGGGCGGACGCGTGGTGCGCATGCGACTACGACGCCGCCGAGTTCGTGCGGATGCGCGACGCGGCGGTATGGGACATGTGCGGACTCGACCTGACCGGCGACCGCCCGCACGAGACCCCGCTGTGGGACTTGGAGGAGGACGCGGCGCGCATACGCACCAGCTTCCGCCAGGCCTACGGCATCGAGTGGGACGAGGTGCGCGGTCGCATCAGCTTTGCCGAGTTCGTGGCACTCGTGGGCGGCTGCCCGCAGGACACGCCGCTCGGCGCGGCCATCCACTACCGCAACCCGGCGACCAAGCCGAAGCCAACCAAATACAACAGGCAGGAGGTCGAGGCCTGGAACGCCGCCCACAAGGCGTTCGAACTCGGCAAAGGCCGCAGCTCACACGGCTCTGAGGAAGGAAGCGACGCGGCGATGCGCGATGTGTTCGCCGCGCTCAAGAGAGCGACGAGGTGAGCATGGACGGCAACGTCATCATCAAAGCGGTGCTCGACACCGTTGACGTATCCAAGAACATCAAGGCCCTGGAGCGCGACCTCCAGGGCATCTCCTGGAAGAACATAGCCGAGGGCGACGAGAAGGCCGCGAAGCTGTCGTCCTCGTTCAAGAAGGCCGGTACGGCCGCCACGGTGACGCTGACCGCGCCCGTGGTGGCCGCCGGCAAGGCCGTATTCGGCGTGGCCAGCGACTACGAGCAGGCCAACGCCCGCATAGCCGCCGCGTTCGGCGTGTCCGGCGAGGAGGCCGAACGTTTCAGCGGCATAGGCAAGCGCATATACGAGGGTGGCTGGGGCCAGTCCCTGGACGAGGTCAACGATGCGCTGATCCAGTGCAAGTCCACCCTTCGCGACGTGTCCGACGAGGACCTGCAGACCGTCACCACCAACGCACTCATGCTGTCGGACACCTTCGGCGCAGACGTGAACGAGTCCATACGCGGCACCAACGCCCTCATGGAGGGCTTCGGGCTGTCCGCCACCGAGGCCAGCGACCTGCTGACGGCGGGCATGCAGCGCGGCCTGAACTACACCGACGAGCTGGGCGACAACCTGAGCGAATACTCCGTGCGATGGGGCGAGGCGGGAATGAGCGCCAGCGAGTACTTCTCGCTGCTCGAAGCGGGCACGTCCAACGGCGCGTACAACCTGGACAAGGTGGGCGACTACCTCAACGAGTTCCTGACGGCGCTGTCCGACGGCCGCATGGAGGAATCCATCGGCTCGTTCAGCGAGGGCACGCAGGAGGTCTTCGAGAACTTCAAGAACGGCAGCGCCACCGCCGAGGACATGCTGCAGGCGGTGCTGGGCGACCTCACGCAGATGCCAAACGAGTACGACAAGGCCGCGCTGGCCTCCACCCTGTGGTCCTCGCTGGGCGAGGACAATGCCATGGGCATGATCGAGTCCCTGGCGGGCGTGCAGGACAGCTTCGGCGACGTGGCGGGCGCTGCGCAGCAGGCCCAGGAGGCCGCCTCCGACAGCTTTGCCGTGAAATCGCAGGAGGCCATGCGCGAGCTGCAGGGCTCCATCGAGCCGCTTGGCGAGCCGCTGCTCAACATCGCCACCAACGTGGCGGGTGTCGTCAAGTCGTTCTCCGAGTGGTTCGCCGGCATCGGCGAGGGCGGCCAGACCGCCGTGCTGGCGATCGCCACGATAGCGGCCGCCATAGCCCCCGTGCTGTCGACGGTCGGCACCGTCGTGGACACCGTGCCGAAAATCGGAGCGGCCTTCCAGGTGGTCGGCAAGCTGGGCACCGGCGCGCTGGGGCTCATAGCCGCGCACCCCGTGGTAGCGGCCATAGCGGCCATCATCGCCGCCGTGGTGCTGCTGTGGAACAACTGCGAGGAGTTCCGCGACGCGGTGACCGCCGTGTGGGATGCCGTGTGCGCCGCGTTCGAGGCGGCCACCCAGGTGGCGGGCGACGTGGCCCAAAGCGTCGGCGAGTTCTTCTCGCAGCTCGGCGAGACGCTGGGCGGCGTGTGGGACGGCATCTGCTCCACGGTGCAGGGGGCCATCGACGCCATAGCCGGGTTCTTCCAAGGCCTGGCCGGCACCGCCTCGTCCATCTGGGACGGCATCTGCAACGTGGTGCAGGTCGCCGTGATGCTTCTGGGCGAGATTCTGAACCTGGCCATCGAGACGCTGCTCATACCCTGGAACTTCATCTGGGAGAACTTCGGCGAGCAGCTGACGGCGGCATGGGACGCAATCTGCGGCGCGGTGGGAGGCTACATCGACGCGGTGAGCCAGGTCATCACCGACGTGGTGACGGCGCTCTCCGAATGGTGGGGCGCGACGTGGGAAGGCATCAGCGGCACCGCCAGCACCATATGGGAGGCCATCTACGGCGCGGTGAGCGCATACATCCAGTACGTTAGCGACGTGATAGGCGCGGCCCTTTTGGTCATCCAGGGCGTGTGGGACACGGTGTGGGGCGCGGTGAGCTTCACCGCCTCCAGCATATGGGATGCCATCAGCTCGGCGATAGGCGCGGCCATCAATGCCATCAGCTCCACCATATCGGCGGTGCTGTCGGCAATTCAGGCGGTGTGGGACTCCATATGGGGTGCCGTGAGCAGCACGGCGTCGAGCGTGTGGGGCGGCATCAGCTCCACCATATCCAGCATCGTGAACGGCATCCGCGACACGATCTCCAGCGTGTTCAACGCCGCCAAGGACACCGTGAGCAGCGTGTGGAACTCCATCAAGAGCGCCATCGAGACGCCGATACAGAACGCCCGCGACACCGTGCGCAACGTCATCGACTCCATCAAGGGGTTCTTCAACTTCTCGTGGTCGCTGCCCCACCTGAAGCTGCCGCACCTGTCCATCTCCGGCAGCTTCAGCATCGCCCCGCCGAGCGTGCCGCACTTCGGCATCGACTGGTACGCCAAGGGCGGCGTGTTCAACGGCCCCAGCGTCATCGGCGTCGGCGAGGCGGGCCCCGAGGGCGTGGTGCCGTTCAACGAGCGCGGCGCGCGCCCGCTGGCCGAGGGCATCGCCAAGCTGCTCGACGGCAAGGGCGGCGCGGCCCATGGCGACACGAACGTGACAATCAACCTGTACGCGACCGTGCGGGAGGAGGCCGACATCGAGAAAATCTCCCGCCAGATAGCCAAGGAAATCAAACGGCAGGAGTGCTTCGCATGATATACAACGGCTTCGACTTCGCGCCGTGGTTCGACACCCGGCTCGTGACCCGCTCGCTGCTGCCCGAGTACGAAATCGCCACGCGCGACGTGCCCGGGCAGCCCGGCTCGCGCTTCATGCGCGCAGAGCTGAAACCCCTGACGATAGACGTGGCGGCGGCCTGGAGGGCGCGCCCCGCCGACGACATGGCGGCCCTTCGCCGCCTCATGGCCTCGCGCCTGCTGTGCCTCAAGGAGGCCGAGCTGTGGCTGGACGACGAGAGGCACCTGGGCCTGCGCTACATGGCCGTGCTGACCTCGCCGGGCGCGCTCGACACGTTGTGGCACACCGGCGAGGCCACGCTGACGTTCACGGCATACGACCCCGTGGCCTACGGGGCCGAGGGGCGCGCAACCGTGTCGGGCACCTCGGGCGTGCAGGTGGGCGGGACGTTCCGCACCTACCCCACCGTGACCGTCAGGCCCGGCGGCAGCACGTCGGCGCTGCGGCTGACGAACATGGGCACGGGCGAGTTCGTGCAGATCGACAAGGCGGTGACGGCATCGAGCGCAGTGGTCATCGACATGGCCGCCCCGCAGGCCACGGTGGACGGCAGCCCCGCGCCCGTGACCTTCGAGAGTGACTTCTTCCCGCTGGAGCCGGGGGCCAACAGCCTCAAGCTGTCCAGCGGCACCGCGACGGTACAGTGGACGGAAAGGTACGTGGGCTGATGATTCTGTGGGTGTGCGACCGCTGGGAGGCGTACAAGGGACCCATCAAGACGCTGTTCGAGTGCGAGGACACGCGCGAGGTCAACGGCGAGAACGCCCTGAGCATCACAACGCTGGCGCGCCTCGACAAGGGCGACCGCCTGGTATGGCGCGACCTCAAGGGCCGCTGGCACGAGAACATCGTGGACGGCGTGGAGGAGGAGCGCGCAAGCGCGGGCATCCTCTACACGTACTACTGCCCGACCTCGGCGCAAATCGAGCTCCTGGGCGACTACCTGGAGGACAAGCGCCCCTACGACGTGAGCGCCTACGCCGCGCTGGCCTCGGCGCTGTCCTCCTCGCGCTGGCAGGTCGGAACCGTGGCCGACCTCGGGCAGGCCGGCACGAACTTCTACCACACCAACGCATGGGCGGCCATCCACGACGTGGCAGACACTTGGGGCGGCGAGCTGTCGTTCGAAATCCAGGTGAGCGGCACCAAGGTGACCGCACGCCGCGTGTGCATGGCCAAGCAGGTCGGCGAGGACAACGGCAAGCGTTTCACCTACGCCAAGGACCTCGTGAGCGTCAAACGCAGCGTGGACGAGGGCAACGTGTGTACCGCCCTGTACGGCTACGGCAAGTCCCTGCAGACCGCCGACGAGGACGGCAACCTGACGGGCGGCTACGATCGCAAGCTGACCTTCGGCGACGTGAACGGCGGGCAGAACTGGGTGGGGTCGGCCGACGCGCTGGCGCGCTGGGGACGGCCCGACGGCAAGGGCGGCAAGGCGCACGTGTTCGGCGACGTGGAGTTCTCCGGCTGCGAGGACGCCGCCGAGCTGAAGAAGCTCACCGAGGCGCAGCTGGCGAAGTCGTGCGTTCCCACCGTGTCCTACACTGCGGACGCCGTGGCGCTTGCGCGCGCCGGCGAGGGCTTCGAGGGCGCGGACGAGGGCGACCTGGTGACCGTGGTGGACAAGGTGTACGACCCGCCGCTGCGCGTGCGCACGCGCATCACCAAGGTGGTGGAGGACCAGCTGCGCCCCGGCGAGGTCACCTACACGTTCGGCAACTACCAGACGGTCGCCGAGCTGATGGCCGCGCAGAAGTCGGCCGCCAAGTCCACCGCCTCGACCGTCCGGGCGACCGTGACCGAGGCCGTGAACGCCTCGAACAAGGCATCGACCGGCAAATGGGGCGAGAGCCTGGCGGCCGCCGAGGAGCGCCAGAAGGCGTACGCCAAGCAGGTCGGCGGCGCCGCCCAGGACTACACCGACCAGATAAGGGACGAGCTGGACAAGGCCCTCAAGGAGTACGCCGACAACGGGGACACCACGCTGGAGGAGGCGCTGAAGAAGTACTCCGACGACGGCAACCTGGACCTGGACGAGGTGCTGCGCCTGTACACCGACACGTCGATAGAGCAAAGCGAGAGCGTGCTCAAGAAAATAGACGAGGCCAACAAGGAGTACCTGGAAGGCGTCACGGGCAAGCTGGACGAACGGCTGACGAGCGCCGAGGGCGAGGTGGATGGGCTGCAGAAACAGCTCGACCAGCTGCCGACGGATATCCGCAAGAAGATCGTTGACATGCTCAACAGCGAGGTGAACACCACGGGCGGCTGGGTGTACGAGGAGCCCGGCCAAGGCATCCTGGTGTACGACAAAAAGCCCGAGAGCGCCACCAAGTGCGTCAAGATAGGCGGCGGAATCATCGGCGTGGCCAACTCCAAGTACTCCAGCGGCGCGTGGAAGTGGCGCACGGCCATAACCGGCGACGGCGTGACCGCCGACGAGCTGACCACGGGCCGCATCAAAGGCGGGAACTCGTACTGGGACCTCGACAGCGGGGCCTTCTACCTGCGCGACGGCTCCATCTTCATGACCGACAGCAACGGCAACAGGGTCTATATCAACGCCACCAACGGCTTCCAGATATACGACAAGAACGGCTCCATCATCGCGGGCACCGTGCTGGTGGGCAGCACCTCCATGTTCCGCTGCAACATGGTCGGCACGTCGTCAACCAACTACATCACCACCGGCACGACGACGAACAACCACCCGGGAGCGTCGTTCGTGAACGGCTCGACCGAGTACTGCACCATCGAGGCCGTCCACGCGAAGGACAGCCCCACGGCGAGCTCGACCGACGGCGTGGGCATATCCACCTGCGGCTACGGCTTCCTGGCAGTCAACCGCTACTACCGCCAGACGTGGCTGACGACCCCCTACTACGCGGGCTACATGAGCCATCCCGACGAGCAGCTGTACATGAGGAGCGGCGACAGCAACGCGGGCGGCTCGGCGTACGTGAAGCTGCAGGAGAGCTCCAACAACTACGTGTACCTGGATAGCAGCCGCGCAGATATTGGGTCGTCGGGCACCGCCAGGATACTCGCCCCGAAGTTCGCCATAGGAACCAGCCCGAGCAGCGGCGGCACCTACGGGTACACGGGCTCCACGCAGTTCATCGGGTGCATCACCAACAACGGCAACAACTGGACGTGGGGCACCATCAACGTGGTGAACGGAATCATCACCGGCATGAGCAGCATCACGGGAAACTAGACCAGCGAGAGAGGAAACGGAATGTTCTACCACCTTGTGCAGCAGCCCGAAGCGCCGCAGGCGCTCGACGGCGCGCCGAAGCCGCCCGAGGCGCTTCCGGTGTTCGAGTGCATCAGCGACCCGGCCACGGCGCGGGCCATCGTGGAATCGGAAGACGTGTTCGAGTTCGACGGCAAGGGCGGCTTCACGCTCGTGTCCAGCCCCGTGGCCGTCATGGACGCGGAAGGCGGCGAGGCCAACGCCGTGGACTTCTCGGCGCTCACCGACGAGGAGATATGCGGGGTCCACAGAGCGCAGCCCGGCGACATATCGCGGACACTTGCGGCCGAAGGAAAGGAATGAGACATGGCAACGCACGAGCTTACGCTCAACCTCAAGAAGACCAACATAGCGCCGCCCGTCATCACCGTGCACCAGGGCGACAGCGCCGAGGTCCTGAAGGCCGCCATCTACGACGGCGACAAGAAGGCGGCCCTGACGGGCTGCAAGGTGCACCTCATGGCTGCGAAGCCCGACCACACCTACGTGGAGCAGCAGTTCACTGGCATCAGCGACAACGTGGCCACCGTGACGGTCGACCCCGCCGTCTTCGGCGTGGCCGGGCTGCTCAAGGTGTGCTACGTGCGCGTGCGGAACGCGGCAGGGCTGGACGCCACCACCGAGAACGTCCTGGTGAACGTGCTGCCCTCGGCGAGCGCGTCGGGCGAGATATCCGGCCCGTACGTCGATGCGGTGGAGGCGATCATCGCGAACCTCGAAGGGCAGCTAGCCGACGTGAGCGCGCTGAACGCGCAGATGCAGAAGGCCGAGGCCTCCCGCGCGAGCGCGGAAAACCAGCGCGCCACGAACGAGAAGGCACGCCAGACCGCCGAAACCAAGCGCGCAGAGGCCGAGAAGAAGCGAGCCACGGCGGAAAGCGACCGCGTGACCGAGGCGTCGCAGCTGAAGACGGCCTCGCAAGCCGCCACGGCTGCGGCAAACGGCGCGGCCTCGAACGCCGACGCGGCGGCAAACATCGCCCTGCAGATAGCCAACAGCGTGGCGCAGGGCAGCGCGGGCAGCTCGGACATGGCCAAGCAGAAGCAGCAGATAGCCGACCTGTACGGCAAGCTGGCCGACGCCACGGACGCGTTCATCTACGACGACGGCACCGTGTACTGCCCCGCCTCCAAGGCCAGTGCATCTGGCAGCACCATCACGTTCGGGAGCACCTGCACGGCGTCCGGCACAACCCTCAACCTCAAGTAGAAAGGCAACGAAATGGCACAAGCGAAAACCCTGTCGGTGCGCGGCATCGGCTACGAGGTCATCGACGATACCGCGCGCAGCAACGCGCAGACGGCGCTCAACAACGCCGAGTACAACCGCCAGGGCCAAATCGGCAAGTACGGCGGGCAGAACATCGCCACCATCCTGGCGGGAGAGATCGGCAGCGGCAGCGTGTACGACGCGCTGCATAAGCGCATCGCCGCCGCGAACTTCGCAGGCCTGCGCGTGGGCGACTACCTGGACGTGCCGCTTGTGAGCGCATCCGCCGTCACCACACAGCAATCTGTGCGGTTCCTGCTTGCCCACATCGACCCGTACCTTTACTGCGGCGACAACAGCAAGGGACACCATATCGCGTTCGTGGCCTCCGCGCCCATCGCCGTGGCCAAGACCGTGACCGGCGTTGCCAACGACAGCTTCCTGATGTGGAGCACGACCAACACGAACCAGGGCACCGCCGACCAGAAATGCCCCTACCCCAACAGCAACCTCAAGGCGTGGGAGACGGCCTTCGAGGCGTGCCTGCCCGAGAGCCTGACCAAGTATCTGCTGACCCAGCGCGTCCTGCTTGAGGAGCGGTACAGCGCCAGCGGCGCGCTCAACGACTCCAACTCGTGGAGCTGGCAGGATATCGGCAAGGTGTTCTCGCTGTCGGAGATGGAGGTGTACGGCTGCCCCGTGTGGGGGACGAAGGGCTACAGCGTGGGCTTCGACTGCCAGTGGGACCTGTTCCGCGACACCGCTCACCGAGTCAACGGAAATCGGTCCTATTGGTGGTTGCGTTCCGTCATGGGTGGCTCCTCGTCCAACGTGTGCTACGTCAACAACAACGGCAATGCCAACTACAATTCTGCGACGAACGTCTGGGTTCGCCCCCGCCCCGGCTTCCTCGTCGGCTAGCCAGCCGAGTGCTCTATACTCTGCTTTTAGGCGACCGCCTTGCGCGGTCGCCTCTCGCCCGCGAAGCGGGCCGTTTTTTCCGCCAGTTTCCCCAGGAGGTGCACGTGAGCGGCGTCTACCAGCGCAACCGCGAGGTTTCCGAGTACAAGTTCTTCACTCAAGCAATCGCCATCCGCGTGGAGGTCAACAAGCTGATGGCGTCCTCCTCGGTAGTGCCCAAGGCCTACAGGCTGCTGAACGCGGTGCCGACCGTGGAGACGGCGCGCGGCATCGTGTACAACGTCAACCGCGCCGACTGCTTCTACCCCAACACCTCGTTCAACGCGCTGGAGAGGAAACGCTACCTGACGCTGGCCATAGCTGACTGCGAGCAGCTGATGCTGGACATGCAGTGCCTCATGGATATCGGCCTGCCCGTGAACGCCAACCGCTTCGAGGAGCTGGCGGCCATGGTCGAGGAGGAGATCAGGCTGCTGAAGGGCGCGCGCAAGAACGTGCGTGTGACGGGCAAGAAGTCCACCGAGGAGCGCATAGCCGAGGCCGAGGCCGAGCTAGAGCGCCTGCGTTCGCTATAATGGGCGGCGGTCGCGCCTTGTTTATCGGTACAATTGGTGGTTGCGTTCCGTCATGGGTGGCTCCTCGTCCAACGTGTGCTACGTCAACAACAACGGCAATGCCAACTACAATTCTGCGACGAACGTCTGGGTTCGCCCCCGCCCCGGATTCCCTTACTGCCAGACCGAGTAGGCCCCAGGGCCGAAAGCAGAGCGCGGAGAGGAAGGAAGGCGCGACCATCGGGCGCGAGCCCGTAAATACGCACCCCGCGAGGGTGGCCGGACGCTGCTTGCATGGCGCGGCGCTCCGTGGCTTCGCCGCGTTTCATGGCCATACCTCAAGCGGCTGTCAGAGCCACATTGCAAGCCGTGCGGGGTGCCTTCTGTGAACTCCGAGCAAAGGCGGGCGGCGCGCCGGAAGCGCCGCGAGGAGAAGCGGGCCAAGGCCAAGGCCGAGCGCGTCAAGGCGTGCACGCTTGAGACCGTGGCCGACCTCAACAGTCTGTGCAAGGCTTCCAAGCAGGCCGCGCGCGGCGTGATGTGGAAGGCGTCCACGCAGCGGTACATGAAGGACTACCTGCGCAACGCCGTCCTGTCCCGCCGCGACCTTTTGGAGGGCCGCGACATATGCCGGGGCTTCATCCTCTTCGACCTATGGGAGCGCGGCAAGCTGCGCCACATCAGCGCCGTGCACTTCCCCGAGCGCGTGGTGCAGAAGTCGCTGTCGCAGAACGCGCTCGTGCCCGCGATCGTGCCCACCCTCATAGCCGCGAACTCCGCGAACATAAAGGGGCGCGGCACCGACTACGCCCTGAAGCTGCTCAAGCGCCACCTGGCCGACCACTGGAGGCGGCACGGCCGCGAGGGCTACATACTGCTCGGCGACTTCTCCGACTACTTCGCGCGCATAGCGCACCAACCCGTCAAAGACCAGGTGGCCTCCGCGCTGCTAGATCCGCGCGTGGTCGCCTTGGAGCACCGCCTGATAGACGCGCAGGGCGATGTGGGCCTGGGGCTGGGCAGCGAGCCGAACCAGATATGCGCGGTGGCACACCCCAACCGCATCGACCACTACGTGACCGAGATGCTGCGCCCCGAGGCCTACGGTCGATATATGGACGACTTCTACCTGATACACGAGTCCAAGGACTACCTGCAGGTGTGCCTGCTGCTCATAGAGCGCAAATGCGCCGAGCTGGGCATCGAGCTGAACCCGCGCAAAACCCGCGTGGTGAAGCTCACGCGCGGGTTCACGTGGCTGAAGAAGCGCATCTTCTACACGGACACGGGCCGCATAGTCGTGAAGCCGTGCCGAGACTCCATAACGCGGGAGCGCCGCAAGCTCAAGAAGATGGCCCGCATGGTCGCCGATGGCATCATGACCCCCGAGCAGGTGGAGCAGAGCTACCAGAGCTGGCGCGGAGGCATGAAGCGGCTGGACGCGCACCGCAGCGTGCGGGCCATGGACGCGCTGTACCACAGCCTGTTCGGAAATCCCGCGGGGGGGGTTGCTCAATGCAATCCAAACCTGGAGGCGACACGGATGGGAACATGCCCCTACCCTAGCAACGGAAGGAGCGACCCATGACAGAACAGGAAATCGCCGGGGAAATCAACGGCTACAAACAGCAGCTTGAGCAGAGCGACTACAAGGTCATGAAGGCGGTGGAGCGCATCTTCTCCGCATCGTCCATCACCGACCTGCTCTCGGCCATCGCCGCAGCTGCCAAGGAGGTGGCCGAGATCATCTCGCAGCGCCAGACGTGGCGCGACCGCATCAACGAGCTGGAAGCCATGGAGCCCGACCAGCCGAAATCGCCGCAGGAGTAGCGAGCGCCCCTTCGGGGGCGCTTTTCTTTTGCCCGGCGACACCTCGCGGACAATCGCGGCAGCGATTCGAGGAGGTGAGAAAACGAATGACCGACGTGCTGGAAATCTTCGCGCCGTACGGCCCCGGGTCGCTTTTCGGCGCGCTGCTCGTCCTAGTGGTCCTGTACTTCGGCAAGCAGTTCCTCGAAGAGTTCAAGGCCCAGAACGAGCACAAGGCGAACATCGACCTCAAGCGCGAAGAGCGAAAGCAGGACGAGGTGAACGAGCGGGCGCAGCGCGACCGCGAGCGCAGCCAGATGGAGGGCCGCATCGCCGCGCAGATGGAGCGCAGCAACGCGCTGATGGAGGCTATGAAGGCGCTCATGGAGTCCGTCGTGACCTCCAACGAGGTGCTGCACGCCGACCTGGCGAACAGCCAGGCGCGCAGCCAGGGCATGGCGGCGAAGGTCGACCACATCGCCGACCGCGTTGACCTGCTTTACAAGGAATCGGCTCGATAGAAAGGAATCCGAAATGACAGAAATGCAAGCAATCGCAGCCATCGTGCTGTCTTTCGCCGTGCCGTTCGCGGTGCAGCTGATCAAGACCGAGGCCATGACCGGCAAGGCCGCGCGCATCCTGGCGCTGGGCTGCTCGCTCCTGGCGGGCGTCGTGACCGGCTTCGTGGGCGGCGTGCCCGCAGTCCCGGGCGCATGGGTCACGTGCGCCTTCGCCGTGGTAGGCGGCGTGCAGGCGGCCTACACGCTGTTCAAGTCGGTGGGCATCACATCCAAGTGGCTCGACGCCCTGTTGGGCGTGACCGTAGGCGGGAAGGAGTAGGCAATGGCTAAACTGTTCATCATCTGCGGCCACGGCGCTGGCGACCCCGGCTGCTGCGCAGGCGGCTGCACCGAGGCCGAGCGCGTTCGCGCCCTGGGCCAGCGAATCAAGGAACTGGGCGGTTCCGAGGTCGAGCTGGGCGATACGTCCCGCAACTGGTACGCCGACGGCGGGCTTAACCGCCTGAGCACCGACGCGCCAGTGGTGGAGCTGCACATGGACGCCAGCGGCATCGCCACGGCCCACGGCGCGCACGTCATCATCAAGGAGGGCTTTGAGCCTGACGAGTACGACAATGCGCTGGCCGACAAGCTGGCGGCGTTCATGCCCGGGCGCTCCGAGAAGCTGGTGCGCCGTTCCGACTTAGCGAACCCGAACCGAGCCGCCGCGCGCGGCATCAACTACCGCCTGTGCGAGAACGGCTTCATCGACAACGACGGCGACCGCGAGAAGTTCAACGGCAACCTGGACGAGCTGGCGCGCATCTACCTGGAATGCTTCGGCATCACTGCTGGAAGCGCCCCCGCAGCCGTCCCGCAGCCGCAGCCTGCGCAGCAGGAAACGACCGAGAACTTCGGCGGCACCTACCGCTGCGCTGTGGACTACCTGCGCGTGCGCGACGCCCCCGACCTGGGCGGCACCGAGGTGGCGCACTATTCCAGCGGCGAGACCGTGACGCTGGATAACTGGTACAAGATCGCCGACGGCTACGTGTGGGGCCGATACACGGGCTACAGCGGCGCAACGCGCTACATCGCCGTGGGCAAGGCCACGGGCAAGCCAGAGGCCGACGACTATCTGGTGAAGGTGGGATAGGCCATGCCGTACCCGAGCCCCGCAGACGAGGAGCGCAACGGCGGGTGCGGCCCCATCCTCGCAGCGGTCGTCCTGCTGTTCATCGTCCTGGCCGCCGCCAGCTGCGCGTCGCAGGCCATGGGAGCGCAAGACGTGACCGTGAGGCAAGCCCGCACGGACGGCCCCATATACGACCTGCCCGAGGGCATCGGCCAGGAAATCGTGTGCGACGAGCACAACCGCGAGTACCTGCTGCTTACCACCGAGCAGGGCGGCGTGTTCCTCATGCCGTACATGGACGAGGACGGCGAGCAGGAGATCATGCCGCAGGCCTAGAACGCAAAGAAGCCGCCCCGTATGGAGCGGCTTCTTTCTATCTGACGAGCAATACGAACGCCCGCCTAACGACGAACACGCGTATGTGTTCGCCTACTGAACAGTTGGTGGAGGCGCGGAGAATCGAACTCCGGTCCACGAAAGCCCCCTGATTGGCATCTCCAAGCTCAGTCGCTGGTTTAGTCTCGGACGCTTTGCGCGCAGCGACACGCTCGCGGCGTCCTAACCGGTTCGATCTTAGCCTGCGCCATACCGATTACGTGCGCAGGAGCATTCCCCTAACATGACGTCGCGCCGGTGTCGGGGAAATCACCGGGTTGACGCGCCGCTATAAACTAAGCAGCGAGAGCCATAGGCTCAAAAGAAGAGTTGTTGTCAATTCAATTTGACGGTACCCCTGTTTAACGAGGCGAGGAGACCTCGGCTTGCTTCCTCTCTCAGAGCTATCGTGTCGAAACCAGTCGCCCCCGAATGTCGGGAAAATCTGGATGGTATTGGGCACGAGCACCCAACACCCGTCGACTTTTCAAGGAACATACGGGGCGAGCCCCGCTTGTGGAGTGTTATCTTACCACGTTCTGAAAGCGGACAGCTGTTCTATGCACGAGCTGTGAAGACCCCAATGTGCGCTGCACTTCGCACTTTTGCTACCGATCTCGTCACGTATATTTTCGCCAAGCACAATCGACCCGTCGAAAGGACCGTTATGGATACCAAGCAGCAACTCGTCAATGCACTCGCAGGCCTGGGCTCAACCATTACCGAAGCTATGGATGTGATCGAGGGCTTTGTCCCCTGCGGACATCCCGCCCTCACGGTATCGAACGCACTCGTCGCGTTGGACGCTGACGATGATGTTGCTCTTGCCCAGCAGCTTGAGACCGTCGAGGGCTTTATCGACCACGTGAGTGAGAACCGCGGCGTGTCCGCCCACCACGACGTCGAGGTCGAGCTCGCGGGCCCTAAAGCCGATCTGCTCGCAGCAATCCGCGAGGTAGGCGCCCTTATGCAGACCGCAGGCGTCAAGAACACCCAGGTCAACGAGTGGGTCTACCGCAGTCTGGCAGCACTCGACAGCTCAGACGAAAAGGCAGCCGAGCAGTTCACCGAAGCCCCTGCCATCAAGGCAGCGCTTTTGTAATTAAAGGATACATGCCCTTCGGAATGTCGACGTTCCGAAGGGCACGCAGACAGCAAGGCGCTAGCGGGATACCCGCCCACCGCGTTCGGCCAGCGCGAGAATCGGTATCATTTGGCGCGGGGTCTTTGCTGCAAGATCGGCATGTTCGAGCAGCTTGCGATCGTTGGTCACCAAGTAATCGACCTGTGCGCGCTTGCACGCGGCGAGTACCAAGTTGTCCTCGTAATCGCGATGGAGCGACAGATATTTGTCGGCCAGCCAAAGGTCCGATGCATCTGCACCCACGGCCGTGGCGTTTTCGGCCATATTCCGAACAAACGCCAGCGCCGCATCGCCAATCGCGCGGGCAGAAGCCTCGTCGAGCGCTCCCCCGCTGGCAAGAACGCTACGCTTCAGCTCGTGTTGGACAACGTACAGCACGTCCTTAGCGATATGCACCGGGAAGAACAGCAACGCCCCCGTCTCCGTTGCCCGCCCAATAAACGCACGCGCGGCAAGCGACTCGGCATGGTCGATGCAAAACGAATCAACCCATACGTTGGCGTCCACCATGATCTTGAGAGGCGCCCCACTCACTGGATCATCCCCTTTTGGCGATAATGCTCATCCATGGCGTCGGAATAGATTACGTCCCAACCGCGATCGTCGGATACGGGCAATGCAGCGATGCCCAAATCTGTATAAAGCCGGTCAGCCGCCGCCCAGGATGCGACAAACGGAGAATCCAGCGCGGCACCCCGCTGCCGGTCGTTAACGGCCTCAAGGATTTCCTCACACGAACCGCCGCCCTGCGCAACCTTGGCCACGACTTTTTTAATAAGGTCGGGCAGCGTTCCGCCCGATAGTCGCAGCGCTTCCTCGGCGCGCTCTTTAATCGAGCGATCTACGCGAACATTCACCTGCGCCGTGCTGCCAGCAACGCTCATATTGATCACACTTCTCCCGCCTGCTATCACTGCTAGCACCACTATAAATGGCTGATAGCACACGGTCAAACATAAAAAAGCCTGCACCCGGACGACAGCAGTGCCGCCCGGGTGCAGGCCATAAACTCAAGCAAAAGCGTTAGCGTAGATAGGCCTTTGCGTTGCCCAGGCTGTAGGCAATCGTCGAGCCGTTGTGCAGCAGCGACGACGCCTGCGGGGTAATCGTGCCGGTAATGCCCAGTGCCAAGAGTGCTGAGTTGGTGAGCATCACCTTAGAGTAGGAGCTCGTCAGACGATCAATGAGGCCCTGGCTCATGCGGCGCAGGCGCACGATCGCGGCAAGATCCGTATCGGTCAGGATGATGTCGGCGACCTCCTTGGCGATGTCGCTTCCACCGCCCATGGCCAGACCCACATCGGCCAGACCCAGCGCCGGTGAGTCGTTGACGCCGTCGCCCACCATGGCAACGTGGCGCCCCTCGCTCTTAATGCGCTCCACATACGCGTACTTGTCCTCGGGCAGCAGCTCGGCCTTAAACTCGTCGACACCTGCCTCGCGAGCAATGCGCTCGGCCGTACGCTCCGAGTCGCCCGTGAGCATGACCACGTGCTTAACGCCCAACGCGTGCAAGTCGGCGATGGCCTCGCGGACCCCGGGCTTAAGCGGGTCCTCGATACCGAGCACGCCCACAACGGTGCCGTCGACCGCCAGATACAGCGGCGACAGGCCCTGCATCTGGGACTCAATTCGCTCCTTAATGTCGGACTCGAGCTGCGCAGCCTCGTCCTCAAATACAAAGTGCGCGGAACCGATGATGGCGCGACGCCCTTCAATGGACGAAGCGATGCCGTGCGCCACGATGTACTCGACGGCAGCATGGCGCTCGCGGTGCTCGAGCCCGCGCTCGCGGGCGGCGTTGACCACGGCACGCGCCACCGGATGCGGGAAATGCTCCTCCAGGCAGGCAGAAAGGCGCAGGACCTCGTCCTCGCTCCAGCCGTCGGTCGTAAGCACGCAGGCAAGACGCGGCTGCGCCTCGGTAAGCGTGCCGGTCTTATCAAACACAATGGTGTCGGCCTTGGCAAACGACTCAAAGTACTTGGCGCCCTTGACCATGACGCCCATCTTGGCGGCATCGCTCATAGCGGTCATGACGGCGACGGAACCCGTGAGCTTGAGCGCGCACGAGTAGTCGACCATCAGTGCCGCTGAGGTCTTGATGAGGCTGCGGGTGGTAAGCGCAACCAGGCCCGCGAGCAGGAAGTTCCACGGGACGATCTTGTTGGCAAGGTCCTCCATGTGCGACTGACCCTCGGACTTGAGCGAATCGGCCGTCTGCACGAGCGAGACGATCGAGCGCAGCTTGGTCTGCGCCGTGTTGGCGCGCACGCGCACCAAGATGCTGCCGTCTTCCACGACGGTGCCGGCGAACACGTCGTCGCCCATGCTGCGCTCGACGGCAAGCGGCTCGCCGGTCAGGGTCGCCTGGTTAACCATGGCGCTTCCCTGCTCGACCACGCCGTCGATGCAGATGGACATGCCGGTGCGAACGGCGACCAAGTCGCCAGGCTCAAGCTCGGTGGCGGCAACGCTTACCTCGGTGTCGCCGACGACCTTTTGCGCCTTATCGGGCACGTCGAGCAGCGAGTTGATGAGCTCGTTTTCGCTCATGGCGCGCGTGTAGTCCTCGAGCAGCTCGCCCACGTTGAGTAGGAACATCGTCTGGCCCGCGGTATTGACGTCGCGCTTAACAAACGAGATGCCAATAGCCGAGGCGTCGAGCACGGGAACGGTCAGGCGCGGTTGCGCGAGCTCGTGGAGAGCGGCGCGCAAAAAGGTCATGTAACCGGCCACGACAAAGATGGCACGCAGCGGCGTAGGTAGGAACCAGCGGCGCGCGTAGTGGGCGCCGATAAGTGTGGCAAGATCCATGACGAGCTTGTGCTTGCGTGGCTCAAGCTGCATCACGTAACCCGTCTTTGCGTCGGCAATGGCCTGGGCATCGAGCGCACCCAAGGCGTCGAGCACGCCCGCACGACACTGCTCATCATATTCGAGCGCCATCTGGCCGATACGGCCATAAACGCGCACCTTGTGCACGCCGTCGATATCGCCGCTGAGCTTTAGAAGCGCATCGAGATCGCTCTCTGGCACAGGACCCGCCAACTGAAGGCGGGTCCTGCCAGGGATCTCGCTGATAATCGAGAATCTCATAGTTTGTGCCTGGGAGCGCTACTCGGCTGCCTCGTCAGCAGCGGCCTCGCTCTGAGTGATGTAGGCAGCCTCGGCAACCATGTCATCGACATTGGCCTTGGCCTGCTCGACCATGTCCTGGTAGCAGTTCTTGACGCGCATACCGCACGCGATGCCCTGCACGCAGGCATTCTTTACCGGAGCGCTGGTGAGCAGCTTGATGCCGGCCGTACCAAGCAGAAAACCGCCACCGACAAGCAGGGTGTTAAACGTCGACTTCTTCATGTTGCTTCTCCCTTTTGCCGCACAAGCGCGGCATGGTGCCTTAGCACCCGAGTTCATTAGTTTGCTCGAGCACGCTATTGAGACTAGTCTAGTATAACTATTTGGTCAACCACGGCTAACTTTTTGAAAACATGCGGTCCAGACCGCCCGGTACTCGGCGGTTCACCCACCACGACGCAAATCCGCACTCCCACGGGTATCCGCCCCCGCCCTTGTCACAGTCCTACAGTTGCCAGGCAGCCGCTTCCTTTTGCAGCGCAACCATGCGGGTGAATTCTCCACCTGCCGCCTTGAGCTGCGCCGGGGTGCCCTGTTCGGCAACCACGCCATCCTTGAGCACAACGATTTTGTCGGCATTTTCCACCGTACGCATACGGTGGGCAATAACGATAACCGTCTTACCTGCAAGCAGACGGGAGAGTGCCTGCTGTACCACGGTCTCGTTCTCCACGTCCAAGCTCGCCGTCGCCTCGTCCAACAGCACGATGGGCGCATCTTTGAGCAGCGCGCGGGCGATGGAGATGCGCTGGCGCTCGCCACCGGAGAGTTTGGAGCCGTTTTCGCCGATCATGGTGTCGTAGCCCTGCGGCATGCGGTTCACGAACTCGTCGCAGTTGGCGGCACGCGCGGCCGCAAGCACTTCCTCATCGGTGGCGTCACGACGCCCGAGGCGGATGTTTCCCATCACTGTGTCGTCAAAGAGCAGCACGTCTTGGAACACAATGGCGTAGTCGCGCAGGAGCACCTCGGGATCGACGCCCGCAACATCCACACCGCCCACGGTAACCTTGCCCGCAGTGGCATCCCAAAAGCGCGCGGCCAGGCGGCTCACCGTAGACTTACCGGAACCCGATGGACCGACCAGCGCCGTAACTTCGCCTTCCTTGGCGGTAAAGCTCACATCGGTAAGAACTTTCTCGCCGGCGCGCCCGTCCTCGCCCGCACCATAGCCAAATGCCACGTGATCGAACACCACATCGTGGCCCGCGGGCTCAAATTTCTCGCTGCCCCGCGCCACAGGCTCTTCCATGATGGAACGCATGCGCTTGGCAGACGACTCGGCGACGAACAGCTCGGACATTAACATTAACGCCTGGTCAAACGGCGCATAGATACGGCTCACCATAAGCAGGAAGGCAAACATCACCAAAAAGTCGACCTGCCCGGAGGCGACCATCGCAGCACCCGTGACCAGCGTAGTGGCAATGCCCAGACGCAGGATGGCAAAGGCGGAGTTGACCAAAAGCCCGTTAGCGAGCTCGCCCTTGGTGGTCTCGCGCTCCTCGACATCGATCACAACGTTGAGTCCCTCAAGATAATGGGCCTCTTGGTTGGTGGCGCGGATCTCGCGAACGCAGTCGAGCGTCTCTTGAATCGCCTCGGTAACCTTGACCTTCTCGGCGCGCACGCGATCGAACACCGGAGTCATGGGGCCGCGTGTTAGATACAGCACGGCAAAGGCCACGGGAACGCTCCAAAACGCCGCGATCGCCAGCTGCCAGCAAAAGAACAGCGACGCCACGAACACAATGGCGCTTGCGATGATGGCACCCCAAAGCTCTCCCAGCACGTGGCTGTAGGCGTGCTCCATGGCCTGGACGTCACCCATGATGGTCTCGGTTAAATCGGCCAGATCACGACGACCAAAAAACGACAGCGGCAGTTTGCGCAAGCGCTCGGCAATCTCCATACGCTGCTTGCCGCACTCCTCGTAAAAGATGCAGTAGGTGTAGTAATACTGCTGCCAGTTAGAAGCGAAGAGCAACACAAAAAAGACCAGGAGGCCGCCCATGATCGGCAGGGCATCCGGCAGGTCAGCCCCGCTGGCGAGGTGTTCGACAAAACCGGCCATAACCAGGAATAAAAAGCCCATGCCGGCCATGGTAATAAGATTGGTGAGCGTGGTCCAGAAAATGCCGCGTTTTACGCCGGCGACGCCTTTATCGGATAGGAAATACTTCTTTTGGAATGAGGCGAACATTTAGGCCTCGCCTCCCTTCGTGACGGCGGCATCCGCGGTCGCTGCAGTGATTTTCCAGCTCGCGGCCTGTTCGTATTCGGCCCACATCTTGGCATACAGGCCATTTTGGGACAGCAACTCGGCATGGGTACCCGACTCCTGCACGCTGCCCTGGTTGAGCACCACGATTTGGTCTGCGCCCACCACGGTCGAAAGCCGGTGCGCAATCATAATGACCGTGCGACCCGCCGCCAGCTTGCTAAAGGCGCGCTGGATGAGCGCCTCGTTCTCGGGATCGGCAAACGCCGTGGCCTCATCGAGCACCACGATAGGCGCGTCTTTAAGGATCGCGCGGGCGAGGGCCACGCGCTGGACCTCGCCGCCCGAAAGATATGCTCCGCCGGCACCGAGCATGGTATTGATGCCCTGCGGGAGCTTGGCCACAATGTCGTCGCACTGAGCTGCGGAGAGGGCCGCACGCACTTCGTCGTCAGTGGCCGTAGGCTTGGAGGCGCGCACGTTATCGGCAAGTGTTTGCCGGAACAGCTGGTTGGTCTGGAACACGAAGGCGACCTGGTCCATAAGCTCGTGCGGATCCATATCGCGAACGTCCACACCGCCTACGAGCACTCGACCCGAGGAAACATCCCAAAAACGCGGGATCAGGCTTGCACAGGTTGACTTACCGCCACCCGAGGGACCCACCAGGGCGAGGGTGCCACCAGCGGGAACGCTGAAACTTACATGGCTAACGGCGGGTGCTTCGGCACCCTCGTACGTAAAGCTCACGTCCTCAAATCGCACGTCGCCGCCGGCAGGGTGCTTGGGTTGGGCGGGCACGGAGAGCTGCTTGGAATCCATGACGCTTCGAATACGAGCCAGCGAATCGGCACTCATCTGAGAGGCCTCGCCCACAAACATGAGCTTGGTCATAGCCGTCGGTACCACGGCCGAAAATATCGCGTAAAACGTGAAGTTGGTCATAAAATGCGCGAAGTCCGTCTCGCCTGGCGCCAACAGCAACGCCACGGGCAATAGGAATGCCACAAGACCATTGAGCGCGGTAAGGTTGAGTACCTGCGGACCTCGGCAGAACGTGCCCGCATAGTTTTGTGCCATGTCGGCGTATTCGGCGATCGCATCGTGGAAGGCCTTAAAGGAGTAGACCGTCTGCTGAAACACCTTGACCACGGGGATGCCGCGTACGTATTCGGTGCCGGTCTTGTTCATCTTGACCAGCGCTCCCATGTAGGCCTTCATGAACTCGGCGCCTTTGCCGCTCATCATGGTGGCCATGGCGCCAAACGAAACGACGACCGAGATAAGGCATGCCGCCCCCAAACGCCAATCGAGGGCGAAAAGCAGCACGAGCAGGCCTGCGACCATGGCGGTGGCGCCTGCGATATCGGGCAGCATGTGTGCGAGCAAAGTCTCGGTGGAGGCGGCGCATCCGTCTACAATACGGCGCAGCTCACCGGTGGCGTGCGTGTCAAAGTAGCCAAGCGGCAGCTTAAGCAGGTGCTCGCTCGTAGTCTTGCGGATATTGGACGCGCAGCGAAACGCAGACAGGTGCGTACACATGAGCCCCACGAAATAAACTACGATGCTTGCCAGGGCAAAACCCACGGCCCACCAGCCATACATCGCGATATCGGTGGCTTCACTCCAGTTAGGCGCCACAGCGATAAGCTCTCGCGCGACAAACCAGATGCACACGTACGGTCCAAAGCTCAGCAGCTGCGAGAGCGCCGAGAGGGCCATGCCCAAATACGTTAGGAATTTGCGGTCGCCGGCATATGCAAGCAGCTCGCCGATACCGCCGCCTTCACTTTTTGATCCCTTTGCCATGAGATTCCTTTCTAACGGCTTGAGAGTTAACCGTACTCAACTTATCATTGATATGTTAGCCAGGGCACACAATCGAGCCAGGCGTGGACGTTTCTGCAAAGGAAGGGGACGCTTTTGAAAATGCATCGGGCCGCGACCGACATAACCGAGCTCTATGCACCGCAGTTTGAGCAGTTTGGCCTGGAGCTTACCGGCAAGGGCGCCGTCTTTACCGGCGAGGTGGCAAACGACCGGGCGCACGGCCGCGCATGGATCATGCCTCTCTCCCCTGCCTGCATCGTCATGGAGCATTTCATCACCCCGACGCACGATATGTACCTGGCCGAATACACACCCGAGCCATACGCCTGCGTGAGCGAGGTCAGCGCGCCCACACTTACATGCATGCCCGAGGCTGGCATAACGCCCGCGAACCTTAAACCATTGCATGGACCGTGGCCAAACAATGCCGTTTGCAGCTTTATCCAAGATAGCTGTGGCGAGGAATTAAGCCCATTGTTTGCAGGGCAACTCTACCACTCACGCTCGGTGCTCTTTTTGCCTGGATATTTTGACGAACTGGAGCACCGCTATCCCACCGAGTTCGCGGGGATCTTTGAGGCGTTTGCCGAGCCATGGCACGAGGAGGCGACGTCTGCCATCTGCCACACGCTGCGCCGGATTAACGAGGACCGCGCCCGCACCGTAGGCGGACACGTCTATATGCAGGGCATCGTGGAGACCATGGTCGCGGAGCTCGCCTGTTCGCGCGCGGCCCACAAGCAGGCTCGGCAGGCGGCAGACACACGCGTTAGCATAACCATTGCCGAAGAAGCAACGGCAATGATTGAGCGCGCGCTCGACAAAGGCAAACGTGTGGGTATCAACGAGGTGGCCGAGAGGCTCTACACAAGCCGCTCCAAACTATGCGCCACTTTTAAGGCCCAAACTGGCGAGTCCCTAGGCGCCTACATTCGCAGGCGCCGTATGGAGCGAGCACAGGACCTTTTGGCCGATAGCGCGCTCACAATAGCGCAGGTGGCAGAGCGGCTCGACTACCCTCAGCAGGCCGCCTTCGCCCAAGCCTTCAAACAATACACCGGCACCACCCCCACCACCTGGCGTTCCCAGCATATATAAAGAATGAGGGCGCCAACGGCACCCTCATTCACCAAATTCAATCCAGCCCGCCTGACCCGAACGGCCGAGTCGTCACGGAACCCGGGAGCCCCGGCAGGGCGGGTGCTTGCTCCAAATGAGTTCCCCTCAAAAACAATGGGCGCGCCAAACGGCGCGCCCATTCACTCTATTCCATTCAGCCCGCCTGACCCGAACGGCCGAGTCGTCACGGAACCGAGGGGCCGGGCGCAGGGCCTTGCCTCTCAATGAGTTCCGCACGAACAGGAGGCGCCAGTGGCGCCTCCGTCGTGAGTCAGGACTGTCCGAAATTGAGAGGCAAGGCCCTGCGCCCGGCCCCTCGGTTCCCGTTTACGAGAGCGACGTTCTCAGCAACTCGTTGAAGAGCTTCGGGTTGCCCTTGCCGCGGCTCGCCTTCATGCACTGGCCCACCAAAAAGCCGATGACCTTCTGGTTGCCGTCACGATACTGCTGCGCCTGCTCGGCACAGTTTGCCAGCACCTCGTCCACGATCGGCTGCAGCGCGCCGGCATCGCTCACCTGACGCATACCGCGCTCGTCGACGATCTTATTGGGGTCGTCGCCGGTCTGGGCCATGGCCTCAAAGACCTCGTGCGCCTGGTTGGAGCTGATGGCATCGGTCGCCAGTAGCTTGGCAAGAGCTGCCACCTGAGCCGGCGCAATACCAGACTCGGCGAGCGAGACGCCTGCGCCCTTAAGGTAAGCGATCATCTCGTTCACCAGCAGGTTTGCGACCGTCTGGGCCTCCTTGCCAGCCATACCGGCAGCGGCGGCCTCAAAGAAGTCGGCAAACTCGGGGTCGCCAGCGATCTGCTCGGCATCGGCCGTCTTAATGCCAAAGTCGGCCTCAAAACGGGCGCGCTTGGCATCGGGCAGCTCGGGAATCTCGCCACGGCAACGGTCGATAAACTCGTCATCCAGATCGAACGGCGCCAGATCGGGGTCGGGGAACAGGCGATAGTCGTCGGCCGTTTCCTTCACACGCATGACCACGGTGCGCTTGCGGCTGGGCTCCCAGTGGCGGGTCTCTTGATAGATGATGCCGCCCTCCTCGAGTACCTCGGCCTGGCGGCAAATCTCGTAGGCAAGGCCGTCGTGCAGGCTCTTAAATGAGTTGAGGTTCTTGAGCTCGGTCTTGGTGCCCAGCTTGGTCTCGCCGCGGCGGCGAAGCGACACGTTGCCGTCGCAACGCATGGAGCCCTTCTCCATGGAGCAGTCCGAAATGCCCAGCGTCACAAAGATGCGACGGAGCTTCTCCATAAACAGGCGAGCCTCCTCGGGCGTACGCAAGTCGGGCTCGGTCACGAGCTCAATCAAAGGCGTGCCGCAGCGGTTGTAGTCGACGAGCGACTCGGCCGCGGCGGTAATGCGGCCCTCGGCACCGCCCACGTGCACCATCTTGGCTGCGTCCTCCTCCATGTGGATGCGCAGGATGCGGATGGGCACCGTGTAGGAACCGTCCTCGCGACGCTCGGGCATCTGCAGGTTGGACGCGTCATAGCTGGCCAGGTGGCCGGCGCGCTGGGTGCCCTCGCGCATGGTCGACGTCATGGACGTGGACAGGCCCTCGGCGTTGGCCGAGGCGCTCGCCAGGCTCTGGGCCTCGGCCTCGCCAAATGCGCAGTCGGGGCGCTCGGCGGCACCGCGACCGGTCACGTCCAGGTCCAGGTGACCGTACATGGCAAAAGCGACCGGACCCTGCGTGGTTTGGAAGTTCTTGGCCATGTCGGGGTAGAAGTAGTGCTTGCGGTAGAACATCGAGTGGCGCTGGATCTCGCAGTTGGTGGCGAGGCCGGCCTTGACGATGCTCTCGATGGCGCGCTTGTTGGGCACCGGCAGGGCGCCGGGCAGGCCCAGGCACACCGGGCACACGTTGGCGTTGGGCTCGTCATCGTGGCTGAGCCTGCAGTTGCAGAACATCTTGGTATCGAGTGCGGTGAGCTCGGTATGGATCTCCAGGCCGATCACGGCCTCCCAATCCTGCAGGACCTCGGAAAGCTCCTTCATTACAGCTCGCCTCCCTTCCCGGCAAAATCGGGCGCGACGGAAAGCGCGGGCGCACCCGTAGCGGCATCGGCAAAGCCGCGCTCCAGGGCGCGGGCAAACGTGAGCAGCTGACGGTCCTTAAAGGCCGGACCCACCAGCTGGGCAGAAACGGGCAACTGAGTATCCTCGCCCAGGCCCAGCGGCACCGAGATACCACCGTTGCCGCAAATGTTGAGCGAGATGGTGTACAGGTCGGAGAGGTACATCTGCGTGGGGTCGCTGATCTCGCCAAACTTAAAGGCCGTGCGCGGCGAGGCGGGCATGAGGATGGTGTCCACCTTGGCATACGCGGCATCGTAGTCCTGTGTGATGAGCGTGCGGGCCTTTTGCGCAGCGTAGTAGTACTTGTCGCACACACCCGAGCTCAGCAGGTAGGCGCCGAGCATCTGACGACGCTTGGCCTCGGCACCAAAGCCGTGGGCACGCGAAAGCGAGCTCTGGTCGGACAGGTTGGCGCAGCCCTCCTCCTGATAGCCATAGCGAATGCCGTCGAAGCGGGCCAGGTTGGAGAACGCCTCGGCCGGGCCGATGACGTAGTAGGCGGCGATGGCGGCGTCCAGGTGCGGCAGGTCGACCTCGACCAGCTCGGCACCCTGGTTCTGCAGCTCCTGAGCGGCGCGCTGAACAGCGGCCTTGACCTCGGGCGTCAGGCCCTCAGCCTCCATAAACGCGGGGATGATGCCCACGCGCTTGCCCTCGATGCTGTCGTTGAGATGCTCGGTAAAGTCGACGGCGCAATCCTGGCTGGTGCAGTCGTACGGATCGTGGCCCGCGCCGGTAAGCGCGTTCATGGCCAGCGCGACATCCTCGACCGTGCAGCCAAAGGGGCCCACCTGGTCGAGCGACGAGCCAAAGGCAACCACGCCGTAACGGCTCACGGCGCCATACGTGGGCTTAAAGCCCACCACGCCGCACAGCGACGCCGGCTGGCGAATGGAGCCACCAGTGTCCGAGCCCAGCGAGAGCGCGACCTCGCCCGCGGCGACGGCGGCAGCGGAACCGCCCGAAGAGCCGCCGGGCACGCGCCCGGTATCCCAGGGGTTGTTGGTGCGGTGGAACGCCGAGCTCTCGGTGGAGCTACCAAAGGCAAACTCGTCCATGTTGGCCTTGCCCATAGGCAGGCAGCCGGCATCGAGCATGCGCTGGACGCAGGTGGCGGTGTAGACGCTCTGGTAGTTCTCGAGCATGCGGGAAGCACAGGTGGTGCGCGTGCCCACGAGGTTCATGTTGTCCTTGATGGCCAGCGGCACGCCCGCGAGCGGGGGCAGCGGCTTGCCTGCGGCACGGTCGGCATCCACGCGCGCGGCGGCCTCGAGCGCGAGCTCGGGCGACACCTGCAGGAATGCCTGAACCCCGCCCTCGCGCGCCTCGATGGCAGCAAGGGAGGCCTGGGCCACCTCGGTGGCGGTAAAGTCGCCGGCGGCAACGCCCGCGGCGATCTGGGCGGCGGTAAGGGAATCGAAGCTCTGCGCCATTACTCGCTCTCCCCCTCTCCCAAAATGGACGGCACGCGGAAGTAGCGGTCGCGCGCGCTGCCGGCGTTTTCGAGCGCAACGTCGAGCGGCAGGTCGCGCTCGGGCTCGCGCAGGTCATCGCCCATCACGTTGGACAGGCTTCCGATGGGATGGAACGTAGGCTCCACGTCGGGCAAGTCATATTGCAAGACGGGCTCGAGCATCTGGACGGCGTCGTTCAGGTAGGACGTCATCTGGGTGAGCTCGTCATCGGTCAGTGCGATCTTTGCGTACTCGGCGATGCCGCGCACGTCTTTCTCGCTGAGTGCCATAGGCGCTCCCTTCCGCATAACAGATAAACCGCTCTAGTATACAAGGCAACGCCGGCTTGGAGCAGGCGCTTTACCCAAATGCAGCGAAAACGTAACGAGGACGGCGGTTGGCAGGCGGCGGGCCGGCGGTTCTGCAACGAAACCGCACCGTCCGAAACGAAAACCGCGCCGTCCGAAACGAAAACCGTCCCGCCCGCAACGAAAAGCATCACAACATTCGACGTTTATCGTCAAAATCGCAATTTTCATCGAATGTTGTGATGGTTTGGAAGCCCCGACCACCACAAAGGTGCCTGCCCCAATTGTGGTGGTTCTGAAGAATGTCTTATGCCGAGGCCTTGGCCTTGCGGCGCTTGCGGACCGCGTGGATCACGATGTCCAGCAGCAACAGCACAATGGCTACGACCACAATGAGCACGGCAAACTCGCGCTTGCCCCAGTGGCGGCCGGCCAGCGACTTTTGCTTGTCGACGTCCTTCTTGTTGTACTTGGTGCGCACGCAATGCACCAGCAGGCGATGGTCGTTCACGCCGTAGGGCGTGCAGGTGACGAGCGTCACCTTGTCGGCGCCCGGCTCGATGGTCAGCGACTCCATCTCTTCGGGCAGCACCACCTCGGAGTCCGCCATCTTGTAGGCGAGCGTCTTGTTCATGGTGTGCAGCAGCACCAGGTCGCCGGGCTCCAGCGAGTGGATGTCGTCGAACATGCTCAGGTTGCGCATGCCCGAGTGCGCGGTGAGCACGCAATGCGTCGAGGTGCCGCCCACCGGCAGGCTCGTGCCCTCCAGGTGGCCGACGCCCGCCATAAGGACTTCCTCGCTCGTGCCGTGGTAGATGGGCATACTCACATCGATGGAGGGGATCTCGACCCAGCTCATCATGGGGTCGCGGTCAAAGATGAGCTGCTGGGCGTAGGGCTCGATCTGGTCGGCGGGAAGCTCGGCGGCCTCGCCCGCCAGCTGCTCGTTAAAGGAGCGCGCCTGGAGCAGGATGCGCTCACGCTCCTCGGCAGACAGCGCGTCCACGGTGCTGGACACCGTGCTGATCTGGTTGAACACGCCCGAGGCCTCGAGCCGGTCCAAGATCCACGGCCAGGTCATAAGGCCCACGCCAATAAGGATGATGACGATGGTGATGAGCCGGTCGGCCCAGCGCGGCAGCCGCTTGCGACGGCGCTTGGGTTTTGGTTGAGGTTTGGGCTGAGGGCTTGAGCCGCCGTTGTCCGCGGCGTTATTGCCCTTCATATGTTTGGCGCCCTGCACCATCGCCGGTCACTCCTCTACAACTCAAGTTGTCTAAACAAATAATAGCCGATTAGCGAGCTTCCTCGCCGGACAACGCAGCCTGTCAGCATTGCGTAACGCGAGTATGGGCCCGCATTTGAGTTTTCAAAATGTCCCGGATCGGCGGGGCGATTCGGGATACAATGTCGATAGGAAACGACGCATCCCGCGTAAGTACTTAGGAGCGCGGGCGACCAGTTTCCGACGTTGTTAAATGCCCGGGCTCCGAACCCCGGGCATTCTTATTTGCGCTTGTTGCGGCGCAAATGCCTTCTACCGTCCGCACCGCGCGTGCGCCTACGGACCTTAAACCGAACCTCATACGAGTCAAGAAACGCGATGACGAACGTGCCCACCGCCGCGAGGGCGGCAAGCGCGTTAAGGAATTTCAGCATTTGGGGACCTCCGATCGAGTCGTCGGCCGCCCGCGCACGGGATGCGTCGCAATGCCATTTTACTGCGAGTGTATGCACCCACAGCTGGTAAACGCAATAATTGCAAACATTTGTTCGATAGTCATACGCCCGATCCTCCGGGCAATGAAGCCCGGCTGCTATGTCCAAAAAGAACGGGGCAGACTCCAGCACGGAGTCTGCCCCGAAAAGAGAATGGCAAAGCAAGAACGTGGATGGACGAGAAAAGTGTCCGCAAGTCTCATGGCCATTACATCCCACCTGCCAAAGGGATGGGTGAGCGAGCGTTACTCCTGCTCGGACTCCTCAGCCTGCTTACGGCTGCGGATGAGGTGCGCCACGCCGATGCACAGCACCGCGCCACCAGCAATCCAAGTGAAGGTCACGCCGTTAAGACCGGTGAGCGGGAGGCCGGAGCCCTTCTTGTTCCTGACGGTGAGGGTGACAGTACCGCCATTGATGCTCGGAGTATCAACAAGGTTTGAACCGTTCTTACCTGTAGTGACGCTCAACGTGTTGTCACCCTCCGCCTTATCGAGGCCCGCGGCGGTAATGGTGAAGGTAAAGTCATCCAGCGTGTTGTAGCCAGGGTTACTGCCCTCAACCTCGTGCACCGTGTAGGTGCCAGCATCGAGGCCCTTGACGGAAATCTCACCCTGATCGTTCGTTATGAACTCATACTTACTGTCCCCGAGGGAGCCGTTCTCCTGGACGTACTGGGCAGTCGTGCCCTGAGCTACGCCCTCGTCGGGCGCAGTCGCCTGGATGGTGAACTTTACGCCCTTGAGCTTCTGGTCCGTATCCACAGAGTCTTCCTTGACGAGCTTGAGAGCATAGGTGTAGTCGCGCACGGTGTCGGGCACGGACTCGCCCTTGGAGTCGTGGCCGGGGTTGTTGGAGTAGATGAGCTTGACGCTGTTGTCGTTGCCCTCGCCACCGACAACGACGTTTTCGGCCTTGTCGGGATCGAGCTTGGCGGTGTAGGTGACGACGACCTTAGAATTCGGTTTGATGGTTACGCCCGAACTCTTAAGATCGTTGAACGTGACCGTCAGGAAGTTATTGCCGTTCGCCTGGTCATAGTCAACAATGTACTTGTCGCTAGCAATCTTAGTCCCGTCGACCTTGACCTCAACGGAAGTCTTATCGGCGGTCAGGCCGGCGGACAGCTTGTCGTGGAACTGGTAGTAATACGTTTTGAACGTATCGACGTTCTTGGCGACGGTACCGGTAAGCTGATAGTTGACCGGCTGGCCCATCTGCGAGTCGCCCTTGTCGGCCCAATTGCTGACGGACTTGTCGTCCTTAATTTTCTTCTCGACCGTGGGAATATCCGTCTTCTCGACAACCGCCACGGCCTTGCCGCCCACGACGGCGAAGATCGGCGAGGTGCCGGTCTGCTTCTTATCGGCGTAATCGTCCTTGGTTCCAATCGAAGAGGTATCGGTCAGAAAGAGGTAGTAGCCCTTGCTCGTGGCAGTAAAGGGGGTGCCAGCATCAAAAACCACGCCAGTCGCGGGCACGTCCTTCTCGACAGCCAGGGCAATCTTATTGAGAAGATCGTCCTTCTTCACGACCGTGGTAGGAGTGGTATCCATGATCGCCTCAGAAAGGTAGTCGGCGACCTCCTGCGCGGTCGACGAATTGGTGATGCCTGGCGTGTTTTCAGACGTAAGGACGCCGCGAACGGCATCCCTCGCTTGGTCGCTCGCCCAGTCGACGTTGGACGCGACCTTCTGCCCGTCCTTGTCCACGACATCGGCCTTAAAGATCTGATATGCCTTGAACTTGGTGGCTCCATTGTTCTCGTTCTGCGTGATCGTGATCGTATCGTCGCCCTCCGCAGCAAACGCCATGGTCACCGGCGCCATCACGCCGCCGAAGCTCAGCGCCGCCGTGAGGCCGGCGGTTACTGCCAGGCGTGCGATGTTCTTGCTCATGCTCATCTTCTTTTCCTCTGCTTTCTGCTTGATTCCCATTCGATCGATCATCATCTGTCTGTGTCTTAGCATCTGCTTCGCTACGTCTCGCCCCGCTCTCTGTGGGGCTGCCAGCTACTCTTTATGGCTGCCACCTCCCCGCTTGATCAGAAGCGCGACCACGATCAGTGCAGCTCCAGCGACCGCTGCGGCGGCCACGGCGTACATTGCCATATCACCAGTCAAGGGCATAAAGCCTCCGGTGGTAATGCTAGGGGGTGTGCCGGTAGGCGTATTAATGATCGACGCCTCCAGGCTGCCCGTCGACCCGTCCGCGCTGTCGGCGCGCAGGGGCGACTCGGCCGTGATGGTGAGTTTAGGCTTGGCGGCGACCACCTGGTCGACGTCCAGGCCCTCGGCCTTGACCTTCACGGAGCGCGTGCCCTCAAAAGCGGTGTAGCCCTTGGGCGCCTTGAGCTCGCGGACTTCTAGCTTGCCCGAGTCCACGCCCGAGACGGTCACGCGGCCGTCCTCGCCCGTGGTGATGGTGGCCTTGCCCTCCGCATCCCACGTGCCGTCGGCCGCCAGCGTGCGGCCGCGGTCGTCGGCGATGCTCAGGACCGCCCCGGCAAGCGGCTTGTCGCCGTCGCTGCCGCGCTTGGTGAGCGCGAGATCCCAGGTGTAGGCGCACGCGTCATCGCTCGGCGTACGAGTGAAGCCGGCGTCGCCGGACTGGTCGGCAAAGGGAGAGCGCGGGTAGCACAGATAGACCTCGTTGGGGTTGCCCTTCGCGATGCCGTGGTTGCATGCGCTGTTGAGCGGCGCATTGTACACGGCGACCACGCGGGCGCCCGCGGTAAAGGCGTCGGCCCCGCCGAGCGCGGCGATGAGGTCGCCGGTGCGCGCGGTGAAGGTCTTACCGTCGACTGAGACCCTGCACTGGGCCGTGATGTCGGTCCAGCCCTTCGCGGGCTCGGTGCCGGCGCGGCCATCCTTGTCGCCCGAAACGGCGTCGAAGCCGCCGTCCGCGCCCGCCGCCACGTACACGCGCATGCTCACGGCGACCTTGGAGGGGTCGAGCCCCGCGCTCATGGTGTCGACGAACTGCACCGTATAGGTGTCGTAGGCCGTGAGCCCCGCCGGGACCGTGGCCGAGAGGCGCCAGTACAGGTCGTCGGTGACCGTGGCGTCGGCGGCCTTCTGCCAGGCGGCGGTGCTGTCCTCCAGCACATGCTTGGACACCTTGGGCGTCGCGGCCTTGGGTTTGACGGTGACGGCGCTGCCGCCCACCAGGGCCATGATCGGCGCGGTGCCGGCCTCGTTCTGGGCGATGGCCTCGTCGTCGGCGACGATGAGCCAGTAGCCACAGGGCAGCTCGGCCGTCTTGCCCGCATTAAGGGCCACGGACACGGCACCAGAGCTCTGGAGGGAACGAGCGAGCTGTGCGCTCAACGCGCTCGTAAGGTGGGAATCGGCGTTGAGCCACTCGGCAGCTTCCTGCGCGGTAGTCTGGGATTTGGGCATGCCGGCGCTGTGCAGCACGGGCAGGACGGCGTCGCGCGCGGCGCCGCTTGCCCAGGCGAGGTCGGTGGCGATTTTAGCGTCGTTGTCGCCATCGATGACGTTGGCGTCAAAGATCTGGTAGGCGTCGTAGCTGCTCGCCACGGTGCCGCTCACCGTGATGGAACCGGTCGAGGTCGGCGCGGCCTGCGCGGATGCGGGGAACACAACCGCGCAGGTGCCGATCACGAGGGCAAGCAGCGCAAACAAGATCGGGAAGGAGCAAACTTTCTTATTCACGACGCTCACCTCCCTTCGCATTCGCCTTGCGACGAATGTGCATCCAGGCCGCAGCAGCGCAAAGCACCGCCGCACCGGCAAGGTACGTCAGCGTGACGCCCGACATACCAGAAAGGGGCAAAGAGGTGGAGTAGGTGTTGGTGAAGGTGGGGGTGGAGTCGTCGGCGAACTTGTGGTCCTTGGTATCGGCGTCTACCCACGTACCTTCGGAGTTAACGGTTCCCTTCCTGTAGGTCACCGCACAGTCGATGTTTCCTTTGGTGTTATCCGTTGCCACAACCTTGAACCTATAGACCGACTGATCAAACTTGTAATGCGGATAGGTCGAACTTTTGTCCTTCTCGCGCACATAGTACGTGAAGGTCTTGGATCCATTTTCAAGGTCCTTGAGCTCATAGTCCTTCGTCGCGAATTTGACCGGCACAGTCTCGTTGCCGTTTTCGTCGGTTGTAGCTTTCGACGGATCGACTGTTACCGTTTCCGGATTGGTGAAGTTCTCGTCGTTCGCAAGCTCGAACTTGAACTTCTTCATCTCGCCGCCGTCGACCTTCTTGGTCACCTGAGGTGTCCAAGTGCCGTTGGAGGTGTACGGAGTGTACTTGTTGGTGAAGGTCTTCCCCCCGTCGGGGCCGACAATCGAATAATAACCTTGGTCGTTCGGTTTCAACGAGTTAGGTGAATCTCCCAGACTCACGCTTGTGATCTTGTAGTTGTGAACGCAAAGAGAAACCTCCGAGTTTGGATTTTCCCTGCTAGGCACATTCATGAGTTGCGTTTTGTTGTCCTGAACCTTCACCACAATCTTGTACACGGCTGGATCGTACGTGATGTCGGGATCGTACGTGATGTCGGGATCATTGCCAGCATTTTCGACCAAGTAGTATGTAATCTCATTAGCCTTAACAGCCTTATCAATGTACTGTTCGCCAAGGTCAAAAGTGATGTTACCGCTCTCATCATTCTTGGCGGTTCCGACCAAGGTGCAGCCGCCACTGTTGAATGTCTTGTCATTCCAAGAAGGCTCCGTCGCGTCATCCGAATCCTTACGGTAGACCGAGAAGGAGAACTTGCCTTTGTCGAAATTCATGTTTTGATTGGTCTGCTGATTGGCCTGCTGATTTATCAGCGCCTTGGTTGCCTTCAACTTAAGGCTCGGCAAGATGTACGTATCCGCAGGCACGCCTAGGTACAGGTCACCATTCGACATGATGCCGCCACCATGGTTCCAAGAATAGTTGCCCGTGATGAAGGTTGTCGCATTTTTCTGTACTGCTTCAGTCGCCGTTTCATCCGTGGCACTAACACCCGAAGTCAGACCGATGCTATTTTTTACCTGAGCAACACCGTTGGCGGGGATGGTGATTCGATCCGTTAGCTCAATGCTTCCCGAATACTTGGCGTCTATATCGCCAAGCATCTTGCCGGTTACCACTGCGACCGGCGTATTGTGATCTTTCGCTGCGAGAAAGAAATCGGCATGACCACTGTTACGAAAAACATGTTCGTGTTTTTTATCGAACGATTCATAGGCGACCTTGTCTTCATCCTTATGGTCGCCGCCGCCAGAAAGATGGGGGCTACCGTTATTGTTATCTGGATCGTAAGAACCAGCGTCTTTAGCGTCAGTGTTGCCAAAAATCGCCGTGCCCTCGGTGTTCGTTACCAAAGTCTTACCCGATGGGCAGACCGCAACGCCGCCACCATAGCCGCCAGCGGTATTGCTGCTTATATACGAGTTGTATACAAACAGCCTGCCTGCGTTTGACGCAGTTTTCGTATCGCCCTGAACAAAGATGCCGCCCCCGCCCCAGTCAAAGCGAGACATGCAGTGGTTGTTAGTGATGTAAACTTTACTTCCTTTAGTGCCGTTACTTTCTTTAGGGCCGTTAATCATCGCGTCAACCATCTGGCCCACTCGGATGCCGGCACCTTCAGATTGGCAGCTCACGTTAGAGGCAATAATTCCTCCCGTGATATTCAGCCACGCCATTCTTGAGCCATTTCGACCCAAATCGGTAACGTAAACGCCGCCGCCAGCTTCCTGGGAGTAGTTGCCGGTAATCTGGCCACCGGAAATGGTGACATGGGCACCGTTATTGGCAGCAAGCCCAGCGCCGCCATGACAACCATCACCTTTGTGACCGCAGAATTTAGCCACTCTATTATTCGTGATAAAGCCACCAGAAACGGTCACGCTGCCATCCGAAGCCAAGATGCCGCCGCCGAGACCGTTGACAGAATCGCGTGTGTAGTTGCCGGTTATTATGCCGCCGGTCATCTCAACTGTAGGTTTGCCCCTAGTAGAATCGTTATCATTATTCGCATCGGAGGCATTAACGTAGTCCTCTGCGAAAACGCCAGCGCCACTCGGAGCACTATTGCCGGCGATTACACCATTGGTCATTTTAAAAGTTGACCGTTTGCCTTTACAATTTGACACCTTGATGCCGGCGCCAGCACCCGAGTCTCCCGTATCGGCTCCGCAAATGTAGCCGCCGTTCATGGTAATAGTTGAACCGTTCTCGGCATAGATCAGATTACCGACGTGATCGCCCTGCTTCTGCGTAAGTGTGCCACTCTCGAGGTTGAAGTGACCACCGTCGAAAAGGTTGACAAGCTTCAAACCATAAGCATTATCGCCGCCGCACGCCACGATGGCACCCTGGATATTAGCCTTATACGCCTTAAGAGTCTCGGTTGTACGGGTTCCGTTTGCGACCGATTCGGTTACGTAGTAGGTAAGGTTAGCCGGAATGTCATTGGAATCGTAACCCAGCTCGGCTTTCTTGCCGTAATTATCAGCAGTCAGATTCTGCCCCTGGTCACTCAGCGTTTGAGGGCTTCCAATAGGTTGATCCGTTTGAGGGCTTCCAATAGGTTGATCATCCGTTGGTTCTTTATCCTTGACGGTCAGCGTTGCGCCGCCGGTTATGTTGAATAGGGGCTGGCTCGGACTTGTATGCTTAATTTTGCAGTCGTTTAAATACAGCGTGATATTGCTGCCGTTGTGAGCGTGATCGTCTCGCTGGTATCAATATCATTCATAAGCTTGAAGCTAGCCGCACCACTTGCATTCGCCAGTTTTTTCAACTCGTCAGCTGTTCGTATTTCAGTGGATGCCGTTTCAGTCTGCCCGCCATCCGCAGTCAGCATTACGGCATTGCCATCCGACAACTCGCCATCTTCGGCCTGCAGCTTACCTTCAGGCTGACCCTGCTCAACACCATTTGAAGGGTCGGCTTCGTCGTCCTCAGTCTCGTCACTATTCAGCTTTTTGGTATCCCCGTTGTTGGTGTTGTCTACATCAGTAGACTCAGTTGAGGAATCCTCCGTCACAGTCTTCTCGATAGAACCCGCCTGGTCATCGTTGGCAATGGCCTGCGAGATCGGAGGCATGACGAGCGACAGTACCAGGCTCAACACGGAGGCTCCGCACAAAACGCCTGCCAGTACGCGGCGCGTCGCTTTTTTACTCTGCTTAGTTTTTTCTGAATTCGCTTTCATCGATGTCTCCTCCCCAAGAGACCGCGATCTTGCTCTTTCACTATCAAACGTATCTGCGCAATCTGTAATTACGCACGCTTGTAGTACATATTATAACGATTGTTTGAACATCTAAGCAAAAATACCGATAGTTTTGTAGCGAATTCTCAATTCTCTTGACATTTGTTCGGATTTACCTTCGTTTATTCGCTATCTAATTTTTGTTTCTACTGGTAATTTAGTTGCCCATCATTTTTTAATGGCATTAGATTCATTTGCACAACATTTTGCTCAAGAGCAAACATCCCGCTCGCAGTCGAAAATCGACCGTGAGCGGTGGGTCATTAACCGGAAGGAATAACCTACCAAATTGATGGGAATATCTTTAACCTATCGGTGGTTAGAGGTGTGATGTTCATACAACCAAATTTGAATTTGCGCGCAGTTTTTAGGCATCAATTCGCCCAAATCGCCTGAGACCACCACAAAGGTGCCTGCTCCCTTTGTGGTGGTTCTCTCCCTGCGCTACAGCAGATATTCCTCGACAAAGATCGCGATGCCGTCTTTGTCGTTGCTGGCGGTTACAAAGTCGGCGGCGGCACGGGTGGCGTCGCTGCCATTTGCCATGGCCACGCCCACGCCGGCGTCGGCCACCATGCAGGTGTCGTTGTCGGCATCGCCAAACACGCAGATGTCCTGGAGCTCCATGTCGTTGAGCTCCGCCACGCGCACAAGGCCGCGCGTCTTGGACACGCGCGGATCCATGAACTCGTAGAGCCGCTGCGTGGTTTGCAGAGCCGCCGCCTTAACAGTGTCATCGGCAAACGTCGACGCCCGCTCAATCACCTGCGGCATTACCTCGGGTGCCATGGTAAACATCACCTTGGGCTGCGGCTCGCGCAAGAACTCGGCAAAATCGACCACCTGATAGGGCACGCCGTCGACGCGCGACAAGTGCTCGACGCACGCGTTGCTCTCGGGCACGTAGAACACGCCGTCTCGGGGGCAGACGGGTGTTGCCGGAAGGTCCGCCATGTGCTTGCAGATGCGCGCGATGGTCTCGCCCGGCAGCGGATAGCTCAGCTCGTTGATGTCGTGCGCGCGGTCGATGACCTCGGCGCCACCGCAGCCCACGAGCACGTCCACCAGGCCTTCGATGCCCCAGAGCTCGTACATGGCCTCGGTCGCGTGGGCGTCGCGCCCGGTGCACAGGCCAAAGAGCACGCCGCGCTCGCGCAGGGCGCGGATCGCCGCCACGGTGCGCGGGGACACCGTGTGCTGGCTCGTGAGCAGCGTGCCGTCGATATCGCAGAACACGGCTTTGATGTGGCTGAAGGTGGTGTCCATGGGGGCCTTTCTGGGTTGTGCGACGGTGTGGGGTGTATTCGTGAACGGCGTACATGGTATACCAAGGCACAGGCGCGGCCTGTCAAAGCAAAAACCACCACAAAGGAGCCTGGCCCCTTTGTGGTGGCCGAACCCGAAGGGTGGCCTGGCCCGGGGCGCAAAGCATCACATCATTCGACTTTTTCCGGCAAAATCGCGATTTTCGCTGAATGTTGTGATGGTTTTACTGCCTTGCAGAACGATCGAAATGTCGGCGGCCAAACAGCAGCAGCGCCGCGGGAACTGCCGTCACGACCATGCCCGCACCAACGAGCGTCTGCTGCACACCAAATGTCGCCGCCAGCCACGGGGCAATCGCCAGCGGGGCCACGCCGGCGAACATATTGCCAAAACCCATGACCGAGTTCACGCGACCGAGCTGCTCGAGCGGGGCCGTCGTTTGCACGATCGTGTTGTGGAGCGGGTTGACGATGCCCCAAGCTATGCCCAGTGCAATCTGGCCGACGAGGGCTACACCCACGTACGGTGTCCCCACATAGAGCAAACTTCCCAGGCCCACGGACATGAGCGCCACGAGCAGGGTTTTAAGGTTGACCAGGTGCGGCGGCAAGCGGAGCGCGAGGACGGCGCCCAGCACCGCGCCGACACCGCTGGCCGACGAGAGCCAGCCCATCCACTCAACACCGACGTGCAGGACATCGCGATAGAAAAACGACTCGAGCGGATCGAAGGCTCCATAGCCAAAGTTCGAAAGAAAAATGATGCAGAACAGCAGGGCGAGGATGCTATTGGTAAAGACCGTCTTGATGCTGGTCGCGAAGGTGACGCGGGAGGACGTGCTGGGATTGGAGCTTCGTCCCGCACGCTCCCCTTCCTCTGCCGAATCGGCATCCGCATGCCCGGCGACATGGCTGGTCTGCGGCCTAAAGCCCCAACCGACGACGAACGCCAGCACGGTAAAGAGCATCATGAGCACGAACACCGCGCGTGACGATGCAGCCGCCGCGACAAAGCCGCCCAGTGTGGGGCCGATGATAATGCTCACGTTGGAGAACATGGTTATGGCGGAATTGGTGTCTTTGAGCTCGACGGGATCGTCGGTGAGATACGCCGGATAGGACGTAGCGATGGGCTGGGCGAATCCCATCACAAAGCCCAGGAGCACCGCGCCAAGCAGGACGATGCCGGTCGCGCTGCCAAAGGCGAGGATTGCCGTGCCGGTTGCCAGCGTGCCCACGATGCTCAGCAAGAAATGACGGCGCGGGCCCCAGGCGTCGAGCGCCGCGCCGCCCGCAAAGGATCCCAGAATCACAAATACGTTCATAAAAAGGACGGCCAGCGATGTCGCCACGACCGAGGCATCGTCTGCATAGGTGAGTGTTCCTATAACGCCGATAAAGTAGCTGGTCTGAAAACCGGTGTAGATGAGAAAGCGCATCGCCACCAGGCGCTTGGCCTGCGCGGACAGCGAAGGTTGAGGTTTTGAGAGAAGAGATGCGAGCATGGAGACTCCTCGTTTCATACAAATACGGGCGGTGGGTATTCGCCACCGTCTGTCAAATCAATCTATCCGCATGAAACATTAAGGACGCATCAGGACCCTTCTCTCCGTTTTTCGCCCGTCATGAACTACTTGGTAGATTGTAAGGCATGTCCCACACATCTACTAAAGCAAAAACCACCACAAAGGTGCCTGGCCCCTTTGTGGTGGAAGTGACGTTTGCCCAGATAAAACCTACCAAAATAAACCTGTCCCTTTTTGGCATGTTATGGCAACGCAGTGAGCCGGTTCCAAGTGCCCCAGGTCGCCCCGAAAGAGGAGCGACGCGTACTTTGGTACGCGAGCGACGGCTTGAGGGGCGAGATGGGGTGCTTGGGGCCGGCGCAGCGTCAAGCCTGAAGGTGATCTTGGATGAGGTCGCAGATGGCTCGGGCGTCGTTGATGTTGATGGCTCGGGTCGCAAAGCCGGCGTCGAAGGCCTGACGCGCCAGGGCCTCGTTGCAGGCAAGGGCCAGCGTGTGACCGTCGACCAGGTCGAGCGAGCTCTTGCCGCGCAGACGGTCGACACCGGAGCGTGCGACCACGATGTTGTCAAAGCCCTCGGTCTTGTAGCCCTCGATGATCACCACGTCGACATCGTTGTAGCGCGACAACAGCTCGCGCGCGGGCATCTCATCCTCCTCGCGCGTGTCGGCGTACTCCGCCCAGCGCGTAGCGCAGATGAGCCCCACGTGTTTGGAGCCGGCCTGGTGATGGCGCCAAGTATCCTTAGCGGGCACATCGATATCAAAGCCGTGATGCCCATGATGCTTAAGCGAACCCACGCGCAGGCCGCGGCGGGTGAGCTCGGCGATAACCTTCTCGACGAGCGTGGTCTTGCCCGAGTTTTGGTAGCCGATAAACGCAATCGCGGGGACGGCCGGTGCCGGAGCTGCGGGCGCGACGGCGACGGGCGCGCTCGCGGGTGCGTTGCCGTCTGCGGCAGCAGCCTCAACAGCAGCGGCCTGACGCTCTGCGCGGTCCCACACGCCCGAGCGGCCGCCCTCCTTGTGCAGCAGGCGCACGTCGACGATCTCCATGCCGCGATCGACCGCCTTGCACATGTCGTAGATGGTCAGACACGCGGCACTCGCGCCGGTCAAAGCCTCCATCTCGATACCCGTCTTGCCCGTCACGCCCGCCGTAACCAGCACGTGAAAGCCAACCTGCCCGTCCGCGCGCGCCGGCGCCCAGCCCTCGGGCACGTCCTCGGCCGGCGTCCCCGCCGCAGCGATGGGCGCAATGTCGCACTTGCTCTTGGTAATGAGCAGCGGATGGCACATGGGGATGATGTCGCTCGTGCGCTTGATGGCCATAATGCCCGCCACGCGCGCGCAGGCAAGCACGTCGCCCTTTTTGGCGCGGTCTTGCAGCACCATGGCCTGCGTCTCGGGATGCATGAGGATGGTGCCCTCGGCGATGGCAATGCGATGGGTCTCGGCCTTGTCGGACACGTCGACCATGCGCACCTCGCCCCTGGCGTCCACGTGCGTCAGCTCGTCGCGACGGGCGTCGCGGGCGGGCTCGGTGGCAGCGCTGGCAGTCGGCTGCGCGGACGCGTCGGCGTTGCCAGCATTCGCCGCAGCCGTGACTTTGTGGGCAGACATCGCGGCCCTGCGAGCGGCCTTGGTGGCATCGGCGTACCTGCTCTTGGCCATATGATCATCCTCCGATTTGGGACATAAATCGTTGCGTGCCCTCAATTATCGCGTGTTCCTGCGGTTTGTGGGCCACGGCATCGCGCCAAATCGAAAGTACCTGCATATCATCACCACGGCGCAGCGCCTCGCGCACCGAATACTCGGCATCGCTGAACAGGCACGGACGCACGTTGCCATCGGCCGTCAGGCGCAGACGGTTGCAATTCGCACAAAAATGATTGGACATGGCGCTGATAAAGCCGACCGTTCCCGCCGCACCCGGAAAGTGCCAGTAGCGCGCAGGGCCCGCACCGGCAGGAGCGTCGTTGATGTCGAGCGGCTCGAGCTCGCCCAGTCCCGCCGCGGCGGCTTCGGCATTGATGCGCGCCCGCAGCTCGCCGCTCGGCACGGTGTCGCTCGCGTCCCACAGCTCGGGATTGAGTGTGGGCGCGTGAGGGTCTACGGCACAATGCGAGCTCGTGTGCTCGTCGCCGATGGGCATGTATTCGATAAAGCGCAGGTGGATGGGACGGTCGAGCGTGAGCCGCGCAAGGGACGCCACATCCTGGTTGAACCGGCGCACCACAACGCAGTTGACCTTAACGGGCTCAAAGCCCCAAGCCAGCGCCGCGTCGATACCAGCCATGGTCTGCTCGAGTCGACCCAGGCGCGTGATCTTTCCAAAGAGCGTAGGGTCGAGTGTGTCGAGCGAGATGTTAACGCGGTTAAGCCCGGCGTCTTTGAGCTGCGGCGCCAGCTTGGGCAGCAGAGCGCCATTGGTGGTAAGCGAGATGTCCTCGATCTGCGGAATCGCGCGGATGTCACGAATGAGCGGAATAATACGGCGGCTGACCAGCGGCTCGCCACCCGTCAGGCGTACGCGGCGAATGCCCTCCCCCGCCACCATGCGCACAAAGCGGGCGATTTCCTCGGCGCTGAGCAGCTCGTCGTGTGCACGGGGCGCCACGCCATCGGCCGGCATGCAGTAAATGCAGCGGAAATTGCACTTGTCGGTAACGGCAATGCGCAGGTAGTTGATATCGCGGCCAAAACCGTCATGTTGCACGTGCCCGTCCACGCAGCCCTCCCCTCACGCAGCGTTTTATTCTTCGGAAAACATAATACCCCACGAGAGAATCACGCCGACACCCGTACGACAGGACAGGCCGCTTCGAGCAAAACGGACTTCCCAAGCCCATCCTCAGCACAGACCATCACAACATTCGATGCTTTTCCCGTTTTTGGCAAAAAACGTCGAATGTTGTGATGGTTTGCCTGCCCACGGCACCCCGTAGAAGGACCAAAGCGCCCCTAAAGGCCGCCATCCCAGTGCCGAATCACGAATTCTCGCAGGTCGTTCTGACGTTTCTGGAATGCCTCGCTCCGGTCGCACTTAAGGCCCATAGCGAGCGCGATAGCGTTCATCGCCCGATGCAATTGCAGCTGATGGGCAAACTGAGTCCCGGTGAGGACGATCATCCTAAAGCCCAGCGCGCTCAGCACGGTCATACGCTCCGCATCCGACGCGCTGCGCTGTTTATCAAGATGGTCCGAGCCGTTGTATTCAATCCCCGTACCGCTCGCAGGCGCATATACGTCGATCTCGAAATACCCGGCCTTTGCGAGATACTTGAACTCGTTGGGAACATCGACCCGATGGTTGAGCTCGACCTTGGCGTATCCCAGCCCGCCCTGGGAACGTTTTGCTACGACCATGATTGCGGTGGCCGTCTCCATGGGCGACCGCGCGCCATCGTGCACACGTTTGAGCACGGCGACCGCGCGTATGGCCCCCTGACGAGATCGGTTCTCATTGCAATGGGCAATCAAGTCGGCAACGGTATACCTCTGCCCCATCTCAATATAATCGCCTGTCGACAGATGATTCAAATGGTATCGGGCACAGATTTCATATCCATATTCCAGCTGTTCGGGCTCGCTCATCCACGAACCCGCTTGGACAAAGCACATGACCTCATCAACCACCAGAAGGTCCTCCGCCACCTCGATAAGATGGTCTGGAGGTACCGGCGCCCCAAACACGTGGCACCTAAATCCAGCCGGCGTCGAGCGCTCAAAATCGAAGTTGACGAGCGTGTCGACATGATCGAGCTCTTCTCGTGGAATACCGAGCGAGACCAGATAGTCGGCAACGATCCCGACTGCCGTTGAAGCCCTCAGCCCCTTGGCATCGAGTCCCAATTTGGGCAGGCCCGCGGTTGGCTCCGCCTCGTTAGCAAGCGAGTCCTCATCGTATAGGCTGCTTGCTCGCGAGAGCGGCTCGAACGGGCGCGCCACGTTGTGGTACAGCCAGGCAGTCTTATGGGACAGGACGATCGGCAGGTCCATGAGCCCTCCAATGGAGTCGGATAACCAACCTTATTCCCCTGCCCACGGGTCCGCACACCTTCGTGCGCAAGAAAGCAATTCCACCCGGTCGAGTGGCAGAAAAACCATCACAACATTCGATGCTTTTCCCGATTTTGGTAAAAAACGTCGAATGTTGTGATGGTTTGAGGCGAGGTGAGGGGCACAGAGGGGTCAAAGCATCGTACTCGGAGCGTGACTTTTTTCGCCCTGTCGCCAACACAAACCTTGACTCTACAATCGTTGTAGGGTTTTCACTACACTGGTAGCTAAACGAACCCAGCCAGAAAGCCCCGCTCATGGAACACGACCTCACACGCGGCAATGTCCTCAAGACCATCGCGGTCTTTGCCCTGCCTTATATGCTCTCGTACTTTTTGCAGATGCTCTATGGCATGGCCGACCTGTACATGATGGGGCAGTTTAGCGGCGCCGCCGGCATCACCGCCGTGGCAAATGGCGCTCAGACGCTCTATATGATTACCGTGGCGCTCGTGGGACTGGCCATGGGAACCACGGTGGTCGTCGGCCACGCCGTGGGCTCACGCCGCTTCGACCGCGCCGAGACCGCCATCGGCAACACCATCACGCTCTTTATGGGTGTCTCGGTGGTGCTGGCCGCTGTCCTGCTCGCACTGTGCCCGCAGATTGTGGCGCTCATTGGCACGCCGCCCGAAGCAGTCGAAGGCACCGCCGCCTACCTGCGTATCTGCTTTATGGGCATCCCCTTTATCGCCGCGTACAACATTCTTTCGGCCATCTTTCGCGGGCTGGGCGATTCGCGCTCGCCCATGTACGTGATTGGCGTGGCATGCATCATTAATATCGCGCTCGATTTTCTGTTTATCGGGCACATGGGGCTCGGCCCCGTGGGTGCGGCGCTCGGCACGGTAACCGCCCAGACGGCCAGCGTTGCCCTCGCGCTCGTGTGGCTTTAGAGCCGCCGCACGAACATCCACGTTAAGCGCAGCGACCTGCGCCCCCAGCCCGAGGCGCTCGGTAGTATTCTTAAGATCGGCGTGCCCGTGGCCGTGCAGGACGGCTGCATCCAGGTGGCGTTTATGTTTATCACCGTCATCGCCAACCACCGAGGGCTCGTCGACGCCGCCGCCGTGGGCCTGGTCGAGAAGATGATCAGCTTTTTGTTCATTGTGCCGAGTTCCATGGGCGCCACCGTCAGCGCACTCACGGCGCAAAACGCCGGCGCGGGCAAGGGCGACCGCGCGCGTCAGGTACTCAAGGACGCCATGACGATCTCGGTGGTGTACGGCTGCCTGATCACGGCGCTGATGTGGCTGGTGGCGCCGGCGTTTATCGGCTTTTTTGCCAAGGACGCCGCGGTGGTCGCGGCCGGTACCGGCTATATGCGCAGCTATATTTTCGACGCGATTTTTGCCGGCATCCACATTTGCTTTAGCGGCTTTTTCGCTGCGTATGGCAAGAGCTACATCGGCTTTGCGCACAACGTGCTGGCCGTGGCACTCATTCGCGTGCCGGGCGCGTGGCTGCTGTCGAACGCCTATTCCAACACGCTGTTTCCCATGGGCATCGCTTCGCCGTGCGGATCGATTTTGTCGGCAGTCATCTGTGTTGTCGCGTTTACCGTGCTCAACCGGCGCGGGGCATTTGACAAGCTGGTGGCGTAGCGAGGCGACGCAGGCCTGGCATCCCTCCCCGACTCCATTGAAAGGAGCGGTCCTGTGACCGACATGCCAAGTGAACATACCGAGGGCCTGCTCCGCATTGGCGAGGTGGCGCGCCTGTTTAACCTGAGCGTGGGGACGCTACGTCATTACGAGCAGATGGGCTTGCTGGACCCGGCGTACATCGATCCGGCAAGCGGGTACCGCTACTACGGATCGCGGCAGCTCTCCACCCTCAACACCATCAGCCACCTGCGTGTTCTCAACTTGCCCTTGGCGCAGATCCGCGAGTTTGTGACCACGCGCGACGTGGACCTTATGCAGCGGCAGCTGGCTCAGCAACAGGAGCTCATCGAGCGCAAGCGCCGCGAGCTCGAACGCGTGTCGCGCAAGATCGATAACCGGCTTGCGCTGCTGCACGATGCCCTGAACACCGAGCTCGACACCATTTGCACAATCGATGCGCCCGAGCTTCGCTGCGCCGTGTTGCGCGAACGTGTCAAGCCTACCGACGCCTATGCGCTGGAGTGGCAGATTCGTCAACTGCAGAAGGGCCAGCACGAGACCTTTGTCTTCCTGGGCAACTTAGGCGTCGGGATTAGCGCCGAGCGCCTGGCCGGCGGCGACTTTGACGGCTACGACGAAGTCTTTCTGCTGCTGGATGACACGGACGATTACCTACCTGGGCGATGTCGAAGTACGTCCCGCCGCGCGGTGTCTGACGGTCAGCTTCCGCGGCACGCACGGTCAGGCGGCCCCGCGCTATGAGCGCTTACTCGATTACATGCACGAGCGCGACCTGTCCCCCGCCGGTCCCTCGCGCGAAATCGCCCTCATCGACGACATCATCAGCGACGACCCGGGAGCGTATGTGACGAGGATCGCGATACCGGTCCGCTAATCACTACCATTTATCGAGCAATTCCATCCATTTACCTTAATCCGAATTAGATTGTATTTTGTAGCAAATAAAATGACAGCATATTGCCCCCCATAGGCAGGAGACATTATGCCCAGAGTTCAATCACGTCGCTCGTTTCTTCTCGGCCTAGCCTCGATCATCGGCTTATCCGCGTCACGCCCAACAAGAGTATTCGCTGCCGACTCAAACTCATCCGTCGCTTTTACATCAGACCTAGCACAAGACTACGCGCTTTCCCTGTTGCCCATCGTCGACGGATCCGCGAACTTAGAGATCGAGCAAATCGTTCCCGTATGCCAACAAATCGGCCTTATCTGTGGCTATGAAATCAGTGTCACAAGGGAAGGAAGCCCTTACGGTTATTTAATACTTGACGCATCATATCCTGGGCTTCTGAAGGAGATAACCCTCGGCGATACCATTCTTCCGATTTCAGCTTCTCTATCAAACGCCATTTCAACTTATTCCGGCCAACAGGCCACAAACCCAACCGTACTAATTTCGTACAACGATATTGAATATGGAACTTTGGTGCCAGGAACTAGAGACTGTGTAACCAACTATAACAATATACGGTCTGTCCCGATTGTCACCGAAAAGGGTATAGCACCTCAAAGCAATAACCCAGCTTCATGGGATGCTGTCATTATCAATGAAGATGACTTGATGTTGCATTTCCAAATAGACGATTTAAACGGAATACCGTTCCGAGGAGTCTCGGAATCATTAGTTGAAGCCCGCACTAATAAGTATGCATGCGTCGTTTCTGCCTTGTACGCTGTATCAATGCATTACGGTCTCACCAGTTCAAACGCTAATCAATTTAATCCCGATTATTATAAAGAAATATGGAACGTCACTGGCACAACAACGTATAAGACCAATGATCAGGGCGTCGAGTACGGAAGCACGATCATCCCAGATGGAATTGTTCCGTTTAAAAGTCTTGCCGCTCAAAAGGGTAGAGCACTTAATACTCAATTTTTCGGTTATCAGCCTCAATTCGCTCAGTACAGAGCAACTATCGATCAAGGGAATATCGGCTTGTATCATATGTGGATCAACAGCCGAAACAGTGAAGGATCCGTCGAGCTATCAGGTCATACGGTCACGGTAACTGGCTATTTTACTGGGCATAATGGAAGCTCTGGCATCGAACTGCAGTGGCTCGAAGTATTCGACGGATGGAACACTTATCCCCGAGCGATTAACTATGCAACGCCCAATATGGTCAAATTGAACGGAACAGTCTTTTGGTAGACCGGATGGCACCATCAAAATGCTATGGCACCACGGCCTTTGCCCTGGTTACGATATTGGTGATTTTCGCTATGTTTGCATCCATTTCTTCATGCACAGATAGAGCCCGCTATAGCGGAGGAGATGATTACCTTGTCTTTGGAGCCGGCAGCGTTCATTCTATTGAGGGAACGGAACTCGTAATCCAAACAGACAACAGTCCCCGCTACACCGACGCTGGAAAGCAAACCCGGATTACATTCCCCTCATCTGGCCGAATCAAAGACAAGCTTTCCCAAATCAAAGTTGGGACAAGAGTTTCCTACTCACGCTTTGAGTCGGTAGACGCATCTGGATCATACGAGGGAAACGATATCGAAATTGAACAGGCAAACACTATAAGGAGATGTTGAGGAACTGAGCCTCTGCGCAGTTCCTCAACAAATCATTATGCCTCCGGGACCCTGCCCGTCGCCAAAATCTGTTCAAGTACCGCCTCATCCAGCACGGGTACGCCCAGCTGTTCGGCTTTGGTGAGCTTGGAGCCCGCCTTGGGACCGGCAACCAGATAGCTCGTCTTCTTTGACACACTGCCCGAAACCTTGGCGCCGAGCACCTTGAGCGCCGCGCCCGCCTCGTCGCGCGTGCGGTTGACGAGCGTGCCGGTGAGCACGAAGGTCAGACCCGCGAGTGGCTGTGCATCGGCGAGCTCGCCCGCCACGCCAGCGTCAGCTGCAGCTTGCGCGTGTGCGGCGCCCAAATCGACCTCGAGCGACAGACCCGCCTGGCGCAGGCGTTCCAGCACGACGAGATTCTCGGGCACGGCCAGGAACTGCTTGACGCTCGCCGCAATCTTGGGACCGATGCCCTCGCACTCGGCAATATCCTCTTCGCTCGCCAAGATAAGCTTGTCGATCGACAGGAATCGCTCGGCGATGACCTCGCCCACACTCTTGCCCACATGGCGGATGCCCAGGGCAAATAGCACGCGACCAAGCGGCTGGCTCTTGGACTTGTTGAGCTCGGCGATGATTTTCTCGGCCGTCTTGAGGCCCACCGGGATAGGGTCGCCCTTCTTGACGCCCTTTTTGCTGTTGGAGCTGGCATAGGTACGCCCCGTGTCTAGCCCGGCGATATCGTCGACCGTGAGCTGGTAGAAGTCGGCGACGTCGTGGATCAGGCCGGCGGCGATCATCTTGTCGACGATCTCGTCACCCAGGCCGTCAACGTCCATGCAGCCGCGGCTCACCCAGTGGAGCAGACGCTCCTTGAGCTGCGCCGGGCAGTCGATGGACACGCAACGGTAGGCAACCTCGCCGTCCTCGTGGACCACGGGACTGCCGCACACGGGACAGACCTCGGGCATGTGCCAGTCGACCGAATCGGCCGGGCGCTTGTCGAGCACCGGGCCTACGACCTCCGGGATTACGTCGCCTGCCTTGTGCACGATGATGGTGTCGCCCTCGCGCACGTTTTTGCGGCGGATCTCGTCGATGTTGTGCAGCGTGGCGCGCGCGATGGTAGAGCCGGCGACCGTCACCGGGTCGAACTCGGCGACCGGCGTGAGTACACCGGTGCGGCCCACCTGGATGCGAATTTCGCGCAAGACGGTCTGCTTTTCCTCGGGCGGGAACTTAAAGGCAATGGCCCAGCGCGGCGCACGGGCGGTAAAGCCCAGGTCGAGCTGCTGCTGAAAGCTATCGACCTTTACGACCACGCCGTCGATGTCGTAGTCCAGGTCGCCGCGGTGCTCGAGCGCCTGGGCACAGAACTCGTGGACCTCGGCCGGCGTGGCGCAACGAGCCACGTTGGGGTTGACGCTAAAGCCGGCGCTACGCAACCAATCGAGGAACTCGCGCTGGCTGTGGACGTGCAGCGGGTCGGTATCGGCGATGGCGTAGATAAAGGTGGCCAGATCGCGGCGCGCCGTGACCTTGGGGTCTTTTTGGCGCAGGCTGCCGGCGGCGGCGTTGCGCGGGTTGGCGAAGGGGTCGCGGCCCTCGGCATCGGCCTCGTCGTTCAGGCGCACAAAGCTGCCCTTGGGCATATAGACCTCGCCGCGCACCTCAATGGTGCGCTCGCGGTCGGCGCCCATGTGGACAAGCGCTGGCTCGGACAGGTGCATGGGCACATCCTTGATGGTGCGCACGTTGAGCGACACGTCCTCGCCCGTGGTGCCATCGCCACGTGTGGCCGCACGTACGAAGGTGCCGTTTTGGTAGGTAAGGGCCACGCCCAGGCCGTCGATCTTGAGCTCGCAGGTATAGGTGACGCTACCGGCGCCGAGCGCATCCTCGGTGCGTTGGAGCCACGCGTCGAGCTCGTCCAGGTCCATGGCATCGTCCATGGAATACATGCGTGCCATGTGCGTGACCGGCGTAAACTGCTCGCTCACGTAGCCACCTACGCGCTGAGTATAGCTGTCGGGCGTCACCAGGTCGGGGTAGGTCGCCTCGATTTCCTGCAGCTCAACGAGCATTTTGTCAAAGGCGGCGTCCGTGATCTCGGGCGCATCGAGCATGTAGTAGCGATAGGCGTGGTAATCGAGCTCGTGGCGCAACTCGGCCGCACGCGCTGCCGCCTGGGCACGGGCGTCGACCGGTGCGGTGGCATCCGCGCTCGCGGGCGTTTCGGTATCGATGTCCACGCCGTCACCAAACAGGCTCGATTGCTCCATAGCGGCACTCCTTCGCTCGATTTCAAACGGATACTAGAGTACCACCGGTCGCAATGAGGCCGAATAGCGGTCTCGAACCGCACCGAATCGGCAGCCGCCAGACTGGGGTGGACAGTTAGTTCAGATACGTATAAATCCTAGAGCTGGATTAGACACGAACACCCCTGTTTCAACTAATTTGGGCTCCCTGAGACCATGTAAACGTCCCGCTCGCCCTCCCAAACACCCATTCAAACCCCATCCCAATCAAAAATTGCTCAAAACGCATCCCAAGCTGCCCCAGATTTATACGTATCTGAACTAACTGTCCAGACCATTACGAACCAGGCCTCTTGCCAGCCACAAGTGATCCGTTTTCCTCCGTCCCCAACGGATCAATAAGAAAAGAGGGGCTGTCCCGCGTTGATGGGACAGCCCCTCTGGCTTCGGCATGTGCGAAATGGCTCGTTAGTAACCCTGGCCGTAGCCCTGACCCTGGCCCTGCTGGCCCAGCAGCTCCTCCAGGTACTGGCGCAGCTGCTCGTCGGTAATACCGCCGTTGCCGGTGTCGGTCGAACTGTCGTCCTGCTGCTGGTTCTGCAGCTCCTCATCGGAGCCCAGCTCGACGGTGACCTTCTTCTCTTCCTTGCCGCGCATGAGCGTGATCTCGACCTTCTCGCCCACCTCGTGGCTGCGCAGCGCGATGATCAGGCCATCGGCGCTCGTAATCTCGTCGTCGCCCAGCTTGGTAATGACATCGCCCTCCTGAATGCCGGCCTTGGCGGCAGGACCATCCTCAACGACGCTCGCCACATACGCGCCGCTATCGGTGCTCAGCTTGTTGGTGCGGGCGTTAAGCGCATTGACGCTCGAAAGCGTAGCTCCCATGTACGGATGCACCGGCGTCTTGCCGTCGATGATCTGGTCGGCAATGTTCTTGGCGTAATTGACCGGAATGGCAAAGCCAACACCCGAGCTGGAGCCCGAGTAGCTCTCGATGAGCGAGTTGATGCCCACCAGCTCACCGTTGTCGTTGACGAGCGCGCCGCCGGAGTTGCCCGGGTTGATGGCGGCATCGGTCTGAATCATGTTGGCGTAGATAGTGTTACCGCTGGTAGAGCTCATGGCCGTGGAGCGATACAGCGCCGACACAATGCCCGTGGAGACAGACTGCTCGTTGCCGAACGGCGAGCCGATCGCCATAACCCACTCGCCAACGTTGAGCTTGGAGGAGTCGCCAATTTCGATCGGCGTAAGCTTGGAGGCGTCGGCGTCCTTGAGCTTGATGACGGCCAAGTCGCTCGAGGCGTCGTTGCCCACGAACTCGGCCTCGTAGGTGGTGCCGTCGTCCATGGTCACCACGTACTGGTCATAGCCATCGACCACGTGGTTGTTGGTGAGGATGTGGCCCTCGGTATCGAGCACCACGCCCGAACCGACACTGCCCGAGCTATCCGACTCGTCGGCAGACTGCGAAAGCGAGCCATTCTGGCTACCGCTCGAAGTGGCGGTGATGGAAACGACGGAAGGCAGGGCCTTGGCAGAAACGGCCTCGGCCAGCGTGGTGTCCTCGGAGTCGATGGTGATCTTTTGCGTCGATGAACCCGAAGCACCCGCCGTCACGGCATTCTTTCCGCCGCCAATATTGAGCGTGCCACTCATAATGAGCGCGATGACCAGCAGAGCGCCGCACGCACAGCCGGCGAGTGCCGTAATAAAGATCGGCAGCTTTTTGGTCTTGGTCTTGACCACCGTGTGCTTATTTACAACCTGCTGGCTGCCTAGCGGCTGGCCGGTCTGCGTGTCGTAAGCCTGCACGTAGGGAATGTTGCCGTCGGCAGGCGTCGACTCCACCTGCACACGCGGCTGCTGCTGGGTCTCGCCAGCGCTGCCCGCATCCTGGGGACGCTGGGAATCGTACTCGCTCATAGCTGCGATCCTTTCGTCAAATAACCAAAGGCCCGCCAAACATGTGGCGGGCCATCATTGTTCACGTTGAGTTGTACCCCAATATGCGGGCGAACGTGTATGAGAACGCAATCTTTTAGGAAGGCTTAAGTTCTGCTGCAGACCCGAAAGGACCCGGCCTACGGCAAAACCACCACAAAGGTGCCTGTCCCCTTTGTGGTGGAAATCTAGTCCTTAAACAGATAGCCCACGCCGCGGACGGTGGTGATGTGTGCCGCGATCTGCGGGCCCACCTTGGAGCGGATGCGTCGAATATGCACGTCGACGGTGCGCGTGCCGCCGCAGTACTCGAAGCCCCACACGCGGTGCAGCAGTACCTCGCGGCTGTAGGCACGGTTGGGATGCGTCGCCAAAAAGCTCAGCAGCGAGTACTCCATCAGCGTCAGGTCGATGGGCTCGTTATCGAGTGTCACCTGGTAGGTGGCCAGGTTAATCTCGAGGTTATCGATGTTGAGCACATCGTCGGCGGCGACGGTCTCCTCCTCGCCCATCAGGCGCTGTGCGCGAGCCTTAAGCTCGTTGGGCGTCGCCGTGGGGCATACAAAGTCGGCATGCGCGTGATTGGGCAGGCGCAGGGTGCCGAGCGCCTCGTCGTCGACGATCACCAACATGGGGACGCCGCCGCGATCGTCAAGCCATTTGGCAATCTGATCTATGCGGTCGCTGCGGATGCCATCGGAATCGAGGATCAGCAGGTCAAAGTCGTGCGCCGCAGTCGGCGAATCGGGGGTGGCCAGGCTCACCTCGACACCCAAGGTGGTCGTCAAGCTGCGGGCAAACTCGTGGAAGCGCGTCGTGCGCGCCATGAACAGGGCACTCTTTTCGGACATATCGGCCTCCAAGGAAATGAGCTCAATCGTACTGGAACAAGCCAGCGCGATTAGGAGTTCGCCAGGTAGTGCTTGATCTCCCACTCGGTGATCGTGGACTCAAACTTATGCCACTCGTCGCGCTTCTTTTTAAGGAAGAAACTGTGGATGTGCTCGCCGAGGGCATCCTTCATAAACTGCGAGTCCTCAAACACGTCGAGCGCCTCTTTGAGCGAGCGCGGCAGCGGCGTGTAGCCGGCCTCGACCATCTGGCGGTCGGTGAGCTTGAGCGTCTCGGCCGTTGCCTCGGGCGGGAGCTCCAGCTTGCGCTCGATGCCGTCCAGGCCAGCCGCCAGCGTGACGGCGTTGACCAGGTACGGGTTGGCCATGGGGTCGGGGCTGCGAAGCTCGATGCGCGTGGACAGCTGCTTGCCGGGCTTGTAGACCGGGATGCGGACCATACTCGCGCGGTTGCGCAGGCCCCACGTGGCGTACTGCGGCACGGAGTCGCCGCCGGTAGTAATGCGCTTGTAGGAGTTGACCGTGGGGTTGGTGATGGCGCTGATCTCGCGCGCGTGCGCCAGGATACCGGCCATGTAGTGTTTGGCGGTGTCGGAGAGATGGTATCTCTCGTCGTCCTCGCCCCAAAAGACGTTGTTGCCGTCGTGGTCGAATAGCGACTGGCACAGGAACATGGCGCTGCCGTCCTCGCCCGCCAACGGCTTGGGCATAAAAGAGGCGTGGCAACCGCTCTCGTAGGCCTGCTGCTTAATGATGAGTTTGGCCGTGGTGATGGCGTCGGACATGCTCAGGGCCTCGGCGTGGCGCAGGCTCATGCCGTGCTGCGAGCGGCCGGCGGCGTGGAAGGTGTACTCCACGGGCACGGACATCTTCTCGAGCGTGAGGACCGTGTTGCGGCGCAGGTCGCGAGCGGCATCGCTCACCGAAAGATCGAAGTAGCCCACGTTGTCGAGCGGCTCGGGGGTGTGCTCGTCGGGGAAGTAGTAATACTCCAGCTCAGCGCCCACGTTGAGCAGATAGCCAGCTTTCTCGGCCTTGCGGAACATGCGGCGCAGGGCATCGCGCGGGTCGCCGGCAAATGGCTTGCGATCGGGAGTGCACACGTCGCAGAACACGCGGGCGACGCCGTTGTGGCTCGGGCGCCACGGCAAAATCTGGAAGGTCGAAGCATCGGGAAACGCCAGCATGTCAGCTTCCTCGGGCGTGGCAAAACCCTCGATGGCGGAGCCGTCAAAGCCGATACCCTCCTCAAAAGCGACCTCAAGGTCCTCGGGGCTAATGGCAAAGTTCTTGAGGCGGCCGAGAATGTCGACAAACCACAGACGCACAAAGCGGATGTCACGCTGCTCTACGGAGCGGAGTACGTAATCGATGTTCTGCTGGTTCATGTCGCTCCCCTTTCTTCCGGGCGGGTTTCGACTGGTCTATATCGCAGATACTATCGCAGAAAAATGTTTCCGCAGGGTTAAAGCGTATCAAGCGCTCAAAAAACGTGCGCGAACAGGCAGTTGCGAACGAGTGACTAGCGCGAGGTCGATGCGCGGTGCTCGATGTGGCCGGGGATCTCGATGCGTTTGGGGGCGAGCTTTGCGGCCTCGCCCACCGTGGTGGTGACAACGTCGATGCGCTCGGACAGACGCTCGACCACGCGCTCGGCGATGGTGAGGGTGTCCTGTGCGGCCGTCGTGACTCCGCCAAAGAGCACATGGTTCCAGGGGTAGTCGTCAAACGTCGCGATCTTGAGCCCCGCCGGCAGCGAGGGACCAAGCTGCGCCAGAGCCTCGGTCAGACGCAGGAAAACCAGGCCGTTGACGGCAATGAGGCCGAGCCTTTTGCCGGCATAGTCACGCATGGTCTCGTCCAAGCGGCCGATGCCCGTGGCGCCACCGTCGGCCAGGGTGACAACCTCGCCCGCAAGTCCGCGGCGCGAAAGCTCGTCAGTAAAGGCCTCGGCGCGCTCTCGACGCGCGGGGCTATCGTCGCTTGCCTCGGTGAGCAGGCACAGACGCTCGCTGCCCGCAGCGGCGAGCTCGTCTACCAAGCCGGCGACCAGCTCACGGTTGTTCGATGTCACCAGATCGATGCCACCGTCGGCAACATCGCGGTCGAGCAGTACAACGGGTAGGCGCCCCGCGGCCGCGGCGATCGCCTCGTCATTGCCTCCGCAGGTGTTGACGACCAGGCCGTCCACGCCGGCATCGATAAGCCTGGTGAGCGACTCTGTCTCCTTGGCGGGGTCGTTGCCGCTAATGGCCGTCATGAGCGAGCAGCCGCGCGCGGCGGCACTGGCGGAAAGTCCTTCGAGCATGGCGCTCGAGAACGGGTTGGCGATGTCGGCCAAAATCACGCCGATGAGGTTGGTGCGTGAGTTGCGCAGATTGCGCGCGGCGGCACGCGGGCGATAGCCGGTGCGCTCGATAACCGCCGCGATGCGAGCACGGGTTTCCTCGGTCATTTGCCCGGGACGGTTATTGAGATAGCGCGAGACCGTGGCCGGGCTCACACCCGCCTCGACGGCAATGTCCTTGATTCTCATCTGCGCCATAGCGCACCCCGTTTCCCAATGTCGGCAGCCTGAGCCATTTTAGGCATTTTTAAAAATCTCGGTTGCAAAACGCTGTAGGTGAGCAGCGTCGTTTTTGCGTCTCGAGCAGATGCGATGATGGGCTAGTTATTCGAGTCTTTAGGCAGCTCAAAATAGTCGGGATGTAAGGCGATAACCGGGCCCTGCTCCTCGGGCATCAGGTGCAAGTGCGTCTCTGCCAGATAACTCGCCGCATCGGTATCGCCCCTCTTAATGGCCTCGAGAATCCGGCGATGCTGCCGACGAATCGGCTCCCAATCCAGATCCTGCGACACCATACGCAACCAGTTGTATCGCTCAAAATGCGTGTTGACGCTCTTCATCCAATCCCACAACATGTGACGACCAGCAATCTCAAAACACGTCTCATGAAACAGGTTGTCCAGATCGAAAAAGCGACGCGTTTCGCCATGGTCGAGTGACTCAGACTCGGCAAGAATCTGCTCGAGCCGATGCTTTTGCTCAGGCGAGGCGGCCGAACAGCATTTAATAAGCACGCTTCTCTCGAGTTTCTCGCGCAAGAAACAGGCGTTCTCGGCGCGCTCCATGCTGATTTTTGAGACATAGGTGCCGCTTTTGGGACGGGTTTCCAGCAGCTCCTGCTCACGCAGGCGCACAAAGGACTCGCGAATGGGCGTGCGCCCGATTCCCGTCTCCTTTTCCAGACCAATCGCCGAAAGGCGCGTGCCGGGCTTGAGCTCGGCATAGATGATCTTGGAGCGCAATGCGTTATATGCCTGGTCTTGCAGGCTCTGATTATGCTGGTGTTGTTCCATAAAGCCCTCGGATGAAGCTCACGGTTTGTCGAATTTCACCACGTAATACTATCGCATCGACACGCCCCGGCTCCCAATCAGTCTTTTTGGGACGGGGCTCTTTTAGCTACCCTGGCCCGCAGATCGGCCCCCTTGTCACAAAAGTGGCCCATCTACTACGTTAACACGGATAGCCTCGGCCATACCGAAAACCGTGAAAACAAAACCGCAGGTAGACAGCTTGTCGATTTTCGAAAAAGCCGACTATGGTTGACCCCTGCGGCTTAAACGTAGTAGATAGGCCCTTTTCGTGGCGCAGCACTACTGCACCCCAAATTGGTACCTCGAGCCTGTTATAAGTTGCTGTGAAATACGGACGGTTGATAATCAAGGCGCGCTATACGGCTTGCTATATCTCACTATACTTTGCTGTACGTCGCTATACTTTGCTATAACTTGACAATAATCGGCCCGTTACCATCCGGGATATAACGGACCCCAAGCCAACGCTGGCTTGGGGTCCGTCTTGTACCATGGCTCTTTTTGACTATGAGCGCTCGTATTTCGTGGCCCGCCCGGTTCCCTGCCTTACGATTGCATTCCGTTCAAGCAGAGACTCGAGTGCCGCCAACGTCCGCATGCGGCTCAGCCCCGTCTGTTTTTCAATCTCGCTTCGCGACATAATTCGACCGCCCGACAAGGCTTTGAGAACCTGGACCTCTTCCTCGGACCCTTCAAGGGCATCGGTAACGGGCAATGTGACGGCCACCATGCCGCCGCGAACATCAAAAATTGGTTGATTGATCGAATCGCGATAGGCACGTCTAATGCGCGCGATTCCCGTACCAAATTTCTCGATGTAATCCAGCTTTAAGAAGGCCTCTGCAACGATGGGGTTTCTGAGCACGGATATCTGCCCATACAGGTATTGTTCCGTCGTCAAACCGGCGGGCAGCGATCCAGGAGAGGTCACAACGACGCGATCATCGTACAGGGCAATTTGAACGTTCGCTCGAACGTCCCACGTCCGATGCACCAAAGCATTTGCGACAGCTTCGCGAAACGCCTCGAGAGGAATTCGATCGGTTTGGACGCGCTCCATCCCTTCGATACGCTCATAACGGTAGTAGCGTGCAAACATAGCTACCGCCCTGTCCACCTGCTCAATTGCGGATACATTTGTCGCCGCTTCGCGATCCAAGATCACATCCTCGGTATCACCAAAACGGACGCAATCGATGCCCGGAAAATCATTCTTATCCGCCAAAATCGCCGCAGCGTTGGTATAGCCGTCCTTGCCGAGCAAGCGAAGCGTGCGCATAATATCCGACGTTAGTTCAGAAATGCCGAGATGTTCAACACACTTATGCTCGAGCGTGTGAAAACTCAAGTCCTGGCGAGCCGACGTGAGCGCGTCGAACGTTACGTTGCTGCCTTCGAGCGTCAGCCTGCCATACTCAAACCGGTCGACCTCCACTGTTGCCGAATCGTTTCGCCTGTAGGCCTTTCCCTTGCTTCGATAGGGTTTGTCCTGGCCCTCATAAACCGTAAGGATTACGGTCCCGTGTTTCTCATCGGGCTCGAGCGTGTAACGGGGAGCGGGGTCCAAGCTGTCATTAATCATGTTCTCGATGCGGAGACACTCTGCGACCGGATCCGCAAGGCCGACAACCACGCCCTCGTCATCAACGCCAAACTCAATCTTGCCCGTCCCGTAGTTTGCATAGGCGCTCACCGTTTTAAGAAACGTCGGCGTAACGCTTTCCTTGTATTCGACTGTAGGGCTCTCTCTAACAACCATATGCACAACCTCTTCGTTTCGTACTATTCATGACCGTATTATAAGACGAAAACCGTTTGCGTACTGATTTATCCAAGACGTAAACGGTTTTCGTCTTAATTTGCGTACGGAATTAAGACGCATAATTTCGCTTTCGTATGGCTCAATATCGGACGCAGACTGTTTTCGCCTGTCAATACATCTGCAATCCAAACGAAACGAGCCCCGAGCTCGCATGAACTCGGGGCTCTTTGTGCCGCACATCTATGAGAGGAGCAATTCGATGCGTACGGGCGCTACTCCATGAAGCCGCCCTGGGATGGCGGCAACCTCGTCGAGGAGACCATCCGCACTCACCGTGGCGTGGCCGACGCCATCGCCACGCGCAACCCCACCGTAGCGCACGACGCGATGTATTTGCATCTGGTGTACAACCGCAACATGATTGCGGAAGTCGCACAGACAAAAGGCATTTAAGGCTCGACAATGATCTTTCTTTGATAAAACGCAAGCGGCGGCCGTCCCAAAACGGGGCGGCCGCCGTGTTTTGCTATCGACTGGCGCAATGGAATCAGGTTTACATGCATCAACTTGGTGCAAACTAACCTGACTCCCATGCACCAAGGGAGCGACTAGAGCTCGCAGGCAACCTTGTAGCCGTCGCCGATGGCATCGCGGATGTTGCCGCACTTGTTGGCGTCGCCCAGCACGTGGGTGGTAACGCCGGCAGCGGCAAGGTCGTCGGCCAGCTTGGTATTGGGACGATAGCCCATGGCAAGCACCAGTGTATCGGCACCGGCGATGGTGTGGACCTCGCCGTCCTTCTCGTAGCTGATGGTGTCCTCTGTGATTTCGGTCACCTTGGCCTCGGTCAGCACGTGGACACCCTTGGAGAGCATGCGCGTGATGAGCACCGCGCGACCGGCACCACCCTCATTGGCGGCGAGCGTCTTGGTCATCTCGATGACGGTGACATCGCGATTGGCCGGCGACAGGTCGTTGACCAGCGGAGCCAGGTAATCGGCCGTCTCGCAGCCGACGGTGCCGCCGCCCACGATGACGATCTTCTTGCCCGGGAAAGCCTTGCCACCCAGCAGGTCGTCAGCCGTCATAACCTGCTTAAAGCCCTGCATGAAGGCCGGAGCGATGGGCTCGGCGCCATAAGCCAGGACGACCTCGTAGCCGGCGTAGTCACGCTGAATGTCCTCGGCAGTAAGCTCGGTGCCAAATACGCACTTCACGCCGGCCTCGGCCAGGCGACGATACTGATACTTGATCACGCGGGTGAGTTCCTGCTTTGCCGGCGGAACGGCTGCGATACGCATCTCGCCGCCCGGCTCGTCCTGCTTATCCACGAGCACCACGTTGTGACCGCGCTTGGCGGCAATGAACGCCGCCTCCATGCCCGCGGGACCGGCACCCACAACCAGTACGTTCTTGGCCTCGGCGGCAGGCTCGTAGCCGGCCTCGTCGCGCTCCACGTCCGGGTTGACGGTGCAGGAAATGCGCTTGCCGAACATGATGCCGTTCAGGCAGCGCAGGCAGCCGATGCAGGGGCGGATGTCGTCGGCGTTGCCGGCAGCGGCCTTGTTGCAGAACTCGGCATCGCACAGATTGGCGCGGCCCATCATGCAGATGTCGGCAGCGCCGTCCTCGATCAGCTCCTCGGCGATCCAGGCCTCGTTAATACGTCCGACAGTGGCGACGGGAATGTTGACGTGCTTCTTAATCTCACGCGAGCAAGCGGCGTGCGAGGCCTGCTGCGTGCCGGCGGCGGGAATTGCGGAGCCGCGCTTGATGGTGGTGCCGCCCGACACGTGAATCATGTCGACACCGGCCTTCTCCAGGCGACGCGAGACGTAGATCATGTCGTTGAGGGTCAGGCCGCCATCGGTGTACTCATCGCCCGAGATGCGGACGTCGATGATAAAGTCCTTGCCGCAGCGCTCGCGAATCTCGGCGATGACCTCGAGCAGGAAGCGCATGCGAGCGTCGAGCGAGCCGCCGTACTCGTCGGTACGCTTGTTGTAGAGCGGGGTCAAAAAGCCGCCGAGCATGCCGTGGGCGTGCGCCGCATGGACCTCGACGCCATCGACACCGGCCTTCTGCATACGCACGGCAGCGTCGCCAAACTGATGCGTGAGCTCGTGGATCTCATCGACCGTGATGGGGCGCGGTGCCTCGCGGGCGTAAGACGGGCCCACAAAGGACGGAGCGATCAAGCGCGGCGTGCCCGGAACGTTAAAAGCCATGTAGGCAGGGTGGAAGAGCTGCGGCATAATCTTGCAGCCGTACTCATGCACGGCGGCGGCGAGCTTTTCCCAGCCGGGGATAAACGTGTCGTCGTAGCAGCACATGTCGCCCGGCAGATAGGTATAGGTGGGCTCGACCGTCACGACCTCGGTGATGATGAGGCCCACGCCGCCCTTGGCACGGGCACGGTAATGATCGACCAAATCGTCGGTCACATAGCCATGATCGGCCAGGTTGGTGGACACCGGCGGCATAAAGACGCGGTTCTTGACCTCGGTCGTACCGACCTTGATCGGGCTAAAGAGCATCGGATAGGCGGAGGACTCCATACAGGGTTCCTTTCGTTTAAGCCGCTCGGCGGCAGTTGCTAACGTACTTATCGTATCAGCAACCGCCGTATCCGCGGCCAAACATACCCAAACGCCGGTCGGCTAATGAATACCGCGGCCCAAGTCTTCGGCGATTTTGTCTACGCCCTTAAGTGCAGCGCACGTCTTTTTGTTGGAGCAATGCCCCGTACAAACGCCACCCTGAGCGCAGTCGGCGCAGGTGCCCTTGCGGTAGATGCGCACGCATACCGCGACAAACGCAACGCCGATAACAGCCAGTACAACAATATCGATAGGTGCCATAGCAAGCCTCCTCTAGTTAACCATCACTTACTTTACCCCATTCTCCACCTACCAAAAAGGGACAGGTTAATTTTGGTCGGTTTTATCTGCGGAAACGCCACATCTTAACTTCTGGGGCAAAGTAATCTGTCTCCCATGCACAAAAAGCCCGGGGTCGCTGGGACACCCGGGCTCGTGAAAAGGGGTTAATCCTTATTCGGACTTAAGCGGAAACTGCGGCGGAAGCAGTGTTGGTCTCGTCCTCGTCGGTCCATGCATGCTTGGGCATGGGACGGAAGATCTGGAAGAGCATCGCAACCAGCAGCACGATGGCCACAATCGTCCAGATACCAAACTGTCCAAGAACAAGCAAGTTGTAGAACTGGTTGATGAACAGGCCGATCACCCAAGCGAAGGCGCACTCGTAACCGATGGCGATCGCAGTCCACTTGCCGGAATCCATCTGGTTGCGGATGGTGCCAATGGCGGCAAAGCACGGAGCGCACAGCAGGTTGAAGGCGCCGAAGGCAACGCAAGCGCCCATGGTGGGGAACATGCCGGCAAACGCGGTCCACAGGCTCGGGTCGGTCTCGCCCGCGTCGGCGACGGACAGCAGCGAGCCGGCGGTGGCGACGACGTTCTCCTTGGCGACGAGGCCAGAGACAGTCAGCGCGGTGGCCTGCCAGGTGCTAAAGCCGAGCGGGGCGAAGATCCAAGCGACCAGGTTGCCCAGCATGGCAAGCACGGAGTAGTCCATAAACTCCTCGGGGATGCCGTCCATCGCAGGCAGGAAGCCAAAGGAACCGTTATAGCTACCAAAGTTGGACAGGAACCAAACCACGACAGTGGACGCAAAGATGACCGTGCCGGCCTTCTTGATAAAGGCCCAGCAGCGCTCCCACACGTGCAGCGCCCAAGAGCGGATCGCCGGGAAGTGGTAGGCAGGAAGCTCCATGACAAACGGGGTCGGACGGCCGGCGAAGAGCTTGGTCTTCTTGAGCATGAGGCCCGAGGCGATGACGGCAAAGACGCCCAGGAAGTAGAAAAGCGGGCTGATCCATGCGGCCGTGGTGGAAGAATCGCCAATGATGGAGCCCATGAGCAGGGCGATGATCGGCAGCTTGGCGCCGCAGGGGATGAACGTGGTGGTCATGACCGTCATGCGGCGGTCCTTCTCGTTCTCGATGGTCTTGGTGGCCATGACGCCGGGGACGCCGCAGCCTGAGGACACGAGCATGGGGATGAACGACTTACCGGACAGGCCAAAGCGGCGGAACACGCGGTCCATGATAAAGGCGACGCGGGCCATGTAGCCGCAGTCCTCCAGGAAGGACAGCATCACGAACAGCAGGAACATCTGCGGCACAAAGCCGAAGATGGCGCCCAGGCCGCCAACGATACCGTCGCAGACCAGCGAATCGACCAGGCCACCGTCCTCGGTGCCACCCGCCACGAGGGCGTCGTGCACCATGGTGGTGATACCCGGGACATAGGGGCCGTACTGTGCCGGGTCGACCGAGTCGGCGTCGTCACCCGCGGCCTCGACAGCCTCATCGTAAGCATCGCGGCCCTGACCGAGCACATACCAACCGTCGGTGCCAAAGAGCTGATCGTTGGTGAAGTCGGTCACCGTTCCGCCCAGGGTGGAAACGGCGATGTAGTACACGCAGAACATGATGACCACAAAGATCGGCAGGCCCAGGATACGGTTGGTAACCACACGGTCGATCTTCTCGGAGGTGCTCATCTTGGCCGGGGCCTTGGTGAGGCACTCGTCGATGATGTGTGCGATCACGCCGTAGCGCTCACCGGTGATGATGGACTCGGCGTCATCGTCGCAGTCCTGCTCGCACTGGGCGACCAGCTCCTCCACGCGAGCGGCCTTCTCCTTGGTGAGGTTGATGAGTTTGCAGGCGTCTGCATCACGCTCGAACAGCTTGACGGCGTAATAGCGACGCTTGTTAGCGGGAACGCTCGCCGGAAGGTTGTTCTCGATGTGCGTCAGAACGTCCTCGATGGAGGAGTCGAACTTGTGCTCCGGCACCTGCCCCTTGGAAGCAGCGGACTTTTTGACCTGCTCGAACAGCTCCTTGATGCCCTTGTTCTTAAGAGCCGAGATCATCATAACCGGGCAGCCGAGCTTCTTGGAGAGCTTGTCCGTGTCGATCTTGTCGCCGTTCTTCTCGACCAAGTCGGCCATGTTGAGGGCGACGACCACGGGCAGGCCGGTCTCGATAACCTGAAGCGCCAGGTACAGGTTGCGCTCCAGATTGGTGGCATCGACAACCTGGACGACGACATCGGGCTCACCGCTCATGAGGTAGTCGCGCGAGCACTGCTCCTCGGGGCTGTAGGGGGAAAGCGAGTAGATGCCGGGGAGGTCCGTGATGGTAACGTTCTTGTCGCTTAGGAGCTTGGCCTCCTTTTTCTCAACCGTGACGCCGGGCCAGTTGCCAACGTAGCCGTTGGCGCCGGTGATCAGGTTGAAAAGCGTGGTCTTGCCGCAGTTGGGGTTACCCGCCAGCGCGACATGGATCTGAGAATCCGCCATTCAATCCTTCTTCCTTGTGTGCCTGCGCTGCTTTCTCCGCGCAGGCTGGATAATGTGCTTCAAAGATGCTGCATTAAGTTAGAAATACCTAACTTTATCTGCAGAAATATACGCCGCGAGCCCTTACTGGACCTCGACGACGGCCGCCTCCTCCTTGCGGATGGAAAGCTCGTAGCCGCGCACGTTGATCTCGACCGGATCACCGAGCGGCGCGACCTTCACGACCTTGAACGAAGTGCCCTTGATGAGCCCCAAGTCCATAAGGTGGCGGCGAAGCGCACCCTCACCGTGAAGCTTGACGATGGTAGAGCTCTCGCCCACCTTAACGTCACCCAACGTCTTCATCCTCTTGTCCCCCTTTCGGTTTTTATGAAATGCTGCGGACTAACCGACGGTCATGATGTGCATGGCAACCTTGGAATCGATGCCAAAGCGTGCGCCCAGCACCGTGACGATGATATTGGCACCACTCGAGCTCACCACGTGGATTTCGTTGCCCTCGACAAAGCCGAGGTCCTTGAGGTGGTGTTTCATGTCCTCATTGCCCTTTACACGAGACACGCGCACGGTTTCGCCCGCTTTTACCATCGAAAGCGGCATGGCCGGCATCTGCGGTCCGCAAGACATGAGTTGCTCCTAACGTCAGTTCGTCCTCAACATCGACGCGTAAAAAGTTAACCACGTCTATGTTCGCTATAGTAAACTAGCACGTGGTTAACTTTTTGGAAAGGGTCCCCATTCAGATTTCGAAAAAGTTTCCTATACGAAACAAAAAGGCGCGGCAAAGGACCATCCTTTACCGCGCCCTATCATGCTTAGAGCGAGAGATTTCTGATCGATGTGACACAGGAGGCCTCATCCACGCCCGAAACGCGGAACACGATGTCCTCGCCACATTCGCCACAGAGTGCCATGAGCCCTATAACGTCGCGGCCATCGACATGACGATTGCCAATCGAAACCGACACGTCGCTACGATGCTTGGCAATGATGTCATAGAGCAGCGCAACCGGGCGGGCATGTAATCCCAACGGATCTTTAATCGTCTTTGTAAACTCGACCATGTCCCCTCCCACGACATCGCACATTCGGCCGGCAAACCCAGCCACGTGGTAGTTATTGTAGCGTTAGATGCTTCTCGAGAGCTCCTCTGAACACCTCGTGGTCAAAAAGTGGCAAACATGAGTACTGTCACCAATTTAGTAGCAGCAAAATCGAGAGCAAATTGCCTACTTTGAGCGATTCGAAGAGGTTGAAAGCCGTCAAACGCCCTTTAAAGGGGGTTAGATAAATTGATTTTGAGTCCATTTTTGCTCAAAACCGGCCGATAGATATGGCACTTATTTTGCAACAGTACTCATATTTGGCATTTTTGTCCACAGGGCCCAAAATCCATGCTCCAAAACACAAAAGGAGGGGCCTCGTAAGGCCCCTCCCTAGGAAAGGGGATCGATTTATTCCACAGCCGTAGATTAATCCTAGCCGCTACTCCATCATATCGAGGACGGAAGGGCGAAGCTCGTTCTCGGCGGCCTCGGGATCGGTCTCGCGCAGGCGGTTGATGTAGCGGTTGTACCACATCACGGCAAGGCCCAGGAAGACAACCACGCCGCCAACGTTGTAGACCAGCGTCAGCCACAGCGGCTGATCGAGCGGAATGGTGCCGCAGATAAGCACGAAGCAGAAGACCACAAGCAGGAATGCGGCAACGACCAGGCCAAAGCTGCGCGAGCCCATGCGGAAGCCACGGGGAGCAGCATCGAAGTTCTTGCGCAGCATAAAGTAGGCAAGCAGAATCAGCAGCGGCGGGAGCAGAGCGGTGGCAGCCGTCATGTTGGTGACAATCATGAGCAGGTCGTCGAGGTTACCGGAGCCCAGGGCCGGGATGATCAGGATGGGGACGACGATGGCGAACTGCAGCCAAGCGGCGCGGGCAGGAATGCCATGCTCGTTGAGCTCGACGATCTTGCTACCAAAGACGCCCTTGGGGATCTCGGTGAAGAAGACCTTGATGGGAGCGGAGGTCCACATCATGAGGGAACCCAGCGTAGCGGCGAGAAGGATCAAGCCGATGACGCGCGTGGACACTTCCATAGGAATGCCAAAGTGGGCAAAGACAGCGCCGAACACGTCGAAGATGCCGGTGGAGATGGCAACGCTGCCCTCGGGGATGAACAGGTTAACCAGCAGCGAAGCGCCTGCATACAGAAGGCCGATGGTCAGGCCGGCGATAACGACGGTGCGCACGAAGGCCTTGACGCCACCCTTAAGGTCGTTAAGGAACACGCCGACAGACTCAGCGCCGCCAACGCCCTGGATGATCCAGGCAAGCGTACCGAAGAAGCCCCACGCAGTTGCGAAGTTGCTCATGTCGGGAGCCATGTTGGCGGGCGTGGGAGCCGTAGCGAACTCGACGCCGCCAAGGGCAGCAGCCAGGGACAGCAGGATGAACACGGCAGTCAGTCCGAGAGCCGCGGTCGAACCGAAGGAAGAAATGGAGCCGATCCACTTAGCGCCCTTGGTCGAAACCCACGTGGCGATAGCAAAGACGACGATCTCGATAATGGTGATCCACAGCTGCGAGAGCTCGGCGTTGGCACCAAAGAACACGTAGCTCGCGTAGATGATGACGTTGGGCAGGACGGACGCAAAGAAGAACAGGTTAACGAACCAGTAGCTAAATGCCGTCAGGAACGCCCAGCGACCACCCATCGAGGTCTTAACCCATGCGTACACGCCCGACTCGGAGTCCTTGTTGAGGCCGACGAACTCGGCGGTAACCAGGGTATAGGGGACAAAGTACAAAAGCGTGGCGAAGAAGAACGACGGCGCAGCTGCCAAGCCGATGGCCGCGTTGTTGTTGATGATGTTCTTGATACCGAACACGGCGGCGACCGTCATGCCCAGCAGAGCGAACGAACCGATCGTTCCTCGTTTTTCAGAGCTCATAAGCCCTCCCAATCATCCGTTATATCTCATCTAAAACCGTCCGGACTGCAAGTGCAAACGCGGACGGCGCACCTGCTAAGGGGAATGGGGAAAAGGGAGTCAACAAAGCCATCCCCCTTAACGGCGCGAAGCAAACGTCCAGGTGGACGAATACTACTTGTTGGGGAAGGAATATCCTTCAACCGTCACGTGCAGCACCACGACGCGGGGATCCGTGGCATCGGACACGACACGGTATGCCTCGTCAATTTCGACGACGGCAACGCCGCCGGCGGGAATCGTCACGGTCTCCCCCGTACCCTCAAAGCGCTCGCGATCATCGATATCGCTGTAGGCGCGGGTGCAGGTGAGGCCTCCCTTGGGGGCAACCTCGACGGTCAGGTCGCCGTCGAGCGGAGCGAGCACGGCATGGTAGCGACGGTGACCGACCAGATCGGCGGTAGCCGCCTCGTGGGCGTTCACCCACCAGTACACCAACGAGTCGCCGATGGAGTAAGCCACGTCGTGCTGCAGGTCGGCAACACCATCGAGCGCCTGTCCGGTACGCATCCACTTCTTGACGGACTTCATCTGAGCGTCGAAATCGGCGCGCGAGTTAAAGACATGCATGGCTTATGCCTCCTTAATGGGTGCCAGCGCCTGAGCCAGATCGGCAGACGTCAGCGGTCGCAGGGACACCTCAAAGCTGAAGCTCTCAAAACGGGTGCGATAGGAATCGAGCACCTCGGAACCCCAAGAGTTCGAGCCAAGGCCGAGCAGTTGGTCGTTGATGTTGACCGTGACCGTATCGCCCTTGACAAGGTCGTAGACGTGCTTGGCGTTATCGATGGCCTCGCAGCTATAGGGCCATGCCGAGAACGAGAACGGGTTGGAAGCGGCGTCGCTCGGACGCGTCACGACCAGACCGTCACCGTGGCTAGAGCGCAGGGCAACCCAGCGGGTACCCTCGCGGTTGGCGCAGTCCTGAGGCATAACGTAGGGCGTGAACATATCGTCGACCGTGGTGCGGTAATGACCGACCGGGTTGGCGCGCAGCGAGTCCGGATAGTTCTCGCCCGGGCCGTGGCCATACCACTCGACGGCGCGATCGCAACCGGGGACCTCGAAGGAGATACCGATGCGCGGGATGATGTCCGAATAGTCACCGTAGGGCTCGCCGGAAACCTTGAGGTCGACGCGACCGCTCGGAAGCACGGTGTAGACAAGCTCAACGCGCATGCCGAACGCACGGACGGGAGGAGCAATGTGTTGGCTCACGGTAACGACGACCGCATTGCCGTCCTGCTTCCAAGAAACCTTGCGGGTGGACGTCTGCATTACATCGATGAAGTTGTCCTTCCACAGGGAGTCGTACTCCTGGGCGTGGTTATCGACGAGCGGATGCCAAAAACCAACCTGGGGACCGGAGGCCATGACGTCGCGGCCGGATGCCTTCCACTCGCTCACGGTACCGTTTACCTTGCTGAAGGTCAGCTCGCCGTTGAGGGAGCGAATGCGGATTTCCTGCTCGGTCTCCTCGACCGTAAGCTCAGGACGAACGGGGGCGGCGATGGCCGGCGCCGGATGGTTTGCGATGGCAAACTGGCTTGCGCCCAGCTGGAACATCGGCTCGCACCAGACGTGAGCGGCCATGGTGTAAGCGCGCACGGTCAGCAGGGTCTCCCCCACTGCGGCCTCGCGAATCACCAGTGGCAGCTGGACGGACTCGCCGGGGGCAACCGCACCGGGCATGAGCGTCTTGCGGCAGACCACGTCGCCGTCCACCAGGGTCTCGGCCGACAGGCAGATATCCTCGAGGGTGGTAAACCAACGCTTGTTAGTGACAGTCAGCTCGCCCGCCTCGGCGTCATAAGCCATGCGAACCGGGCAGATGACCTGACCATACTCAGTGAGGCCCGGGCTCGGCTGCTGCCAAGGGAACACCATGCCATCGATGCAGAAGTTGCTGTTGTTGGGGTAATCGCCGTTGTCGCCACCATACATATCGTAGGCAACGCCGTCCTCGGTCACAGCAGCCAAACCGTGGTCGCACCATTCCCAGATAAACTGGCCTTGGATGCAATCCCAGCGATCGAAGACCTCCTGATACTCGGACAGGCCTCCGGGGCCGTTGCCCATGGAGTGACCGTACTCGCAGTTGATGCGCGGCTTGGGGAATGGATGCTCACCAAAGTCGTTCATCTGCGACACGCGGGAGTACATGGTGGAGATAACGTCGACGGTATCGGCGTTGCGATCCTCCTCGTAGTGGACCGGACGACCGTCGAGCTCGTGAGCCTTGGCGTACATCGCGCGGATGTTGCAGCCATAGCCGCTCTCGTTGCCCATCGACCACATAATGATGCAGGCGTGGTTGCGCTCCTGCATCACCAGGCGCTCAATGCGGTCGACGTAGGCCGGCTCCCATGCCGGGTCGTCGGTCACCAGGGCGATATTGCCGATATTCTCGAAGCCGTGGCTCTCCATATCGGTCTCGGCGACCAGCATGATGCCATACTCATCACACAGCTCGTAAAAGCGCGGGTCGTTGGCGTAGTGGGACGTGCGCACCGCGTTGATGTTGTGCTGCTTCATGAGCTCCAGGTCGCGGCGCATGCGATCGAGGCCCACGGCGCGGCCCTTGTGATCGTCGTGATCGTGGCGGTTGACGCCATGCATCTTAAAGTAAGTGCCGTTGAGGTAGATATGATTGCCCTCGACCGTCACCTCGGCAAGACCCTGGCGATGCGGGACGTACTCGCTGACCTGGTCACCGTCGTAGACCTCAAACGTAAGGTCATAGAGGAAGGGATCCTCGGGATTCCAGAAGTGGGCATCGGTCACGCTGCACTCGGCATGGCCGTCGACGCACTCGCCCGTAGCCACCACGTTCTCGCCATCGCTGAGCGTATACACAACGCGGGTAGCGCCCTCGGCCACCGTATCGAGCGTGATCAGAGCGGCATCGCCCTCGCGGTGCGTGCGGAACCTAAAGTCGACCAGGTGCGCGGCGGGACGCTGCATAAGGTACACATCGCGGAAGATGCCCGATGCCCACCACATGTCCTGGTCCTCGATATAGCTGCCATCGCTGTACTGCAGAACCTTGACCGCAAACAGGTTGTCGCCCTCGACAAGCGCGTCGGTCACGTCGAACTCGGCAGACAGGCGCGAACCCTTGGTCATGCCGATAAACTGACCGTTGACGTACAGCTCGCCATAGCTCTCGATGCCGTCAAAGCGAATGATCTCGCGAGCGCCGGCAGGCACGGCGGGAAGGTTGACGATGCGCTGGTACACGCCCGTGGGATCGTCAGAGGGAACGAACGGCTGATCCACCGGGAACGGGAAGCCCTCGTCGGTGTAGGCAAGGTTGCCATAGCCGTCTACCTGCCACAGGTGCGGAACCTCCACGTGATCCCACTCGGGCTCGTACGTGGAGAGCTCCTCGTTGGAGACGGCAGCGGGGCCCTCAAAGAGGCGGAACTGCCACGAGCCGGACAGCTGGACAAACCCGCGCGACAGCTCGCGGCTGTACGTTGCAGCGAGATCGGCGGTCTCGTAACCCATAAAGTACGCATGGGGTGCCAGGCGGTTCCTGTGGGTGAGCGCTTGGTTTTCCCAATCGTTAATGGCGTCCATGGTGATGCTCCTTCGTCATCGTTGTGATTCTTGTGCAACCGGTTGTCCTTATCTTACGGGCGATGCAAAAAACTGTGCAACCGGTTGTCCGCTGAACGGTCGATTTGGTCGGGTTAACGGTGCAACCGGTTGTACAACCGCGACACTTATGTCACCCTGAGTATCGAAACTCAGCGCAAGACATCGTTCTCAAGCTCGTAGGCAACCGCCACGCCCGCTGATATCTCACCCATACGAGACGTATTCAATTGCGGCTTGGTTGCAAAACGACACCGGTCACCGGATATCATGAACGCTGTTCAGGCGCACTATAGTAAGCTGTATCCGCACCAGCCCGTATCAGCGACAACATCGACCGCATTCTCCAGGAGACGCCATGACCCAACCAGTTCGCACCGCACCTACGCTTGCCGAGGTTGCCGCAGCTGCCGGCGTGTCGCGCTCCACGGCATCGCGCGCTCTCAACGATTCGCCCCGCATTAGCGAGGAAACCAAAAGGCGCGTCCGCGCGGCGGCCAAGGAAGTCAATTTTGTCCCCAACGCTCGTGGCCGAGCGCTCGCTGTCGGGCGCACGGAAATCATCGCCGTGCTCGTGACCGAGCCCCTGAGTGAACTCTTCAGCGACCCCACCTATAGCGAGTTTTTGAGCGGCATTACCGAGGAGCTGTCAGAGTCGTCCTACCTGCCCGTTATCTTGCAGGCGTCTTCTACGCATGAGCGCAACCGCGCACGCGAGCACTTTGAGCGCCGCTCGTTCGACGCCGTGATCGACGTCTCCCCCTACAAGGGCAGCGAGCTGCTCGAGGTACTGCGCGAGCTGGGCGTACCCACCGTGTTGTGCGGCCAGCTCGAGGGCCACCCCTATCGTGATGTGTTCTCGACAGTCTACTCTGACGACGAAGAGGGCGGACGCTTTGCGGCACTCGCCATAAAGGATCGCGGGCGCAAAGATATCGTCGCCGTGTTGGGACCGCAAGACAACCCCGCTGTTGCCGACCGCCTGCGCGGCTACCGCGCCGTCTTGGGCGAAGACCTTCCAGACGCAAACGTTATCTATACCGGCTGGAACAGCGGAGACGGCTATCAGGCCATGCACCAGATTCTCGCGCGCGAGATCGCTTTCGATGGCGTGCTCTGCGGATCGGACCGTATCGCGGCTGGCGTCATCACCGCACTCAACGAGGCAGGCCTATCCGTTCCGGCGGACGTTTCTGTCGTCGGCTTCGACGATCACGAGATTGCGACGCGCTGCGTCCCCGCGCTCACGACCGTCCGCCAGCCCCTGCGCGAAGAAGGCCACATGGCCGCCAACATTGCGCTCGACATGATCAAGGGTGCCGAGCCGACCACCTCCGTGATGCACATGCAGCTGATCCAGAGAGACTCGCTATAAGAAACTGGGGCAGGCTTTCCGCCAGACAGTTGTTGCGGAAAGCCCGGCCCGTTTTGAGCGCTCATTCTGGGGCACAGTTTCCGTTAGACAGCTCTACCGGAAACTGTGCCCCATTATTTTGCCGAATTCTGGGTCGCGCTTTCCCAGAGGACCCCCTTTGGGAAAGCGCGACCCGTTCTGGACCCAGATTCCGGGACGCACTTTCCGCGACGCCCGGTCACCCCATGCCCTCACAATCTCGGCGTATAAAAAACGAGGGAAGGCACGCGTCCTTCCCTCGTTACGGGCAATATGTAGCCGCTTGCCTACATCAGGCGCAGGCTGACGTCCTTGAGCTGGGCGCCGCTAACGGCACTCGGGGCGCCCGACATGAGGTCGGAGCCGCTGGCCGTCTTGGGGAACGCCATGACGTCGCGGATGGAGTCGGAACCGGTGAGCAGCATGCACACGCGGTCCAGGCCCAAAGCGAAACCGCCCATCGGGGGCGCACCAAACTTGAGTGCCTCCATGAGGAAGCCGAACTGAGACTCGGCACGCTCCTCGGTAAAGCCCAGGAGCTTGAGCATGGACATCTGCATCTCGGCGTTGTGGATACGCATACCGCCGCCGCCGGCCTCAAAGCCGTCCATGACAAAGTCGTAGGTGCAAGAACCGGCTGCCAACGGATCGGCCTCGATCTTGGCGATGTCGGTCTCGGTCGGCAGGGTGAAGGGCTGGTGCTCGGCAGCGTAAGCCTTGCGATCCTCGTCCCAGTGGAACAGCGGGAAGTTGACGACCCACAGGAAGTCGTGGCCCTCGCGCTTGATCTCGAGTGCGTTGGCCATGTGAGAACGCATGCCGCCCAGGATCTCGTCGGAGAGCAGGCGCGGGCCGGCGGCGAACATCACAAGGTCGCCGGGCTCGACGTCCATGCGCTCGCGCAGAGCGGCCATCTCCTCGTCCGAGAAGAACTTGACGATGGGGCTGTTGATGGAGCCGTCCTCGCGGAAGGCGATCCAGGCCAGGCCCTTGGCGCCAAACGTGGAGGCCACGCCGGCGAGCTTATCGATCTTGGCACGTGCCCAGGCACCGGCGCCCTTGGCGTTGATGGCCTTGACGACAGAGCCCTCCTCGTTTGCGGCAGTCGCAAAGACCTTGAACTTGGAGTTGGCAAAGATGTCGGTCAGGTCGACCAGGTGCATGCCATAGCGGGTATCGGGCTTGTCGGAGCCATAGGTGTCCATGGCATCCCAGTAGTTCATGCGACGCAGCGGCGTGGGCATCTCGACGCCCATGCGGCCGAAAGCATCGGCCAGGACTTCTTCGAGTGCGCTCATGACATCGTTCTGGTCCACGAAGGACATCTCGATGTCGACCTGGGTGAACTCGGGCTGACGGTCGGCACGCAGGTCCTCGTCGCGGAAGCACTTGGCAACCTGGTAGTAGCGCTCGACGCCACCGACCATGAGCAGCTGCTTCAGGAGCTGCGGGGACTGCGGCAGGGCATAGAAGTTACCCGGCTGAATACGGCTGGGAACGATGAAGTCGCGGGCGCCCTCGGGCGTGGACTTAAACAGGGAGGGCGTCTCGACCTCCATGAACTCACGGTTGTGCAGCGCCTCGCGAATGGCAAAGGTGAAGTCGGAGCGCAGCTTGAGGTTGGCCATCATCTCGGGACGGCGGAGGTCCAGATAGCGATAGCGCAGACGGGTGTCCTCGCTGGTCTCGATGCCGTCCTCGATCTGGAACGGCGGGGTGACGGACGTGTTGAGCACCTCGGCGTGGTCGGTCAGGACCTCGATCTCGCCGGTCGCGAGCTTGGTGTTGGTGGTCTCCTCGCCACGGGAGCGCACGACGCCGTGGATCTTGATGGGCCACTCGGGACGCATGGTCTCGGCGATCTTAAAGGCATCGCCATCGGAGTGCTCGGGGTCGAAGGTGAGCTGCGTGATGCCCTCGCGGTCGCGAAGGTCGCAGAAGATAAGGCCGCCGTGGTCGCGGCGACGGCTCACCCAACCGGTGAGGGTGACCTCTTCGCCCACGTTCTCGAAGCGAAGCTCGCCGCAGGTACGGGTGTGCATGGAATGCTCATCGATGGGACGGGTCTGGCTCATACCAGTGATCCTCCTTTATGGATCTGTGCCGCCCCGTGTCGTTCCGGGCGGCGTCGTACAGATTTGCCCAGCCTGCGTAAACCGCGCAGCCAGACATGGCGTTCTATGTTATCGCACCCGCGTCGATGTGCCGCGAAAAAGTAGCTCTTACCCAAAGACTTGACGGAGACGAAACAATTGACGCACCGCGGCACCCGCCCGCGCTATTCACGTGCGACAATATGCCCCAATAAAACAGCACTTGGAAAGGCCCATCATGACTGCACGCCTCATTGTTATGGATATCGACTCCACGCTCATCAACCAGGAGGTCATCGACCTGTTGGGCGAGGAGGCCGGCGTGGGCGAGCAAGTTGCGCAAATCACCGAGCGCGCTATGTGCGGCGAGCTGGACTTTAAGCAGGCGCTCGAGGAGCGCGTGGGGCTGCTTGCCGGCTTGGACGAAAGTGTGTTCGAGCGCACCTTTGAGCGCGTGACGTTTACCCCCGGCGCGCTGGAGCTTGTGCGCTCGGCGCACAGCAAGGGCTGGAAAGTCGGCGTGGTAAGCGGCGGCTTTCACGAGGTCGCCGATAAGATCGTGGCCGCCGCGGGCATCGACTTTTGCCTCGCTAACCGCCTGGAGGTCGTGGGCGGCCAGCTCACCGGTAAGCTGGCGGCAGACATCGTGACCAAAGAGTCCAAGCTCATCCAGCTGCTGGACTGGGCGGTTGAGTGCGGTGTCGATATGGCTCATACCGTCGCGATCGGCGACGGCGCCAACGACATCCCCATGATTCAGGCCGCGGGCACGGGCATCGCATTTTGCGCCAAGCCCAAGACGCGCGAGGCCGCCCCGTTTGCCATCGATGAGCGCAACCTGATGCTCGCCATGGACATCATCCTGCGTGACTAGTCAGTTTGCTTCACAACTTCATCTAATCTGACATATCAGATTTCCGAACAATTATGCTCTAATGTTCGGAAACAACCCTTCGCGTGCTAAACTTTTCTGCGTCGAAGGGAACTTATATGGACAAACGAGATCTTGAGCAATTGCTAAGTGACGTGGCAGACGGAAGCATTACGCCGGCCGATGCCCTCACGCGCATCCAGACGGCGCCGACCGCCGACCTGGGCTTTGCACAGCTCGATCTTTCGCGCGGAGTGCGCCAGGGAGCCGGCGAGGTTGTCTACGGTGCCGGTAAAACCGCCGAGCAAATTGCCGCCATTATCGAAGCGCTGCGCGATGCCGGCCAGGAGCGCATCCTGGTCACGCGCCTGGATGCCGAAAAGGCAGCCCGCACCTCGGAGTTCCTCGGCAACGGCATCGACCTGGGATATGTCCCGGACGCGCAGCTCGCCCTCGTGGGCGGCAAGCCCTCCCCTACCGGCAACGGACGCATCGTCGTCGCCTGCGCCGGCACGAGCGACCTGCCCGTCGCCGAGGAAGCCGCGTTGACGGCCGAGTTCTATGGCAACGAGGTCGACCTCCTCTACGACGTAGGCGTCGCCGGCCTGCACCGCCTACTCGCGCATGCCGAGGAACTTGCCCAGGCACAGGTGGTCATCGCCATCGCCGGCATGGAGGGCGCGTTGGCGAGCGTTATCGGCGGTCTGGTGAGCTGTCCGGTCATCGCCGTTCCCACCAGCGTGGGCTACGGCGCAAGTTTTGGTGGCGTAGCCGCACTGCTCGCCATGCTCAATTCCTGTGCCAGCGGCGTATCGGTCGTCAATATCGACAACGGCTTTGGCGCCGCTTACCAGGCAAGTCTTATCAATCATCTGAGCGCCGGCACACCCCGCGCCCGCTAAGGAGCATTCCATGTCCAATCATCAGCACACGCTTATCATCGACGGCACCTCGGGCATCAGCGGCGATATGACCGTCGCGGCCCTGCTCGACCTGGGCGCCAGCGAGGAGCACCTGCGCGAACAGCTCGCCACACTGCCGGTCGACGGCTTTACGATCGCCGTCACGCGCGTAAACAAGCATGGCATCGACGCCTGCGATTTCGACGTTCAGCTGGCAGAAGAGCTCGAGAACCACGACCACGACATGGCATGGCTCTACGGCAACGAAGCAGCTGCCGAGCACACGCACGAGCACGAGCACCACCATCATGACCATGACGAGCATGAGCACTGCCATGAGCATGATCATGAGACCCACGGCCATGGCCACGAGGGTCACCATCACGTCCACCACCATCACCACCGTTCTTTGGCGGACGTCACCGCTATCATCGACGGCTCGCAGCTAAGCGATGGCGCCAAGCGTCGTGCGCTCGCCATCTTTACCGCGCTCGCCGCCGCCGAGGCAAAGGCCCACGGCAAAACGCCCGAGACCGTCATGTTCCACGAGGTAGGCGCCGTCGATTCCATCGTCGACGTCTGCTCTGTCGCCATCTGCCTCGATGACCTAGGTATTGAGGACATCGTGGTCGAGTCGCTCTCCGAAGGCCACGGAACCATTCGCTGCGCCCACGGCCTTATGCCCATTCCCGTCCCCGCTGTCGTCAACCTGTGCCAGGCGGGCAATATCGCCCTCACGCCCGCACCGGTCGCTGGCGAGCTCGTGACGCCCACGGGCGCCGCCATCGTCACCGCGCTGCGCACGTCCGAGCACCTGCCGGCACGCTACCACATCGAGGCCGTCGGCTACGGCGCCGGCAAGCGCCCCTACGAGGGTTGCTCCGGCACGCTCCGTTGTCTACTCGTTGACGTGGATGCATAGCCATGGATGCCCGCAAAGAAAAAAGCCGCGCTGCCATCGTTGCAGCGTTCTCCGAGCTGCTACGCGAAGTGGACTACGGCAAGATCACTGTCGGCGACATCATCGCTCGCGCCCACGTAGGCCGCGCGACATTCTACGGCCTCTTTAAGAGCAAAGACGACCTACTGTCCGAGCTCGTGAGCGACATCTGCACCCACGCCCTCGACGACGATGGTACGCCGCTCGACGACCCACTCGTGCAAGTCGAGCATATCCTCAACAACCTCTGGGAGCGCCGCCAGGGCGTCCGAGCCCTCGTAGCCGGCGCCGGCTCCCGCGTCTTCGCCGACTGCCTACGCAAGACCATCATGTCACGAGCAGCCGAAACCGTGCCCGCCGACCCCACAGGCCCCGCCGGCACCATGGACCGCAGCTTCTTACTACACCACATAGCCTCAAGCTTCGTAGCAACCGTCCAATGGTGGGCCTGGCACAACTTCCAAGCCCCAAAAGAGAACGTAGCCAAAGACTACCTATCAGCCATAAAACCCCTCTTCAGCTAAGTAAGAAACTCATCTCAAAGCACCGCCCCACCCCAAGGCGCCACGCATCCCAAAGTGTCACTCGCACTTCGATGCCCCCAACAGCAACAAGCCCCTCCCATCCAAATTCAGATATATATATGTTGGGTTGCTTGTTCGAACACAGCCAAAAATGCCCAGGGCTCGGTAAGGGTTAACTTTCCAACGCACTCCGCAGGACGCAAAAAGGCTCGCCGCACGAAGTGCGCAGCGAGCCTTTTTGCATGTCCGAGGACGCGTTGGAAAGTTAACCCTTACCGAGCCCGGACCTTATAGAGCCGTCCTTAGCCTAGAACATGCCCAAGAAACCGTGCACAAACAGTGCGGCCAGAGCGGCACCGATAAACGGTGCGATGCCAGGAACAAGCAGGCCATACTTCCAGTTGTTGTCGGCCTTGTTCTTGATCGGCAGTACCTGGTAAGCCATGCGAGGACCAAGGTCACGAGCCTGGTTCATGGCGAAGCCGGTGATGCCGCCCATGCCCATGCCAACGGCCCAAACGATCAGGCCGACGCAGACGGCGAGCATCAAAACGTTCTCACCAGCGCGGCTAGCGGCAGCAAGGATGGCGCTGATGAACACAAAGGTGCAGATAGCCTCGCAGAAGAAGTTACGGGCATAGTTCGTGCCCTCGGTAGTAGGGTTGGTCGAGAAGATGTTGCGCTGGGCAATAGGATCGACGACGCCCTCGGAAGCCTTGAACTCATCGGCATACATAAGCCAAGCGATTACGGCGCCCACAAAGCCGACGAGCATATCGGCAATCATGAAGGGGATGCAGCTGCTCCACGGCACCAGGCCTACGATGCACTGGGCAAGCACCATGGCGGGGTTCATGCACACGGCGCCGCCAAAGACAAACAGGCAGACCGAGATGCCAAAAGACCAGGTGGTGATGGCAAACATGTGACCGGAGCCCTGATACTTGGTGCCCTTGAGTACGGTATCGCAGTGCACGCCCACGCCAAAGATGATCATGAGGGCCGTTGCGCCGAATTCGCAGAGGAGTTTGGTAAGCATAAAACCTTATCTTTCTTGTCGGTTATAAACGATTCGTTTAGGCCGCGTACTAGTGCTGTGCGACGACAACGCCCAGGCCATCGGGAATGACGGCCACCTTGGCATCGGCACCCTTCATCTCAAAGGCGAGCTTGAGCGCCTCATCGAGGGTGTTAACCGGCGTCATGTGCATATCCTTGATCATCTGGTGATCGCACAGGTCGGTAACCATGATCACAGGGTGATGCGCGAGGATGCGGGCAAAGATCTGGCTCGTCCACTGGTCGGGCAGGGTCTCGTCCTTAGGACGGTCGATGCAGGCGCGCTCAAACTCTGCCGGATCATTGTCGGCGATGTTGTGATAGAAGCCCTCGCCACCGTGACCGTCGGCACAACCGGCGACATCGATGATCACGCCGCCCTCGGGAAGTGTGGCCTCTGCAGAGCACATGCCCTTCACGGCCTGATAGATGTTCTGGTCGAGCGGGTAGCCGCCATTGGTGGTAATGGCAATCTCGCACTCGACGGGCTCAACGCCGGCAAGGCTCTTCACGAACTCGCAGCCAGCCTCGTGCGCCTTGTGGATGTCGCCGGCAAAGGAGCCGATGACCTCGTGCTTGCCGTTGAGCACCACGTTAAGCACAAAGGCAAGGTGAGCCATCTCGGCAGCGGCAAACATGTCCTCGCTCACGTGGTTGTGGCACAGGTTGCCGGCACGCGAGTGGGAATCATTCACAAACTGACCGTTATGGTTGTACATGATGGTCTTGTAGCTGGCGATACCAGGCAGGACGGACTTGCGGCTACCAGAGAAACCAGCAAAGAAGTGCGGCTCAATAAAGCCCTCGGCAAGCAGCAGATCGCAATCGGCGGCAATCTTGTTGATGATGCACTCGCCACCAGAAGGCAGGGTGCCGATCTTTTTCATCATGCTGTCATCAGTCGCGACGTGCATAACGATTTCCTCGTTGGCAACAATCTCCTCGCCGTACTTGTTGACGAGCTCCTCATGCGTCGACGGACGATGCATACCCGTAGCAACCAAAATACGCACACGAGCCTCGGGTGCAGCAGTATGGATGTGATGCAGCAGAATAGGCATCGTCACACGCGATGGAACGGGGCGCGTATGGTCGGAGCTAATGATGACGATATCCTTCTTGCCAGCACAAAGCTCCTCGAGCGACGGCGAGCCATAAGGGTTGGCAAGCGACTCCTCTACCAGCTCTTCCTGCGATTTCGTGGTCTTAAACTCGTTTTGATGACCTTCCATCACACCCGCGAAGTTCTTATCCTCGAGCTCCAGATGCAACGTCTTGTGGTCAAACGGCAGTTCACATTCAAACAATGACGAGCGCCCTCTTCCTTTTCAACTGACACACTAGATAAACCGTTGGAAGGATACGCCGCTCACCGAAAAACACCACCGTCCACCGACTCATTAACACAACGTTCATATTTGACCCACAGCAAAACGGCCACGACCCCAAACGGGACCGCGGCCGCCTGTAAAAGACACAATAGACAGGATGACTTACGCAGCTCCGAGGCAAACATCTACCCCGAGATGTACGCACGTAAGTCATTTTGCATAAATTCGTTAATTAATTGCATAAAATGGTGCAAGGATTTCTAGCCGTAACAGGGTAGTACCCTCCGGAGCGTGCATTTTCGCGAGTATTCAGCATCGCCGGATAAGATTTTGGTGTCAAAAGTCTTTCAAAAGGTAGATAGTCCTCATGGCTCGTCCCATCTGGATAGCAAGCGGCGAGAAACCAGCTATATATGGACATCGCCAAGGCCCAATTGGCGCGCAAAAGCATCAACAGGGACCGCAAACGCCACCTATGGTCCTATACATCAATCATTGGCTGCTGAAAACTCCGTTTTTTGCACGTCGCCCCAGGCACCACCCTCACCCAGCAGTAATCCACCGAAGACCGGACATCGCAGGGCCCGCCATTAGTTTACTTTTAGGCACACTCCGCAGGACGCAAGAAGCCCTCGCCGCACGAAGTGCGCAGCGAGGGCTTCTTGCATGTCCGAGGACGTGCCTAAAAGTAAACTAATGGCGGGCCCGGACGACTACAGGGCTATCGATTACCCCGTGTTCTGCAGTCCTGCCGAGACGCCGGTCACAGTCGAAAGAATCAGGCTCATGTATTCGGCCTTCTTCTCCTCGGCCATCTCGTCCTGGTTCATACGCACCTCGCGAAGGGCGCGGACCTGGGCGATGGACAGGGCGTCGACGTAGGGGTTACGCACGCGAACGGCGCAGCCAAGCACGCGGCGACGCTGCAGCGGCCACTCGTCACCGACGATGGCAAGGACCCACTTACGCGTGAGCTGCATCTCGGTGAAGACCTTCTCGGACAAATCATCGCGGTCGCCCAGGTGCAGATACATCTTGGCGATGCGCTGATCGGTCTTAGCGATCGACATCTCGATGTTGTCGATGAACGTGCGGAAGAACGGCCACTCCTGGTAGGCAGCCTTGAGCTGGTCAAGATCGCCAAGCTGCTCGCAGGCGGTGCCCAGGCCGTACCAAGCGGCCAGGTTAATGCGCGCCTGGCTCCAGCTGAAGATCCACGGAATGGTACGCAGGTCGTCGAGCGACTTGGCACCCAAGCCGCGCTTGGCGGGACGCGAGCCGATCGGCAGCAGACCGACCTCGGTCAGCGGCGTCACGGTCGAGAACCACGGTGTAAAGTCCTCGGTGTTCAGCAGGTCCAGATAGCGCTCGTGGCTTGCGGTGTTGAGCTTCTCGGCCATACCCCAGAACTTCTGCGTGGTCTCGGTGTTGGTCTTCTCGACACTCGGGGCCGACTGCAAAAGCGTTGCGGCGGCAACGGACTCAACATGGCGCTGAGCCAGCGTGCGGTTGCCGTAACGGGCAAAGATGACCTCGCCCTGCTCGGTGAGCTTAAAGAAGCAGTTGACCGAACCCTTGGGCTGCGCCAGCACGGCCTTGTTGGCCGGGCCGCCGCCACGGCCCACGGCACCGCCGCGACCGTGCATGAGCACCAGGTCGATATTGTTCTTCTCGGCCCACTTGGCGATGCGCTCCTGCGCGGAGTGCAGCGCGAGCATGGCCGTGGTAGGACCGGCGTCCTTGGAGGAATCGGAGTAGCCCAGCATAACCTCCATGCGGCGGTTGGTCTGGGCAAGGCGCTTCTGCACCACGGGCAGCGTAAGCATCTGGTCGAGCACGTCAACGCAGCCCTCGAGGTCCTCGAGCTGCTCGAACAGCGGGATCACGTCGAGCTCGGGGACATCCTCCTCGTGCGCAAAGGACAGGTGGGCCAGCTCAAAGACGTCAGCCACATGCTGGGCGCTCTTGGTGAACGAGATGATGTAGCGGTGCGCCATCTTCTTGCCGTAGCGCTTTTGGATGGAACCGATAGCGCGGAAGGTATCGATGACCTCGCGCGTCATGGGCTGCAGGTCGCCATGGATACCGTTCTCGTGGATATCCTTGAGGGCGCGGGCGTGCACCACGGAGTGCTGACGGAACTCCATCTCGACCATATGGAAGCCGAAGGACTCGACCTGCCAGATGATGGTCTGGACCGGGCCGTAGGCAGCACGGACGGCACCGCAGGCGGCCAGCGAACGCTGGACGACGCGCAGGTCATCCAGGAACTCGTCGGCGCTGTGGTACATGGTGTCGGTGATGCGACGGACGGTGGCGTTCAGACGGTCGGCCATGACGAGCATGACGGCGCGATGTGGCTCGTGCTCGGAGATCAACTCGGCACGTGCGGTGTACTGGGTGCTCATCTCGACCTGATGGTTCCACAGGTTGATGAGCTCGGCCGACGGCTTGCTGTAGGTGGCCTCGAGCGTGAGGTTACGGCCGATGCGGCGGCATTTGTCCTCGAGCTTGAGCACCATGTGGGTGAAGTACTTGGCGGCGACCTCACGGCTCACCTTGGCGGTGACGTTGGGGTTACCGTCGCGGTCGGAACCGATCCAGCTGCCGGGATGGAAGAACGCCGGGCACAGCGGCGGCACGGTACCGGCCTTGTCGCCCAGCACCCAGTCGTCAAAACGACGGTAGATGACGGGGATAACGTCGAACAGCGTGTTATCGAAGATGTCGATGATGGTATCGGCTTCCTCGACCGGCGTGGGCTTCTTGAGCGCGATGGGGCTCGTACGCACCAGGGCGTCGATCTCCTGCAGCATATGGCGCTCGTTCTCCACCAGGTCGGAGCCGCCCAGACGCGGACGCTCCTCCAGCAGGTTGGAGATACGGCGAATCTTGCCCTCGACGGCCTTACGACGGGCCTCAGTGGGGTGCGCGGTAAAGACGGGATGGAACTCAAGCTTGCCGAGCAGCTCGTTGGCGCCCTCGACGCCCAGCTCATTCACCAGCTGGTGATAGGCGACGGTGAGCTCGTTGGCGGGATCGACCTCGGTATCGGTCGACGCACCGGCCTCGCGCTCGCGCAGCTGCGCCACACGGTAGTTCTCCTCCGACAGGTTTGCCAGATGGAAGAAGCTCGTAAAGGCGCGGACAATGACCTGCTGCTTATCGAGCGGCAGGCTGTCGATCAAATCGACGACCTCACGAAATGCCACGGCAGTGGGTTCGTCGGCGGTGGGCACGCCCTGCTCGTCGACGGCCTCGTCGGCAGCACGGGTACCGGGGTTGCCGGCATTGGCCACAATCTCGGCCGACAGGATTTTGTCGAACAGGTCCGCGATCTCAGGATCATACTCGCTAAGCACACGACGCTCCAGGCGCAGGAACAACGCCAGATTGTCGCGCAGCTCCTCGGGGATCTCGATCTCGGCGAGACGCTCCCTGGACTCGGCATTCGAGCCGATTCGGTTAACGAGGCGGTTGACCACGGCAGCGACGCGCGCCGCGGCTTCGGGTACAGACTGGTTGCTTAGGTTCTCAGCCACGTTTCCTCCCATTCCTCCTTCTATGCACGTAACATGCGGTATTCATTATAGGCGCTTGAGAAATACTTTCGACACTGATTGCGCTTTACCACACAAAAGTATTTTCTGCATTGCAAGGGTTTTTGCCCTAAATGGTCGTATTTCTCGGTGGACGGCATACACAAACGGGGGCATTCAGCATAAATGCGAAACACCCCCGTAACAATCGCTCGCCGCGAGAGGGAAATGTTAGCGGGTCCGCAGCTCAAAAAGATGCGCTACAGGCGCTCGCGAACCGCCTCGACAACGTTGGCCAGATCGGCAAGGACCTCTTCATGGCTCTCCATGTCGCGCACCTTGACCTTGCCGGCGGCAAGCTCGTCGCCGCCCAGGACCAGGATGAGCTTGGCGCCTACCTTATCGGCCTGCTTAAACTGGGCTTTGAGCGAACGGCCCTGATAGTCGGCCTCGGTCACGATACCTGCGGCGCGAAGCTCCTGCGTAATGGCAAAGACGTTCTGGCGCAGCTCCTTGCCGGCGTTGGCGACATAAACGCACGGGGCCTCCTCGGCACCCAGATCGCTGCCAAAGGCCTGCAGGGCCAGCAGGGCGCGCTCAAAACCGACGGCAAAGCCGACGCCCGCCGTGGGCTTGCCGCCCTCGAGCTCGACGAGGCCGTCATAGCGGCCGCCGCCGCCGATGGAGCCGACGCCGGCGCCAGGGGCCTCGACCTCAAAGACAGTACGGGTGTAGTAGTCCAGGCCGCGCACCAAGGTGGGATCCTCGACATACTCGATACCGGCGGCATCCAGATAGCGCTTGACCTGCTCGTAGTGCTCGCGGCACTCGTCGCACAGGTTGTCGCCCATCAGCGGGGCGTCGGCCATGATCTCGCGGCAGTGGTCGTTCTTGCAGTCAAAGGCACGCAGCGGGTTGAGCTCGGCGCGCTCGCGGCACTCATCGCACATCTCGTCTGCGTGATCGAGGATGAACTGCTTGACCTGCTCGCGGTAAGCCGGACGGCACTGGGCGTCACCCATCGAGTTGATGAGCAGACGAAGCTTGGAAAGGTCGAAGCCCAGGCGCTTGTAGAACTCCATGAGCATGATGATGCACTCGGCGTCTGCCGCCGGATCGGGAGCGCCGAGCCACTCGATGCCCACCTGGTGGAACTGGCGCAGGCGGCCCTTCTGGGGACGCTCGCCGCGGAACATGGCCTCGGCGTAGTACGCCTTAAACGGCGTGGAGCCCTGGGGCACCAGATTGTTCTCGACGACGGCGCGCACCACGCCGGCCGTGCCCTCGGGGCGAAGTGCCAGGCGCTGCTTGGGCTTGAGTTTGGTGTCGGTGCCCTCGGTAAAGACGCGCTCCAGGTTGGCACCGCTGAACACGCGGAACATTTCCTTGCGCACGACGTCGGTCGACTGGCCGATACCGTGGACAAACACGTCCACCTGCTCGATCGCGGGCGTCTCGATGGGTTTAAAACCAAACGGCTCGAACACGCCGGCCGCAATCTGCTGTATCTTTTGCCAGGCGCGCATCTCGGCGCCGATAAGGTCGCGGGTTCCCTCCGCCTTCTGTGCCTGCATGGGCAAACACCTTTCTTTTGTATCGCGTCATAGGTAACGGTCATTATACGGCACAAACACAAACAGCGGCGGCGCGTCTGACCGAACGAGGGTATGGGGACTCGTTCGGCCAGATGCGCCGCCGCTGTTTGCGATCCGTTTTCCTCCGTCCCCTTCGAATCACGCGACCCCTTGGGGACGGAGGAAAACGGATCATTTCGTAGGCCCGTGGCCGCCTTGGAAACCGAATGATGGTACGAGCATCCATTCGGCTTCCAAGGCGGCCACGGATAGAACGGGGCGAACAGAAAAGAGCGACGGACGTCTACTCCCCCGCCACGCTCGCGCGCAGCTTGGCGGCGATGGGCTCCGAGGCCAGCAGGAATACGAGCATGACCACAGAACACACCAGGCACACGATCCAGGCGCTCGCAAAGGAGCCAGAGACGGCAAAGAGCACGTAGACCTGCCACAGCTCACCGACAAAGCTCATGCTGGCAAGAACGGCAGAGGTAGCGATAACGGTTAGGGAGCCCAAAACGCGACCGCTTACTTTATCGGCAACATGGCCAATGACAAGCGATCCGATAACGCTCACCACGGTAGAGATCGCATTGGAGATGTTGTACTGCGCAAGAGATATTCCCAAGTCGCTGACGATGAGCGGCTGGAACAGGCTCATGCAGTTGACGAAAATCGTGTAGCACGTGGCCATGATCACGAAGCCGGAGGCCACCACGAGCCAGCCGGGGAAGAACTTACGCTGCTGGGGCATACTGCTCCTTATTTAACAAACGAATAGCCGGCGCCGGGCGCCGGTAGTGCCCAAGATTGCCTTGAAAGACAAGGGCATAGGCCTTATGGCCATGCCCGCAGGCTTGAAAGGCAAGGTTGGATGCTACCGGTGGTCGGCGATATAGCCCAAAGCGACGGCGGTATAGGCCGCAGCACCGAGCGGCAGCTCGGCATCGTTAAAACGTGCCTTGGGATGGTGCTGGGCAAAATGCTCGTCCGTGTCGGTTACGGCCGCGCCCACGGTAAAGTACGCACTCGGAATCTCGCTCGAGATAAGCGCGAAGTCCTCACTCGCCATGGCATGGAAAAGCGGCAAGAAAGCCGCCTTGGGCAGCACTGCGCCCACGTAGCCAAGCGACGCCTGAGTCATATCGCTGTCGAGTACAAGCGGCGGAACATCCGAAAGCGTCTCGATGGTCGCCGGCGTACGATATGTTGTGGCAACGCCGTTAACGACCTCCGCGATGCGGGTCTTGAGGTGCTCCATGAGCTCGACGTCGAAGCCGCGCAGCGTGCCTTCGAGCACGCAGGTATCCGGGATGACGTTGGCCGCTTGGCCACCGGCAAACTTACCCACGGTCAGTGCGACCTCCTTGGCGGCCGGCACCTCGCGAGCGATGAGCTCCTGAAGCGCCAGGTGCACATGGACGCCGGTCGTGATGGGGTCGATGCAGATCTCGGGGCTCGAGCCATGGCCGCCCTTGCCCTGCAGCGTGATGCGGAAACCATACACGCCCGAAAGCGCCGGGCTCCCATAGAGCACCAGGCCGAGCGGCGATTGGCTGTTAACGTGCATGGCAAAGGCCGCCTGAGGGCGCGGGTTCTGCAGCAGACCGTCGGCGATGGCGGCGCGGGCACCCTCAAAGGTTTCCTCGCCCGGCTGGAACAGCAACTTAACCGTAGCGTTGGCATCAACAAGCTCTGCCTCGCGCGCTTTGAGCATACGAGCCGCACCAAGCAGCGCCGTCGCGTGCATATCGTGACCGCAAGCGTGCATGCAGCCGTTGGTGGATGCAAAGGGCTCGCCGGATTCCTCGGCAACGGGCAGGGCGTCCATGTCGCCACGAAGCATGATGACCGTACCGGCCTGCTCATTCGTGCAGATGCCATTGCCTTGGGCCGCGGCGGCACCGGCGCCGACAAGGCCCACAACGCAGGAACCATCGACGAGCGTAGCAAATGGGATGTCCATCTCGGTCAGGCGCGCTTGGATATACGTAGAGGTCTGCGGGAGGCTATTACCCAGCTCGGGCATCTGATGTAAATCGTGTCGCCACGCAGCGAGCTCATCTGCAAAAGCCTGAGCTTCTGCAACAAGACCGTCACCGATAGCGGTCTGCGCCGCCGCGGTGGCCTTGGGCGCTGATTGCGGTTGAAGATCGGACAGTGCTGGTGCCATAGATGCCCTCCAGTAACGTTTTTGCAGCAAGCACTTTGATAGCGTAAAGTGCAAGGTACTACTTTAAGGGCGACGCATAAAAAATGCCGCCCCGGGAGGCGGCGCAACAAATTGTTTACAATTGCGGGCGCGGCTTTCGACGCAAAAAATCGAAATGCGTCTCGCTCAAGATAATCGAAAGAAAGATGAGCGCGAAGCCGGCGAGCAGGCGCGAGGTGAGCGCCTCCCCCATCAGCAGCACCGAGAACAGCACACCCGAAGGCGACTCCATCGAAAGGAGCAGCGAGCCCGTCGAGGCCGGGACATGCGCCAGGCCGACGTTTTGGATGAGCAGAGCCACACATGTGCAGCCCACCGAGAGAAACGCCATCACACTGATAAAGCTCGGCGTCCAAACGGACAGCGGCGCTTGGGTCTCGAATAGCAGCGAGGAGATCAGGCTCAGCACGCCGTTGCCCACAAACATCCAAAACGTGATGACGTTGATGTCCATCTTGCGGCCATACTTGGCGGTCACCGCCATCTGGATGGCAAAGAAGACCGCACCGCCCAGTGTGATGACATCGCCGACATTGAACTCGACGCTATCGAGCGCCACCAGACCAATGCCCGCCAGGCACAGCAACGCGGCGCCCAAGTTGTAACGGGTAAGCTTTTCGCCGCTTAGAACGTAGCTCGCAAACGGAACCAAGATGCAGTACGTGCCCGTCAAAAATGCACTCTTGCCTGCCGTGGTCTGTGCCAGGCCGATCGTCTGCAAGCCGTAGGCACCCCACATGAGCGCGCCCATGCCAAGTCCAACAATCAGGTTTCGAGCGTTGAAATGGGCAACAATGCGCTCGTGGAAGATGGCAAGCATGACCAACGACGCCGGAAGAAAACGAATGTAGAGCAGCTCGAACACCGGAATGGTATCGAGCGCATCCTTCATGGTGGTGAAGGAATAGCCCCAGATGACCGCCACCGAAAGCAGCAAGACCTTCCAGAACAGCGGCGAGCGCGCACCGGCACCGCGAGAGGCACCGCCGGCACCTAGGTCTTCGCGGGCTACAGGGCTATCGGGCATATTCTCGATTTCGTTGGCAGCGTATTGGGCCATGGAACATCCTCACACTCAATCTGGGCGTGGTGTCCGCACGCGTATGGCTGCGTGCCGCCTCATGGTCAAATAAAAACGGGGCGCACCGGACCCCCGGCACGCCCCGCTACTGTAGCAACAACCAAGCAGCCCACGCAATTCACCGCGCTAAAGCGTCGGCAGAGTAAACCTCGATGCTTCGTCAACACCACGCTGTTGCGCTAAATCAGTTTTGTACTCTCCAGTTTTTCGATGATCCAGTCGTTGGCTTTGATGACCGGGCGGCGGAAGACGACGCCCAGGGCCAGGGACGGGATCAGATAGCTTGCCAAGATGCCCAGCTCAATCCAGTACTCCATATGGTACGCACCGGCCATGGCGGCGTGCATGGCGTTGATGCCGTGAGTAAACGGCAGGAACGGATAGATCGCCTGGAACACGGGGCCGGTCATCTCGATGGGGAACGTGCCGCCCGAACCGCCGACCTGCATGACCAGCAGCACGACGGCGAGCGCCTTGCCGATATCGCCAAACGAAACCGTAAGCGTGTAGACGATATTGGAGAACACGAGACTCGCGACCCAGCCCGCCAGCACAAACTGCAGCGGGTCGTCGCACTGGATGCCAAAGAACAGGATGTCGCCCGCGCACACGAGCGTTGCCTGCAGCAGGGCCAGACCGCCAAAGAACAGGTAACGGCCCAGGTAGATCTCGTGCAAGCGCACGGGGATCAGCTCATTGATGAGTTCGTCGTCAACCGAGACCTTCATCATGGCCGCCAGCACGATCGAGCCGACCCAGAGCGACAGAATCGTGTAGAACGGTGCCATGGCCGAACCGTAGTTGCGGATCGGATAGACCGGCTTGCGATCGAGCGCGACGGGGCCGGAAAGCGACACGGCCAGACCCTCGGGATCATTGCCGATCATCGTCTTGATCGTAGCGAGGTCATCCGACATCAAGGCGCCGTCGAGCTCGTCCTTAAACGCACTGATCTTGTCCGACGCCTCGCCCAGCTGATCGGAAGCCTTGTTGACCAGCTTGGCGGCCTTGGAGAGGCCCTTCGCCAACGAGCCGGATGCGTCGGTCAGGCCGCCTACGGCGCTATCCAGGTCGCCCGAGATGCCATCAAGCGAGTCCAGAATGCCCGAAACCGTCTTCTTGAGCTCCTTGGCCTTAACCGAGAACGTGGAATCGTAATCGGATTTGGCACCCGCGATGCCGGCCTTGGCATCAGCGATGGCCTGATCGACCTCGGCACGCAAGTTGTTGACCTCGGCCATGCTATCGGAGAGAGACTTCGCGGTAGCCGCCAGATCCTTGGCATTGTTGCGGTACTCAACGGCGATTCTGCCCAGCGACGTCGCGGCGGACTTGAGGCCGTCCTTCAAATTCTCATCGCTCACCTGGTCGGCAAGGCTGCGGAGCTGATCGGCCATCGCATCGATATCCTTGGCGCGCGCATTGAGGGCCGCAGCGGCATCGTTGAGTTGGGACACCGTAAGGTCGACATGCTGGTTTGCGGTGTCGAACGCCTTCGCGAGCTCGGCAGACACATTGTCGAACGAACCCGCACTTCCATCGATTGCGGCATCGATGGCATCGTTTGCCGCCTTAAGCGCTTCTTTGGAATCATCGATGCCGCTTTTGGCATGTTCCATGAGCTGCTTTGTCGACTCATCGACGGCACCGGTCTGCTTGAGCATGCCGCTCGCCGACGTCAGCGAATCGGACGTGGAGCTCAAAATGCCCGCCAGCGACGAAGCATTTGCCTGAACGTCTCGCAGGTCCTCAATCGAATCGCCAAGCGTCGAGGACAGGTTGGCGATAAAGTTGCTGACCTGGTCGGTGCTCATGTAATCGAGCAGGCTGGACACCGTCTTAAGACCGATGCTCGTAATGGTCTCGGTAAAAGTTTCGTTAACCTGGCTCTGAACGGCACTCGAACCCTTCTCGGTCACGATCTGCGCAATGGCGTTGGCCTTCTGGTTCTCGTAAAACTCGATATCGGCGTGTTTCACGTCGGTCGAGAAAAGCGTCATCATGTCAGCGCTAAACGTTTTGGGGATAACGACGGCAGCATAGTACGCGCCCGACTTAACGCCCTCGATAGCCTTTTCGCGATTGTTGAGCACAACCCAATCGAAGCTCTCGTTGCCGCGTAGGGTGGCGGTCACGTTTTCGCCCACGTTAACCTCGACGGGGATCAAATCGCTCTCGTAACCCTCATCGGTGTTGACCACGGCGATCTTAAGATTGCCGGTGTTGCCGTACGGATCCCAGCTGCCGGCGATGTTAAACCACGCGTACAGACACGGTACGATAATGAGGCCCATCACGACAACCAAGCCGATCACGGAGCGAGACACGTTTTGGACATCGCGCTTAAACAGATGCAGGATGTTCTTCATTTATGCCTCACCTCCTTTGGAGTGCTTGCCAAGCGCGGTGGTATCTCCATCATTTGTGGCTGTGCTGTCGCTGCCCTGAGATTTATGGTGCGAGCCGATATGCGGCAAGCGGCCCGTGGACTGATCGCCGCCCTTGGCACCACGCTCGCTGGCGTTGAGGCCAAACATGTGGCGGGCGGCAGGAATGGCGGCCGTGTGTTCGCGCATCTCGCGACGCAGGTCCTCATCCGAAAGCGCCGAGATGCGCATCTGGGTATTGAGGCTCGCTCGGATATATTCGATATTGATCAGCCAGCCGCAGATGGCAATAACCGAGATGATCCAAATGACAAGCAGGATGATCTTGCCGTTATTGTCGATATCGAGAACCGTCGACAGGACAAAGAGCAGGACCTGAACGCCCACCACGGCGGCAAAACCGCCCTTGATGTAGTACGGGTAGCGATGTTCAAAGGCGACCGCATGATCGAGTAGTTCGCGACGGTACGAATCGGAATCGAGCATGACGCGCATGGCCGTGCGCAGCGAGTAGCGCTGGCGCGGCAGGTCGTTGGACTCGCAAATCATCATACCGGTCGTGGAGAGCTGTTTATCAAAGAGCAGGTTAAGGTTGAGCAGCAGCGGACGCAGCTGCAGGCCGATAAAGAGCGCCACGATCAAGAACACGCCAAGAATGCACAGGTTAAACAGGTAGTTGAACGAATACATGCCGCCGACCGTCTCGCGCAGCAGATTGATGCCGTAGGTAAAGGGCAGCAGCGGGTGCAGCCACTGGAAGAAGCCGGGCATCATCTCGATGGGGTACATGCCCGACGAACCCGGGATCTGCACGATGACGAGAATGACGCCGATAGCCTTGCCGATATGCTTAAACGTGGTGGACAGCGCATAGATGATATTGACGTAGGTGAACGAAATGGCGATGCCGCCCAGCACGAACAGCAGCGGGCTGACGCACTGCACGCCAATCACCAGATCGCCTACCGTAACGATGATGGCCTGCAACGCGCCCAGGATCACCAGGAGCAACCAGCGGCCAAAGTAGCCCTGACGCGCGGTAAAGCCACCGATGCCTTCGCGATCGACCTCGAGCTTGTAGATGGCGATAAGCACGTAGCCGCCCACCCAAAGCGCCAGGTTGGTATAGAACGGGGCAATGCCCGAGCCGAAGCTCTTAACCGGATAGATCGACTTGGACGTCAACTCAACCGGAGATGCCATAAAGTCGGCAACGTCATTGACATCGACGCCCATCAGATCAGACAGCTCGCCCATGGACTCGGAGGTCTGTAGCGCCGCGATGTCGTTGGCGGCGGTTGCGAGCTTGTCCTGGACCTTGGCAAGCGAGGAATCGGTCTGGGACAGCGTGGTCTTGGCCTGGCCGAGCGTAGCGTTAAGCTGCGAAAGCGTACCGCGCGCGCTTGCAATCGTGGGCGTGAGGCCAGATACGATACCCGTCAAATCACCCGAGACGGCGGCAAAGGAATCAAGCGCGCTCGAGGCCTTCGGCAGCGCGTTTTGACCCAGGTCCGTCTGGGCCTGGCCAAGGTTGGTCGCACCGGTCTGAATTGCGTTATTGATAGCGTCGCCGGCACCCGAGACAGCCGCGGCGTCATTCGCCATGGCGCTCGACTGCGCAGACAGACCGTCCTTGATGCTCTGAAGCTTTTCATTCTGCTCTCGAAGCAAATCGATGGTCGATACAATGCGCGCGTCAATTTCCTCGGAACCTGTCGACGTGTCATTGGCGAGAATCTCTAAGTGCCCGATAACGGCCTTATTGTGGTCGATCGTCGCTTGGAGAGACTCGAGCGAGTTGTCGATACGGGTGGTCGTAGATGTGACCGTGCCCGTCAGCTTGCCGATGGCAGCGTTCGCAGAGGCCGACGTCTTGGTAAGCGCAAGGCTGCCTTCCGAGAGCGCCTTGGAGAGCGAGGCGATAGAGTTGCCCGCCGTGGTGCGAGCTTCGCCCAGCAGGTCGTTGCCCTGGGAGATCGCCTGCGTCAGCGACGGCGCCTGACCCTGCAGGCCGGCAAGCGCTGCATCGGCCGAGGCGATGGCGCCACTCGTCTTATCGATGGCGGCATTCATGTCGCCAATCGAATCGCGCACCTCGCCCAAGGTATCGGATGCCTCGGAGACAGAACTTGCCAACGAATCCCGAGTCTGGGTTGCCTTGTCCTTTAAATCGACTCCGGCATCCTTGGCAATGCTGGCAACGGTCTCGCCCACCGTGGAGACAAATTCCGAGTTGATCTGCTCCTCGATGGTGCTTGCGCCGGTGTCGGTAACCTTGGGCGCAATAGCGCTCTTCTTCTCATTGACGTAGTACGTAAGCTTGGGCTGATGGTAGTTGCCGTCGAGCATCGAAACCAGGTTATCCGAGAAGTTCTTGGGGATTACGATGGCCGCATAGTACTCACCACTCTCGACGCCCTCCTTGGCATCGGACGCCGAATCGACGAAGGTCCAGCCCAGCTGATCGTTCTCCTTGAGCTGATCGACAACCTGATCGCCCGCGTTGAGCTCGCCCACCAAGTCGTTTTGGGTGCCCCGATCGTTGTTGGCGATGGCAATCTTGATACCCTGGGTATTTCCGTACGGATCCCAGTTTGCCACGATGTTGTACCAGGCATACAGCGAGGGAATAACACACACGCCAAGGGTAACTACCAAGGCGACGGGGTTCACGAGCAATCGCTTGATGTCACGCTTAAAGATCGCAAAGGACACCTTTGCATTGGATAGTTTGCTGCCGAGACTCACGCTTGGACCATCCATCCTGTCGTTGAATCGAATCGTACTATCGACAACCATTGTAGTAGGCGCTTTAACGTCTCAAAGCACAATGGTGTTGAGTTTTGCGGGTAGCAATATACTACGAAGATGAGTTAGCGTACAGTTGTACAGTATCTTAAATTTCAGCAGGTCACAAAACCACAACCCGCACAAATTATCAATCCGACCAGTCATTGGGTGTTCCTATAGTTTTGTCAACCGTCGGGGCTACTCCCGGTAGGGCACCCGGTCGCGCATCACGGCGTATATCGCCCTGAGCCGCTTCCTCGCGACGGCCTTGAGCGCCCGCCCGTGCCCCATGCCCCGCGCCCTGCAGGCCCGGTAGTACTCGCCGTAGCGCCCCGAGGACCTCACCAGGCTGTTGCACGAGAAGATCAGCAGGGACTTGAGCCTCGCGTCGCCGCGCCTGGACGCCCTGACCGACCTCACCGACGTGCCGGAGCTCCTCACCCTCGGGGCTATGCCGCAGTACGAGGCCAGGTGGTCGTGGTCCGGGAACCTCCCGATGTCGACCGACACCGCGAGCTGCGCCGCGGTCCTCGGGCCGATGCCGGGCACGGTGAACAGGCACGCGTAGGTCTCGTCGCCCTCGAGCAGCGCCGCCGTCTCGGCCTCGAGGGCCCCGGCCTCGTCGAGGGCCTCCGATATCCGGGCGGCCAGGAACCTGACCTGCCTGTTCTCGGCCTCGACGAGCGCCGGCGGGGGCGCGGTGGAGGCGGCCGCGGCCTCCCCGGCGGCCTCGGCCCGCGGGCCCTCGGCCCCGGAGCGGGCGATCCCCCACGCCCCGCCGAACCCGGCGAGCAGCTCCAGCCACCGCCGGTCCGACAGGTCGACCGCGGCCTCGAGGGCCGGGCAGGACTCGAGCAGCACCGCGCGCAGGCGGTTCTTGTCCCTGGTCGCGCAGGCGACGACGTGGTCGCGCTGCGACGAGAGGGCGCGAGCGGCCTCGAGGGCCTCGCCGCGGCCCGGGACCCCCGACAGGGAGTCCGGCACGCCCAGGGCGGTCCGCGCGATCACCGCGGCGTCGCGCTCGTCGGTCTTGGCCTCGCCGGCGAACAGGCCCGCGGCGCGGCTGGCGGCGAGGCCGGGCAGGTAGGCGACCCCGAGCCCCGCGGCGCGGGCCCGCCTCACGGCGAGGGACCCTATGTTGCGGAACTGGTCGACGACGACGAGCGTGCCGGCGGGCGCGGAGGCGAACAGCGCGTCGAGCTCGGCCTCCCTGTTGCGGACGGGGGCGCTGGCCAGCACCTCCCCGTCGCGGTCGATCAGGCAGGCCCAGTGCGACGACTTGCCGACGTCCAGGCCGAGCACGGCCGCGGGTCTGGTGGATGGCGCTTTCACGGTGGTATCCTTCCGGTAGTCGTTCGACCGGATGGCCTCCCCCTCGGCACTCACATTACCAGCCGCGGCGCCTGCCCGGCACTTTCCTATCAGCCGTCGGGGGCGGCGCGCCCCGCGCCGGCAGCACCCAACAGGCCCTCTCGGGGGCAGGGACGTTCGGCCGTGCGCGGGCGCCCGGTCGGCGGCCCGTTCTGGGCGCGCCTCAATCGTAGCCCGAGACGGTCCCGGGCTGACAATTTCGACTGTAATGGACGTTCTTAAACGACTAGTCAAACAAAAACGTCCCCAATGACTACTTAGGACCACGGCAACGTCGATGTTTTGGCAATGCCAGCGAGCGGGCGCCAGAGCGAACAAATTGGCATGAAAAGAGGACGGCATAGACCTTCTGGTCATGCCGTCCTCTTTGAATGACAAGTTGTCGCTCTGGCGCCCGCGCAGCGTCGACCGGTCCGCCGTTCGTTAGAACGGCGGAACTGAGGGCAGCGTCGACCGGTCCGCCGTTCGTTAGAACGGCGGAACCAATTACATAAGTTCACAAATGGCGGCTGCGAAGGCTACGGGGTCCTCGGGGAGGATGCCCTCGACCAGCAGGGCCTGATCGTAGAGCAGACCGGAGTACTGCTTGATCTTGTCGGCGTCGCCTGCCTTCTGGGCAGCGACAAGCTTGTCAAAGACCGGGTGCTTGGCGTTGAGCTCGAGCACGCGCTGGCTCTTGGGCATGCCGTCGGGCGCGCCCTCGGGTCCCTTCTGGAGCACCTTCTCCATCTCAAGCGAAAGCGGGCCCTCGGTGGTGATGCAAGCGGGGGCATCGGTCAGGCGCGCGGAGACGGCAACTTTCTCGACCTTGTCACCGAGCGCCTCCTTCATAGCGCTAAAGAGGTCCTCGTTTTCCTTGGTGGCGTCCTCGGCCTCCTTCTTCTCGTCCTCGGTCGCCAGATCAAGATCACCGGTTGCGACGTTCTTGAGCTCCAGGTGACGATCCTCAACCTCGGGCTCGGCACCATCGGCCACGGCCTTCTCGGCAGCCTCGCGGGCGGCATCGTCCTCGTAGATCTTGGGCATATCGGCGGCAACGTACTCACGCATAGCCTGGAAGGTGAACTCATCCACGTCCTGCGTCAGCAGCAGCACGTCATAGCCGCGGTCGAGCACGCCCTTTACCACGGGCATCTTGGCCAGACGCTCACGCGAGTCGCCGGCGGCGTAGTAGATGGCCTTCTGATCCTCGGGCATGCCCTTGGCATACTCGGCCAGGGTAATCATCTTCTGTTCCTTGGCAGACCAGAACAGCAACAGGTCGGCGAGCTCATCGGCCTTCATGCCATAGCTCGAGTAGATGCCGTACTTAAGACCGCGACCAAAGTTCTCAAAGAACTTCTCGTAGGCCTCGCGGTCGTTGTCACGCATATCCTCAAGGTCGGCGGTAATCTTCTTTTCCACGCGCTTGGCGATGGCCTTAAGCTGACGGTTCTGCTGCAACGTCTCACGCGAGATGTTGAGCGACACGTCAGCAGAATCCACGACGCCGCGAACAAAGTTGTAGTAGTCGGGCAGTAGGTCGTCGCACTTCTCCATAATCAGCACGTTGGAGCTGTAGAGCGCCAGGCCCTTCTCGTAGTCCTTGCTGTACAGATCGAACGGCGCGCGGTCCGGCACAAACAGCAGGGCGTCATACTCGAGCGTGCCCTCGGCATGGAAGCTGATGGTGCGCGCAGGATCGTCAAAGTCGTGGAACGTGGACTTGTAGAACTCGTCGTAGTCCTTCTGCTCGACATCGGAGCTGCGCTTTTTCCAGATCGGTGTCATTGAGTTGACGGTCTCGAGCTCCTGGTAGTCCTCGTACTCGGGCTTGTAATCGTCGCCGGCGTCCTCGGGCTTGGGTTTCTGGCGGCTCTTGGACACCATCATCTGAATCGGGTAGCGCACATAGTTGCTGTACTGCTGAATCAGGCTCTTGAGGCCCCACTCGGTCAGGAAGCGATCGTAGGTCTCGGCCTCGCCGTCGGCATCGAGCTTCTCGTTCTCGCGCAGCGTCAGGATGACATCGGTACCGTGCTCGGCGCGCTCGCCGTCCTCGATGGTGTAGCCCTCAAGACCGTCGGATTCCCACACATGGGCGACATCCTCGCCGTAGGCGCGGCTGACGACCTTCACATGGCTGGCGACCATAAAAGCCGAGTAGAAGCCCACGCCAAACTGGCCGATGATGTCGACATCCGAACCCTGCTGCTCGGCGTTCTCGGTCTTAAACTCCTCGGAGCCGGAATGAGCGATAGTGCCTAGGTTGCGCTCGAGCTCCTCGGCGGTCATGCCAATGCCGTTATCCGAGATGGTAATGGTGCGGGCGTCTTTATCAAAGGAGACGCGAATGGCCAGGTCGCCCTGGTCGATCTTGACGCTCGGGTCCTGCAGACTCTTAAAGTTGAGCTTGTCGACGGCGTCGCTCGCGTTAGAGATAAGCTCGCGCAGGAAGATTTCCTTATTGGTGTAGATGGAGTTGATCATGAGGTCGAGCAGTTTTTTGCTCTCGGTCTTAAATTGACGCATGTGCAGTCCTTTCGCGCTACCCCCGTCCGCAAAAACGGCCCGGTCGCCCGAGCCGAATCGCAGACCTGCTATGTTCAGACTTAGATTTTATAACCCATTAGCGCGCATATATACATACGGAATCGAAAAACTGTATGTCTAAGCGCTCCGATGCGCCAATTGCCAAGGAGCGTCCCCAACTGCCGGCAGAAAAGGAACGTCCCTATCTGCCATCTACGCGCTTGGCCATCCAGACATGGGGCTGGCCCTCGTCTTCGTAATCTACCGGGGCGATTTGCGTGTAGCCCGCCTTTGCATAGAGCGGCAACACGTATTCCTGCGCATGCAGCTTAATAAGCTTAGCGCCGGCATCGCGTGCACACGAAGCACTGGCCTCGACGATCGCACTCGCCAGTCCGCGACGACGCATAGCCGGCAGCACGGCGACGCGCCCCATAATGTAGGTCTCCCCCGCCGCAACGCCTTCGTCCATGTCGCATGCCGGCAACACCGGGGCCTCTGCGTCAGCCACGCGCTCAAGCTCTTCGGGAAACACGCGCGAGCAACCGGCAAGCTCGCCGTCTGCATAGAGCGTCACATGAATGCAGTTCGGATCCTCGTCGATAGCGTCGAACTCATTCTCGTAGCCCTGCTCGTCCATAAAAACGACGCGGCGCACCAACGCCGCGTCATCAAAGCATCCCGTCTTAAGTTGGATATCCATGGCTGCCCTTTCATTCAATGCGAACGTTAGGGACAGATTTTAGCGAAAATGAGCTCCGCGTACGCTAAACTTCGCGCGAGCCTTCGCCAGGCAGTCGTAATGACCCACGTTATGGGCATCGCTCGCGATGAAGCTGTACAGGTTCTGATCGAACAGGCGCTGTGCCGGCTTTTTCTCGCGACCAAAGCGACCGCCGGCAATAAAGTCCGCCGAAGCCTGCAGCTTGCAGCCCATATCGACCAGACGCTCCGCCACGCTTACATCCTTTTGAACCGCACGATAGCGCTCAGGATGAGCGATGATCACCTGGTAGCCACGGCACTGCAAATCGTAAATCGTGTTCTCGTACTCTCTAAACGCATACGCATCGGCATGCGTCGAAAGTTCGAGCAGAAACTCGTTGGTCCCATCGAAATGCAAGTGCTCCGCGGCATCGATACCAAGCTCAACGAGCTTTCGATGGTTGACCTCGAAGCCCATCTGGAGCGGAAAACCGTCAGCGTTATCACGCAGCAGCTCAAAGGCATCCCACATCTTGTCGTAATCAAAATAGGGATCACGGCAGTGAGGAGTGCAAACGATTCTGGTTACACCGGCCCGCTTGGCAGCCTCGAGCATCGCCAAGCTCTCATCGAGATCGGCGGCGCCGTCGTCTACACCCGGCAAGATATGGCAATGAATGTCACGCATAGGTCAGCCTTAATCAACTAAACGTTTGCTCGGTTGGTGAAGATGCCCTTTTTGGAAGTCCCCTGATCGTCGGAGCCCTTCTTCACCTTCTTACCGTCCTTGGTGTAGTAGGAGAGGTAGTACTCGCTGGTCTCGGTCTCGCAGTAGTTCATAACGGTACCGATGAGCTTGACCTTCTCGGACTTCTTAAGCTGACCGATGGCGTTGAGCGCCTCCTCGCGCTTGGTGAAATCCTCACGCACGACAAAAAGCGCACCGTCGGTCAGACTTGCGATCTCGGCAGCATCGATGAAAGTGCCGACCGGGGGAGCATCAAAGATGACGTACTGGAACTTGGCGGACAGTGCCTTTACCAGCTTGGCAAAGCGGTGAGAGACGATGATGTCGGCAGGATTGGGAATATGCGGCTCGGCATCGAGGAAGTAGAAGTTCTTCTGACCCGTCTCGACAATTGCCTGGTCAATGGAGATCTGCTCGGAAAGAACCGCATAGAGTCCGCCGCGCGAACGAACGCCGAGCATATCGGAAAGGGACCTGCGGCGCATATCGGCCTCGACCAGGAGCACGGACTTGCCGCTCGTGGCGATAGCCTGGGCAAGGTTAATGGAAACCGTAGACTTGCCCTCGTTGGGAATCGAGGAGGTAACGGTGATGGTGCGAATGGGGTCGTCCACACTCGCAAAGCGGATGTTGGCCAGAAGGGTCTTGGCGGCATTCTGTACAACGAGCTTATCGGTGTTCTTTGCCTTAGCCATGCCTATTTACCACCTTTCATAGCCGGAATTCGGCCAACAACGGGAATACCCAGGAGCTCTTCTGCCTCTTCTGCACCGCGGATGCGGGTGTTGAGCATGTCTGCCAAAACGACATAGGCAACTGCGATAAAGATGCCCGCGAGGAACGCGACAGCAACGTACAGCGTGCGCTTGGGACCGCTGGGGGCTTCGGGGGTCTTAGCCTCGTCGATAACGTTGATGCTCTGGGCAGCGCCGACGTTCTGAGCGACCGTACTCACCGAGCTGGCCATGGCCTTTGCGACCTTAGCCGTCTCCTTGGCATCGGTGCCGGTAACCGAAAGCGTAATGACACGCGTGGTGGTCTCGGAGGAAACAGACACCTTGTAGTCATCCAGATCGGTGAGGCCCAGTTCCTTGGCGGCGCCGCTCTTAACGCTATCGCTATCCAGCAGCGTGGCGATATCGTTGGAAAGCATCTGACTCGCCGAGAGATCGTTGTAGCTCATCTGGCCGCTATCGTCGGTCTTGGCGAGAATGTACATGCTCGTCGTCGCGGTATAGGTGTTGTCCATCGCAACGAAGGACACGATGCCCATGGCGATCGCGCAGACCACCGGAAGGGTGATGACCAGCTGAAGGTGCTTCTTCAGCAGCTGGAACAGTTCGAGAAGGGTCATGCAGCTTGCCTTTCATTTCCCCAGTTCGGATTGACAAAACTGTCCGTATGTTATCGCATCTTTTTACCGAGACCAAACTCTATACATAAGAAACAGGCTCTCCTGTAAAAATGTCGGAAGCAATCGTATAATTGCACAACAACGCCGCACCCGAAAGTCAAATGCGGCGTCTGCATCAATATCTATGTTGTATCGCTATGCGAATGGCTCGTCCTGCTGTATGGGAAACGTCACCGTAATGGTGGTTCCCACGCCCAACGCGCTCGACAAATCGAGCGTGGCGTGATGATACAGGGCCGCATGCTTGACAATGGCAAGCCCCAGGCCGGTTCCGCCGCGTGCCTTGGACCTACTCTTGTCCACGCGATAGAACCGCTCAAATACCTTGCCCTGTTCTTCAGGCGCGATACCGATTCCCGTGTCGGCGACCGCAAGGAACGGATGGCCTTCGTCGTTGGTGCCGCACTGCAGCGTAACCGCACCGCCGGGTCGATTGTAGCGGATGGCGTTGCTCGCCAGATTATAGATGAGCTCGTCAATCAAGCGCGACACGCCTTCGATGACCACAGGCTTGGTCTCATGACTTATCGTCACATTCGCCTGACGGGCGACCTGTTCAAGACGCTGCTCAACCGCGTAGATGGCACGCGAGAGCTCAATAGGCTCCGTGGAACCAATGGGCACCGCCTCGCCCTCAGTTGCACGCTCGGCCTCGTCCAAGTTAGACAGCGTAAGGATATCGTTGACAAGCGCTGCCAAGCGGCCCGCCTCACGATAGATGCGACCGCCAAAGTTGCGCAGGTCGCCCTCGCCCTCGACCATGCCGTTTGCGATGAGCTCGGCATAGCCCGAAATCGCCGTAAGCGGCGTCTTGAGCTCATGGGTGATATTCGCCGTGAACTCGCGGCGCATACGGTCGTTGTCCGCCAGCACCGCCATTTGGCGCTTGAGCTCCTGGCGCTGCGACTCAATACGCTCAAGCATGGGGACCATCTCGGCATAGGCGTGCTCATAGCTACGGCGCGGGTGGTCCAAATCCACCTCTTGCAAAGGCGCGATGATGGCACGGGACTCGCGGCGCGCCATAAAAAACGAGAGTACCGCACCCGCTGCTGCGATAAGCAGCATCGGCGCCACCATCGACAGCAAAATCGCCGCAACGCCAGGCTGGGCCTGCGCCAAGCGGACAACCTGGCCGTTATCAAGGGCGACGGCGCGATACAGCATAATCTCGTCGAGCGTAGAGCTTGCGCGCTCCGCGGAACCCGAACCACTCTCAAAGGCCTCGATGACCTCGGGGCGATCGCCATGGTTGGGCAGTGTGGAAGGCGACGCCTCGTTGTCGTAGGCAACCGATCCATCCTTGTTAATCAGCGTGATGCGCAAGTCCTCTCGATCGAGGCTACGCAAGAACGGGATGGGCTCCTGCTGCTCGTCGAGGGCGGCAGCAATGAGCTCGGTTTCTTGCGCCAGGTTGGCACTCGTGGCATCCGCCAAGGTGTTTTGCACAAAGAACGCACCCAGCACCGTAAACGCCACGATAACCGCCATGGCGCAGACAAAGATCGTCACAAAAACGCGGTGCGACAGCGTATGTTTTCCCTGGGGGGCGAAGACCACGGGTTACTCCTCCGATGCGGTGGCCGCGGTGTCGTCACCTTCGGCACCATCCCCGGCAGAAGGCTCGGCCAAGCGGTAGCCCACGCCGCGCACGGTCTCGATGGCGCTGGCATGCTCGCCCAGTTTTTGGCGAAGCGTCTGCACGTGCACGTCAACGGTGCGCGAACCGCCGTCGAAGTCCCAGCCCCACACGCTCTGCAGCAACGACTCGCGGGTAAAGACCACGCCGGGCTTGCGCATGAGGTACTCGAGCAGGTCGAACTCGCGCAGGGTGAGCTTAAGCGACTCGCCGGCAACAGTCACCTCACGATGGCTGGGCGAGAGCACAATGTCGCCCACGCTGAGCACATCGCTTGCCTGCTTGACCATGCCGCCGCGACGCAGCAGTGCGCGGCAGCGGCTGGCGAGCTCCATGAGCGAAAACGGCTTAGTCAGGTAATCGTCGGCACCGCCATCGAGCGCCATCACCTTGTCGAGCTCGGTATCCTTGGCGGTAAGCATCATGATGGGCACCGTCGCCGTCAGGCGATCGGCACGCAGTCGACGCATAATCGCCAAGCCATCGGTATCGGGCAGCATGATGTCGAGCAGGACGGCATCGGGTACCCGTCGCGCCACAGCAGCCTTAAACTCACCGTCGCACGAAAAGCCCTCGGCCTCAATCCCCTGCTTGCGCAGCGCATAGACCGTCAAATCCCTGATGTTGTCATCGTCCTCGACGTAATAGATCATGTTGAACCCCTTTGCGGCCGGCATGACCGCATCTTAACCCTAAAAGTACCTTTACTAGATGGTATCAGCCAAAACGCCCCGTCAAATAATCCGCCGTGCGCGGATCGGTCGGATTCTTGAAGAGTTGCGCGGTGGGCGCGTGCTCCACCAGCTCACCCAGCAAAAAGAATGCGACCGAATCGGAGATACGCGCCGCCTGCTGCATATTGTGCGTAACGACCACGAGCGTGCAGGTCTCTTTGAGCTCGCAGGCCAGCTGCTCCACCACCAGCGTCGACACAGGGTCGAGTGCCGAGGTCGGCTCGTCCATCAGCAGAATGTCGGGCTGCACGGCAAGCGCGCGGGCGATGCACAGGCGCTGCTGCTGTCCACCCGAAAGACCCAGGCCCGACTCTTTGAGCTTGTCCTTGACCTCGTCCCACAGGGCAGCGCGACGCAGGGAGTCCTCGACCAGCTCATCGAGCACGACGCGGTCACGCACTCCCATGCCGCGAGGACCGTACGCGACGTTGTCGTAGATGCTCATGGGAAACGGGTTGGGGCGCTGAAACACCATGCCCACGCGCTGGCGAAGGCGGCAGATGTCGTAATCGCCCAGGATATCTTGACCATCGAGCGCAATCTTGCCCTCGATGCGGCAATCCTTGATGCCGTCGTTCATGCGGTTAAAGCAGCGCAGCAACGTGGACTTTCCGCAGCCCGAAGGCCCGATGAACGAGGTGATCTGCTTGTCGCGGATCTTGATATTCACGTCCTTGAGCGCATGATGGTCGCCATAGAACAGGTCGAGGCCCTCGACGTCGATGCGCGTCGGCGAGGCGGCAAGATCCTCTGCCGTGGGGCGAGTCGCATCCCCAACCTCGCGCTCGTGCGCGGCCTCGGCCTGCGCTTTCATGAGTTCTTCAAGCTCCGTGGGCTCCACAGCCGCAGCAGCCGTCATACCGCATACCTCCACATCGATATCAATTCAGCAGTATCGATAGTAGAAATCGCGGCTCATATGTACGTGAGCGCATTGTCAAGTGTTTGTAAGGGCACGCTGGCTATGCGGCGGGCAGCTCGATGGTGAATATCGTGTGTTCGGGCGTCGATTCACATGCAACGGTACCGCCGTGTGCCGCGATGATCTCCTTGGCAATAGCAAGGCCCAGACCGGCACCACCGCGATTGGTCGCACGCGCCGCATCCAGGCGATAGAACTTCTCAAAGATCACCTTGAGCTTAGCCGCAGGGATAGGATCGCCCTGATTGATAAAGCGCACGCGCACGCCGCCATCGTCTTGGCGCCCGGCCTCAATCGTGATAGTCGAGCCCTCATAGCTATAGGCGACGGCGTTTTTCATGATGTTGTTGAACACGCGGGCCATCTTGTCGCCATCCACGAGCACCGTCAGGTCCTCGCGAATATCAACTTGGGCTTCCTTATGCTGCTCGTTGAGGATGGGATAGAACTCGTCAGCCACCTGAGCCAGCAGCAACCCCAGATCAACATAGCCGCGCGTGAGCACGATATCGTGGAAGTCAAAGCGCGTGATATCGAAGAACTCTTCGATGAGCGCATCGAGCCGGTGTGCCTTGTCGAGCGCCACGCCCGTAAAGTGCGCACGTTGCTCAACCGGCAGCTCAGGAGCCTCTTGCAGCAGCGAAAGATAGCCCACCACACTGGCAAGCGGGGTGCGTAGGTCATGTGCCAAGTACGTGACCAGATCGTCCTTGCGATGCGACTCGTCACGCAGAGCTTGCTGCACCTTGCGCTCACGGTCACGCACGCGGTTAAGGGCGCCCTCGACCTCCAAGAAGTCGCCGTCGATGTTGTCCCAGGTGTCGGGGTGATCGATCAGGCGATCTTGAATACGAACAGCCAGCACACAATCGGCATGCTGCTCGCCCTGCTCGTAGCCCTGGTAGTACAGGGCGCAGCCGCACAAGAACAGCACGCACACGGCAAGCGCCAGCACAAAGCCAAGCATGTTGAATACAAAGCCGACATCAAACAGCACCGGCCCTTCGATGCCGCCGAGCGCCATGGCGCCAATCGCCAACGTCATGGCCCACGCGGCGCCGCCAATCACCACGCAGCGGCACACAATCTCAAATCGATCGATCAGCAAAAAGCCAACAAGCAGCACCGCCAAGATTCCGACGATGTTGTCGATGCCAATCAGCAGCAGGCTCAGCAAAAAGAGCAGCACCGTTGCAAGCGCGCGGTTGTCGACGACCGACCTCACGTATTCAAAGAGCCGATCGGGCACCTCGAACGCTTGCCTATCGTCTTTTGTCATATCAAGATCCTCACAAGCGAAAAGCGTTATTCGATGATGTAGCCGACGCCCCAGACGTTTTTGATAAAGCGTGGCTTTTGTGCGTCGTCGCCGATCTTTTCGCGCAAGTGGCGAATATGCACCATCACCGTATTGTTGGAGCCGGACATAAAGTCCTCGTTCCATACCGCGCGGAACAGGTCCTCCACGGCCACCACGCTGCCGCGATGCTCGACCAGATACAGCAAGATTGAATACTCGGTGGGTGTGAGGCGTACCGGTGAACCGTCCACCGTTACGGAACGAGCATCGCGGTTGATCTCCAAGCCGTCGAGCTGAATGGTCGGCGACTCGGCCGCCTGCGCACGGCTACCGTAGCTGGTGTAGCGGCGAAGCTGAGCGTGCACACGCGCGATGAGCTCCAGCGGGCGGAACGGCTTAACCACGTAATCGTCCGCACCAAGCGAAAGGCCCTCGATCTTGTCTTGCTGGGCATCGCGCGCCGTCAGCATGATCACAGGATAGGTATGGCTGGAACGGATCGTACGCAGCAGCACAAATCCATCGATATCGGGCAGCATGACATCCAGCAGCGCCAAATCGAACTCCTGCTCCAAGATTGCCTTGGCAGCATCGGCCCCGCTATAGGCAATCTGGACATCAAAGCCCTCTTTTGTAAGGTAGATACCAACCAAGTCGGCGATGGCCTTCTCGTCATCAACTACCAGTATGCGCTCGTTCATGCGTGCTCCTCTCGCGCTCCATTATGCCTGAGGCGACGCACGCCACACACAACAAGCGTGGGTGATTAAGTCGGCCTTAAGCACCCTTGTGCCCGTTCGGGTGCGGATGTGGGCCAAGCGCGCACGCGATGATCGCCGACGCCGGCAAACGATATACTCTAGTTTCAGAAGAGACCATCCCGTCGAAAGCGAAATCTGTGAAGTCCCTCACCTCTTTTGCAAAGCGCTCAGCCCAGCTTGCCGCCGGCTTTGTCTGCGCTATCGCCCTTGCCGCTGGCGCGCCCACCGTCGCCGGCGCCCAAGTGCTCACGACCGACAATGTTTGCGGCAAAACCGCCGATGCGCGCGGCATCACGGCCGAAAACCTGCCCGATATCGATGCGACCAATGCCCTCGTCATGGGCAAAGACGGCACCGTCTACTATGGGCGCGGCGCCGATGAGCAGGTCAAGATTGCCTCGATCACCAAGGTCATGACCGCAATCCTAACCGTCGAGAATTGCAAGATGGACGAGAAGGTCACGGTGAGCAACGCCGCAGCCACTGTGGGTAATTCGACCGCCGGCTTGCTCGAAGGCGACGAGCTTACCGTGGAGCAGGCACTGCGCGGCCTGATGATTCCCTCGGGCAACGACGCCGCCATCGTGCTCGCCGAATATGTGGGCAAGAAAATCGACCCTAAGACCAAAGACGCCGAGGCCACATTTGTGAAGGCCATGAACGAGCGCGCTAAGAAGCTCGGCTGCACCGGTACGGTCTTCGAGAATCCGCACGGTCTGGATTTTGACGAGTGGGCCGGCGATATGCACTCGACAGCACATGACGTGGCACTGATGATGCAGGAGGCCATGAAAAACGACACGATCCGCGAGGTCGTAGCGAGCGAGGATTCCTGGATCGAGGTCACGGGCGCCGACGGCACCGACCATTCGCATTCCATGGACACGCATAACTATTTGCTGGGCCAAGATGGCAACATCGGCGGCAAGACCGGCACCACCGACGACGCGGGCTATTGCTTTACGAGCGCCTACAACCGCGACGGCGACGAGATCTACACCGTCGTTTTGAACTCCACCACCACCGACCAGCGCTTTACCGATACCGCAACCCTTGCCAATTGGTACTACGGCCACAAGGTCACGGTCGCGATCGCCAACACGCAGGAAAAGACCGCCAACGGCAACCCGCTTATGGCACGCATTAGCCAGACAGATTGGACGGACAAGGCGATCGACGCCACGCTCGCCGACCCCACGGCGCAAGCGACCGTGTTTTCCCTTGCCGGCGAGGTGACCGAAAAGGTTAGCTACGACGATCTTTCGGGCACGGTGCATGTGGGCGACAAGGTGGGCAGCGTTACGCTCAAGCAGGACGGCACCAAGATCGCCGTCATGGACCTGGTCGCCGACGAGGAAGGCGCAGGGCCCAATCCCATCGAGTGGCTGCTCGTGAAGCTCGACCGCCTGGGCCGCCGCATCGACAACCGCCCACTTGCGGCAGAGAGCGAGACCGTAGCCAAGGCACCCGAGGTGTAAGATCGAAGAACAATACACTCGCTGAAAGGAGGCGTCCAACGGGGCGCCTCCTTTTTTGAGGATTCGAATCCCCAGCCGCCATTCTTGATAACAAAAAAGGGCCCCAAATGGGACCCTTCTTTCAATTCATACTGGCGGAGAGCTGGGGATTTCCGGGCATGCTACGCATGCCCTCCGGCTTCAAAGCCTGGCGGCTTTTCGCCCACGGGCTACAAACGCTTTCGCGTTTGCTTAACGCCCGTGCCCTCTCGGGTTCGAATCCCCAGCGCCCTTTCTCGATAATAAAAAAGGGCCCCCGATGGGACCCTTCTTTAAAGTTAAACTGGCGGAGAGCTGGGGATTCGAACCCCAGATGCCCTTTTGGGGCATACTCGCTTAGCAGGCGAGCACCTTCGGCCTCTCGGTCAGCTCTCCGTAACAGCCGTTCTATAGTAACCAAACAGCCAAGGATGGGCAAGAGGAAATTTTCTAATTGCCTAGCATCCTTTCCTCCTTGGAGGCTTCGCCTACCCCAGCGAGCGGTTGAGGGAGCCGAGCTCGTCGTTGCCCATGGTGCGCCACATTTGGAAGATGCAACCGCGTGCCAGGAAAAAGAAGCCGTTGTCGACCAGTTGCACAGCGGCATCTGCCAGCTGATTCGTCACGGCGGACACTGGCGGCAGCTCGAGTCCAGCCTTGCGGATGGTCTCGACCGCTTCCTCGAACGTCGGAGGCTCGCTAACGCCCATCTCGTTCATAAGGCCCTGCATTTCTTCCAGCGCGCTACTGCCCGACTCCTCGCCGCGCGGCACGAGACGGTAACAAGCCAGCGCCAGGTCGAGCTGATCGCAATTCCAATAGGCAAACGCCAAGCGATAGAACAGGTAGCCGATTGCAGAACGATCGCTGGCAATACGTAGGCCGTGGCGCGCCACCTCGATAATCTCGTCAAAGCGCTCCAGACGCGCAAGCACGTTGATGAGCGCAAAGTGCGATTGCATGGACGAGCGCGCCAGATCGTAAAGATGGCGCACCTCGGGCAGCGCTCGTTCAAAGTCCTCTTGCTCGGCGTAAAAGCTGCAGATCTCGTGCTGGGCAAAGTACAGCGCATCGGGCGCACGGAGGATTCGCACAGAGCGATCTTCTTCCAACACCGGTAGCACCATGCGCACCAGCTGGTTGTCACAAAACTGCGTTTGAACCGGACCTGTCGCCAAAAGCTCGGCGACGGCGCACTTAGCCTCCAACTCCTCGACAAGACGGGAAAAGCCTTCAAAGGCACCTGTACGGTCGACTTTTGCCTGCTCGCGCAATTCAACAACGCGGGCCACGTATGGGTCGTCGTCCTCTTCCATGACCTCCAACTCGTCAGCCGTATCGGCAAGCAGCAGATCGCGCAGCGCCGGCGGCAGTGTGCGATGGTCATCACGCGGACGAGCATGAACCTCCGCAGGCTCAATCGTCTCCGGAGCGGTTGACTCATACGCCTCAAGCACACGCTTGCACGGCATATCGTCCATGTCCATGCTCTCAAGATCCTTGGCGACAGGCACGCAATCGGCCAGATAGGCCGCGCGCCCAAAGAAATACGTTGCGACAACGCGCTCGCCCTGCTCACTGTCGGGAGCAGCAATCTGCACATAGCAGCGCGTGATGCAGGTGCCCGCGGCAAAACACGCTGCCGCAAGCGTAAGTGCCACGCGCGCATCGTGCTCCGCGGCCCAGACCGCGCGCATGTCCTCGTCCAGCTCGCGCCAGGCGTCATCCTGAGCGTCGTATTCACGTTGCGGCATGGCATCAACGACAGACTGCCCAAACCGAACGAGCATAATCCCCTCGGCAACGTTTGCCCGATAGGTATAGTCGAGCCGCGTGACCACGTTGAGCGCCTCAACGATTCGCGCAAAACGGGTGCGCACGTCCCACTCGCCGCCCGGCTGGCAAGCCACCGTACCCGGCTTGCCCCACGGGTTATCGCTCGAAGCCGTATCGAGCAGTCGGGGAACATCGTTGGTCGTCTTGGCGATATGCCACGCATCAAAGAGCGCGCAGCCCTCAAGGCTCGGCGAGGATGCCGCAGGGACCAATCCGGCCCCGATGCGCTCAAGGATGCCGGAGAGGCGGTTGAGACGGCACTCGATGGCAAGCAGCATGTCAATCTCGTCCTGGTCCAACAGGCTACGATCAAAATTGAGATAGAAAATCTTTGAGCGATCAATGCGAGCCAGGCTCATCTCGGACTTGGCAGCGATGGTGCGCAGGCGGGGCAAGTCAATTTCGCTCATAAGGGCGGCGGCATAGCGCTCGATACCGCTCGGATTCTCGGCATGGTCAACGCGGTAGAGCAGCGTCTCGATAGCATCGGGGAGCGGTGCCGTGTTAAAGCCCAAAAACACCTCGACCGGCTCGGGCAACTTTACGAGCTTGATCTTGTCGACAACGTTTTGCATACCCTCGTCGAGTCCGCCGGCGTCCGCCGTGTTCACAATAGCGCTTTCGGAGTTGGCAAATATCACGTAGCGCAAGAACATCGAGGCCATGAACTCACCGTAAGGAAGGGCGCGGGTCGAATTCCATGTCTCGTGGTCGGACTGCTCGCGCATGGGGCCTTCGGGAGAGCCGGCAGTTTGCGCACACGCGCGCATTGCACCGTTGGCTTTCCTTACCATAATCTCACCAATACTGGAATCCGACTCGTCAAGGACCAGTTCCATGTCGGGATCGTTGGGCAGCGGAGCCTCGCTGACGGGGCGGTCCACCTTGTACACCTCACCCGAAACGCTTACGTAGCCCAAAAGCGACACATGACTTTTGCCAACGAACTCGACGACATAACAAGATTCATGCTGATCCTCGCCAAAGAGTTTCCAGACCACGCCATATGAGCGTCCCGCAGGCTGCTCGGGCATCGCCGGAAAGCGCTTCTTGGGATCGAGAAACCTGAGCTTGTATGTCGGACGCTCTGCCACGAAATATCACCCTGATCGGTCGTCTAGAGAAGGAGCGGTCGCGGATAGGCCGCGATACCTACTCGGAATCTTACACGAGTCGATAAGAAATCGTCCGCTTCACGCCCGCGCCTCGACCGAGGTTCGAATCCATGCAGTGCTTACGTAAAAGAAAAGCCCCCGTTGCCGGGAGCTTTAATCTCAAATGGTGCGGCGTATAGGATTCCGCGCATCCGCTGCGCGGATCCGCACCGGCTTCGCCCGCCTGCCGGCGTGCTCGCCCGCTCGCTAAAAACGCTCCGCGTTTTCTTGGCGCTCGCGCCTCGACCGAGGTTCGAATCCATGCAGCGGCGACATAAAAGAAAAGCCCCCGTTGCCGGAGGCTTCAAGTTCAATTGGTGCGGCGTATAGGATTCGAACCTATGACGTTCTGATTCGTAGTCAGACCCTCTATCCAGCTGAGGTAACGCCGCAACTTGTTGATTATTATGCACATGGACTGAATAATGGTCAAGCGTTTTTTCAAAAAAAGTTATCGAATTTGATTTTTACTCATTTGGAGGGCTTGGCACGATCTTCGGTGCATCGCGATATAAGAAAAGCCCCCGTTTCCGGAGGCTTTAAATTCAATTGGTGCGGCGTATAGGATTCCGCGCATCCGCTGCGCGGATCCGCACCGGCTTCGCCCGCCTGCCGGCGGACTCGCCCGCTCGCTAAAAACGCTCCGCGTTTTCTTGACGCTCGCGCCTCGAACGAGGTTCGAATCTCCGCAATGCCCCCGTAAAGGAAAAGCCCCCGTTTCCGGAGGCTAAAAACCCAATTGGTGCGGCGTATAGGATTCGAACCTATGACGTTCTGATTCGTAGTCAGACCCTCTATCCAGCTGAGGTAACGCCGCAACGCACGGATTATTATGCACGCGAGCCCCCGATGGGTCAAGCGACAATTTGGAAAATTTTTACGAAGCGCTGATTAAGTTGTCATGCTGATCCGCACCGGCTTCGCCCGCCTGCCGGCGCGCTCGCCCGCGGGCTAAAATCGCTCCGCGCTTTCTTGACGCCCGCGCCTCGACCGAGGTTCGAATCCATGCGGCGTCCGCCTAAAAGAAAAGCCCCCGTTGCCGGAGGCTTTAAGTTCGATTGGTGCGGCGTATAGGATTCCGCGCATCCGCTTCGCGGATCCGCACCGGCTTCGCCCGCCTGCCGGCGCGCTCGCCCGCGGGCTAAAATCGCTCCGCGCTTTCTTGACGCCCGCGCCTCGACCGAGGTTCGAATCCATGCGGCGTCCGCCTAAAAGAAAAGCCCCCGTTGCCGGAGGCTTTAAGTTCGATTGGTGCGGCGTATAGGATTCGAACCTATGACGTTCTGATTCGTAGTCAGACCCTCTATCCAGCTGAGGTAACGCCGCAGCGCAAGACATATAAAACCACTTTAGTTCGTTAGAGTCAAGCAAAATCTCAAACTTTTTTTCGCGCGAGCCACAATTTGTTACGCTGTGCCACGAGCATCAGCGCTTTTCGTGCGATCGATTGGCTTTTCGATCACATCGAACCCGGCGCCAAGCTCCCCCAGAAGCGACCGCACCCGTTGGGCGCAGTCGTAGTCGGCAAACGAGATGCTCAGCATTCGGGCCACCTGATTAGAAGTTCCAACGCCATAGAAGTGCTCAAGGACAACAAGCCCCTCATGCGCAACAAACGTCTCGACCACATGCGGCGACTCCTCATAGCACCATTGCGTCAATGGTCCCTCACTCGTCTGCCGAACCACCAAGCCACCCATACCCGACGGCTCGCACGTTACCAGCAGGTGCTCCCCGCCCTCATCGCTCTGGAACAAAACAACCCGCTCGTCGAACAGCTCCATCACATCCCCTTTCTCTTGCTCTTAGTCAACAAAAGCATAGCAGGTAAATGCATGTATACAGAACGTTTGTTCGTGTGTTTTCTATCGAGCTGTCCGCACGGCATGGTATAGCCGCACACAAAAAGGGCGCCCCTAAAAGGAGCGCCCTCGCAAATCGCCTATGCAGCTAGTTTACGCGACCGGCTCGATCTTCTCGAGGCCGCCCATGTAGGGACGCAGAACCTCGGGGATCGTGATGGTGCCGTCGGCGTTCTGGTAGTTCTCTAGAATGGCAGCCATGGTACGACCAGCCGGCAGGCCGGAACCGTTAAGGGTGTGCAGGTAGCGCGAGCCCTTGAAGTTCTCGGGGTCGCGATACTTGATGTTGGCGCGACGGGCCTGGAAGTCGCCGCAATTGGAGCAGGAGCTGATCTCCTTGTAGGCGTTGTAGCTCGGCAGCCAAACCTCGATGTCGTAGGTCTGACGGGCAGAGAAGCCCAGGTCGCCGGTGCACAGGCTAATCACGCGATACGGCAGGCCCAGCTGCTGCAGCAGGTACTCGGCCTCGGCGGTCATGCTCTCGAGCTCCTCGTCGGACTCCTCCGGCTTGGCAAACTTGACCATCTCGACTTTGTCGAACTCGTGCTGGCGAATGATGCCGCGGGTGTCGCGACCGGCGGAACCGGCCTCCTCGCGGAAGCAGGGGGTGAAGGCAGTGTAGCGGCGAGGCAGAGTGTCGGCGTCCAGAACCTCACCGGCATGCAGGTTAGTCAGTACGACCTCGGCAGTAGGGATCAGGAAGTTGTCGCCCGAGACGTGATAGGCGTCGTCCTCGAACTTGGGCAGCTGGCCCGTGCCGAACATGGTCTGACGCTTGACGACGATGGGCGGCCACCACTCCTTGAAGCCACGGCTCGTGTGCGTGTCCAGGAAGAAGTTGATAAGGGCGCGCTCAAGGCGGGCGCCGGCGCCACCGAGAACGGTGAAGCGGCTGCCGGAGAGCTTGTTGCCACGCTCGAAGTCGAGGATGTCCAGATCGGTGCCCAGATCCCAGTGGGGCTTAAAGTCGAAGTCGAACTCGCGCGGGGTGCCCCAGCGGCGACGCTCGATGTTCTCGTCCTCGTCCTTACCGTACGGGGTAGCCTCGCACGGAATGTTGGGCAGGTGAGACATGAAGTCGTACTGCTCCTGCTCAAGAGCGGTACGGCGCTCGGACAGACCGTCGATCTTCTCGTTGACGGCGCGCACGGCCTCCTTGGCGGCCTCGGCCTCGTCCTTCTTGCCCTCCTTCATCAGGGCGCCAATCTTCTTGGACTCGGCGTTACGCGTGGCCTGGAGCTCCTCGACCTCGGTGATGACGGCACGGCGCTCGTCGTCGAGTTCAAAGAACTTCTCGCGATCCCAAGACGTCTGGCGATTTGCCATGGCGGTATCGATGGCATCGGGGTTCTCGCGAACAAACTTGATATCAAGCATAAGATCCTCCGGCGATATACATTCCATTTAGGTTGCAACCTTGTACATGTATGGGCAAGTATATACTTATGAGCGTTTACGACCCAACCCAACTACGCAAGAAGGCACCCAATGGACGCAGTTTTTTCCTTTTTGTTTGGCACCCGCACCGGTTTTGCCATCCTTTTCGCCGGTGGCATCCTGCTATTTGCGATTCTTGCCTTTGTGATGGAGAAGCGCACCCATAAGATGTATGTCGACCGCGGCCCCAAGTCCGAGGACGAAGAAGACAGCTTCTGGGACTAACCTGCCAAAAAGGGACAGGTTTATTTTGGTCGGTTTTATCTGGGCAAACGCAAGCGCCCCGCAACTGGAATTGAGCCAGTTGCGGGGCGCTTTTTGCTCAAGGTACAAAACCGCAGGAAAACCCTGCCAAAATAAACCTGTCCCTTATTGGCCAGTTTACTGGAGAGTAGCGTCGATGGCCTTGACGAGGGCGCTGCGCATGCCGGCGTCCTCGAGCGCGACGACGCCCTTGATGGTAGCACCGCCGGGCGAGCACACGGCATCCTTCATCGCTGCGGGATGCTGACCGGTTGCAAGCTGCAGCTTTGCCGTACCCAGCACCATCTGGCTCACAATGCGATAGGCATCGGCGCGCGGAATACCGTGTTTGACGGCCGCATCGCCCAGAGCCTCGATCGCCATGGCGACAAACGCCGGAGCGCAACCACCCACCGTGCCGCCCACGAACAGCAGGCTCGTATCGAGCTCGACCACCGTACCGAGCTTGCCAAGCAGATCAAGCACCACGGCGCTCTGCTCATCACTAAGCGTGGAAGCCTTCTCGCAAGCGATGACGCCCTCGCCCACCGAAACCGGTGTGTTGGGCACCGTCGAGATATGCGCGACGCCCGGCAGGACCTGCTCCCACTTGGCACTGTCCCAGGTCCAGGCAACCGACAGAACGACCTTTTTGGCAAGAGCATCCTTGAGCGGGGCGAATACCTTCTCGACCATGTACGGTTTGACCGCAGCGACCACGATATCGGATGCGGCGACAACCTCGGCGGCATCGTGGCAAGCGGCCATCCCACGCGCCTCACAGCGCTCAACCAGTGCGTCGTAGCGACCCGCACAGGCGCACATGTCGCTCGCAGCTACACCGGCAGCGATCCAGCCATCGGCCATGGCGCTCGCCATATTGCCAAAACCGACAAATCCAATCTTCATATCACATAGTCCTTTCAGACACATTCCTCAAAACGAAAGGTATTGTCCCACGCCATTGTTTCGTATTGCCGACCTATTTGTGATACGGCTCGCCACGGCTGATCTTGCAGGCACGGTAAATCTGCTCTAGCAGCACCACACGCGCCAGGTTATGCGGCAAGGTAATGCGTCCAAAGCTGAGCATCTCGTCGGCGCGGGCGCGCACCTCATCACTCACGCCGTCCGAACCGCCGATTACAAAGGCAATGTCGCTGCTGCCTCGCAGCATAAGATCGTCGAGCCGCACCGAGAGCTCCTCACTCGAACGCTCCTTGCCCTCGATAGCCAGCAGGATCACATGCGCCCGAGACGGCAATGCAGCAAGAATTGCCGCCCCCTCCTTGTCGCGCGCGGCATCCACGCCGCCCGCCTTAGCCGGGTCGATATCGGCCACCTCGCGGATATCAACCTTGGCATAGGCACCTAGGCGCTTGGTGTACTCAGCGCAGGCCTCCTTCCAAAAGCGCTCTTTGAGCTTGCCAACACAAACGACGGTGTATTTCACGCGTGTCTACTCCTTTGACTCGTTCTGAACCTTACCGGCAGCCAGCATCTGCTCGAACATAGAGGCCGACTGCGAAAAGTCGCTCGGCAGCACGACCGTCGAGGTTTTACCCGTGCGAGCGAACTCCGTCATCATCTCGGACCACTGCGTAAACATGAACAGTTGGTTGGCCTCGTCATTGCCGACACCCGTCTCCTGGATGATCTCGAGCGAATCTTTGATACCCAGCGCAATGGCCTTGCGCTGGTTGGCGATGCCCTCGCCCGCCTTTTCCATAGCCTCGGCCTCGGCGGTCGCCTCGGTGACGCGCTTGATACGGTCGGCCTCGGCGAGCTCCTGTGCCGCAGCGCGCTTGCGCTGGGCGGCGTTGATGTCGTTCATGGAGTTCTCAACCTCGGTCGGCAGTGCGATTTTGGTGATGAGCGTCGACACGAGGGTGAAGCCGTAGGCGGCCATCTGCTCGGAAACGGTAGCGTTGACATCCTTGGCGATGTCATCCTTCTTGGCAAAGACCTCATCGAGTGTGTAGACGGGAATCGAAGAGCGCAGGGCGTCGGTGATGAAGTCACGCATCTGGTCGACGGGCTCCTGCAGCATGTAGTAGCTCTTGTAGATACCCGAATCTGCCGGGCCGGCGCCCATGTCATAGCTCACGTGGTACTGAGCAGAGACCTCAAGGCCGATGGTCACGTTGTCCTGGGTCTTAACGTCGATGCCAAAACCGTTTTTCATGGTGCGCAGGCTCACCGTGGCGGCCTTGCGGTCAATCACGGGCACCTTCATGTGGAAGCCCGCGTTGACGATGCGGTTAAACTTGCCCAGGCGCTCGATGATCACGGCATGCTGTTGTTCAACGACATAGCAGGCGTTGGGAAGCAGTAGCAACAGAATGATGATGGGAATCAAAAGGCTGGTAAGGGCGGCGATGATACCGGACAACAGCATGGTCTCTCCTCTGATAGGCACACGTTGGCACTAGGATACCCGCACGAAGCAGCAACGTGACATCAACAAGAGACCCATAACAAAAAAGCTCCCATCGCTGGGAGCCCTTTCATTCAATGGTGCGGGCGAAAGGACGTCCGCGTATCCGCTTCGCGGATCCGCACCGGCTTCGGCCGCCTGCCGGCGTCCTCGCCAGCTCGCTAAAAACGCTCCGCGTTTTCTTTACGCTCGCTCCTTCACAGGTTCAAGTCCCTGCGATGGGCCCATAACAAAAAAGCTCCCATTACTGGAAGCTCTTTCATTTAATGGTGCGGGCGAAAGGACTTGAACCTTCATGGGGTTGCCCCCATACGGACCTGAACCGTACGCGTCTGCCAATTCCGCCACGCCCGCGTGCAGGAATTAGAATAACGGAGCGCCACCACGAACGCAAGAACTATTTTTGAAAAAGTTTGCAGGCATTCTCCCAAGCGGCTTGCGCGATTGTTTCGGCGTCCTCACCAGTGCGATCGACACGGTCGTTAACCAGCGCGTTTGCCGTAATGGAGATCATTGCGGGTTCGCATTCAAGACCGCGGATGGGCTCCGGAGCCATATACGGGCAATCCGTCTCGAACAAAATTCGATCGAGTGGGGTTGCCGCAAATGCCTCGCGCACGTCGTCGTTGCGCTTAAAGGTGGCCGCACCACCATAGGCGATATAGCAGCCCAGCTCCACAAAGCGCTCCATCGTGGCGCGGTCCTCGCCAAAACAGTGCAGCACACAACCGGCCTGGGGCACACCCACCTCGCGCAGTACGTTGTACGCATCAACGTGCGAGGTGCGCTCCCCATCCGAGTCCTCGTGACGCAGGTGCAGCTCCACCGGCACATTGCGGCGCACGGCAAGCTCGAGCTGGCGCGCCATGCAATCAATCTGCACGTTATGGGGTGCCGGCGCGATATCGTCGTCATAGTCCATGTGATAGTCCAGGCCGATTTCGCCAATACCGGCGCATAAGGGGTCATCAAGTGCCGCAACGACCTGTGCATGAACGTCGTCGGTATAGTCCGGCGCGCCATACGGATGCACGCCGGCAAGATACTTGATCTGCGGAATATCCTGCATCGGAAGAATCTCGCGCACCAGCCAGTCGCTATAGTCCGCCACGCTGCGCTTGTCGGCAATGGGGTCGAACATCGTCACCAACAGGTCGACGCCCGCGGCTTTGGCGCGCACGAGCGTCTCGGGCACATCCTTGCCCCAAAACGAAAGCAGATGTGCATGCGTGTCGGCAAGCGGCGCCAAGGGCACGGGACAAGCAACCGTCTTCTTTTTCTTGGTAAACGTCACGCGTTCGGCATTAGGCGTCATGGATTAGCTCCCGGGCCAGACGGACAAAGTCGGCAACATCGAGCGTCTCGGCGCGCGTGGTGGGTGCGATACCGCAAACCTCAAAAGCGGCATCGAGCACGTCCTTGGCAAAACCGTTGGCGCAGATGGAATTTCGGATGGTCTTGCGCCGCTGAGCAAATGCAGCGTCGATCACACGAGCCACGAATTCGCGATCGAGCCCCTCGGGCACCACGCCGTCAACACGGTCGATACGCACGACGGCCGAGTCCACGTGCGGCGCTGGCATAAAGCAACGCGGCGGCACCTCAAAGCGACCCGTCACCTGCGCATACAGGCCGAGCTTTGCCGTATAGCCGCCATAGGTCTTGTTGCCCGGCACTGCGGCAATGCGATCGGCAACCTCCTTTTGCACCATGACGACGGCACGCTTGAGCGCCGGCATCGTCTGGAAAAATTGCAAAATGATCGTCGCCGCCACGTTATAGGGCAAGTTCGCGACAAATACCGTGGGCTCGCCGCCGGCGGCCTGCTCAATCTGCTCCGGGCCCACCTTAAGCGCGTCGCTCATGATAAAGCGGAAGTTGGCATAGTCGGCGGCATGGGCGTCGAGCACCGGTTCGAGCTCGGGATCTGCTTCGATCGACGTGACGCACGCCGCCTCCTGCAACAGCGCAAGCGTGAGCGTGCCAACGCCCGGACCAACCTCGAGCACGCGCTCATCGCCCGCAAGCTCGGCAAGCTCGCAAATGCGCTCGATCACATGGTTGTCGATCAGGAAGTTCTGGCCCAGGCGATGCTTGGTCGCAAGGCCAAACTCCTCCAGCAGCTCCCTTGTTGCCGTGGGGTTTGCCAAAGGCGAAGTTGTCATAGTTGCCTCCTTAGCATGATGGCGGCGTCTTGAAACGAAAGGGCATGGACCGTGGCGGCCATGCCCTTACATCTAAACAGCAAATTGCCGATATGGCGCGCCGCGTCTTAGCCCAGACGCGGGAACAGCGGCTCGCCCTTCTCGACAGGCTGACCGCCGGCAAGCAGGCCCCAAGCGCAAATGCCCTTGAGGTCGTCGGTCGCGGCCTCGTCCTCGCAGGACAGGCGGCGCAGGGCCTCGGCAGAGGTCTGAGGCATGAGCGGCATCAGCAGGTGGGCGGCAATGCGGATGGCCTCGAGCAGGTTGTAGATCACAAACGCCAGCTCGTCAGCCTTGGCCTCGTCCTTGGCAAGTGCCCAAGGCTCAGAGTCCTCGATGTAGTGGTTGGCGGCATGGATGAGCTCCATGACCTCGTCCTTGGCTCCACCGTAATCGAGCACGTCCATCTTGGCCATGTAGCGCTCGACCAGACCATCGGCGATCTTTGCCAGCGGGTTGTCGAACGCATCGAACGATGCGGGCTTGGCGGGCGCGCAACCGTCAAAGTACTTGCCGCTCATGTTGAGCAAACGCGAGATGAGGTTGCCCCAGCTGTTGGCCAGGTCGGCGTTGTAGACCTGCTCCATGCGGTCGAAGCTGATGGCACCGTCGGTGCCGGGGACGACGTCGGTCATAAAGTAGTAGCGATAGCCCTCGACACCCAGCATGTCGATAACGTCCTGCGGAGCGATGGCGTTGCCGCGGCTCTTGGACATCTTCTCGGCCTTGCCGGTCTCGGCATTGCGCACGGTCAGGAAGCCGTGGGCAAAGACGTGCTCGGGCAGGGCCTCGCCGATGGCCATGAGCATGGCGGGCCAAATGACGCAGTGGAAGCGGATGATGTCCTTGCCCACGATGTGGAACTGCGCGGGCCAGCGATAGGCCAGCTCGGCACGCGCCTCGTCGGTGTCGACACCGTAGCCGACGGCCGTCATATAGTTGAGCAGCGCGTCGAACCACACATAGGTCACGTGGCCCTCGTCAAACGGAACCTGAATACCCCAGTCAAAGCTCGTACGGCTCACGGAAAGGTCGTTGAGGCCGCCCTCGACAAAGCTGCGCACCTCGTTCATACGGAACGCGGGCTCGACAAAGTCGGGGTGCTCGTCATAGAGCTTGAGCAGCTTGTCCTGGAAAGCGGAAAGCTTAAAGAAGTAGGACTCCTCCTGCACGCGCTCGAGCGGACGGTGGCAGTCGGGGCACAGGTGCTGGCCGACGCTGCCGTACTCCTCGTCACCCTTCTGGACCTGCGTGTCGGTGAAGTAGGTCTCGTCAGGCACGCAATACCAACCGTCGTAGCTGCCCTTATACAGGTAGCCGGACTCCTTCATGCGCTCCCACAGGTACTGCACGGCATGATGCTGGCGCGGCTCGGTGGTGCGGATGAAGTCGTCGTTGGAAATCTCGAGCTTGCTCCAAAGCTCCTTGAAGTGCGGGGCCTGGCTGTCGGTCCACTCCTGCGGCGTCATGTTGTGCTTGGCTGCGGCCTCGGCGACCTTCTCGCCGTGCTCGTCCATGCCGGTCAGGAACTTGACGTTATAGCCGGCGGAACGGCGATAGCGAGCCTGAACGTCGGCGATGATGGTGGAATAAGCCGTGCCCAGGTGCGGATCGGCGTTGACGTAGTAGATGGGCGTCGTGATAAAGAACGAAGGCTTGCTTTGATCCATGGGGTTTGTCCTCCAGAAAAACGTTGCATACAGAGGATGATTCTAGCGCAAGGGTTGGATATCCTCCATCTATTGCATATCGAGCACCATGGCATAGACATCGCGCTTGCGGCGCGAATACTTCTGAGACAGGCGCTTGGCCACCGCAGAGGCGGGCTCCCCCTCCTCGAGCGCGGCGCGGATATCCTCGCGCAGGGCCTCGTCGGGATCCGCTGCCGCGGCGCCAACCGGCACGATACCGGCCTCCTCATCCTCGCTCGGCGGCGCGATGACCAGCGCAATCTCGCCCTTTACCTCGCCGCGAGCACGCAGCTCCTCGACAAGCTGGACAGCGGGCCCGCGCAAAACCTCCTCGTGCAGCTTGGTGAGTTCGCGGCAGACGGCAACCTCACGCTGGGGAAAGACCTCCGCCACGGCCTCGAGCGTCGCCACGATACGATGTGGAGACTCGTAGAAGATGAGCGCGCCGGGCACCACGGCAAGGCGCTGCAAACGGCGCACGCGGTCGCCGTTCTTTCGGCCCAAAAAGCCCTCGAAGAAAAAATGCTCGCAGGGAATGCCGGACGAAACGAGCGCCGTGACGCAAGCAGAGGGCCCGGGAATAACTTCGACGGGCACATCGGCCTCACGCGCCGCCTCGACCAGCGCCTGGCCGGGATCGGACACGCTCGGCATGCCGGCATCCGAGGCAAAGGCGAGGGTCTCCCCCGCCAGCAGACGGTCGACCAGGCCGGCGGCGCGGCTGGCGATCACATTCTCGTCGCAACGGACAAGCGGCTTGGAAATGCCCAGGTACATCAGCAGCTTTGACGTCACACGCGTGTCTTCGCAGCAAATGGCATCGGCAGCGGCAAAGGCCTCGCCAACGCGCGGGGACAGGTCACCCAAGTTGCCGATGGGCGTGCCGACCACATAGAGTTTGCCCGTATGGGCGCTGTTTTGCGTCATATCAACCTATTCAATCATGCCGCGCTCGAGCGTACCGAGCGCCGCGCGGGCGTCCCATGCTGCAATGCGCTTCTCGGTCTTCCACGTTTGGAAGAACCAACCGGCAGCCGGTGCAAACGAAGCCAGTTGGTTGGCGATAAACACGCGCTCGTAGGCATTGCGGCCCTCGGGCGTAACCGACGAGTTGGCAAAGATCGCCGCGCCCGACCATTCGCCCACCAGCACGGGGAACCCAGTCGAAATCGCTTCTTTGAGCTCGCGCTTGTTGCGCGAAATCGCCGTCGTCAGCCCGCGAGGGCTCGTGATGTCGAGCGCATACTCGTCGCGATAATGGTACAGGTGAAGGTCCATGTAGACGTTCTTGTACTTGGCGCCGCGCATAAAATGCTTCCACTCGTTGGGATGCCCCGACGACGAGAAGACGACGATCTTATCCTCGGGCATATACGAACGGACGAGCTCGTAGGCGTCGCGATAGAAGTTGCGCAGGTAGTGCGCCGGAATGCCATCCGTCATGGTGAAGAGGCTCTTGCGGACGCTCATCTGCGGCGTGTCCAGCAGCTCAATGCCCAGCAGGCTCTCGGCCTCGCCGTAGCGATCGGCCAGGCGCTCGAGCACGTCGAGCGCGACATGACGGCCGTTGGTGGACGAATGCCACTCGGCGACAGCCTCCGGCGTGGCGGGCGAATCGTTGGAATCGCCCTGGCCACCGGGCACAGTTGCCAGATCAAGCAGCACGCGGATGTCGTACTTGGCAGCCCACTCAATTGCACGGTCGATGTAATCGACAACCGAGATGTAGGACGCATCGGACTCCTGCGAGCCAAAGGCATACCAGGGCACCGGCAGACGCACGGCATTGAGACCGATCTGCGCCATGCGACGGAAATCGTCCTCGCTCACAAACGTCTCGTAATGACGGCGCATGCGCTCGTTATAGGCGGCGGTGCCCATGGCCTCCTGCAGCTCGGCTGCGTTGGATGCACCGGTCGCCGCATACAGCGACGGGGTCACCCAAGGCTCGGGAATAAACCAGCCAGAGAGATTAACGCCGAGTATCCTCTCCATCACTGCCCCCTTCGGATCGTGCAGGCCGAGCCTGCATCGTATTGCATAGGAAAAGTATCGTTTTGAGTATACCCGCGCGTGCGGATAGACGACCGAACGGTCTGTAAAGTGGCGCAAAAGCGGGAGGAATATCTGGGCGGGCCCGAGATGTGCACGCACGTCGGAAGTAAGCGCCGGAAAGCGCATCCCGTTTTTCGCAAAAGACTGGGATGTATTTTCCGTTCGAGGCCTCAATCGGAAAATGCATCCCGTTCTGAGCGCGAGATCTGGGACGCAGTTTCCGCCAAAGGCCGCAAAAGGAAAGCACGTCCCATTCTGACGCCGGATTCCGGGTCGCGCTTTCCCAAGCGACATCAAAGCGGAAAACGCATCCCACTCTGAAGCCAAATTCCGGGACGCAATTTCCGCAGAGCCCTCGATAAAAGAAAAGGACCCCTTTGCAGAGGTCCTAGTCAATTCAAGGTGGCGGGGAAGGAAATCGCGCCCGCGCTCCGCGCGTGCGGACCGCTGCGGCGCTTGCGCGCCTTGCGAGCTCCGCTGGCAAACGCTCACGCGTTTACTCAGCTCCGCGCCCTCACGGGGTTCGATTCCATGTGGGGGCTGCATAAAAGAAAAGGACCCCTTTGCAGAGGTCCTAAACAATTCAAGGTGGCGGGGAAGGGAATCGAACCCCTGACACGAGGATTTTCAGTCCTCTGCTCTACCAACTGAGCTACCCAGCCATTTGAGGTGTGCCTTGTTTCAAGGCTTGATTAGTATAACCAAGGACGCGTTCCGGTCAACCGAGAATTTTAAAAAAGATTTTTAGCACAGCCTCGGTTCTATAAATCGGCACGTCAGAGGCATCAGCCGGCAGCAAGAAGTTTTTCACTCAGAGCCGCACGGGCAAACTCACTTGGCGTCATCCCCTCGGCAGCCGCCCGTCGACGAATGGCCTCCTTCATTCCCAGAGGAATCTTGACCGACAGCGTTGCCGTCCCCTCACCTGAGAGCGGGGGCCGTCCATGCACGATCCCACCAACGGTGTGTTCGCCATCCGGAAACTCTCCGCGCTCGTACGACTCGCACCACGCGTCAATCATTTCATCCGTTACAACCTGACCATTAGCGGCCGTATACGTCTTGCCCATCATCGACCCCTCTGCCGAGCTCGCTCGATCTCTTGCCAGAATTTCTTCTGAACCGGAGACAGGGCATGAATAATGAGCCATCCACGAATTAGTTCGACCGCAACAAGTTCCACACTTCGACCATCTGGAAGCCATCCAATGGCAAGCCATCTCGGCGGCTCGTCCTCCGACTCGCGGCGAATGCACTCAGTAACCGCGAACCAGGCACCTAGTACCTGCTTTTCCGTCAAGTGTTTTTTGGCGTTCGGATGGATCTCAACATCCATGCATCTTCTCCTCCATCTTACCCAATTTCGTATGACGAAAGTCCGCTGTCGCCAATCTCTTACGCCGGCACTTGCTGGAGGGCGGGAGGTGTAGCGAGGATTGAAGGGCGTTCCAATACCGCCCACGCGCCGGGACAGGAGCACATACACCAGGGACATACGTTTTCGTAGCGCGCGAGGATATTGCCGTCGCGATCGATGAAGGCGATGTCGATGGGATAGGCCATAAAACACGTATGGACCGAAGAGCAGCGTGGAAACGCCATGACGAGCGGCAGGCCGTTGGCGGCAACCGGACGCCGCCCCAGCATGCCGCGCAGACGCACGACAAACGACTCCGCCACCGCAAACTCGGCCGGCGTCCAACCCAGCCTGTTGAGTGCCCGCGCGTAGGCGATGTAGGACGAGACCGCGGTCACATGACCACCCCCGGGCGCCATGGATCGACCGTCACCGCGCGCTCGTGCGACAACGTTGTCGGCGCCCCCAGCGAAACGCCAGCGATGCTGAGAAAAGTCGGCCACGGCTCATAGTGCATGGTGCAGGTGTAGGTCCTAAACGTACCGGATAGGGAGAGCAGGCCACCATCCGATGCCTCCGCGCCTTGCTCGCTCGACACTTCGATCCGCAAGTCATAGCCTTCCATGGCATTCAGAATTTGAGTCTGAACCGTCGCCGAGGCATCGGCAGAGCTTTCGTCGCCCTCCCCCTCCGACGCCACGGCGTGCGCCAACACGATGTCGGGTACCACGCGGTCGAAGCGCGCGACAGCGCTGGCAAAGATCATGACGTTGTACACGATGAGTGCCAGCACCAGCAAAACGGGCGTAACCACCGCCATCTCCACCGTCGCCTGGGCGCGCTCCTCGCGCAGACGCATGCGGATACTCATTACGACCCACCGCCCAGAGCGCCAACCAGCGTGGCGACATCGACGGTGAGTGGGATGGAGCCGCCGCCGGGCAGAGGAATCTCCGCAAGCGTGAACACCGTACCGCTAATGGTGCGTTCGACTTGATATTCCAACGCCTCGCAAAGCGCCTTGGGATCGGTCACGCCCAACGGAATACTTCGCAGTTTGTCTTGCGCTTGAGAGAGACCAGCAATGTCAGACCCCGGACTCTTAATGACGTTGGCGGAATCGGTCAGCACCGGCTTTCGCAGGCGCAAGTCGCACGGTTCCAGACCCAACGCCGCCATGGACGCCGAAACGGTATCGCCGAGCCACGATGCGATGGAACCCAACGCGCCGCTGCCCCCTCCTAGGCCTTTAATCATCTCGTCCATAAGTTCGTCGGCCGAACCTTGGATATCACCGTATCCTACGAGCAGCCATCCCCAAACATCCATGACGCCGTCGAGCACGCCGGCAACGCCGCCCGAGCGTTCCTTCAATGTCGAGAAAAATCGCGAAAGCACGTTGTTTTGCGCCGTCGCCTCATCGGGCGCCAGCACCGCGGCAGAGATAGCACCGCGATCGCCAAGCCTGACTGCCGTGTTAAACGAGGAGTTAAGTTGATCGGGGCTGGTAATGTCACCCGAAACTGCAAATGCGACCACGCCGTTGCGTCCAGGTGGGGCGATACGCGGGCGCTCGCCGGAAAGCGCTTTAATGGCCTGGTCAAACGCATTGCCCGCACGGTCGGCCTCATCCTCGGTCTGACGCATGAGCTCAAGCTCTTTGTTCCGACATTTGACGTATTCCTCCAAGGCCTTTTTGAACTCGTCGAAGTGATATTCGAAGCCGTTTTCGATGAACGACGGCGGCATGAGGGCGCGACCCAGGGTGACCACGTCGAATTCGCACTTATCGCATACATCGTGTCCGTCGTAATCGACAAAGGATGCCAACCCACCCGGCGATCCACTCTTATAGTTAGGACATTCGGTCCCATAGTGCAGGTACGTCTTGTCGCCGTTGGTACTTGTAGGCCACATGACATCGGTGTAGAGCTGGGTTCCCTTCACCTCGCCCGGCGTGCGCGGCAGGAATGGGATCTGAGACGAAATTTTTTCACCATCGTCTTCAATGTATGAGTGTTCGAGTTCTTCAATTGCATAGATGTAGAACGTTTTCCGCGCGACGGACTCGGCCTCCATCTTCGTGCTCGAGCCTTGAGACTTTTCATTCGCTAGGCGCCGATGGTAATAGGCCTTCGCTCGGTTGAGGGCAACCTGCGGCTCCCATGTGATACTCGAGGCATAGTGTGGATTCTCAATATCCGAAAGCTTTGCCAGACTCCCCGCGCGCTCCCACATACATGAGTACCTACCAACCGCGCTCTCATCCGACCCGCCACAGTCCGCAAGCCAGGCGCGCTCCTTTGCCTTCGCCGTCTCCTCCGAGGCCTTCCGCAGCTCCTCGGCCGCACGCTCTAAATCATCTGATGTGTCTTTAATGGTATCGGTCGAGATCTCTGACCCTTTGAGCGCAGCGAAGTCCGATTCGGATGTCCTGGGCACGGCAAGCGCCGTACCGGTATAGGCCACACTATCGGTATCCTGCGCCGACACCGCCTGCGTGGCACGCGCGGCGATCAGATATGGCAGAGCCGTCTCGATTTTCTGTAAGCCTTCCGATGCGCTTTTGGCAAACTTGTTGCGCGTTTTAATGATCTCAATCCCGGTGTCGACCATATTGCCGGCAACTGGTTCGGCACCTGGGATGAGGATGGCGACCAGGCCCGTCCCGATTGTGGCAAACCCCGCCAGCCCCAGACTCAAGATGCTCGCATCAACCACCGTGGCAGCCGTGTGATAGGACGACACTACGTTGGCACCCGCCAGCGCGCCGCTATCGGCCGCCACCTGGGTATCCCCGGCACGCGACATGCTCCATATCGCCGCGGTCGACGAAAACAACAACGTGAGCACCACTAGGATGACCACGGCAGAAGAAAGCGTGGTGTAGGCACCGTCTTCGATAAACAGATCGACACCGGCGCGGCCCATAAAGCCGCCTCGTTTGCGATGACAGCTCGGACGGCGCGTCAAAACGCATCTAGACCAGAAACGCTTAATCCCATGCAGCAATCCACGAATCATAATCTCCCTCCAGCCATTCGGGACGCGATTGATACGAAACATCGACCTTGAGCTCAACGTAGCCGCCCTCGGCGGTACCACCCATAGCCTGCGCAAACGCACCGATCACAGGCAACGGCTTGACCTCGCCGGAAACGGACACGGACGAGACGCCACCCGCACCGGCCCGGCCAAGCTCGATATCCCACGACAACGGCCCGCCGGCATGAAAGATCGAAACGTTGGGCACTGCGGCAAGCCGGCGGCGGGTGAACTCCTTAAGATCGTCGTCCTCCGCCGTCGTCGTGGTCATGAGCCGCGCGGTCTCGGCGGCGGCAGACTCCATGACCGCGCGCGTATAAAGCAGCCACACCGGTTGCAGTGCGAGAAGGATGAGCGTCAGAAACGTCGGCAGCAAAAAAGCGGCCTCGACCGTAGACTGCGCCCGGTCCTCGCGCGCGATATCAATACAACGCGATGTCCTTAGCGCCCGCAGCGGCGTCGATAACCGACGTCGAGGCAACGCCATGGGATGCCGCCCGCTCAACCAGCGCCGCCAAGCGTCCATCGGTGCCAGCACGCCAAAGTCCCGCAATCGCCAGCACAATCGATAACAGCGCCACGGTGACGATGGCGTATTCGACGGTCGACTGAGCAGATTCCTCACGCAGGACATCATGCATTTCACGACCCCTCCTTTGACTCCGTTGTTTGCGGAACCAGACGCACGGCACGCAGGCGGCACGAGGCATCGCCGGTATCCGCGGCAACCGTCACCATATCGACCCAGCCGCGCCCATCGCGCACGATGGCGCCCCATACGTTGCCCTTAATATCGAGATAGCCGCTCAGGGCGAGCTGGGCCGTTGGCACCTCGCGGTAGGCGCGTAACATATCCGCCGCTGCCTCGGTCATCGGTCGGTCCTCGGACCATGCAAGCCGGACCGCAATCGCGTTGTCCTCAGGCAAATCCGTCGCAGTGCCAGACCGCTTGTCGAGCGTCCGCAGAAAGGTTTGCGCCGTGACAGCGACATCCGAATCGTCCGCATCTCGCATCTCATCTTTTTGAGACGCCACCGCCGAATCTGAGCCCGAATCGAAGGCGGCCCCAGGACGCTGCTGCCGCGCGGCGTTAAGCCCCCAAAGCACCGCCGCTATCGCCACGGTCAGGCAAGCAAACACCAGCAGCACCCCGATGGGGCGCTCGCCCTCTACAGGCTGTTGATGCCCTCGCTGATCGCATCCCATAGCTCTTTAACCTTGCCCTTAAATGCGACGATGGCGATAATCGCGATCACCACGAGCACGCCGACCAAGATGGCATACTCGGTGGTACCCTGTGCACTCTCCTCCTGCAGTAGCTCCTTGGCGCGTTGATGAACATGTGCCGCCCGGCAAAACGCCCAGCCCTGGACCTTGCCAGCAGCGTCAGTCATCGTGTTCATGTATTCCTCCCTACATCATCCCGCCTGCTCCCAGCAGCGGGCCCAATATGGACAGAAGCAACGCCGGCAAGATGAGCGTGCCGGTGGGAATCAGCAGCTTGACGGGCGCACGCTCAATCTCGCGCTCGACCGCAGCGCGATGGGCCGCACGGATCTCGCGACTTTGAGCGGCCAGCGTCTCGGCAAGTGGGGCACCCAGGGCGAGCGCCTGCCCCACCGTGATGGCAAAGGTCTCGAGCGCTCGCACGTCCAGGTCGCGCGCGGCGGCCAACAACTCGTCCTCACGCGTGCCCACGCCCACCTTCCACGCCATGCAGGCCCGCTCAAAGCGAAGAGCCAGCACTGACCGGCGGTTGGCGCAGAAAATCTCAAGCGCCGCATCAAACGAAAGACCGGCCGAAAGACCCAAGCGCACAACATCGATCATCTCGGACACTTCGCCGAGCGACACTCGCGCCGGGCCGCCCACTCCAACCGCGCCCTTCACTCGCGCGGTCAGGGCATCGACCACTGAGCGACCCGCGGCAGCGACCAGCACCGCCTCGCGCTTGCAGGCCCCTGCGATCTTGCGTGCATCCGCCCGATCCAAACCCGTCGCGACAAATACACTCAGGGCGCACAGGCAAGCCGCAACTGCAACCGGGGCGCTCATAGCTCCACCCGCATAATGCGTCGGATAACCACCAGAGCAACGGCATTGAGGGCAAGACCCAGCACCACAGCGCCCACGCCGGCAGGCGTCGCAAGACCGCGACGAAAATCTGCCGAAAGCAGCGCCAACACCGCGCACATGCCCGCCGGCATCGCCGCGACCATATGCGCAGACATGCGAGCCTGCGACGTCTTGACATCCAGGCGGCGCTTGAGCTCAATGCGCTCCCCCACCATGCTCGACGCCTCGGACAGTAAGTCGGCAAGCGGAGCACCGGTGCGCTGAGACACCTTAAGCGCCAAGGTCACAAGCGAAAGGCCGGGAGCGTCGATGCGCACGAGCAAGTCATCGAGCGCGTCGGTCGCCGAGATGCCGCAATCGATTGCCGCCGCCACCCGCAAAAACTCGGTATGCACCGGTTCTTGCGCATGAGCGCCCACAAAGCGCATGCCCTGGGCCAGCGAATGTCCCGAGGCAAGCGACATGGAAAGTGCGGTAAACGCCTCGGGCATGGCCTCTTCTGCATCGTGTTGCTCGCGCCGGCTCTCAAAGCCATCCCGAGCGGCGCCAACGGCAAACGGAGCAACAAGTCCCAAGGCAAATCCGAGGGGCGATAACGACACCATCGTTAGCAAAACGCAGCAGACACCGCTCGATAGCAGCAGAAACGCCAAACGCCCCGAAGCATCCTCGATTGCGAGGCCAAGGCGACGCGCCGGAGCCAGCGATGCCCACGAACGGGCGATCTTTTTCAGCAGATCGTTTTCCACCAGCTCACGCGGCAGCTTCTCTGCCACCGTCTCGAGCGCCTGACGCGCCAGCTCCGCCGGCGGTACCTGCGGCACACGAGGTTCCGCCCCGCACGCCGTCGCAACAGAAAACCCTGCCAAACCCCCTACGACGAGGGGCACAGCGACCTCCATTCGTCCACCTCCTCTTGTGTGAGCGTCCCCGACCGCAGGCCTTCTGCGATAAACGGCGGCTCGCGGTCAAGCTTCCAGGTGCGCTCGGCGGCATCGAAAGTCACATAGCGCTCGAGCTCTACGCCGCCCGACGCGGCGCGACGCACCCCCGAATACGAGGAGACGAAACGCCTGCCATCGGCGTGGCGCTCGGACATCACGATGCCGTCGAGCGCCATGGCAATCTGCTCCTCGATGAGCTCGCTCGGCAGATCGATGCCATAACGTGCAAGCAACGTCAGACGCACCACGGTCTCCTGCTCGGAACCCGCATGAAGCGTGGTGAGCGACCCGTCGTGGCCCGTGTTCATGGCCTGCAACATGTCGCAGCACTCGGCACCGCGCACCTCGCCCACCACGATGCGGTCGGGACGCATGCGCAGGGCATTGGTCACCAGGTCGCGGATCGTCACCGCGCCCTCGCCCTCAATTGAAGCCTCGCGCGCCTCTAGGCGCACCACGTGCGGATGATGCGCAAACTTGAGCTCGGCAGAGTCCTCGATCGTCACGATGCGCTCGCCGGTGGAGATCTCGCATGACAACGCGTTGAGCAGAGTGGTCTTACCAGATCCCGTGCCTCCCGCAACCGCCAGGTCCTGTCGCAGCGACACCGCGCACGACAGCAGCTGCGCATACCAAAGCGGCAGCGACCCCAGCCCCACAAGCTCGTCCAGCGAGCAGATACGGTCCGAGAACTTTCGGATGGTGAGAATCGGTCCGTCAATCGCCACAGGCGGAATCACCGCGTTGACGCGATAGCCCGTTTTGAGGCGGGCGTTGACGATGGGGCTGCGCTCGTCGATACGGCGGCCAAGTGGCGAGATGATGCGGTCGATAAGCACCCGGATCTGCTCATCATCCTCAAACGCATGCTCGATGGGGTACAAGACGCCGCCGCGTTCAAAGAAAGCCGAGCGGCAGCCGTTGATCATGATTTCGGTAACGGTGTCGTCCTCGATGAGCGGCTGCAACGGCCCCAAGCCCACCACGTCATCCAAAATCTCGTCGATGATAGTCTCGCGCTCGGGCGTCGCGAGATCGGTCGGCTCCTCAACATTGAGCGCCGCCTCCACCGCGGGACGCAATTCCGAGCGGGCAAGTGCCGGGTCGATATAGGCGCTGATACGCGCCACTTCGTCGTAACCCATGCGGTCCATCACGGCGCGCTTGGTGCGTCGTTTCACCGCGCGGCGACGCCCCGCATCTACAGGCGCTGCCGCCGCTGCAGCGCCGGCAGCCTTAATCCTCGTTTGCAGGCTCATCGCTGATCACCCTCGCGCGACCAAGGAAGGCGGATACGCGGGCGTTCGGTGCGCATTGCACGGTCGGCGACCATATCGCTCCAAGGGCCGACGGCGCACCCCAGTTCCACGAGCATCTCGCGCGTGGCCTCGCGCACGCTGGTCGCAAAAGCGCTGGTCTGCCCCACTGCCTCGTCAGCGCGCCCAAACGCCATGAGCGCGGCGAGATCCTGCCCGCCATCGGCGATACGAATCTTGGAGCTCAACGCACAGGCAATCTCAAAGCGCATGGCGACGTCCTCGTCTGCCCCGCGCGCACCGAACCGGTTGAACACGGCGCTCATGCGCGTGCGCGGCACACCTACTCGACTTGCCAGTTCAATGACGCGCGACGCCGATGTCGCGGACGACACCGCAGCATCGCCAACGACCAAGCAACGGTCGCTCGCCGCCACCGCAGCCGCCACGGCGTCGCCCCAAAAGACCGAGGTATCGATAAAGACCACGTCGGATTCGCGACGCAGAACATCAAGCAGTAGCTCCACCGGACGTGCCATGAGCTCGGCTTGCTCGGGCGCCGCGACGGGACCCCAGAGCGTAACGCCCGGCGCCACGCGCATCGATGCGGCCACGATATCCGGCTCGGCAAGCGCGCCCGCCACCGACGGCTCGATAAGTGCCGCCATATCGCGCGGAGCATCGACGCCTAACAAGTCGTAAAGGTTTCCAAACATCAGGTCCAGGTCGAGCACGGCGGCACGCAAGCCCAACAGCGACGATGTGTGTGCCATGGTGGCAATGATCGTCGACTTGCCGCAACCGCCCGAACCCGAAATGGCGCAGATGACCGGAGCTCGATGCTGCGGAGCGGCAGCGTCTGCCGGCGGCATCGGAGGCGGCGGGGCGGGCGTCGGTGACAGCGTCCCCGTCTCCCCCGCCGCAACCACACGCTGCGTCCAAGCCGGCATGGCAGCTTGTTCGGTCTGCGAGGCAGGCTCGTTCTGTGCAATCTGCTCATGCTGCATCAGCGACAACTCGCCGCACCCGGCAAAGCCCTCAACTTCGTCGAGTTCATCCGCCAGATTCACGCCGTGCACGTATCCCATATCTACAGCCGGGGAGTCGCCAGCATGCTGCGCCGGCTCTCCAGCGTCATCGTATACAAGGGGGTTCCGGGGGCGCCGACCATGCTCGGCTTCCGCTTTTCCATAATCATCAACACGCGGGCCTCTTGTAGCGCGAGGCGCCCCGGGTTCCCTATCAACAAAAGCATCGGGCTCAATCGTCATGCACCGATCGGAATCAACCGCTCCCTCGCCCGCGCGCCCGTTGCCGCATATACTGTGCGCAGCGATGACCTCGGTCGCCCCTGCGCGAAACAGCCCCTCGATATCCGATGGATCGAGTGCTTCTATCAACACGACCACGCGACTCACGCGGCCTTCGGCCGTCAGGCGCGCAACAGTCTTGCGCACATCTTCGGTATCAAACAGAGACGCCGCGATGATGGCAGCCCCGCGGCGCGACGGAAACGCCCGCGCCATGGAAACCAGCCCGTCCAGGTCACCCACGCGAAGCACCTGTGCACCCGTATCACGGCCCTCGACTTCCCGCTGCAACAGCCCGTAATCGCCGCACGCGCAGCACGCAAGCCAGATCGCCTTCATCACTCGTCGCCTCCGCTCTTTTTGCCGCGCGCCGTGGCGGGAATCGTCAAGCTGACCGTTCCCTTGCCCGATGCCCCCAGCAGTTCCTTGACGTCTTCGGGGTCAGCCGCCAGCGTCACCCATTCGATCTTGCCCTCGCGCGTGGCACCGGAATCTTCACTGGTATCGATCACGTACGCGCCGCACAACCGATCGGTTACGCCGTCTTTTTGCACATACACATCCACGTAGCTGCCCACGCCCGTAGCACCGCCGACCGAGTGCTCGGCATCGACCGCCACCGAAACGGCGACCTTGCCCTTAGGCACCTCGAGCTTGTGACTCTCGGCCTTGGTGTAGACATTGCAGATCACGGCGTTTTTGGGAATACGCGAAGTCGTCACGTCGCCGCGCACCTGGCGCAGCTCGGTCGCCGCGTCACGCGGCAACAGGCTCGTCAGCCATTCCTGGGTTATGACATTGGTCTCATCGAGGGTCTCGCCCACATCGATATCGCGCGCCGCGACGCATACCTCGACGCGATCGTCACCGTACTTGGCCAAGGTCTCAGCCTGGACCTGTTCGGCTTGCGAGCGGATCGACGAGCCGTAAACCATGCAGAGCAGAGCAGCGAGCACGCCCGCGACCAGACTGATGGCGATGCGTTTGCTCTTGTTCACGGCCGCTCCTCTCATGGCAGTGCCGGGCGAATGCCCGTACCACCATTGTCTGGGCGGTCAGAGTGCAAAGCGGCGCAATCGCGATCTTGGTTTTCGATGTCAAACCAATCGCTGACCAAAAGCTGACCAGCCCGTCAAGCTCGTGGCAAGGTTTTGGTCAGCACGTCAACAAACTGCATGTTTCGAGGCTTTTCCGCAGGAAAAAAGCCGTCTCCCGAACAGTTGGGAGACGACTGTCATAGGAAAAATCAATTACAGATGAACATCGGGATCGAGCATTTGAGCGCTCACGCGCATGGATGACGCCAAGTTTTGGAACGTTTCCAGACGCAGACTGTCGATCTGCCCGGCGTCCTCGGCCTCGCGAACGGCGCAACCCGGCTCATGGGTATGTGTGCAATCGCCAAACCGGCACGCGCGCGATGCCTCGACAATCTCGGGGAAGGCGCGCGCCAGACCCCGCTCGTGACCCACGAGCGGTAGGCTGCGCAGGCCCGGGGCATCGGCGATCACACCGGCGTCGCCCGGCAGCGCCACCATCACGCGCGCGACGGTAGTGTGACGGCCCTGGTCGTCGCGTTCGCGCACACCGCCGGTCGCCAACGTATCGTGGCCCAGCAGTGCATTGAGCAGCGTCGACTTGCCGGCACCCGACTCGCCCAGAATCATGGCGCAGCTCCCGGCAGGCACGCAGGCACGGACCTCGTCTAGGCCGCGGCCCTCGGCAGAGGACGTAACGATCACGCGCACGTCCGGACCCACCAGGCGGCGCACGCGGTCCAGATCGCGCTCGAGCTCCTCGGCATCGCAGCGGTCAGCTTTGGTGAGCACCACCACCGGCTCGGCATCGCAGTCGAGCGCCAACACCAGCGAGCGCGCCACGCGGTCGAGCAGCACCTCACCGGCACCGAGCGCCTGCACGATTAGCACGCTATCCACGTTGGAGCAGAGCACCTGGCGCTCTCCACGGGCACGGCCGCGCCAACGCTCAAAGCTCGTACGGCGCGGCAGAACGCACTCAATCACGCCCATATCGTGCCCGGGAGCGCGGCGCACCGCCACACGGTCGCCCACGGCGGGCAGCAGCACCTCGTCCTCGCCGCGCGACTTGGCAAACCCCACGGCATGCTCGGCACGAAAGGTATCGTCGGCCGTCGCCACCAGCGGAAACCCGCGATCTAAGCGCACCACGGCGCCAAGCTGCATCTGCTCGGGCTCCTCAGCATGTGCGCAAAAGTCGTCAAATGCCGCCCGCTGAGCCCCATCGACCGGCAGGTCATCAAACGCCGGGACATCCTGCAGCGCGTCAAGTCCCGGCACGTTTGCCAGCAGCTCCTCGGCAGATGCGGGGGCCTCGGTCGCAAGCTTCCGACGACGATCGCGCTTAGCCCGCGCCCCCGTCGTCTTTTTCTTCGCCTTCGCCTTAGCCTTGCCCACAAACGCCTCCCAGCACCACAAATCACAACTGAGCAGGTATTTTAAATCAAAAAGAGCTGGCCGGGCAAAGCCCGACCAGCTCACAAACTTTTCCTCAGCCCTTTTCATCCGCACGGGAGAAAAGCCAACAAGGATACCGCAGGGCCCGCCCCGGGAGTGTTTTCTTCCGAGCGATCCCGCAGCGCGAAGCACGAGGACCAGCGAAGAAGAAAACACGCAGGGGCGGGCCCGGACAGGTTAACTTACTCCTTCTCGACCGCGCGCATGATCGCCTTGTAGATCTCCATCAGCGGGATGATCAGGAAGGCCAGGCCCAGCGCGGCAAGAACGCCCTTGAGCTCAAGCGTCACAGGACCAAAGAACATCTCGGCAAGCGTCGGCTGCACGGTCACGATCACCGTCAGCACCAGTGCCAGCGCGGCGGAAGCCCACAGCCACTTGTTCTGTTTCTTCATGGTGAACAGCGACGCACGACGGCTGCGCATATTGAAGCAGTGGAATATCTCGACCATGTTGAGCGTGATGAACGCCATCATCACGCCTTCCTCGTCGGCATTGCCGGCGATCATATCGGCGATGTGGATGTAGCCCATGTCAAAGTACACGCCCACAAAGAAGCTCGCCAGCACCAGCACGGTGATGATCAGGCCCTGGACCACGCAGTCCAGACCCATATGTCCGGCAAAGACGCCGTCCTTGGCGTTGCGCGGCTTGCGCTTCATGATGTCGCCCTCGGCATCCTCCATGCCCAGCGCGAGCGCGGGGAAGCAGTCGGTGACCAGGTTCACCCACAGCAGCTGCACCGGCTGGAAGATGGTAAAGCCGATGAGCGTGGCGATAAACACCGAGAAGACCTCGGCAAGGTTGGCCGAAAGCAGGAACTGGATGACCTTGCGGATGTTGTCGTAGATGCGACGGCCCTCTTCGCAGGCACCGATGATGGTGGCGAAATTGTCGTCGGCAAGCACCATGTCGGCGACGTTCTTGGTGACATCGGTACCGGTGATGCCCATGCCAACGCCGATGTCGGCGCGCTTGATGGACGGGGCGTCGTTGACGCCGTCGCCCGTCATGGCCACAATCTGGTCGCGCGACTTCCAAGCCTCGACGATGCGTGTCTTGTGCTCGGGCTGGACGCGGGCGTACACGCCGTAGTCCTCGATGTGCGCGTCGAGTTCCTCGTCGCTCATGCGGTCGAGGTCGGCGCCCGTGATGGCATGGCTACGATCGGTGACGATACCCAGCTGCTTGGCGATGGCCACGGCGGTGTCGATGTGGTCGCCCGTGATCATGACGGTGCGGATACCGGCGTCGTGGGCCTCGCGGATGGCGTCGGCGACCTCGGGGCGGACAGGGTCGATCATGCCGGACAGGCCGCAGAAGACCAGGTCATGCTCGAGCGCGGCGGGGCTGCAGTCAGCCGGGACCTCGGTGTAGGTGCGGCTTGCCAGCGCCAACACGCGCAGGGCCTCGTCGGCCATGGCCTTGTTGGCGGCCACGAGCTCGGCGCGACGCTCCTCGGTCAGGGGGACGACCTTATCGCCGTCGTAGATATGGGTGCACAGGCCGATCACCACGTCGGGCGCGCCCTTGGTGTACTGCTCATACTCGCCGTCCAGGGTCTCGACGACCACGGACATCATCTTGCGGCCAGAGTCGAACGGGGCCTCGCCCACGCGCGGATGCTCGGCGGTCAGGCCGGTGAGGCCCGCCTTGCCGGCATCGTTGACGAGCGCGCACTCAGTCGGCTCGCCCACGGCCTCGCCCAGCTCCTCGTCCCACTGGGCATCGGAGCACAGAGCCATGCCGGCCAGGAACTTCTCCTTAGGCGCGGCGAGCTCGTGCTTGACGACGGTCATCTTGTTTTGGGTAAGGGTACCGGTCTTGTCGGAGCAGATGGTCTGCGTGCAGCCGAGAGTCTCGACGGCAGAGAGCTTGCGGATGATTGCCTGACGCTTGGCCATCTTGGTCACGCCAAGCGACAGCACGATGGTCACGACGGCGACCAGGCCCTCGGGGATGGCAGCGACGGCAAGCGAGACGGCGACCATAAAGGTATCGAGCAGGGCGGTCGGGTCGGTAAGAACGTTGCCCACGCCGTGGCGGATGATATCGACGCCAAAGATAACGACGCAGATGACGATAACCATGATGGTGAGGATGCGGCTGAGCTCGGCAAGCTTCACCTGCAGCGGCGTGAGCTCTTCCTTGGCCTCGGCCAGGGCGCCGGCGATCTTACCCATCTCGGTGTTCATGCCGGTGCCGACCACGACGGCGCGGCCGCGGCCGTATACCACGGTGGAACCCATGTAGCACATGTTCTTGCGGTCGCCGAGCGGCACGTCGTCGGTGCCGGCGGCGAGCTCAATCACGTTGGCATGCTTCTCGACGGGCACGGACTCGCCGGTAAGGGCGGCCTCCTCGATCTTCATCGTGGCGCTCTCGAGCACGCGGCAGTCGGCCGGGACGGAGTCGCCCGCCTCGAGCATGATCACGTCACCGGGCACGAGCTCGGCGCTCGGCAGGTGCACGAGCTTGCCGTCGCGCAGAACCTTGGACTGCGCGGCGCTCATCTCCTGCAATGCCTCGAGAGCTTCCTCGCTTTTAGCCTCCTGGACCACGCCCAGCACCGAGTTGACGATAACGACGAACATGATGATGGCGACATCGGCAAAGTCCGCCTCGCCCTTGACCATGCCCGTGAGTGCACTGATGACGGCGGCAACGATCAGCATGATGACCATGGGGTCGGCCATCTGCTCAAAGAAGCGCTTCCACAACGGCGTCTTCTCGGCTTCCTCAAGCTTGTTAGGGCCTGTCTTGGCGAGGCGCGACGACGCCTCGTCGCTGCTCAGGCCGAGGTTCTCATCGACACCTTGGTCGCTGAGTACCTCCGCCGCGGCGGACAGGTATTCCTTTTGCATATAGAATCCCCTCCTGGGATTCGGGCCACTCAGCAGATTGATGCCCGATCATAATTCCCAGGAGAAGGGCAAGGGCTCATCAAGGCTGCCGTGCTGAGCGGCAGTTGATAGTGGGGCTATGGTACCCCAAAGCGGCGCGTCTAGCCAAAACATTCCAATTGGAAACACGGCTCGAGTGCAACGATGCAGACCGTGTGATGCTCAACATTGATAAAACGTTTTTTCTTCGGTGCATCATCAAACTGAAATATCGCCCAGATAGCAGCGGTTAGAACGGTTGGTAAAGTTTTTGCATATACCGTTTTTACCGCAAAAAATGAACTTCTAATTCGGCATACGGTCGATTTTTTGGGGTATTCGGTCGGCATTTCGTTATAATCATCTCAGTTTTATTTCTTATGGTTTATCTATCAGCGCAAGACGATGTCAGATGGAGGTCTGAATGTACAAGCGCACCAAGATTGTATGCACCATGGGTCCCGCCTGCGATAGCGACGAGACCATCCGCGAGATGATCAAGGCGGGCATGAACGTCGCCCGTTTTAACTTCTCGCACGGATCCTACGACGAGCACCACGGTCGCATCGAGCGCGTCCGTCGTATTTCCAAGGAGCTCGGCATGCCCGTCGGCATCCTGCTCGACACCAAGGGCCCCGAGGTCCGCACCGGCCTTTTGGTCGACGGCAAGAAGGTTGCCGTCAAGACCGGCGACAAGATCGTCGTCACCGCTCAGCCCACGTCCGAAGATTTCCACGGCACCTCTGAGCACATCTCCCTCGACTACCTGGCTCTGCCCTCCGAGGTCGAGAAGGGCTCCCTTATCCTGATCGATGACGGTCTGGTTGCCCTCGAGGTCGAGTCCGTCGACGGCCAGGACATGACCTGCGTCGTTAAGAACGACGGCCTGATCGGCGAGCGCAAGGGCGTCAACATGCCCAACGTCAACATCTCGCTGCCCGCCATCACCGAGCGCGATCGTCAGGACATCCTCTTTGGCCTGACCGAGAACATCGACTACATCGCCGCTTCCTTCATCCGTGACGGCGAGTCCGTCCGCGGCATCCGCGAGCTTTGCCGCGAGAACGGCGGCGAGCACGTGACGATCTTCCCGAAGATCGAGTGCGCCCTGGGCGTCGAGAACTTCGACGAGATTCTCGAGGCTTCCGACGGCATCATGGTCGCCCGTGGCGACCTGGGCATCGAGATCAAGCCCGAGCTCGTTCCGCACATCCAGAAGGAGATCATCGCCAAGTGCAACGCGGCCTACAAGCCCGTTATCACCGCTACGCAGATGCTCGACTCCATGCAGCAGAACCCGCGCCCGACGCGCGCCGAGGTTGCCGACGTTGCTAACGCCATCTACGACGGCACCGACGCCGTTATGCTCTCTGGCGAGTCCGCTGCCGGTAAGTACCCGGTCGAGGCCGTTAAGATGCAGGCCAGCATTGCTCTCGAGACTGAGAAGTACCTCCCGGCTCACGCTCCGCTCGAGGTTCCGGCTGACGCTCACGGCACCCGCGTCGTCAACAACGTTGTGGGTATGTCCGCTGTGAACATGGCTACCACCGTTGGCGCCAAGTGCATCACCGTGCCGACGACCACCGGTCGTACCGCTCGCCTGATCTCGCACTTCCGTCCCAACATGCCGATCTGCGCGTTCTCCCGCCACGAGTGGGCCGTCCAGCAGATGATTATGTACTGGGGCGTTATCCCGCACCAGGCCGAGATCACCCAGGGCACCGTCAACGGCACGATCGTCAAGGCGATCGAGACCGCTAAGGAGCTCGGCTACGTCGAGACTGGCGACCTGACCGTCGCTACCGCCGGCGATCCCCGCATGAGCGTCCAGCTCGAGGACAAGGTCTCCTCGACCAACGTCGCTTACGTCGCTCAGGTGCGCTAAATCGCACTTGCAAGCAGACTTGCATTGCAAAGGGCCCGGAAGGCTTCGCCTTCCGGGCCCTTTTTCTGTGCGCTAAAGCCGGGGCACGGCAAAACACGCGCCCATTTCTTTACCAAAAGCGCGAAATCCGCCCTTCAAGGCCCAGAACTAGGACTCCTGGCTCCAAAAGTGTTCGCCCGGCGGCAAACCCACACCCCGTGCAGAGCTGCTATATCGTTTTAGCAAGGTCAAGATCAGCCACGTTTTCGGAAGTATGCGGCAAATTCTGAGACCTCCGAGCACACCCCGTTTTTTCGCAACAAAATGCCTGATAAACTAGCCTCAAAAGCCAGGTCTGCTCACAGGGTTCAGATTTTGCCGCATACTTCCGAATTGACGCTGGCACTCCTTAATCCATAGGCACGCTTTTCAGCCAGGAGGGCATCGTGGATCTGACGCTATGCGGCCAAACTGCTTTTAACTATCACCGCATCCCGCCGCAAATACTGGGTCTTTACCCTGCCATTAGCCTTGGCAATATGGATCGCAGATGTTGCGGCCTCAGAAGTCATGCGGTTGTAAAAGACCTGCTTCACGCACCGCTTCACAGGCTTGTATTCACCCGGGCACAATCCGGGTCGCGAAGCCTGTTTAAATCGCATCTCCTGACCCAAGAGCCACCTCCTGGGTCGTTTAGGCAGACTGAGCATGGATTTGATGTCACGTCGCCCGAGTTTACGCTGCTCAACCTTGCTGCGAAGGTCTCACGCAACCAGTTACTCATGGCTTGCTACGAGATGTGCGGCTCCTTTGCAGTGTTTAAGCCCTGCGAGCGAACGCAGCAACAACTCGATGAATCTATTTCGCTTAAGCTCATTCCACCCAACTGCGGCTGGGAGCGAGTTAACGACACCAAGGGCAATGACACCAACCTGTGGAAGCGCCAACCGCTCCTCAGCGCGGCGGATATCGCCGCGTTCGCTAAGCAGGCCGCAGGCCTGCGCGGCGTTAAGCAGCTCCGCTGGGCGGCCGAGCACATGACGGGGCAGACCGCCTCGCCTTTCGAAGTCCAAACATCCATACTCGTCTCACTCCCCCGTGACGAGGGCGGCCTGGGTATCGGCATCACCAACAACGTGCGCATCCCACTCAGCGACGCCGCGCGCTCGCTGTATGACAAAACCTGCTGCTACGCCGATATCCTCATCGAGAGCGCCACCGACAGCATGGGCGTCATTTTGGAATGCCAAGGCCGCTCCGCCCACGATGGCGAAGCCGCAAGCCTCTCCGATGCCGAACGCACCACCGCGCTCACCAGCATGGGCTACGATGTCATACAAATTACCTACGACCAGATCAAGGACAAGAAGAGCTTTAACAACATCGCCGAGCTCATTCATAAAAAGGCGGGGCCCCCCTACATCCCAAAGACCGATCAGGAACGTACCGCTGAAAATGCCCTGCGACGGGAGCTGTTGGTCGATTGGGTTGAACTGTTCACCGTTAAGCCGGCCGGCTAGCAGCTAGCGATCAGGGGGACTGCGGGAATGTCAGAAGCGGCAACGCGAGCCGCAAATCCTGCCTCGGTCAGCTCGATGACCTCGGTAAACGTTGCATCGAAAAACTCCTCGGTTAGCAGGCGATACGGCGGATGATCGGGCTCGCCGGGGTTTTCGCGCACGATCTCGTGCATAACGCCGATGGTCTTGAGCACATACTCCTTATGGATGGGATACTGCCCAAAACGTGCCGCAGCGGTATACAGGCGATCGGTCGCGCGCGGAATCGAAACAATGCCGAGCGTCTTGCCAAACCAGTCAAAGTCGCCTTGCTTTTTAATGCGGAATTCCTCGCACGGCTTGCCGCCGTGCGCCTCCAGGTACTGATTCACGCGTGTATTCCATACGGTATCGGCCACCAGATGCGACCAGACACCCAGTGTCAAATCAAGCAACGACTGCGCCACGTCCTCGGACGCAAGCGAGAACTCACGAGCGCTGGGACCGACAACCGGCTCAGCATCCCTGTAGCGCTGGGGATAGTGCACGCGATTCAGTCGCTCGCGCTCCTCGATAATCGAGGTCGCCGCGGCTGGCGCACCAGTGGGTGAACTTTTAAGCAACGGTGCCACATAGGTATCCCAGAACTCATGCTCACGAGGCTTAGGGATGGGTTCAGGCTTGGCAAAGTGCGTAATGCGGTACGGGATGGGATCGGCAATGCCAGGGACCATATAGCCCACGAAGATATCCGGAACCACGCAGCCAAACAAAAAGGCATTGCGGTCGCGCACGCTATTGGCAAGCGCACCGGTGTGCTCCAGTAAACGCTCCGTCTGAGCGATATGAATGTTCCAGCTTGGCATAGCCACCCCCATAAAAAACCTGGATAACTATACCATCACGGCAAAGCCGCGCGGGCGGCTACGCACGCTCTACGCAGCAACTATTCCGTAGCACCGCTTTCGGTTCCATACGACGGCGAAGGCGCCTCGACCACATGGTGATATCGATCAATATAGATTGCACGGACACCCAGGCGTCGCACCAAATCCTGATGATGAGTGCTCATGAGCACCGTCTTGCCTGCCGCAACATAAGCCAAAAGGAAGCCAACAACAATGTCGCACGAGTCCTCGTCGAGCCCGTTGGTGGGCTCGTCGAGCACCAAGATGTCCGGATTCATAGAAACGACGGCAGCCAGCGCAACGCGCTTCTTTTGCCCGCCCGAGAGCTGATAGGGAGAGGCGTCGGCAAGGTCGGCAACCTGGAACAGCCCCATGGCATCGCGCACGCGGCGCTCGAGCTCGTCTGCCGGCAACCCCATCTGCGCGGGACCAAAAGCAACCTCCTCGCCCACCGTGGCGCAGAACAGCTGGGCATCGGCGTTTTGGAATACGAAGCCCACGCGCTGGTGGAACTTCTGAGCAGCAGCAGAATCCTTCAGATACGCCGCATCGACCACGTGCCCGTCAAACAGGAATGCCCCTGCGTCCGCGAGTTCAAGGCCGTTAATAAGACGCATAATCGTCGTCTTGCCGCAGCCGTTGGGACCTAGCAGGGCAACGAGCTCCCCACGGTCCACGCGCAGCGAAACGCCGTCGACCACCGTATGGCCCGCATAGGAAAACACCACGTCGCGAAACTCGATGAGCGGCGTTGCCTCGGCGCCAACAGCACCGCTCGCGCCCATCGCGTCATTTGTATCGTTTGCCAAAACGTCGCCCTTCCCTATTCATATCGACGGTTCGACCGCCCGCGTTACAGCACGGCGCACAACACTGTCAGCAGCGCCACGCCGGCCGCATAGGCCGCATCGCGCCAGCCAAACCTGGCGCGCGCGGGAGCCGGATACGCACCGGCAAAGCCGCGGCAAAGCATAGCCTCGTCCATCGCGCGACTGCATTTCATCGCCTTGATAAAGGTCATGCCCATGATACCCGCGATCGAATCGGTACGCGAAAATCCCTCGGGCGCACGGCCAACGCTGCGCAGCATGACCGATTCGCACAGATCGTGCGCCGTACGACCCAGCACCTCGATGTGCTTGAGCGCCATATCAAACGTAAAGATAACTTCGTCGGGTAGGTGCAGCATCTTGAGCGCCGCCGACATGCGGCTCCACGTGAGGGTCCACGAAACGCCCAGCACCAGCGACACATTAATGAAGGTCTTGAGCGCAATCTTGAGCATGGCGCCCGTAGCGGAAGCACCCAGCAGCAGGGCAGGCAGCGCCAAAACCACTGCGAGCCCCGCGGCGCCAAGCGCCGGCACAAAGGTCGCGCGCAGCCCGCGTACGGGACGCACGGCAACGAGCACCAGCGCAATGGCCGCCATCAACATGAGGTACAGTGGGCTTTGTGTCAGGCACACGCACAGGACGCAAACGAATATCCCCACCAGGCGCACCGGAGCCGAAACGCAAGAAAGGGCGCGGTCGACCATCGACCCGCCCTCGTGCGCGCCTCCACCCAGGCGAACCCGCTCAAGCAGGCTCGCCAGGTGCAGGACGTTCTTTTGCATCACGCGATGACGAGCGCCCGTGGGCTCGTATCGCTCCTCGGCCGCAAGCCAGCTAGGCAGCTCGACCATCGCCATGGGCTCCGCTTTCCTTGACCGTCAGCGAGATCAGACGGAATGCGATGGTGAGCACCGCCACGCCAATCACGCCGGACAGGATATACATGGCAGCCTGACCGGCAAAGCCGAGACCCTGCTCCTCGGAATAGGCCTGCAGGTAATCACCCGTAGGCAGAGCGTCGGCAAAGGTCGGGGCGTCGAGACCGACCGAAGCCTGCAGGCTGTCGTCGCCAGCCTCCTGAACGGCGGTCGCGGCGCCCTCGGCGTCCCACTCACCCCAGGCGTCACCCGTGGCCAGCAGGCCCAGCGGCGTGGCCACGACAAGCACGGCAACCAAGATGAGCGTGGGGACCAGCGAGGTCTTCTTTGCAGCAGCGCCCTCGGCAGCAAGCTGTCCATCGGCGGCTTCGGGGCCGACGATAACGCTCGGCGCCGTCTTCTTGATAAAGCCGTAGATCGCGGCAGTCGCCACGCCCTCGACCACGCCGGCTACCAACATATGCGGGATCATCATGGCCGGAATGGCAATGGACAGCGGGAAGGGGCAGTACAGCGGAGCGCCCGAAGCATTTGTGAAAAGCATCGGCTGAATACCAAACTCGATTGCTGCGCACAGGGCCGCCAGGCACAGGCCGACCCAGCCGCTTACGATGGCCGAAACCGAGGTGCCCCAGCTCTTGTCGTGCAAACGGCTGTTAAGCGCGCGGAACACGATGGCTGCGGCAAACGGCAACACGAAGGCCATGTTAAAGCAGTTAGCGCCAAAGGACAGGATGCCGCCGTCGCCAAACAGCAGCGCTTGCAGCGCCAGCGCGACCGAAACCGCGATAGCCGCGGCCTCGGGGCCCAGCAGCAGCGCGATGAGTGCGCCACCAACGGCGTGGCCTGTGGTGCCGCCAGGCAGCGGCACGTTGAACATCATGAGCAGGAAGGAGAACGCGGCGCAGATGCCCAGGAACGCCATGTGCTCGCGATCGAGCGTGGCGCGCACCTTTTTGATGCAGTGGATCCAAACGGGCACCATCGCCACCGCCATAACGGCATCGGTCTGCGGGGACAGATAATTATCTGGAATGTGCATGTACGCCTCCCGGTTATCGGCGCACGGAATTGCAACGCCGCTTGAATCACCTTTCCAGTGTTACGTAATGTCAGATTCGTAACACTCCGCGGGCTATCATAGCAAAACGGCGCACTGCCGACAAAGCAGCACGCCGTTATGTAATGCGCGTGTCATATATGCAGGCTCAACGGTGCCTTATACCGAAAACAGCAGTCACGTAAGACTCGGCGGCAGCCGACGCTGGCCCATATCCGGCGCAGGACCTAGCCGCGGACCTCGCCGTTTACGCCCTTGCACACCTTGGTGACGATCTTCTGGTGCGCCTTTTCGACCTCTTCGCTGGTGAGCGTGTGGTCGTCGGAGCGATACGTAAGCGCAAAGGCCATGGATTTCTTACCCTTGCCGATGCGGACCGGATCGCGGTAGACATCGAACAGGCGCACGCCCTCGAGCAGCTTGCCGCCGGCACTCGTAATACGACGCTCAAGATCCTCGCAGGTCACAGTGTTGTCGACCACGATAGCAAGGTCGTGCTCAACGGCCGGGTACTGCGAGAACTCACGGTAGTTATCCTGGTTGCGGGCGCCCTTGATCAGCTTGTCCAGGTCAAGCTCAAAGGCAACGACGACCTCGTCGATACCCATAGCCTCGCGCGCCTCGGGGTGGATCTCGCCAACCCAGCCCAGCACGGTACCGCCCGAGAGCACCTCGGCAGCACGACCCGGTTGCAGGAAGGCATAGCTCTCGCCCTCGACGGGACGGAAGCGAACCTTCTCGATGCGCAGCTGGGCAAGCAGCTCCTCAACGATGCCCTTGCCAAAGAAGAAACGCAGCTTGCGGTACTTCATGTTCCAAGACTGCTCGCTCCACTGGCCCGAGAGCACACCCGCCACGGACTTGGTCTCCTTGGGCAGGCTGGCGTTCTCGCGGCCATGGAACAGGCTGCCGACCTCGTACAGGTGCACGTTGGGCGTGCCGTGGGCCTCGTTGTAGGCCACAGACTGCAGCAGACCCGGCAGCAGCGAGCGGCGCATCTCGGTCTGCTCGGCCACCAGCGGGTTCATGAGAACCACGGGGCAGCCGCGGCCCTCGGTGGACATACCAATCTTCTCCAGGTCGCCCGGGGCGGCAAAGCCAAAGGTCGTGGTCTCGTTGAGGCCGCAGGCGCGCAGGATCTCGCCGACCTTACGGGTGAGCTTCTGCTCGCGGGTCAGGCCGCCGATGTGGTTCTTGGCAGCCGGGATGGTCGCCGTAACGCGGCCCATACCCCATAGGCGCAGGACCTCCTCGATCAGGTCGATCTCACGCGGCAGGTCGGGACGGAAGCTCGGCGGGGTAACCATAAAGTCCTCGCCGTCGCGCTCGACGGTGCAGCCCAGACGGGTGAGCGAGCGCTCGATAAAGTCGGGCTCGATGTCGGCGCCGCAGATGGCGTGCACGCGGGCCAAGCGCAGCTTGATGCTATCGATGGTCTTGGGCGCGGGGAAAACGTCGACGTAGCCGGGAGCGACCTCGCCGCCGGCGATCTCCTCGATGAGCGCGCACGTGACGTTGGCGACATCCACGCAGCCGGTCTCGTCGACCTGGCGCTCAAAGCGAATGGAGGCGTCGGAGATCAGCGAAAGGTCGCGGCTGGTGTGCGAGGTGCGGCCGGCGTTGAAGCAGGCGCTCTCGACCATCACGTCGACGGTGTCGTCCTCAATCTCGGAATCCATGCCACCCATGACACCGGCCAGCGCCACGGGACGCTCGCCGTCGGTGATGAGGCCCATACCGGCGTCGAGCACGCGCTCCTCGCCGTCGAGCGTCGTGAACTTCTCGTCCTGCTGGGCGGCGCGAACCACCACACGACGGTGGCCATCGCGTTCGGCAAAGGTGTCCAGGTCAAAGGCGTGCAGCGGCTGACCGGTGAGCATCATCACATAGTTGGTGATGTCGACGATGTTGTTGTGCGGGCGCACACCCAAGGCGTTAAGGCGCTTGACCATCCAGTCGGGCGACGAGCCGACCTTGACGTTGCGCACGATGCGGGCAACGTAGCGGTCGCACAGGCCCTCGTCGGCAATCTCGACGGAAAGCTCGTCGTCGGTCGCGCGGCCGGTCTCGGCTTTGATGGCGGGCAGCTCAACGTGGAAATCGCGATCGAAGATGGCGCCGGTCTCGCGGGCCATACCGATCATGGACAGGCAATCGGGACGGTTGGGCGTGATCTCGCAGTCGAGCACGGTATCACTCGAGCCCACGTACTCGGCAAACGGCATGCCGCAGGGCGTATCCTCGGGCAGGATCATGATGCCGGAGTGGTCACCACCCAGGCCGAGCTCGCGCGCGGAGCAGTTCATGCCCATGGACACGACGCCGCGAAGCTTGCTCTTCTTGATCTTGACGTCGCCGGGAAGCACGGCGCCAATCATGGCCGTGACGATGTGGTCGCCGGCCTCGAAGTTCTGCGCGCCGCAGACGATCTGCAGCGGAGCGGGGTTGCCGTCGGCGTCGAGGTTCTTGTCACCCACGTCGACCGAGCACACATACATGTGGTCGCTATCGGGGTGCGGGGTCTTGGTGAGCACCTTGGCGGTCACCACGTGGTCGAAGGACTCGCCCACGGTGTCGATCGCCTCGACCTCGGTGCCGGTACGGATATATTCGTCCGAAAGGGTCTTGGGATCCTCCGGAATATCAATCATGGTCTTGAGCCAGTCGTAAGAAACACGCATCTAACTGGTCTCCTTTCATAAATGCGGCTTTGAGCCGGAAACTGCAACTAAGAAGAAAGCGTTCTAGAACTGGTTCAAGAACCTCATGTCACCAGTCATCAACGTGCGCAGGTCGGGCAGGTCGTAGCGCAGTGCCGCGACGCGCTCGGCGCCAATGCCAAAGGCGAAGCCGGTGTACTTCTCGGGGTCGATGCCGCAGTTGATAAGGACGTTGGGGTCGACCATACCGCAGCCCAGAATCTCGATCCAGCCGCTGTGCTTGCAGAAGTTGCAGCCCTTGCCGCCGCACACGTGGCAGCTCACGTCCACCTCGCAGCTAGGCTCGGTGAAGGGGAAGAAGTGCGGGCGGTAGCGCGTTTTGCGGTCCTCGCCAAACATGCACTTAACAAAATAGTCGAGCGTACCCTTGAGGTCGCCGAAAGTAATGCCCTCGTCCACGACCAGGCCCTCGATCTGGTTAAACTGCGGCAGGTGGCAGGCATCGGCCGTGTCGGGACGATAGACGGTGCCCGGGCAGATCATGTAGATGGGCGGCTTTTGCGACTCCATGGTGTGGATCTGCACGCCCGAGGTCTGGGTGCGCAGCAGCACGTCGGACTCGCCGTGGGCGTGCGCCTCGGGGTGCGCAACGCTGCCGGGGTTGTTGTCGACCACGTAAAACGTGTCGCGGGCCGAACGGCTCGGGTGATCCATGGGGGCGTTAAGCGCCGTGAAGTTGTAGTAGGAGGTGTCGACCATGGGGCCGGACTCGACAGTGTAGCCGATGCCGCAGAAGATGTCCTCGGCCTCCTCGATGATCTGCTTGATCAGGTGCTGGTGACCGATCTGCGGACGGATGCCCGGCAGCGTGATGTCGACGGCATCGTGCTCGAGTGCGTGCTTAAGGGCGGCGGCCTTCATCTCGGTCGTGCGCTCGTCGAGCATGCCCTCGATCAGCTGGCGCATCTCGTTGGCGCGCTTGCCCATAACGGGACGATCCTCGGGGGCGAGCTTGCCCATCATGCGCATCAGGCCGGTGATGCGGCCCTTGCGGCCGAGCAGCGCGACGCGCGCGGCCTCGAGCTTCTCGGCGTCGTCGGCGCCTGCGACGAGCTCCTTGGCCTCTTCCTCGAGTTTGACCAGATCATCAATCAGACTCATGTCTTCCCTTTCGTCTCTCGCGCATCCGCGCTCCGGGACGGCTGACGCCGCCCGATGCTGCGGATGCGCGGCCCGGTTCGGTAACAAAAAACCGCCCTCGGGCATGTGCATTGCCCAAGGACGGTTAAATTCCGCGGTACCACCTTGTTTGACCCGGCGGATGTCTGGCCCGCCGCGCCCACTCTGCGCCCCTTATCGCGAGGCTCACGGCTTCCCTACTGGGGCCTCGCTGCCGCCGGCCGCGTGCCCGTTGAGGTCGCTACTCGGGAGTGAACGCTTGGCCCTTGCCACCGCAGGAAGGCTTGCAGCCCATGACCTTCCCTCTCTTGCCGGCGACGCGGCGGGCAAAACCCTCTCCGTCAACGCATTGGGCTATAGGATAACACATTTCGCGAGCGCATCGCCGCGTTCCGTTTTGTTCGCGCTGGGTACAAGGCAGGTAGCTGTGCAAACTGGCCGCGCACCCGCTTGCGACGCTCGGCCTGCGAGATTAAGGATACGGTATGGGAAAGAAACTCGATAAGAAGGCCAAGGCAGCCGTGGCAAAGGCCGCCAAGGGCGTCAAGGCCGCTAAAGTCGACAAGGCCGTCAAAAAGTTCCGCAAACTCGAGGGCAAGCTGTGGACTCGCGAGTACCTGCTCAAGATTGCCGAGTTCGATGGAGCGACGATTGCTCCTGCCAACGGCGCTGCCGCCCGTGCCGACGCCATGGGCACGCTTGCCGGCGAACATCACAAGCTACTGACCTGCGAGAAGTCTGTTGAGCTCGTACGCTCGTTAGCGCGCGAGACGGTCGCGGGCGGCAAGATCGACGACCCGCAGCTGCTCGACGAGATTCGCGTGCTCGGCCGCGACCAGCGCGAGGCAGGCGCCATCCCCACCGAGGAGGCCGAGGCCTGGACCAGGCTCACCTGCGAGGCCGACGCCGTGTGGCACAAGGCCAAGGCGGCCAACGACTGGGCGAGCTTTGAGCCCTATGTGGATAGAATCGTCGCCCAGCTTAAGCATCAGGCCGAGCTCATGGACCCCAAGCGCGACCCATACGACGTTTGGCTCGACCAGTACGAGCGCGGCCTTTCCGCCAAGAGCTTCGATGCGTTTTGCGATGAGGTCAAGGCGACGGTCGTGCCGCTCGTGCACGCCATCGGCGAGCGCGGCCAGCAGCCCGCTGCCGACTTTTTGCACGCCCGCGTGCCCGAGGCCGCCCAGCGCGCCATGAGCTTCGACCTTATGAAGCTCGTCGGCCTGAACCTGAACGACACCACGCTTGCCTTTACCGAACACCCGTTTAGCGAGGGCTTTGCCGTGGGTGACGCGCGCATCGCGACACACATCTACGAGAACGATTGCATCTCCAACGTCTACAGCATCATCCACGAGGCGGGACATGCCATGTACGAGCTGGGCGTCAATCCCGCCTATGCGCGCACCTGTCTTGAGGGCGGCACCTCCATGGGCATCCACGAGAGCCAGAGCCGCTTTTTCGAGAACACCGTGGGTCGCAGCCGCGCCTTTATGGGACCGCTGCTCGAGGTGCTGCGCCGCCACGCACCCGAGGTCTACGGCGACGTCGACGAGGACACGCTCTACCACGCCGTGAACATCGCGCAGCCTTCGCTGATCCGCACCGAGGCCGACGAGCTCACCTATCCGCTGCACGTTATGGTGCGCTACGAGATCGAGCGCATGCTGTTTGCCGGCGAGGCCACGGCCAAGGACATCCCCGCGCTTTGGAACCGCTTCATGGATGAGTACCTGGGCATTCCCGTTCCCGACGACACACACGGCTGCCTACAGGATACGCACTGGAGCGGCGGCTCGTTTGGCTACTTCCCCACCTATGCGCTGGGCAGCGCCTACGACGCCATGTTTGTGCCGGCCATGTGCCGCGACGGTGTCGACCTTACCGGCGCCTGCGCGAGCGGCGACCTGACACCCGTCCGCGCCTGGCTGGGCGAGCACATTTGGCAGTGGGGCCGCGCCAAGGACGCGCCGGAGCTCATCAAGGGCGCGTGCGGCATGGCGTTCGATGCCCGCTACTACTGCAGCTACCTGCAGGACAAGTTCACCACGCTCTACGAGCTGTAGGGCATAACCGACACGCCGACGCAAAGGGGACGCCGCGGAACCAATCCGCAGCGTCCCCTTTCCACCTAGTCGTTTAAGAACGTCCCCAATGACTACCTTTGCAGCGTCGAGCAGTTACGCGGTTTGGTAAAACCGCGTAACTAAAGAGGCTCCAGAACACTTGAGATGCGCTTCATGGCGGCATCGGCGGATGCTTGGTCGGGCGCCTCGGCCAGCACGCGGATAACCGACTCGGTTCCGCTCTTGCGCACGAGCACGCGGCCCTCGCCTGCCAGCGCAGCCTCGGCCTCGGCGATGGCGTTCTGCACGCCCATGTTCTCGAGCGCGGCGTCCTTGTCCGCCACGTGCACGGCCACCTGCGCCTGTGGCAGCAGCTTGCACGGAGCCGTGAGTTGCGAGAGTGTCTCGCGCTCGGCACGAATCACTTCCATCACGCGCAGCGAGGTCATAATGCCGTCGCCCGTGCGCTCGATATCGCCAAAGATCGTATGGCCCGTCTGCTCGCCGCCCAGGCTGTAGCCGCCCTCGCGCATCTTGGCATACACGTGACGGTCGCCCACGCCGCTGGTCACGGCGCTCAGTCCGGCAAGCTCCAGCGACTTGACCAGACCAAAGTTGCTGGCGATCGTCGGTACCACGGTACCGCCCGAGAGACGCCCGTGCTTGTTCAGGTACACGCCGCACACGTACAGGATCTGGTCGCCGTCGACCACGCGGCCGCGCTCGTCCACGGCCAGGCAGCGGTCGGCATCGCCGTCGTAGGCAAAGCCCACATCCAGACCCTGTTCCACCACGTGGCGCTGCAGGCGCTCCATATGCGTGGAGCCGCAGTCGACATTGATGTTAAAGCCGTCGGGCGCGGCGTTGATCACGCGCACGTCGGCACCGAGCGCGTCAAACACCGGCTTGGCCACCGAGGAAGCCGAGCCGTTGGCGCAGTCGATACCGATCTTGACGCCCTGCAGCGAAAAGTTCGCACTTGCAATGAGCGAAGCAATGTAGCGGTTGCGGCCCTGCATGTAGTCCACCGTGGCACCGATGTGGTTGCCCGTGGGCAACGGAACTTCGCTCTTGCCATCGATGTAGTCCTCGATGAGCTCCAGTACGTCCTCGTCCATCTTAAAACCGTCGCTATTGACGAGCTTAATGCCGTTATCGCAAAACGGGTTGTGGCTCGCGCTGATCATGATGCCGCAATCGAAGCAGCCCTCCACGGTCTGATGCGCCACGCCCGGCGTCGGGATCACGTGCAGCATATAGGCGTCCGCACCGCTCGCGACCAGACCGCTCACCAGCGCCGCCTCGAACATATAACTCGAGCGACGTGTGTCCTTGCCCACGATAACGCGCGCCTTAGCACTGCGGTTGGCGCCGTAATACCAGCCCACAAAACGGCCAATCTTATAAGCGTGCTCTACCGTCAGCCCAACGTTGGCCTCGCCGCGAAAGCCGTCGGTGCCAAAGTACTTCATATCTTACTTATCCTGTTCGAACGTTTGAGCGGTTGGCGTGGTACGAACCTTAAGCTCTTTGTGCCCAGAGTCCTTCGAAGTCGTGACCGTATACTCGACCTTTATGTCTTGTCCAAGAAGCATGTGGACACCGCCCCATGCAACCTTCAAGCCATCGTGCGTCGCTTCGTTCATCTCGATAGAACCGGAGCCCGAAGTCTTAATATCCGAAATGCTGCCTCCCGCAGGAGCATAGAGATAAAGCCTCAGCACCTCATCGTCAATATCCTGGCTAATGCCGTTATGGCCCTGGAAATAACCAGGCATCTCGGCCTTCTCCTGGGGGGTCATCGTGTTCTTGAGCGTGGTGGTCACTCGATACGTCGTCGAGCCATCGGCATTTTCAACCGAAGAATCGATGGTGACTCGCTTATCGAGGAACCAATCCATCTTTGAATAGCTGTAGTTGTTCACATAGACGCCCAAGATCGGAGCCTCCGACGTATCGGTTTGGAGAGCGCCCGATATTCCAAGAGCCTTCGCGGCCTTTTCCTCGTCATCATTTCTCGAATACATGAGGATGCGACCCTCGGAAGCGCCCTTTTCGATGGCGGCAGCAATCTTAGTAATATCGCTGGAGCCCAGTTCGTCCACAATCTTGTTAAAAGCTGATCCGGCAACCGCCGCAAAAATGGCGTCCTGTTCCTCTACCGGGTAATTCCAATAAATATCGTGCAGCAGCACCTTTGCAGCGTTGCTTCCATCAACGACGGTGCCGTCAGGAAGCTGTGTGCCACCTACAACGCCGAGCATATACTGCAAAAATACCGGATCGACTGCAAATACGCCGTCGATGTCATCTCCGACAATGGCCTTCTGCATATCGCTGACAAGCTGAGCCGCACGCGGATAATCAGGCGTCATCGTAACGTCGCCCATCGTGTATCCGAGCGTGTTGAATCCGGTCAGGCCCCATCCGGTCGTGAACAAGTTTGCCTCTTCATCGGTGATGGGAAGCGGGCTCAAAGGCTCTTTCATCATGTCGACTTTGACAAAATCGCCCAGTTCGAGCTTACCGTCAGTCACCGACATCACGCCGCGAGAACCGGGGAAACCGCCGCAGGCGCGGATCTCGACGTTGCTCATCGCGAGCACAAGATAATGACGCGTCTGGCCGTTGGCGCCGAGCATCTGGGGAAGGACGGGGGCGACCTTCTCCGCCGCGTCAACCGCACCGTTGAGGGTGGCAAAGCCGTCCTTGGCCTTATCGACCAGCTCGGTCACCTGGGAAATATGAGTATCGCCAATGCCCTGGACCTTCTCGTTGGCGCTCTTGAACACCTTCGAGCTGCTGGAAAGCGAATCGGCGACCGCCTGCAGCGCGGACACGTTAATCATGCCGTCCTGGAACAGCTTGCCGGGCGTAGCCTGCGAAAGGTTATCGGCCATGGGAACCAGCGCATTGCTCGAGACATCGGACAGGGCGTCAATCATGGTGCGGGCCGCATTGATATCGCTGCCATACACCGGGATAAACGAAGCCGCCGTCCACAGCGGGCTCGAGGTCTCCGCCTTCATGCTGTTACAGAGCTCATCGATCTTCTTCGCGTCGTCAGGCAGCGTCGAAAAATCGCCCGACGTGACCTTGTCCTTAAGGCCACCGACGATCTCGACAGCCTCCTTCGCTTCGCTCTTTACGGTCTTTGCCGAGTTAAGCAGCATCAAGCCGCTTGCGCCAAGCGCAACGAGAAGCACCGCGACTACAGCGGCAATAATGGCGCCAGTATGACGCTTTTTGCGCTCGCCCTTGCGATGGCGATGACGGACCAGACCGTCAGAGGTCGAACTCGACGAAGCGTCACTACCGTAGTTCAAGCCAAAATCGTAATAATCTTCCTTGGAACCCGAGCCCGCAAACTCGGCACCGCTATCATCCAGGCGGGCGAACGTGCCAGTCTCGGAGGCGCCGGTGTAGATCGTGCCAAGGTTACCCGTAAGCCCCGCGCCACCGGCAGAGGGAGTATTGTTGTCGGCCTTGCCGGTATTAACGTTGCCGGCGGCATTCGCGGCGTTGGCAGCACCTGCGCTGTTCGCAGGTGCCGAAGGAGCTCCGCTCGGCTGCGACGCGGAGGTTGCACCGCCCGCAAAGACATTCCCTCTTGCACGGCCGGTCTTTTTTGCCTTTTGAGACTGCTCGTACAGAGCGGTAAACATCGCCGTCTCGCCCGGGGACACGCGCTTACCGGAACCGCCCTGTCCAGCGCCGCCCGGCGTGCCGGCCTTACCAGCCCCGTTCGGACGCGGCGGAACTGCAGGGCGGCCGCTATCGCTGCCCTTAAAGTGATTACCAGCCATAAAGAAATCCTCGCAATTGAGTCGCAATGAAAAAGTCCATAACGTTACTAGTTTATGGCATTTTGAGCATCGACAGCTAAACTCCAGACACGGACATCAATTGGCGAAAATGCGGCACAACACCTTTTCTGTCTTGGCGGAGGCGCCAGCTACACCGTGAGGAACATCATCACGATGATCATGGCAAAGCCGATAAGGTCGGTCGGCAAAAACACCGTCCCCAGCATAACGGCGCTGGTGATGGTCGCCGAAACCGGCTCCACAGTTCCGATGAGGCTCGCGCGCACCGAGCCGATGTCCTTAACGCCCTGCATATAAAGCATGTAAGCAAAAAACGAGCCGATAACCACGAACACCGCGAGCGCCTCGATGCCGGCAGCGTCGAGCGCCGGCATATGCGCCCAGGGCTGCACGAAGACGCACGAGACCACGCCCGCCGTGAGCATTGCCGAGCCCGTGACGATGGGGCTGCCGTATTCGGGCAGGATCTTGGCGGGAATCACCGCCATACACGCGGCGCTGACCGCACACATAAGACCTGCTGCCAGGCCAAGCGGCGAGATATTCAGGCTGGTGGGGTCGCCGCCGGTGGCGATTAAAAAGGTTCCACCCAGAGCCAGGCCAATGCCGATGACTTCGCGAGTACGCGGCATACGGCGATCGGTCACGCAGGCGTAGCCCATGATGATAACGAGCTGCAGGCACTGGAGCACCGTCGCGGTTCCGGCGTTCGTCAGGCGCACGGCCGAAAGATAGCAAAACTGGTTGAACAGCAGGCCAAAAGCGGTAAAGAGCAGCAGCTGCTTGCGATCAGCGGGCGTCGTCCAAAGCTTGACCAGGCGTGCGCGGTCGCGCGTGACAACCACAGCCATAAAGAGCAGGCCGGCGAGAATCTGACGCACGCTCATAAGCCACAGCGTATCGACATGGTAGGTATCGAACAAAAAACTCGCGCTGGTGCCCGAGAAGCCCCAAAACGAACCGCCCACCAGCGTAGCCAAGACGCCCGTGATCATCTTGCGCGTCGAAGCGCTGTTCAGGCGGTCGCGCCATGCGCGACGGGTGTTGCGGCTGAGCTCGTCGGTGCCCTCGGGCACATCAATGTTCGATATATCGGTCATCGGCACCGAAGCCCCTGCGCCTTCGACCTGCTCGACACACTCTTTGCTCATTCCACTCCCCCGAAACAGCCTGGAAACAATTCGGCTTACCTTACCACGGCGAAGGCACCAGCTGGAGGCTTGTCCGCTTATCGGTAGGACAATTCCGCAGGCGTCTTTCCATAGCTCGATACCGCAATGGCCTTGCATTATGCGACAGCCAAATCGCGGCAGCAGGCACTTTTGAGATGGATATGACAAAGCCCCCGAATTCCACAATGTAAGCGATTTTTAAAAATGTTCTTGCCACCGAGTTCAGGCTCCGTTATATTATCCCTTGCGCGCTTGCGCACCCTTGATCGGGCGTTTAGCTCAGGGGGAGAGCGCTTCCCTGACACGGAAGAGGTCAGAAGTTCAAATCTTCTAACGCCCACCAAATGTTCGCAGCTCAGAGGCTATGTCCTCTGGGCTGTTTTGTTTTATGTCGCTAAATCCGCCGGCAGTTCCAACCGCCCAACTAGCCAAAAGCCGACCATCTACTTGCCGATCCATCCATCGGCATAACCAATCAGTCCGCACCGCAACTTCTCAGCAAAACGCCGCGATGTCTGCGCCCTGCGGTATCCTTGAGCCACTTGCACCTGCAGCACCAAGGAGCCGCCATGCGCACCGAGCTCGATGTCCCCTTTTCGCACAAAGAAGAAGCCAAGGCGCTGGGCGCCAAATGGGACCGGACCAAGAAGATCTGGTATGTACCCAGCGGCGTCAACCCCGAGCCCTTTGCCGAGTGGCTGCCCGGTGTTGACCGATCCGACCCCTCAGCGCCGTATATATATCTAGTACTGGGCAAGCGCGAGTGCTGGAAGTGTCACAAAGAGACCTCGGTCGCGGCCTTCGGCATTCCCTATCGAACCGATAACGACGAGAGCGTCGCCATCGCGCACGCGCCCAACGAATCCGGGCACATTGCCATCGACACGGCCAACGCCAACGCACTCGCCATCGTGCCCGCTCTTGGCTGCGTGCCGGGCGAGATCCGCGACTACCTTCATAAGCGCTGCGGCTACAAGCCCGTAGGCGCGCGAGCCTCCAAAGCCCCGTCGCTCGGCAACACGTGCACCAGTTGCGACGCGCTGCAAGGCAGTCGCTATCTGTTCGAGGAGCCCTCGTCCCCGTTTGCCCTCACTGCCATCAACAAGCTGCCGGCACTGGAGTTTATACGCGTCGAAGTTGCCGGCGTCTTTGGCGTCCCGGCCACGCGTACCAATTTTGACCAGGCGCTCTTTACCTGGGCACGCGACCATCACGCCGAGTTCCACAAGCAACTCGGTGAGGGGATTTATTTGTAGAGGCAAAAGACACTCACAGCCAACTCCTCCGCATCACCTATTCCTCGTCGCCGGCGTCGTACACGATATCGAGGCCACAAACAGGGCATTTCTCCGGATACACCGGCATATGAACGCCCGTACGTTTCCTCACTTCGTCGCTGAACCTGTCACGTGCATCGATGAACCGAATGTCGAGACACGGTATTTGCGAGCCGCAGCAAGGGCAGGCGACGACAAACGACCCGCAATCAACTTCTACGCCCGGAAACATATTGTTGTCGATAAGGGCACACGGCAGTTTTCCGTACTTCCCCATCGCAATATCGCCTCGCCAGCTCATACATGCCCCTTCTCGCTATACAAATCAGGAAGAGCATGCACCGGCGGGCGGGCGCGAGATTGCATCGCCACGCGATCCGATCAAACAACACGATCGTCAAAGAATGCCAAAGCCAAATACGCTAATACGGCAGAAGCCCCGCCTTTTCACGCTTCTTTTCCGAGCGATCGAACTCAATGCGATGGGCCTCAAGAAACACCGTATCGGGTCGCCACTGACGCTCATTCGGCTGCCTTAGCGTCGCACCCGCAAAGGAAGCGTAGTCGGTCTTATCCAGCAGGTACGATCCGCACAGCCGATATTCGCCGCAAACAGGCTCAAACGAAATCAGGTGAGCATCAAATAGGGAATGAAGATCGCGCCGAAGCAGAATGCCGTTGCTGGCAACCTGCGATTTGGGTCCCGAGTAATTCTCGATATGTGCAGCCTCCAGAGCTTCGCTGACGCCGCAGTCCGACACCGCGCAACGGCCATCATAGGCGGCAACGAGCTGTTTGCGGAACCATTGCTGCCCCAATCGCTCGCGCCTTAACGCATAGCGGACCTTTTCGTCGTCGGTCGTACCCTGTCCGGTAAACTCAATATCGACGGGCATGTGCTTCAGATAACTCATGTCGGGTGCAAAACGAGGGTCCGGTCCGCCTTTATGAACAGGACCGTGCAGAACAAACCATCCGTTTTCGGGCTCGAACCGCTCAACAAACGCAAGGCCGAGCACCTTGTAGCCCACCTCGGTTGCAAATATGACTCCGACTGGAACGCCACATTCCATGCAGTTGAGCATTTTACGGTTGTAATTCTGGTCTCGAAAACCAACGGTACCCGGCGCTTGAACCGAGTACTTAATGACCCACGTACCATCGTCCAAATAGAGCGGAGGCACATCGGTGTAGAAGCTCTTTTTAGAGTTATGGACCGAAAGCGCAAAGATCTTATTGGGATCTTGCTTCACCCGATCCTGGCCCGGCCAGAAGATCCCTGAATCCCGCGTTACGGGAAAGAAGTCCGAGCCAATTCTCAAACGATACTGATACTGAGGGCTATCTTCCTTGGTGTGGTGCGGAAGGCTGGTCCAAACGCCGCCGCGCTGTTCCTCACCCAGAAACCACTCCCATGCCTCAACGTATTCGGAAGGCACGAGACTGCAGGCACGGTCATAGCTTGGTCCATCCATCAACGGAACAGCAAGGTCAATGTCGTTCATCGCCAGCACCTACAACCATACGAACGCGAGTCATGCCCCTCAATAATATGGCCGAGAGTCAATTATTACGAGATCTCATTCCGCGATCGGCACATCGTTGATGCTCTCGGTTTGCCGTTGGCGCGCTTGTACTCCGCTACCCCACTCCCCCGTATACTGATGTAGCACGTGTTTCATCCGAGCTTGTTGGGCCGGATTGTTCATGGGAGGGTCTTGTGGCTGCTTCGAATCCGCCTAAGGGAAGCGTTTCTTCTTCGTCCATCAAGCCGGTTACGCGCAAGGCCGTGCGTTGCCAGCGCGAGGTCGCTTGGCTTGTCACGCAGGCGGCGGGCAAGCTTGTGGCGAGCACGGAGGACGTCAATGCGCCTACGCCGAGCTTTGTGTTAGCGGCGGCGCTAGATTTTGTGCGCCAATTGGAGCTTGCCGCACAGGATGCCAGCGGCCACCTCGACTACCAGAATGTTATGGAGCCCGACCTGCAAACGTTCTGCCACATGGCCAAGTTGCCCGCCGCGCCCAATGCGCTTTCGGACGCAGGCTACATGTTTACGCTTTCGGGCGCGGACCTTATCCGCGACATCTATGCATACTGCAGCGAGCTCGCCGAGCGACACGTCTTTGACGCGGCAGAAGTCAAACCGGGAAATGTCATCAAGCTGGTTCTTAGGCTGTTCTTGATAGACGGGTTCGGGGCCATGCCGGCGTAAGCCGAGTCTTTAGCATCACCGTCGATTGGGCAACAACCGCTTTACCTTAATGGACGCCAATCGAGGGTCGATTATTGGGTCGCCTCGTCCACTAACGCATCTATCCCACGCGCTCCGACAGTCGATACTTGCGGTTGCGGCTCGTCGCCGGCGCCGTGGGCTCAAGCTCGCCTTGAGCAATGAGCGCGTTGACGCGCGACCTAACCTGGGAAATTGTGAGCCCTGTGCGCTCTGCCAGCTCGCGCGTCCCCAGCTCGCCGTAGTGTTTGAGTGCCGTCACAATTAAGCCCCCGCCATGATCGACCGGCTCGATCTTTGAACGGTAAAGTACGACCTTGAACCGATCGAATCCCGGGCAGAACAGGGGCTCGGCCAGACCATGCGCGCGCATGGCATCGATCATCATCGGGATGCCCGAGCCATTGCCCTCAGCCGGCGAACCTGCGCCATCCGGCAGCGGGACAATCGACATGAGCTTCACAAGCGTCGCGTTACGGCATCGGGAGCTGCCGTCAAACAAGTTCTCGCGAGTCTTTCCCCCGTAAAGGCCGCCAGGATTCGTCACCTCGACACGATCGTCAAAGACGTCGACGGCAATCGATTGTCCACAGAACCGATCCCCGTATTCTCGATGGATTACGGCGTTGGCGATTGCCTCGCGCAGAACCTCCTCGGGAATCTCAAGCGAGTCGACACGCGAGACGCCTTGGACGGTCGAGGTTCGCCGCAAATTCTTGGCGACGGCTGCGACGGCATCCGAGATCATCTCGCCCAACGTTCCCTCACAGATTGTGCGGTCCATGAACCTCAGCGACCCCGCCATGCCCTTCTGAGTTCCCGCATGGACAGCCACGTCAATGAAGAGCTTGGGATAGAACTGCTGAGGGTAGGTGCCCACAACTAGGAGTCCAGCCTTGGTGACATTGCCCTGGGAATCAAGGATATTTAGGCGCTCCAGCTTCGTTTGTTTGTCCGGCGCGCCGCGCATTGCCCGGGGCGTCAACGAGAAAGCCCGATCTATCGTACGGTCGACCAGCGTCTCGTCGAGATTGTCCGCGCCCGCACCCGCCACCGCGTCGCGATCGCTCGGAGTCGCTCGACCGTATGACGCCAATGCGAGCACCTCAGTCGATGAAAGCGGCACATCTTTGTCATCGATGCGCTTGTAGCTGCCGCCCTGGGCGCCCCGCTCTATGACATAGCAGGGCTTGCTCGACGGATCGAGCTCCTCAATCGTAATGACCAGAACCACGGTGCCCTGGAGCTCCACGCGCTCAATGGTGTATTTGGGCGGATTGGCCAGCTTTCCGCGACCGCCGGCATCGCCCATGCCCGCCACGAATTGGTTGAGCACTTTCTCGGTCTCGAAGTTCTCAACCGGGACAAAACCTGCGCGCTCACTCACTCCGAGCACGATGGTTCCGCCGGCAGTGTTCGCGAATGCGCTCACCGTTTCCCACACGTCGCGGGAAAGCGTCGTGGCGCTCTCCTTCGCTTCGACGTTAAGATCATCCGAGCCCATACGCCTTAAAGACTCAAGCAGACCGGTCAGCTCGTTTTCGTTCATCTGCACGTCCTTTCGCTCGGTCCTGCGGAGAATGCCGCGGATAGATTTCCCTCGTCTCTCAGTTATCTCTCGTAATTATCTCTCATTTATCTCTCTATCTCTCGGCTTAGAGATAAGAGATAGATAGAGATGGAATGTCTACCATTTGCTTCATCTATACATATTTTTGCTGGTAGAACAATCGGTATTGAGACAATACCATGATTGCCTGTCTCTTTGCTGCTCAGTTATCTCTCATATTTTTCTCTCATCTTCCTGTCATCTCTCATATTAGAGACGAATGAGAGACGAGAGATACGCAAGTGATGGACGAGCGAGGATTTTCGGACGGTCGGATATCGAGAGTGGATATTTGGACGGTTTTTGGGGCTTTTGCGGCAAATTCCGTCCAAATATCCACTCTCGTTCGATAGGTATCCGGAAATCCTCGCTCGTCCGTCCGAATATCCACTCTCGTTTGGCGAGTGTCCAATTTTCCACGCTCGTGCGGCGGGCACGCGGGACCTATGCCCAATCCGGCTGCATCGTCTCCAGTTCGCCGCAGGGTCGCGGCCCCATATGGGTATACTCTCGAGGATTCGACTCGATTCGCCCCCGTTGGGGCGTCAAAGGAGACTGCATATGCCCACCACCTCAACCGACCCGCGCGCCGCGGCCGCTACACTGCTGGTGCCCGGCACTACCTGCCACGGCTTTGCCGTCGGGCGCCGCGAGACCGTGCCCGAGCTCGACTCGGACGCTTACGTGCTGCGACACACTGCCTCGGGCGCTCGCCTGCTGTACCTCGCGTGCGACGACGAAAACAAGGCCTTTGCCATTGGATTTAAGACGCCGCCGGCCGATTCCACCGGCGTGTTCCATATTCTTGAGCACTCGGTGCTGTGCGGATCGGCCAAGTTCCCCGTCAAGGAACCGTTCGTGGACCTGATCAAGAGCTCCATGCAGACGTTCCTCAACGCCATGACCTACCCCGACAAGACCATCTACCCCGTTGCCACCACCAACGAGCAGGACCTGTACAACCTGATGGACGTGTACCTGGACGCGGTGTTCAACCCGGCCATCTATACCAAACCCACCATTTTTGAGCAGGAGGGCTGGCATTACGAGCTGGACCTGCCGGAGGGCGCCGAGGGCGAGGACGGCGACAGCTCCGCGAGCCTGCGCGAGGGCACGCTGCGCTATAACGGCGTGGTGTTCAACGAGATGAAGGGCGCGCTGTCCGACCCCATGAGCGTGCTGGACGACGCCGTCAACGCTGCGCTCTATCCCGACACCGCCTATGCGCACGAGAGCGGTGGCGACCCGCGCGCGATTCCCACGCTCACCTACGAGCAGTTCCTGGACACGCACGCGCGCCACTACAATCCTTCCAACTCCTACATCACGCTCTACGGCGACCTGGACGTAGACCGCGCGTTATCCTTTTTGAACGAGCGCTACCTGTCGCAGCCGAGCGCCGCAAGCCGCCGCATGGACGCAGCCGTTGCCGCCGGCGAGGACCCGTCCACGCTGGCACCCAATCCACTGGGCGTGCAGGCGCCCGTGACCTGCGAGTATAAGCGCGTCGAGATGGCCACCACACCCGAGAACGCCTTGGTGGGCCTGGGCCTTGTGCTGGGCAGCGCGCTCGACCGCAAGCGCACGATCGCGGCGGACATCCTGTTCGAGGCACTGCTAGGTTCCAACGAGGCACCGGTTAAGAAAGCCGTTCTTGCCGCCGGACTGGGCGGCAACGTGGTGAGCTATACCGCGGCCGAGAGCCTGCAGCCCTACGAGCTCATCATGCTGCAAAATGCGCAGCCCGGCGTGGCGCGCGAGCTGCGTCGCGTATTCCAGGACGCTTGCCGCGACCTGTGCGAGCACGGCGTTCCGCGCGAGCGCCTGGAGGCCATCATCAGCAGCAACGAGTACGACCTGCGCCAGCGCGACTATGGCATCGCCGACGGCGTGGCCATTGCGTGTGATGCGCTGAGCACCTGGCTCTACGATGACGACGCTGCGACGCTGGCGCTCAAGTATGGCCCGGTGTACGAGGAGCTGCGCGGCGAGCTGGACGGCAGCTACTTTGAGGGCCTGCTGCGCGAGCTGGTGCTGGAAAACGACCACATGGCGCTGGTCGAGCTGGTGCCGGTGGATGCCACCGAGGGTTCGGAGGGTGCCGAGGCCGCCGAGCTGGCAGCCAAGCGCGATGCCATGACCGATGCCGAGCTGGCCAACGTGGTCGAGCGCACGGCCGTGCTGCGTGCCGCGCAGGAAGCCGAGGACACGCCCGAGGACAAGGCCACGCTGCCGCGCCTGCGTGTATCCGATATTGGCGAGGCGCGCCCCGAGCCGCCGCTCGTTGTGGACACGACTGCGCCCATCCCCTGCCTGCGCCACGGCATCCCCACCAACCGCCTGGCCTACGCCATGCAGTATTTCGACCTGAGCTGCGTCGCGTTTGAGGACCTGCCCTATGTAACGCTGCTCTGCCGCCTGCTCAAGCAGCTGCCCACGAGCGAGCACTCGGCCGAGGAGCTCGACAACTTGCTCGCCGGCAAGCTTGGCTTTTTGAGCTTTACGACCGAGGTCATGACCCAGCCCGACGTGGACGGTGTGCGCCCCTACCTGCTGGTAAGCGCCGGCGCCCTGTCCGAGAAGATCGATGCGCTGGCAAGCCTGCCGCACGAGGTGTGGTCGAGCACGCTTTTGCTCGATGCCGACGCCGACCGCGTGCGCGACGTGCTCACGCAGATTCGCATTGGGCTTGAGCAGGGCTTTATCAACAACGGACACTCGGCGGCGCTCGGTCGCGCTATGAGCTACAGTTCGCCTTCGGCCGTGGTGCGCGAGCAGCTTTCGGGCGTGGACTTCTACCTGTTCCTGCGCGATCTGCTCGACCACTTTGACGAGCGCCTGGATGACCTGCGCGCCAAGCTTGCCGAGCTGGCAGGCCGCATCTTTGTGGCCGATGGCTGCCTGGCGAGCTTTACCGGCAGCGATGAGGACTTTAACGCGTACTGGGCCGCCGCGGGCGATCTGGGGCTGGGCGCTGGCGACGGCGCCGATGCCGGCCGCGACGCGCTCGTGGTGCCGACGCCGTGCGACCGCCACGAGGCTTTTATCATCCCCAGCGACATCTGCTTTGCGGCGAGCGCGTGTGACCCGCGTCGCCTGGGCATCGACGTGACAGGCGCTTGGGCGGTTGCCGCCAACGCGCTCTCCTACGACTATCTGTGGAACGAAATCCGCGTTAAGGGCGGCGCGTACGGCTGCGGATTCCGTGCGGCAGGCGAGCGTCAGACGGCGTTCTACACCTACCGCGACCCGGCAATCGACCCCTCGATTGAGCGTGTGGCGCGCGCAGGCGAATGGCTCGGCAGCTTTGAGCCCGACGAAGCCGCCTTTGAGGGCTTTATCGTGAGCTGCGTGAGCGGTATGGACGCACCGGTGAAGCCGTACGCGCTCACCAAGCGCCGCAACACGACCTACCTGGCCGGGCTCGATCCGCACGCACGCGAGGAGCGCCGCGCCCAGATGCTCGCCGCCACGCCCGGTGAGCTGCGCTCGCTCGGCACCGACGTGACGCGCATCGCAGCCGAGTCGCCCACCTGCGTCTTTGGCGGCCGAGACGTCATCGCCAAGAGCAACGCCGGCTTTAACGTCATCGACCTGCTGGGCTAAGGCACCAAGGTAGATTTTTGGGACATGCCCGAAAATCTACCTTTTTTCTGCGGCTTGAGCGGGGCGGCACAGCCCACCGCGGCGGTTTGTCTCAATCTGTCACATCTAGACGGCAATATCGGCTCCAGATGTTACAGGTCGAGACGTTTCCGGATGACGCCGGCCCTTTGTCTCAATCTGTAACATCTAGGTCCGATTTTGCCGAGTAACTGTTACAGATCGAGACAAACCGCCGCGAACACCTGCTCTTCGTCAAAACCCACGAAGGTGTCCATGAGCTGCCCCCTTTGCGATGATTTGTGTGGTGGTTTGGGTGTTTGCCCAGATAAAACCTGCCAAAATAAACCTGTCCCTTTTTGGTAGGTTTGGGAGAGGGAGCTGGGATGGATAAGGCTGAGTTGCGGCGGGCAGTGATTGCTCGGCGCGATGCTCTTGATTTGGACTTGCGGGCGGCGAAGTCTGCCGTTATCTGTGCGCGGCTTGTTGAGTTGCTGGGCAGCTCGGATCCCGCAGCCCCGCACACCGTTGCAGTCTATGCCGTAATGGGCTCCGAGGCAGACCCTGCCGCGTTTGCCGCTGCGGCCGCCGCGCGCGGCTGGCGCGTAGCCTATCCGTGCATGTTCTCGGCAATTGATGCCGCAGCTTGTGGCCAGCGCATGTGCATGCGAGCAGTTGCCGCCGACGATGCGTCCGCGGCCCCGTTTATCGCCCACCCCGCGCGGGCCTTCGCGGCCACGGACATCGACAGCGACCGCTTCCCCATCATGCCTGCCGAAGCTCTCGACATGATCGTCGTGCCGCTCGTGGCCTTCGACCAAACCGGCGCGCGCCTGGGCTACGGCGGCGGTTGTTACGACCGCTACCTGCCTATGCTCTCGCCCGCATGCCAAATCATCGGCATCGCCTTTGACGAGCAGCACGTCGACCGCGTTCCCACCGACGCTCACGACCTGCCGCTACCCCACATCATCAGCGCCTAATCGCCGCCATATCAGCCACGGCTACAGCAGTACCATCGCAGCCTAGTGCTCCTCGCCGGCGCGGGCCAGGTCGTAGGGCGTGGTCTGGTAGACGTAGTAGTTGAGCCAGTTGGTGTAGAACAGCTGAGCTTGGCTGCGCCAGACGTTGCGCGGATCGGCGGAGGGGTCGTCGCCCGGGAAGTAATGCGCCGGCACCTGAGGGTTGAGGCCGCGCTTCACGTCGCGCTCGTACTCCAGGCGCAGCGTGTCGGTATCGTACTCGGGGTGACCAAAGACAAAGAAGCGACGGCTGTCGGTCGACTTGACGATGTACAGGCCCACCTCGTCGGACACGGCCACGACCTCAAGCTGCGGCTCGGCCTCCACGTCCTCGCGGCGCACGTCGGTGTTGCGCGAATGTACGGCATAGAAGCGGTCGTCAAAGCCGCGGACCAGCGGGCTTTGCGGCTTCACCAGATAATGCTCGAACACGCCGCTCGCCTTTGCCGGCAGGTCGTACTTCTGGATGCCGTAATGATGGTACAGGCCGGCCTGCGCGCCCCAACAAATGTGCAGCGTAGAGTGCACGTGCGTGGTGGACCAATCCATGATCTGGCAGAGCTCGGGCCAGTAGTCGACCTCCTCGAACGGCATCTGCTCCACCGGCGCGCCCGTGATGATCAGGCCGTCGTAGTGGATGTCGCGGATGTCGTCGAACGTGCGGTAGAACGTCTCCAGGTGGCCGGCGCTCACGTGCGTGGCCTCGTGCGTTTTCGTGCGCAGCAGGTCCACCTCCACCTGCAGCGGCGTGTTGGAGAGCTTGCGCATGATCTGCGTCTCGGTAGCGATTTTGGTGGGCATGAGGTTGAGGATGAGCACGCGCAGCGGACGGATGTCCTGGTGCAGCGCGCGGTACTCGGTCATGACAAAGATGTTCTCGCTCTCGAGCTGCGCGGCGGCAGGGAGGGCGTCGGGGATGCGAATGGGCATGAATGCTCCTTACGAGTCAGTTGCAGTTATGGTACAACGACCGGCCCCATCCGCGCGAGTACATCGCCCGGCGATGCCGTCAGCGGCCCAAATCACTCCAAAAGTAGAGATTAAGGCATGCCCAAAAATCTATGGCGCTTTAGCCTAGCAAAGTGGCAGCAGGACGCTACAATGGTTCGACGCGAAAAACTCGGCCGAAAGGATACATATATGTACCAAACGCGTAAGATCGGTGTGGTCGGCCAGGGCCACGTAGGAGCACATGTTGCCAACAGTCTGCTCATGCAGGGCATTGCCGATGAGCTGTACCTGTGCGATATCAACGAGGCCAAGGTGACGTCCGAGGTCCAGGACCTGCGCGACTCCCTTTCGTTTGTCCCGTACAACACCAAGATCGTCAACTGCTACGACCACTACGAGGAGCTTGCCTGCTGCGACGTCATCGTCAACGCCGCCGGCAAGGTCGCGCTGGCCGCCGGCAACCGCGACGGCGAGCTGTTCTTTACCACCGACGCCGCCCGCACCTTTGCCAAGCGCATCGTCGACGCCGGCTTTGACGGCATCTTCGTGAGCATCTCCAACCCCTGCGACGTCGTGTGCACCGAGCTGTGGCACCTGACCGGCTACGATCCCAAGAAGATCATCGGCTCGGGCTGCGGCCTGGACTCCGCCCGCCTGCGCACCGAGATCTCCAAGAAGGTCGGCGTGAGCCCCAAGTCCATCGACGCCTACATGATCGGCGAGCACGGCTTTAGCCAGTTGGCCGCCTTTAAGGCCGCAACCATCGCCGGCAAGAGCCTTAACGAGCTTCAGGCCGAGAACCCCGACAAGTACGCCTTTGACCACATGGAGGTCGAGGAGCTCGCGCGCAAGGGCGGCTACGTAACCTACCAGGGCAAACAGTGCACCGAGTACGCCGTCGCCAACTCCGCCGCGCGCGTTTGCGCCGCCGTGCTGCATAACGAGCACGCCGTGCTTTCCGCCTCCACGCTCATGACCGGCCAGTATGGCGAGGAGGGCATCTTCACCTCCCTGCCGTGCGTGATCGGTGCCGAGGGCGTCGAGGAGGTCTACACGCTGGACCTGTCCGAGCACGAGCTCGAGGGCTTCCACAAGAGCTGCCAGCACATCCGCGACAACATCGCCCAGCTCGACTGGTGGGACGCCGAGGCCTACGACGCAAAGTAGGCCGCTGGCTACCGCAACCTTGCGAATCTATGCGCGATACTAAGCGGGCCGCGCCGGAAATCCCCGGCGCGGCCCGCTTTTTGACTCACACGGCACGCTTGCGAATCGAAGGTGAATGTTCTTCGACAGATGGAACAGGGCGCTTTAATCCTCAAACCACGCGATTGCGCGAATGGGCGAGCCGTCGCAATCCTCGATTTTGAGCGGTGCGCAGCTAAACCAGAACAGATCGTCGCCGCAACAGTCCAAGTCCTTAAGATTCTCGATGTTGACGATATCGCATGCGCGGAACAACTTCTTGTGGCGCGTCAGGTTTTCGTCCGCGATGGGGTCGAGTCCAATTACATCAAAGCCGATGCCCTTGTAGCCGCCGTCGATGATCAGGTCCAACACCTCATCGTCCACGCAAGGATAGTCGCCAAAGTACGCCTCGGTTCCCCAACGCTTATCCCAACCCAAGTTGAACAGCAAAAACTCGGCTTGGGTCACCTTATCGCCATAGGGACGGAGCTGCTCCACAGTAATGGCCTCACCCTCGGCGAGCATGCGGCAATCGACAACCAATGCCCTGCCTATAAACTGGCTTGCCGGAAACGCATCGAGCGTCTTGCGGTCGGCAAACAGATGCGCCGGTGGATCCATATGCGTCCCCGTATGGGTGTACATCTGCATGAGCGTCTCTTTAAATCCGTCGTGCTCGTAGGTGCTCGCCGGCAGCAGCTTGGGTGTATCGGCTCCGGGAAATACCGGCATGTCTTCCCTAATAGTGTGAGTCAAATCAAGCACGCGCATGTTCAATCCCCATTTCTTTCTTGGCAAAGCAAAACGGGGCCCGCACTTGGCGGAAGCCCCGTCGTGAGAGGTTATTCCCGGTACCTAGTACTGCTCGATGCCCATGTAGCGACGCACCTCGGGGCTGTGGTCAAACACCTTGCCGCGGGCAGCACGCAGCTCGCAGCTCATCGCGTAGAAGAAGATCGGCTCCAGGTACGAACGCACGCTGGCAGGCACTTCACCCACGCCGTACTCGAGCGCATCGAGCACCATGACGGTATCGGTGTGCGTGTTGAGGAACGCAAGAGCGCGCTCCTCCATGGGGCGGCACTCGCCCGATCCGAGCTGCACAAAGTAGAACACGCCGGGCTCGGTGGCTTCGAACGGGCCATGGAAGTACTCGCCGGAGTGGATGTAGCAGCAGTGCTGCCACTGCATCTCCATGAGCGAGCAGATCGCCATGGCATAGGTCTGGCTAAAGTTGGGGCCGGAGCCCAGGATATAGAAGAACTTGTGCTGCTGGCAGAGCTCGGCAAAGCGGGCGCCCAGCTCGGCGTTGACCTTCTCACGGGCGGCGGGCAGCAGCGCATCCATCTGCTTGAGGCCCTCATACATGTCGGCGAGCGACTCGTAGCCTTCCTGCTGGTCGAGCAACTCGGCGGCGATCAGAGCGCCGATGCCCTGCGGCACCTCAGCCTGCGACACGCCCTCGCCCCACGGATAGACCCAGGTGGTCCACTTGCCGTTGTCGATCTTTGAGCCCTCGCAGTCGGTGAGGGCAATGACCTCGGCACCGGCGGCCAGCGCCATCTCGCAGCCGTCGACGACCTCTTGCGTGTTGCCGCTGTGGCTGCAGGCGATGACGAGCGACTTCTCGCCAAGACTCTTGGGGGCCATCAGGCAAAACTCGCGTGCCGTGTAGACCGTCGAGGTAAACGTGGTGGCCTCGCGCTTGAGCAGCTCGTTGGCCGGCATCAGGTCGATCATCGAACCGCCACAAGCGATCCAAAAGACATTCTCAATCTTGCCCTTACGCTCGATAATTTCCTGAACCAGATCGTGTGCGTTCATGGTGATGCCCCTCCTTGTGTGGCGGTTTTGAACGACGACAGCTCATACCTGCGGTCGTTCTATATTGTCCTATTTATAGCACGCACGACGACGCTCGTGAAGTCATTTCACCAAACTTGTTCTATGTTGTTCTATCTATGGACGTTAGATGTCGAACACGTAGCGCGAGCCCACGATCTTTTGGCGTCCGAGCAGCAAGGGCCGCTCGTCCGCATCGGTAAAGTACGCCTCCATATAGAAGAGCGGCTCGCCGACCGGCACCTCCAACAGCGGGGCCGCCTGAGCATCGGCAAGCGCAATCTCCACGGTGCAAGGGTCGGACTTGAGCGGCGCGCGGCCCGAATGCTCGGCAACGAGCGCAAAGATCGAGTTATCGGTGAGGTCCTTATCGGCAAGTGTCTGCAGATAGGGATGGTCAGCCAGCACAAAGGCGTTGTTCTCGAGCATGACGGGGATGCCGTCGGCCGTGCGCACGCGCTCGACCACGATAAGCTCGCAGCCGGGCTCTACGCCAAAGAACGCCGCGTCCTCGCGCGTCGCCGCAACCACCGTGCGCGATACCAGGCGCGCACCCGGCACCATGTCGTTGGCAGCGCAACCCTCGGAAAAGCTCTGAACATCACCCTTCTGGACAATCTTGCGCTTGAGCTTGGGCGCGCACACGAACGTGCCCCTCCCCTGCTGGCGGTTGAGATACCCCGCGCGCGACAGCTCCTCGATGGCGCGGCGCACGGTGATGCGTCCCACGCCGTAGTACTTCGCGAGCTCCATCTCGGAAGGAATGCGCGAGCCGGATGCGTACACGCCACGCGCGATCTCGCCCTTTAGGTCGTCCATAACCTGCTGGTACAGCGGCACAGCGGACACCTCAGTGCGCTCGGTTTTATCATCGGATGCCATCGTTATGCTCCATTCCGTGCATGCTCGGACTCAAACTCTTCAATCGCCGCCATAAACTGCTCGCCAAAGGCGTCGGCCTTTTTCTCGCCGATGCCGTTGACCTGGATAAGCTCGTCGCGCGTCTGTGGGCGTAGGCGGCACAGGCCGCGCAGGGCCTTGTCGGAAAAGACCATGTACGGCGCCATCTCCAGCTCCGTCGAGATCTCCTTGCGGAGGGCACGCAGGCGCTCGAACAGCTCGGCATCGTCGCCAACACGCGGGCGCTGATCCAGCTCGGCCTCCTCGCGCAGCAGATCGACGGCGCGGCGGGCGCGGGCCGAGGCCTTGCGCTTGGACGCGCGACGCTTAACGGTAAAGGCAAACGCCTCATCCTCGACCTCGACGGCACGCGGACCCAGCCCCACGACCGGGTACTGCCCCTGCGAGGTGGCCAGATAACCGCGGCCGCACAGCTGGCCGATGATGTCCTTGATGCGCCCGACCGATTCGCTCGACAGCTCGCCGTAGCCGCGGTCCTCGTCCAGATGCATCTGGCGAATGCGCTCGGTGTTGCCGCCGTGGAGCACGTCGGCGATCAGCGACTTGCCAAAGCGCATGGGTCGCGCGGCCACGTAGCGCACGGCGGCGCGGGCCATATCGGTGACGTCCTCGACCTCGAACTGCGTGAGGCAGTTGCTGCAGTTGCCGCAGCCCTCGGCGTCATCCGTGGCGGTGGCGCCCGCACCAGCCGCAGCAGCATGCTCGGCCGCGGCCTCGTCGCCAAAGTAGCGCAGCATGTATTCGCGCAGGCAGCCGGTAGTATTGCAGTAGCCCTCCATCTGGCTGAGCAGGCGGTAGCGGTTCTGGAGCGCCCATGCGCGCTGCTCGTCGTCGAGCGCCTCATCGGCAGCATCGCCGCGGTCGATCAGAAAGCGACGCATGCGAAAATCGTTGCCGTTCCACAGCAGGTGGCAGCTGGCCGGGTCGCCATCGCGGCCGGCTCGACCCGCCTCCTGGTAGTAGGCCTCGATGCTCTCGGGCACGTTGTTGTGGATCACGTAGCGCACGTTGGGCTTGTCGATGCCCATACCAAAGGCGTTGGTGGCAACCATCACCTGGATATCGTCGTCGATAAAGGCGCGCTGGCTTTGCCGGCGGGCGTCGTTGCCCATGCCGGCATGGTAGCGGCCAACGCGAATGCCGCTGGGGCCCAGTGCCTCGGCAAGCTCGCCTGCCAGCGCATCGACCGTCTTGCGGGTCGAGCAATACACGATGCCGCTCTCGCTCGAATGCGCGATCACGTAGTCACGCACCCACGCGGCCTTGGCCTTGTCGCCCATCTCCTCGCAGCCAAAGTAGAGGTTCTTGCGATCGAAGCCCGTCACCACCGTCGCGGGGTTTTGCAGGCCGAGCATCTGCTGAATATCCGCGCGCACGCGCTCGGTCGCCGTAGCGGTAAACGCCGCCACGATGGGGCGCTGTGGCAGGGAATCGATGAACTCACGAATCTGCAGATAGGCGGGGCGGAAATCCTGGCCCCATTGGCTCACGCAGTGGGCCTCGTCAATGGCCACGAGCGGCACGCCAATGCCGCCGTCCGCCGCGGCCTCCCGCGCAAAGGCCAAAAAACGCGGCTCGAGCAAGCGCTCGGGCGCCACGTACATAAGCTGGTAGCGGCCCTCGCGCGCCCGCTTGAGCACGGTGTTTTGCTGGGCCGGAGTAAGGCTGGAGTTGAGATAGCTGGGTCGCGCACCCGCCGCGAGCAACGCACGGGTCTGGTCCTCCATAAGCGACAGCAGCGGACTCACCACAAAGGTGATGCCGGGCAGCATGAGCGCGGGCACCTGGTAGCAAATGGACTTGCCGGCGCCCGTGGGCATAACACCCAGCGCATCACGACCGGCAAGGATCGCATCGACCATGCGGTCCTGTCCCGGGCGAAACGAGGTGTAGCCAAAATAGGCGCCGAGCGTGTCGAGCGCCATCTGCTGCATGCTATCGGTCATGGTTTCCTAACGTTCAAGTCATCTGCCGCCGATTATACGCCGCCACGCGGACAGCAGCACACGGCCGCCGCCCAGACTAGTCGTTTAAGAACGCCCCCAACGGCTAAGGAGTGTCCCCAGGTGCCGGCAGAAAAGGAACGTCCCCAAGTGCCGGCCCGGCAACGCCGATGTTTTGGCGCGGACAGACACTATGACCCAATCCGAGGGCGCTAAAAAGACAGGAGCCCCCGCTCGTGA
>CALIOA010000069.1:0-1069 GCA_938045065.1 uncultured Collinsella sp.
CGTAACAAGGTAGCCGTATCGGAAGGTGCGGCTGGATCACCTCCTTTCTAGGGAGTCAGACGAAAGATCTAGCAGGTCTAGATGTTTCGGACAGGTTAAAGCAAGTTTCAGTTATTGTTCAATTTTGAGGGCCTTGCAAAAGGAAACCTCAGGTAAGACGAAGAAGCGACACCCGATCGCGATGGCGTGGGGGTATAGCTCAGTTGGGAGAGCACCTGCTTTGCAAGCAGGGGGTCAAGGGTTCGAATCCCTTTATCTCCACCATTTGGGCTGATAGCTCAGCTGGTTAGAGCACTCGGCTGATAACCGAGAGGTCGATGGTTCGAGTCCATTTCAGCCCACCACGGGGTTCACCTAGTGATGGGGGAACCCACAAAGTCTTACGACATGTACCTTGAAAACTGAATATAGAACTGCGAAATAAGATTTTGATCAGAGTCTAGTGATAGACGAAGATCCCCAAGTAAAATTAATTAGCTAACTGATAAAGTTAGGGAACAATTTCACCAAGCGGTAAAAAATCTTGTTGGCAAATGGAGAATCAATTGAGAAAACGGTCAAGCTAAAAAGGGCGCAAGGTGAATGCCTTGGCACTGGGAGCCGATGAAAGACGTGGTAAGCTGCGAAAAGCTTCGGGGAGGAGCAAACATCCATTGATCCGGAGATATCTGAATGGGGCAACCCAATGGAGTTCATACTCCATTATCCAATACTGAATCCATAGGTATTGGAAGGGAACCGCCTGAACTGAAACATCTAAGTAGGGCGAGGAAGAGACATCAAACGAGATTCCGTAAGTAGTGGCGAGCGAACGCGGAAGAGGGCAAACCGAGAGGAGAAATCCTTTCGGGGTACGGACTGCTTTTAAGACTGGAAGAGTTAACAGAATGGCATGGGAAGGCCAACCGAAGAGTGTGAGAGTCACGTAAGTAAAAATTCTGACAGCTGCGCAGGATCCAGAGTACGGCCAGACACGTGAAACCTGGTCGGAACATGGGGGGACCACCCTCCAACCCTAAATACTACCCAGTGACCGATAGCGTATAGTACTGTGAAGGAAAGGTGAAAA
>CALIOA010000070.1:0-1280 GCA_938045065.1 uncultured Collinsella sp.
ACCAAGTCCGCGCGATGGGGTTCATCGTCTCAAGCAACGATGCCTTGGACGAGAAGGACGCGAGGGAGTTTCTGGATAGGTCGGTTCAGTGGTTCGGGGCGCGGTACGGATACGAGAACCTGCTCGCCGCCCAGATTCATTTGGACGAGGGCACGCCGCACGCGCACATCTGGATTGCCCCAGTCATCCGCGGCGAGGACGGCCACGATCGCCTGTGCGCCAAGGAGCTGTTCGCGCCCGACAAGCGCCGCAAGAACGCGGATGGCAAGTGGGAGGTAACGGCCCAGGGAACCATGAGCAGGCTTCAGGAGGACTTCTGGGAGCAGGTCGCGAAGCCCTACGGGTACGAGCGCCCCCTGCGCCACGAGCTTCGCGCGAAGGGCTACAGGAGCCTTGATGCGTACAAGGCGCAGGTCGGCACCACGCGAGCGCTCAAGTCCGAGATAGAGACCCTTGAGGGTGCGAGGGACAAGGCGAAGCACGTGGCGATAACTGCCAAGCGCGAGCTGGACGGTCTCGAGCAGCTTAGGGTTGAGAACCATGTCAAATTGGGTGCCGTGACCGCCAAGGTCGATGAAAAGCAGGCGCAAGCTGCGGAAATCGACCGCCGAATCGCGGAAAAAATGGCCGAACTCGACCGCTTGGACGGCGAAATCGGCGAGAAAATCGAGCTTCGCAACGAGGTGGGCGACAACCTGCAGCGCGAGCAGCGGCGATTGGAGTCGGTTCGGCAAGCGGCGGGACGGCTTGAGGAGGACGTTGAGGAGCTGGAAGCCATCGCTTCCCTCGCTGACCAGTTCGACCACGCGGGCCGCTTTGAGAAGCGCGGAATCCTCGATGAAATCGCTGCTCGATGCGATGGACTCCGAGGACGAGTTGAGCAGGTCGTTGAGGGAATCAGAGGAGCGGTTGGACGGCTTGAGGTGGCAATTGAAGACCTCGCCAGAAAGCTCGCGCCGAGAAGTGCGCGGATGACGACAAGGGCGCTCAAACGCGATTTGGCGGCCTTGGAGAAGGACATGAGTCCCGTGACGCTGGCGAGCGAAGCGCGGGATGCTGCAAGGGCGTCTAACGCCCGGCGCGGGAATGTCCCGCAGCGGGATCGCGGGCAGAGCCGCTAGCACACGGGGCCGCTCAAACGTAAACGATAGTTTACGTTTGCTGGTATTACAGAAAACCAGCATCTAACTGCGAAAATAGGCAAAACAAAAGCCCACCGCGTGGACGCGCGATAATCAGGTGCTTTGATTAGGTATACCAATCTGGTATACTTATTGGGG
>CALIOA010000071.1:0-1029 GCA_938045065.1 uncultured Collinsella sp.
CTCGTATGTATCGAGGTATTCCTGCTTGAGCGTCTGCGAGGACGACTCGGTCTTTTCCACGAGCGTGCCGGCCTCGATGAAGTAGAACGAGTTGGTGAGGTCTGCCAGGTCGTCGAGCAGATGGCTTGAGATGAGCACGCTTCGTCCCCGCGCCACCTCGCTGCGCATCGCGTCGCAGGAGGTTTTCCGCTTTCCCGGATCGAGGCCGTTCAGCGGTTCATCGAGGATAAGGTACGGGCAATCGGTCGATATCGCCATGGCAAGCTTTACCTGCTGCTTCATTCCTGTCGAGAGTTTACGGGTCGGCTTGTCGAGATATGGGGAGATTCCGAGGGAGTCGCAGAGCGAGTCGATGTCGGCGGCCGATTTCCACGCCTCCCTAACGAAAGAGAGGTGCTCGCGGGCCGATAGCGTGGGGTAGAGATCCGCGCCGCCCGAAGAGCTCAGGTAGACGAGTTCTGCGAATTCGGCTGATCGACGTTGGCTGATTCCGTCTGCCACCAGGCTTCCCGAGCGGATACGGGTGGGAAATTGGCCCGACAGCGCTTCAAGAAAGGTGGTTTTCCCCGAGCCGTTGGGAGCAACGAGGCCCGCCGCCGTTCCCGGGCCCAAGGAAAGCGACCCGATCGAAAGTATCGTCGTGCTCCCGTATCCCACGCTCACGTCCAGAAGCTCGAGCCCATGGTGCTTTTTCGCGGGTCCAGGCTGTTTGGGCGAACGTGTCGCAACGGCGCCGACCGCAAAAAAGACCGCGACGTATGCCAGGGCCACGGCAAGCATCGATGCACCGCCTGAACCGGAGCCAATGAATTCTGTCGGGAAGCATCCTACGTAACCCGTTGCCTCGATAGGCGAGAATACGGCCAGCGGCAGGAGATTGAGCGCGGCGTTATGCTCCAGTGCCGAATCGGACAGTAACGGGAACACCGGGGCCGCGACAAGCAGCGCGGAGGCAAGGGGGCCCGCGAGGACGCGCCTCGTTGCGGTCGATAGGACGGCGGAGCAAACGGATATCAAGGTTCCGCCCGC
>CALIOA010000072.1:0-54850 GCA_938045065.1 uncultured Collinsella sp.
AGCTGCAGAAACGCGGGGTCCGTTCAGGCTGTTGCGTTGAGATTGAAAATCAACCACCTAGTCATTGTCGTTGGGGACGTTCTTAAACGACTAGTCATTCAAGAACGTCCCCAACGTCTACATGAAAGCACCCCCAAGCGGATGTGCTTGAGGGCGCCTCTTGCTTGACTAGCTTTCGATATAGTCCTTGAGCTTGCTGCTGCGGCTCGGGTGGCGAAGCTTGGCCAGGGTCTTGGACTCGATCTGGCGGATGCGCTCGCGCGTGACGCCAAACTCGCGGCCGACTTCCTCGAGCGTACGGGGATGTCCGTCGACAAGGCCAAAGCGCAGCTCGATAACCTTGCGCTCACGATCGGCAAGCGAGTCGAGCACCTGGGTGAGCTGCTCCTGCAGCATGGAGAAGCTGGCGGCATCGGGCGGAACGATGGCCTGGGAGTCCTCGATAAAGTCGCCCAGCTGGGAATCCTCTTCCTCGCCGATGGGGGTCTCGAGCGAAACGGGCTCCTGCGAAATCTTCTGGATCTCGCGGACGCGGTCGGCACTCATGTCCATCTCGGCACCGATCTCCTCGGGGGTCGGGTCGCGACCCAGGTCCTGAAGGAGCTGGCGCTGCACGCGGACGAGCTTGTTGATGGTCTCGACCATGTGCACGGGAATACGGATGGTACGGGCCTGGTCGGCGATAGCGCGCGTGATGGCCTGACGGATCCACCACGTGGCATATGTGGAGAACTTAAAGCCCTTCTGGTAGTCGAACTTCTCGACGGCGCGGATCAGACCGAGGTTGCCCTCCTGGATCAGGTCCAGGAACAGCATGCCGCGACCGACATAGCGCTTGGCGATGGAGACGACCAGACGCAGGTTTGCGCTGATGAGTGCCTGCTTGGCTTCGAGGCCCACGTTCTCAATGCGCGTAAGACGACGCATCTCGGCACGCGTGAGTTCGAGCTCACCAGCATCGGCAGCCTCGAGCTTCTCGGTGGCCTCAAGACCGGCCTCGATCTTCATGGCCAGATCGACCTCTTCGGAGGCGGTCAGCAGGTCGACCTTGCCGATCTCCTTGAGGTACATACGGACCGGGTCGCCGGTCAGCATCACCGTGGAGGCATCGATGCCACGCACGCGGGAGCGTGAACGGGACGTGCGCACGGTGCGCTTCTTCTTGCTCTTGGAAGAACCCATCTCGGCGTCGGCCTGACGGGCCATCTTGAGCTCGTGATCGTCGAGCGAGCCGGAATCGTGCTCGTCGTCATCGAAATCGTCGGTATCGGTATCGTTATCGTCATCGTCGACGTCCATGGGGGCGTCGTCGTTACCGCTCGCGGAGATAATCTGGATGCCGCTGTTGCGCAGCGCGGAATACACCGCAGTGAGCTGCTCGTCAGAAACATCGATATCCTTCAGGGCGACCTGAATCTCGTCCTCGGTTACCGAAGTCCTGTTTGAGCCGTTGCCCATAAGCTTTGCAACGTAGGATTCCAGCCCAGTACCCGTGCTCTCAGTCTTTTTTGGCACAGATTCTCCCTTCATAGTCCACAGGACTCAATACTTTAGCACACACATTGATGTCTATACCCAAAAAGAGGACTGGATATAGGCGAGAATACGCTGGTTGACCACAACATCTAGGCCTGTTCGGTTCCTGCGGTCTCCAAACCAATCAAACGGAACGGGTCCGCCACGCCGCCGATCGACTTTTGCAGCTCACGTTGACGCTGCGAGTCCTGCGCGGCCTGCACGGTCAGTGCACGACGGGCCTCATCATCGAGCGAACGGTCCTGGCGCAGCTTGGCCTGTGCGGCGCGCATGCGACGCTTGATGGTGTAGAGCTCGAGCGTATCGAGCATAAACACGATGTTCGTCTCGGTGGGGTGCTTGCTCGTCGCCGAGATGCGCCCGGCACTCACAAGCGTTGCCGCATCGGGACACACTGAGCGCGCCGCATCCATGCAGACTGCAGGATCGGTTCCCGGCGGCGTTGCCAGAACAGCCCATGCGATGGACTCGTGACGTGGGTCAACCCACTCGATGGAGCAGATGCGGTCGGCATACGTGCGGAACAGGTCGGGGTAGCTCGTGAGCATGGTCAGCAGCTCGCGCTCCCCTGCCAAGGACTTGCGCTCTAGATCGGTAAGAACCATAGGGGCCGAGGCGTCTGTCGGGGCACCGGCGGGCGCGGCGCCCATACCATCAGGCACATCGATCGGCGGAAGATCGTCGACGACCTCCACGGGCGCGGCACCGTAGGCATCGAGCGGGACGTAGTCGTACGGCTCTTCTTCGACCGGCGCGGACACCGGCGGCGTAGCGCCCGATGCCCAAGCACCGCGACCGGCATCGCAAGAACCCGACGTCCGACCGCCCGCGCTACCGGACCGCTCAGCCTGTGCCCGCTGGCGCTCATAGTTCTGCTCACGACGTCGTTCCGCATCCTCGCGCTTGGCGACATCGCGAAACACACGGCCCGAGCTCGCACGCACGGTCTCCAGATCCAAACCCAACAGGTCGGCAATCTGGATAAAGTACGTGTCGATCATATAGCTGTTGCGCAACGGATAGATAAGCGTCAGCGCATCCTCCAGCGCCTTGGCGCGACCGCCCGGCGTGGTGATGTCGCTCGACTCCTGCAGCGAACGGTAAACAAAGTCCATAAGCGGCTCGGCAGCGTCGATGCGCGTCTGCAGTGCCTCGCCACCATGCGCCGTGATGAACTCCATGGGATCGTTACCGTCGGGCAGCACCACGCAACGCAGATCCATAGAATCCTGCTCGATAAACTGAATCGCACGGCGAGCGGCCTTTTGGCCGGCGGCGTCACCATCGAACATGTACACGATGCGCTTGGCAAAGCGGGTGAGCGTCTTGACGTGATGCTCCGTGAGGGCGGTGCCCAGCGTGGCGACAACGTTTTTAATCCCCGCCTCCCAGCAGGCGATGCAATCGGTATAACCCTCCACCACGATGGCGGTATCCTGCGCGACGATAAACTCCTTGGCCCAATTAAAACCGTAGAGGTTTCGCTTTTTATGGAACACACTCGTCTCGGCGGTGTTGAGATACTTGGGTTGGCCGTCACCCATGATGCGACCGCCAAAGGCAATGTTGTGACCCTGCTCGTCAAAGATGGGGAACATTACGCGGTCGTAGAAGCGGTCGGCAAGCTGCCCGCGCCCGCGGCTCACGGCAACGTTGGCATCGATCATCTCCTGCGGGGTAAAACCCGCCTGGGACAGGTGCGACACCAGCGCGTTACGGCCCGGTGCAAAGCCCAGGCAGTAGCGGCGGCAGACGTCGCCGCCCATACCGCGGCTGGCAAAGTACTCGCGCGGACGGCTGTCCTTACCGCGCATAAGCATGGTGTGATAGAACTGGGCGGTTTCGGCACACAGGTCATAGATGCGGGCGCGCTTGGTGCCGCGCTCGCGATAGGCGCCGGTATCGTGCAGCTCAATACCGGCACGGTCGGCCAGGTAGCGAATCGACTCGGGAAAGCTCAGGTTCTCGCGCTTCATGATGTAGGTGAAGACGTCGCCGCCCTCGCCACAGCCAAAGCAGTGCCACACCTGCGTGGCGGGGATAATATGAAACGACGGGGTCTTTTCGCCATGGAAGGGGCAGCAACCCCAAAACTCATGGCCGCGGGGCTTGAGCTCAACCGTTTCCTGCACGATGGCAACCAGATCGGACGCAGCGCGCACCTGGTCTTTCTCCTCATCGCTAATCACAGATGCTCACCCCCTGCTCACCCAAATGATGACGGATATCGTCAATATTACCCTCGACGGTCGCGATAAGCTCGTCCAGCGAATCGAACACGCGCGACGGGCGCAGCCAACGCGTAAACGCCAGCGACACCGAGGCGCCGTACAGATCGCCCGCATACCCGATCAGGTTGGCCTCGAGATGCGCCGAGGCGGCATCGTTGGCATACGTCGGCGGCAGGCCCACGTTGACGGCGGCAGGCCACACGGTATCTTCGACCAGCACCAGGCCCTCGTAGACGCCATCGGCAGGCACCTGAATACACTCGGGCACCTGAATGTTTGCCGTGGGAAAACCCATGTCGGAACCCTGGTGACGACCGCCGGCAACAATACCGCGCAGCATGTACGGACGACCGAGCAGCTCGGCGGCAAGCTCAACATGACCCCGGCGGAGCTCCTGGCGAATTCGGGTAGCGCAGATCGTCTGCCCATCGGCGCACAGCAGCTCGTGACCAAAGACGTCTACACCGCGCTCGGCTCCCCATGCTTGCATCTCGGCAACGCCCGAGGCGCCGCCACGACCCAGCCTAAAGTCACTGCCAACGCGAATCGAGCGAATGTCGACCAGACGCGATACCAGCGAGAGAAAAGCAACATGGTCAAGCGCCGCAACCTCAGGCGTAAAGGGAACGGCCACCACTGCATCGACCCCGGTCTGAGCCAAGGCATGTAGACGGTCGGCCGTTGTCATCAATTTTTGAGCGGGCGAAGGGCTTACCACGACGTCCGGGTCCGGATCGAAGGTAACCACGACCGCCTTACAGCCATGGGCACGGGCATCACGGACAAGCGCTTCGATGAGTTCCTGGTGTCCACGGTGAACGCCATCGAACACGCCGATGGCAATCGATGCGGCACCCAAGTGCTCGCACTCATCAAACGTATCGGCAGTAACGATGCGAGCCTCGTCCGACTCGCCCGCGAAAAAGACACGCGCGAGCTCGCGAGCGGACAACATCATCGAACACCGCCGATTGCTTGCGGAAACACGTGCTCCATAACAAAGCGGCCACTCTCAATGCGGGCGAGCGCCTTGAGTCCCCCATCGAGCACCAACGCAAACGGCGCCTTCGAGGCATCGAAATCGGCAAGCGCACGCTCAACGGGAATGCGTCGGCCGCAAAGCAGGTCGTCGGCAAGATTGCCCGGCAAGTCAACACGCGTGGCGCCCAGGGCCGCAATGGGATCCAGGGCAAAGCCAGCCGCAGACTCGGGAGAAAGCTCCTCGATCGCATGACAAGCGCCAATGGAAACAACACCGGAGGCCGTGCGGCGCAGCGCGGAAATGTGCGCGGCGCTGTCGCAGGCGCGGCCCAGGTCGCGAGCGAGCGCTCGGATATAGGTGCCCTTGCTCACCGAGAACGCCACGGTCCACACACACGTATCACCCTCGCCGCCCACGGCGATCAGGTCGGCGGCATAGACCTCGACGGGACGCGGAGGTAGATCCACCGCATTGCCCTCGCGAGCAGACTTGTAGGCGCGAACGCCATTGACCGAGATAGCCGAAAACGCCGGCGGCACCTGCATCTGCGGACCCAGCATGGCGACCAAGTGCTCACGGGCATAGGCAGGATCGCGGAGCTCGTTGGCAACAGCCACCGTGCGGACGGCCTCACCCTCCGCGTCATCGGTATTGGTCTCGGCGCCAAACGAAATGTCGGCGACATAGCTTTTGGTATCGAGGGTAAGCATGCCCAGCAGACGGGTGGCCTGGCCCACGCCCACCACCATGACACCGGATGCCATGGGGTCAAGCGTACCGGCATGGCCAACGCGCCGCTCATGGAGGGCGCGTCGGCATTGCGAAACCACGTCATGGGACGTGCAGCCCACCGGCTTATCGACGGCGAGTAGCATATTCAATTGAGAAGGCGTTCGACGAGCCATGTACCATCCAATTAGTTAGAGCTCGACGGTCACCGAAGCGGGATCCTCCCCCACCAGCTCGGCCAGCATGGGAAGTGCCACGGCGAGCGTCTCGCGAATCGTTCCGTTGTTGGAAAAGCCGGCGGCGGCATGATGCCCGCCACCGCCAAAGTTGGCAGCAATCTCGGACACATCGAGGTCGCCCTTTGAGCGCAGGTTGCCACGCACCTTGGTATCGCCCTCAATGCCCTTTAAGAACATGCAGACCTCGACGCCCATCACCGAACGCACCACATCGACCAGGCCGTCGCACTCGTCCGAGGTGACGCCGCAGGCCTCAAGGTCGCTCTGGTAGGCATAGCTATACGCCACGCGCCCATGCGCGACCGTCTTAATGCGACCCATGACAATGGACTTGAGGTGCAAAAACTCAACGCGCATGCTCTGATAAACCTCGAGCGCAACGCGCGCCGGGTCGGCACCGTGGGCAACCAGACGCGAGGCCGCATGGAATGCGGCGGCATCGGCGTTTTGGTACTGGAAACGACCGGTATCGGTAACCAAGCCACACAGCAGACAGGTCGCAACGCCATCACGTGCGACAATGCCACAATTGTCCAAGAAGCGGTCGATGATCATAGCGCAGGCTGCAGCTTCGACGCACCTCAGACTGAGCTCGGCAAACTCCTCGCGCGCTGGATGGTGATCGAAGCACACCACATGCGCCGATCGACGCAGCACCTCGGCGGAGTTGTTCAGGCGCTCGACGACCGGCACGTCCACCGAGATGAACAGGTCAGGATTGCCGGTATACGCAGATGCCGGCACCAGGCGATCGGAGCCTTCCATAAAGCGGTAGATGCGCGGAACCGGATCATCGTCTGCCAGCAGCAGCGCAATGTCCTTGTTGGGAAAAAACTTCATGAGCGAAAGGCCCAGACCCAACACGGAGCCCAAGGCGTCGCCATCGGGAGAAGTATGTCCCGAAATCGCAATGGAGGACGCACCCTCGATGAGCTCGAGGATGCGTCGCTGAATATCTGCAGACTCGCACGAGGCGAGGTCGGCGGAATTAGTCATCTAAAGCTGCCTCCTGGGCGGCATCCGCTATCGGATAGCCGTCCTCGTCCTTTTCGATCGCAAGCGTGGCGGGAACGTTTTCCAGCGCACGCGTGATGCGCTCGGCCTCATCGGTCGAGCGATCGATGCGAAAATCGAGCTCGGGCGTGACACGCCAATCGAGCGAGCGAGCCAACAGGCTACGAATACGGCCCTTGGCGCTTGCGAGCGCCTCCATGACCTCGTCGTAGCGGATCGCATCGCACGACACGTACACGCGCGCGAACGAACGGTCCACCGCGACCTCGACCGCGGTCAGAGTAACCAGGTCGAGACGCGGATCGGAAACCTCAAAGAGCAGGATATAACCGAGCTTCTCGCGAAGCTGCTCGCCCAGACGGCGGGTTGCCTGCGTTTGCTTCATAGCGCTACCCCCTACTCGGTACGGGCAACCTGGTCGATGCGGTAACCCTCGATCTGGTCGCCGGGCTTGATGTCCTGGAAGTTCTCCAGGCCAATGCCGCCCTCGGAACCGCTCTTGAGGCTCTTGGCCTCGTCCTTGTAGTGGCGCATCGAGGCGATCTTGCCGTTGAAGACCACGATGCCGTCGCGCACCAGGCGCACGGAATCGGTCGCGGCGATCTCGCCCTCTTCGACGCGGACACCGGCGGCGATACCGACTTTGGGCACCTTAAAGGTGTCCAGGACAGTCGCGGTACCCGTGGCGACCTCGACCTCGGTGGGCTTGAGCATGCCGATACGGGCGGCGTCAAGCTCCTCGAGGCACTTGTAGATGACGTCGTAGCAACGGATCTCGACGCCCTCGCGCTCGGCGGCGGAGCGGGCCTTACCGTCGGGACGGACGCCAAAGCCGATGATGATGGCGTTGGAGGCGTCGGCCAGAACGACGTCGGTCTCGTTGATGGCGCCAACGGCGGAGTGGATCGTGTTGATGCGAACCTCGGACTGATCCATCTTGTCGAGCGAGTCCTGAAGGGCCTCGATGGAACCCTGGACGTCGGCCTTGATGATCAGGTTGAGCTCCTTGACCTCGGCGTCGGCAATGGTCTCGAAGAGGTTCTCGAGCGTGACGTGCTTGACGCGGCTCTGCTCCTCGATACGGGCCTTGAGCGAACGCTCGTCGGCAAGGGCGCGCGCCTCGCGCTCGTCCTCGAACACGCGGAACTCGTCACCGGCGTTGGGCACGGACTGCAGGCCCAGGATCTCGACGGCGTCGGAGGGACCGGCCTCGGTGACGGCGCGGCCCTTGGGGTCGAGCATGGCGCGGACGCGGCCGTAGGTAAGCCCGGCGACCAGCGTATCGCCCACGTGCAGGGTACCGCGGGTCACGAGCACGGTAGCGACCGAGCCGCGGCCCTTGTCGAGCTTGGCCTCGAGGACGTTGCCCGAGGCAAAGGTGTCCGGGTTGGCCTTGAGCTCGAGTACGTCGGCCTGGAGCAGCACGGTCTCCAGAAGTTCGTCGATACCGATCTTCTGCTTGGCCGAGATGTTGACGAACATGTTCTGTCCGCCCCACTCCTCGGGGATGACGCCGTACTCGGTGAGCTCCTGACGCACACGGTCGGGGTTGGCGCCCGGCTTATCGATCTTGTTGACGGCGACGACGATGGGTACGCCGGCGGCCTTGGCGTGGTTGATCGACTCGACCGTCTGGGGCATGACGCCGTCGTCGGCGGCGACGATCAGGATGACGATGTCGGTCACCTTGGCGCCACGGGCACGCATAGCCGTAAAGGTGGCGTGACCCGGGGTATCGATAAAGGTGATCTTGCGGTCGTTGATCATAACCTGCGAAGCGCCGATGGCCTGCGTAATGCCGCCCGCCTCGCCGGCAGCAACGCCGGTGTGACGGATGGCGTCGAGCAGCGACGTCTTGCCGTGGTCGACATGGCCCATGACGGTGACGACCGGGGCGCGCGGCTTAAGGTCGGCGGGATCGTCGTAGAACGAGAAGGTGTTCTCCTCCTCGGGGGTGATGATCTTGATCTGACGGCCCAGGTCGTCGGCAACGAGCTCGACGAGGTCGTCGGACATGGACTGCGTCATGGTGAGCGGCGTACCCAGCAGGAACAGGCGCTTGATGATGTCGTTGGCCGGAACGTCGAGCGCCTCGGCAAGCTCCTGGACGGTAACGCCCTGGGAGACCTTGATGGCATCGAGGTCCTCGGGGTTCACGCCCTGGGCCAGCGCCTCCTCTATCTTGCGCTCCTCCTGAGCCTTGGCAGCCTCGCGCTCGCGCTTCTCCTTGCGCTTCTTGCGGCGACCGGTGGACTCGCGAGAGGCCTCCTCGACGGCGGCACGAGCCTCCTCGAGCACCTTCTCGCGGCTGTACTCCTCGGCCTCGCGAGCCATGCGGCTGTAGTGGTCCTCTTCGTTGTTGTGACCGCCCTTGCGCTTCTTGCCCTTGCCCTGCTTGTCGGGGTTGGGGAAGTCCATGCCGGCAGCGACGTTGTTGCTGGCGTTGGTGCGATGGCTGTGTGGACGGCTCTCGGAGGCGTTGCGCTCGGAGCTGTTGTCGGAGGCGTTGCGATCGTTACGACGGCCACCGCGGCGGTCGTTGTTGCCGCCACGACGGTTACCGCGCTCTGCGGCGCGCTCGGCCTTGGCCTTGTCCTCGGCGTCCTTCTTCTCCTTGAGCACGGTCTCCTGTGCGGCGATCTGGTCGAGCAGCGAACGGAAGCGCGAACCGGAGTCGGAAGCGGGAACGGCGCGACGCTGAGCCTCGCGGGCAGCCTCCTCCTTCTCGCGGGCAAGGCGCTCCTGCTCGGCCTTCTTCTTGGCCTCGGCCTCGGCGCGGGCAGCCTCCTCGGCAGCCTGGGCTGCGGCAAACTGGCGGCGCTCCTCCTCACGTGCCTTCTCGGCGGCGATGCGCTCGCGCTCGGCCTCGGCGGCGCGTGCGGCCTCCTCGGCGGCAGCCGCCTGCTCCTCGGCCTGCTTGGCGGCCTCGACTTCCTGGGCGCGGGCCTCGATCACCGAGGCGAGCTGCTTGCGGACCATAGCGACATAGGCGTCCTCCAAGGTGGAGGAAGCGGACTTAGCGGGAATCTTCATTTCGGCGAGATGACCCATCAGTTCCTTGGAGGTCATGCCGAACTCTTTGGCCAGGGTGGACACACGGACTTTTGCCATATGACTTCACCTACCCTTTCTGGCACCTTGGGTGCCTAGAGACTGAACGAGCGTGGGAGACGCGCCGGGACCCGCCCGGCGCGACCGCGCGCTAGATCAGGTCCTCCGCATCATCGAAGGCATCGGTGTCGTGGACACCGCAAAAACGGGAGCCGGGACGAGCCTGGTTGCGGCACTGGATGCCGTCCTCGGACACGTACTCGCAGCGGCGGACGTCCTCGTCCTCCTCGTCACCGATCAGGTCGGCGGCGGGCTCCTCGTGAACGGGAACGTTCTTGAGGATGTCGGCGGCAAGCGTCTCGGACTTGATGTCGATGTGCCAACCGGTCAGGCGCGCGGCGAGGCGGGCGTTCTGGCCCTCTTTGCCGATGGCGAGGGACAGCTGGTCGTCGGGCACGATGACGCCGGCGTAGGCCTTCTCCTCGTCGATGAGGACGCGGGTGACCTTAGCGGGCGAAAGGGCGTTGGCGACGTAAACGGCAGGATCGGCATCCCACAGGATGACGTCGACGCGCTCGCCACGGAGCTCGCCCACGACAGCGCGAACACGGCTGCCCTTGGGGCCGACGCAGGCGCCCACGGGATCCAGACGGTCGTCGAGCGAGTGGACGGCAACCTTGGAGCGCTGGCCGGGCTCGCGGGCGATCGACTTGATCTGGACGGTGCCCTCATAGATCTCGGGCACCTCCTGCTCAAACAGACGACGCATGAGCTCGGGGTGGGTACGGGAGATGACAATCGGCGGACGGCTGTGCTCGCCACGAACCGGCTGCAGGTTGGAGTTGGGGTCGCGAACGTCGATGATCACGGCCTTGATGTGCTGGTTGTGCAGGTAGCGCTCGCCCATCGGGCGCTCGTTGCGCTCGTTCTCGTAACGGCGCTGGTCGAAGTGCGGCAGCTCAGCCTCGACGCCCTCGCGGATCTTGACGATCGTGAAGTCGGGCGTGGACTGCAGCACGGTACCGCTGATGAGGTCACCGATGCGGCCGGAGAACTCCTCGTAAATCTGCTCGCGGGCGGAGTTACGCACGATGGCGTTGATCTCGGCCTTGGCGTGCTGGGCAGCGATGCGGCTCGTGTTCTTGGGGGTGACGTCGATCTCCTCGAACTCGGTGAAGTTGCCCTCCTCGTCCATGGAATCGTCGATCGGCTCCAGGCGGTAGACGTAGATCTTGCCGGTGGTGCGGTCGATGGTCACCTTGGCGCCCCACTCAAGATGCAGGATCTCGGCATAGCTCTTGGCGAGCGACTGCTCCAGGCGGTCGATCAGGTAGAGCTGGTCGATGTGCTTCTCCTGGCAAAGCTCCATCAGGGCGGACATCATGTCGGATGCTGCCATCTTACTTTCCTTCCTTCACGGGCTTGAAGTCGTAGGTGGGCTTCAACTTGCACTTTTTAACATCAGAGAAATCGAGGGTGACGGACTCGCCGTCCTCGAGCTCGAGGGTCACGTTCGTCTCGGTGGCGGCGGCAATCTTGCCGGCGTACTTGCGACGGCCCTCGGTAGCGGTAGAGGTGAGCTCGCAGTCCTCGCCCACAAAGCGGGCAAAGTCGCGCGGGCGGCGCAGCGGGCGCGCCATACCCGGGCTCGAAACCTCGAGCGTGTAGCTCGAAGAAATGGGGTCGAGCTCCTCGATCACGTCGCCGACCCACTTGGTATTGGCCGTGACGTCGTTGAGCGACAGGCTCTGACCCTCGGCACCCTCGATACGCACACGCACGCAGGGGGCCTTGGTGGCGCCCACGAGCTCAACGTCGACAATGTCGACATCGTGCTGGGGAGCGACGGCCTCGAGCGCGTCGATGATCGCCTGCTCGGTCTTGGTCTTGACCATTGCGGCACCTCCATCCATACAAAAAAGAAGCGGGGCCGAAACCCCACTTCTTTCAATTACAACTTCATTTGCAAGCAAACTATACCAATAGCTGCGGAAACGTGCAAGCACAGTACGAACCTGCAGGTCAGCGGGAGCACAGGTTCTCCACAAGAATAGAACAATTGACCGCAGGCACCAGGACAGGTACATGAAAAACGAGGGGCGACCTAGCCGGATCGCCCCTCGCCTATAGCACGTCAGCTAAGCGCGCAGTGCTTACTTGACCACCAGGTTGACCAGCTTACCGGGCACGCAGATGGCCTTGACGACCGTCTTGCCCTCGAGCCACTTGGCGACGGCGGCCTCGGCGGCAGCCTGCATATCCTCATTAGAGGCATCGCGGGCAACGTCGACGCGGCCGCGGACCTTGCCGAGCACCTGGACCACGATCTGCACCGTGTCCTCAACGGACTCGGCCAGATCGAACTCGGGCCAGGCGGCGGTATAGGCGTTGCCCTCGCAGCCGAGCGCCTCGTGCCACAGCTCGTCGGCCCAGAACGGGCAGATGGGGGCAAGGACGCTCACGATGTCCTTGGCCACGCCGTAGCACAGCGCCTTGTCGCGGGCGGTACCCTCGGTGGCGTTGAGGTAGGCGCTCGCCGCGTTGACGAGCTCCATGACGGCCGAGATGGCGGTGTTGAACTGGCCGCGATCGAAGTCCTCGGTGCACTTGGCGATGGTGCGGTGACGCTCGCGATAGAGCTTCATCGCAACCTCATCGAGCGCGGACTTGTCGAAGGCCACGTTGGCATCGCCGGACTGGACGAGCTGCCAAACGATACGCCAGGCGCGCTTGATAAAGCGGTTGGCGCCCTCGACGGCCTTGGGATCCCAGTCGAAGTCCTTCTCGGGCGGGGCGATAAACAGGATCGCCAAACGCATGGTGTCGGCGCCGTAAGGTTCGATGACCGAGCTCGGGGGCACGACGTTACCCTTGGACTTGGACATGGTGTCGCCGTTCTCGTCCTTGACCATGCCCTGGCACAGCAGGTTAGTGAAGGGCTCGTCCACGCTCAGCAGGCCCAGGTCGCGCAGTGCCTTGGTAAAGAAGCGGCTGTAGAGCAGGTGCAGAATGGCGTGCTCGATGCCGCCGATGTAGTTATCGACGGGCATCCAACGGTCGGCGGCCTCGCGGGAGAAGGGCAGCTCGGTGTTGTGCGGATCGGTATAGCGCAGGTAATACCAGCTGGAGCAGGTGAAGGTGTCCATGGTATCGGTCTCGCGCTTGGCCGGGCGGCCGCAGACCGGGCAGGTGGTCTCGTAGAAGTCCTTGCACTCGGCAAGGGTTTCGCCGGCGCCCAGGTCCAGGTTCTCGGGCAGCGTCACCGGCAGCTGATCCTCGGGCACGGGCACGATACCGCAGTGCTCGCAGTGGATGGCCGGGATGGGGTTGCCCCAATAGCGCTGACGGGAAATGAGCCAGTCGCGCAGACGGAACTCGACCTTGCGACGACCGCAGCCCATGGCCTCGAGGTCGGCCACGATCGCAGCCTCGCCCTCGGAGTGCTTACCGCCGCGCATGCCGGTGTACTTGCCGGACTGGACGAGCGTGCCCTCGGCAGCGTGGGCGCAATCCCAGTCGACGGTCTCGGCATGGAAGGTATCGATGGTCTCGCCGCTGGCCTCGACGGCAGCGCGATCGTCATCGTCCAGGATGATCGGTACGATCGGCAGGTCGTACTTGCGGGCGAACTCAAAATCGCGCTGGTCGCCACAGGGAACGGCCATGACGGCGCCGGTGCCGTAGTCTGCAACGACATAATCGGCAACCCACACGGGGACCTTCTCGCCGTTGACGGGGTTTACCACATAGCGCCCCGTGAAGGCACCGTGCTTCTCGAGGGTGCCCTGGGCACGCTCGACGGCAGAGATGTGTTTGGAGTCCTCGACGATCTTGGTGACGGCCTCCTCGTACTCCGTGCCCTCGACGAGCTCGTGCAGGCCGGCGTACTCGGGAGCCAGGACAAAGAAGGAGACGCCAAAAAGGGTATCGGCACGCGTGGTGAAGACGGTGATCTTGCCCTCATCGCCCTCGATGGGCTCGCCATCCTGGTCGCACAGGGTAAAGTCGACCTCGGCGCCCTCGGAGCGACCGATCCAGTTAGCCTGCATCTGCTTGACGCGCTCGGGCCAGCCGGGGAGCTTCTCCAGGTCGTCGAGCAGCTCTTGGGAGTACTCGGTGATCTTGAAGTACCACTGCTCCAGGTCGCGCTTCTCGGGCTCGGTGCCGCAGCGCCAGCACTTACCCTCGGTGACCTGCTCGTTGGCCAGAACGGTCTTGCAGTTAGGACACCAGTTGACCGGGTTCTTCTTGCGGTAGACCAGGCCCTTTTCCCACAGCTTCTCAAAGATCCACTGACCCCAGCGGTAGTAGTCGGGGCTGCAGGTCTTGACCATGCGATCCAGATCGTAGGAGAAGCCCATACGCTTCATCGTGGCGAGCGCCTGATCCATGTTCTTATACGTCCAGGCGGCAGCCTGCGTATTGTGCTTGATGGCGGCGTTCTCGGCGGGCAGGCCAAAGGCGTCAAAGCCGATGGGATGCAGCACGTCAAAGCCGCGCATGCGGGCCTGACGGGCCATGGCATCGCCGATAGTATAGTTGCGCGCGTGGCCCATGTGCAGGTCGCCCGACGGATACGGGAACATCTCGAGCACATACTTTTTGGGCTTGCTGTCGTCGGTGTCGACGGCAAAGAGGTTGGAGTCCTCCCAGGCCTTCATCCACCGGGACTCAATGGCCTGCGCGTCGTAGGCAGGAATCTCGTCCTTATGATCTGTGCAATCGCACATATCAGCTCCTTTGTTAGCTGGGTTGGGGCGGGGCGTTCTTACCTTTACTCGCTGCTGCGGACAGTCCTGCTCGCACGAAGAGCACATTAAGTGCTCTTCGGCTCGTGCGGAACTTGCAGCGAGCAAAGGTAAGAACGCCCCGCCACATCGTTAACTCGCATGATGATAGCAAATACAACAAGCGAGATGCCTGCGACTTGCAGGCATCTCGCTTTATCTAAAGAACGTGGTTGTGAATCAACCTTTATGTGCAGCTCTTATTCTATCGATAAGAAACAGACTGCTGGGAGTCCTTGACGACTACGTCGTGGGCGCCGCCTTCGACGATGGAGGTGGAGCTGACCAGCGTTAGGCGCGCCTTTTCCTGGAGCTCGGGGATCGAGAGGGCACCGCAGTTGCACATCGTGGACTTGACCTTGTAGAGCGTGCCGCCCACACCATCCTTGAGGGAACCGGCGTAGGGAACGTAGGAGTCGACGCCCTCGACGAAGCTAAGCTTCGCGGCGCCGCCCAGGTCGTAGCGCTGCCAGTTGCGAGCACGCGCAGAACCCTCGCCCCAGTACTCCTTCATGTACTGACCGTTCACGTTGACGCGCTCGGTCGGGCTCTCGTCAAAGCGGGCGAAGTAACGACCCAGCATCATAAAGTCTGCACCCATGGCAAGGGCGAGCGTCATGTGGTAATCGTAGACGATGCCGCCATCGGAGCACACGGGCACGTAGACGCCGGTCTCCTCGTAGTACTCGTCGCGAGCGCGGCAGACGTCGATCAGCGCGGTGGCCTGGCCACGGCCGATGCCCTTGGTCTCACGGGTGATGCAGATGGAACCGCCGCCGATACCAACCTTGATGAAGTCGGCACCGCAGTCGGCCAGGAAGCGGAAGCCCTCGGCGTCGACGACGTTGCCGGCACCGACCTTGACGTCCTCGCCGTAGTTGGCGCGGATCCACTCGATGGTGCGCTTCTGCCACTCGCTGAAGCCCTCGGAAGAATCGATGCACAGGACATCGGCACCGGCCTCGATGAGCAGCGGCACGCGCTCGGCATAGTCGCGGGTGTTGATACCGGCACCGACCATGTAGCGCTTGTCGCCGTCGAGCAGCTCGTTGGGGTTGGTCTTGTGGCTGTCGTAGTCCTTGCGGAAGACGATGCCCATGAGGTGATCGTAGTCGTCGACGATGGGCAGGGCGTTGAGCTTATTGTCCCAGATGACGTCGTTGGCAACCTTAAGGCTGATGTTCTTGTCGCCCACGATGAGCTGCTCACGCGGGGTCATGAACTCGGAGACCTTCGTCTGGTGGTCATCGCGACTGGGACGATAGTCACGGCTGGTGACGATGCCCAGGAGCTTCCCCTTGGGAGTGCCGTCGTCGGTAACCGGCATGGTGGAGTGACCGGTCTTCTCCTTGAGCTCGATGACCTGCTCCATGGTCATGTCGGGGGTCAGCGTGGAATCGGACTGAACGAAACCGGCCTTGTGGTCCTTGACGGCCTTGACCATAGCGGCCTCGGACTCGGCGCTCTGGGAACCGTAAATGAAGGACAGGCCGCCCTCGGTAGCGAGCGCGACACCCATGTCGACGCCCGAGACGGACTGCATGATGGCGGAAACCATGGGGATGTTCAGGGTGATTGCCGGCTTCTCACCGCGCTTAAAGCGGGTCAGCGGCGTCTTAAGAGAGACGTTGTTGGGGATGCACTGCGAGGACGAGTAACCAGGGACCAGCAGATACTCCGAAAACGTGTGGGACTCACCGGGAAAGAACGTAGCCATGTTTCTCCTTTTTCCATGCGACCGGTCGGCTGCAGGCCTCGTAGGACCCAGCCCAACCTTGGGCGCCCAATACTGGGGAAGTATCTTAACGCACTTTGACTGCTACAATGCATGATTTAAGAAGAGCACACGAGGGTTTGACGCAGGCTATGCGTTTGCCCAGCAAACACTTTAGCGGGGAGACGTGGAGCACATGGAGTACAAGACGACGGCAAAGTTGGTCATTCAAGCGTGCGACAAGGATTTACCGGGCGTCTTCGGCCACGGCTGCGTCTTGCTGCTGCAGGGCATCGCCCGCGAGCACTCGCTCAACCGCGCCGCCAAGAGCATGGGCATGGCCTATTCCAAAGCGTGGCGTATTGTAAACGAGACCGAAGGCCAGCTAGGCTGCAAGCTCATCAAACGCGACGGCGCCCGCGGATCCACGCTCACCCCCGCTGGAGAGCGAGCCATAGCGGTCTACGAGGAGCTGCAGACCGACATCAACCAAGTAATTGCCGCAAAGGCCAACGACCTCATCGCCAGCATAAAAGAATAGCCAATTTAGGACGGGGCCTTATAGCCACGCAACCCCTTCTCATAAGTTGCGGTGAAATAGGGACTGTTTATGCGGTTAAAGCCGTAAATCAATCCCTATTTCACCGCAACTTATGAAGTCGAGGATGATTTAGCTAGTTGCGGAGGGCGTTGTCTAGGGTGGCAGCCACGATCAAGGGGTCGTCGGTGCCGGCAAAGAGGCGGACGGTGCTCCCCTGCTTGCTGCGTGGGGCCGAAAGGCGCGTCTTTGCGCCGCCGGCGGGCGATATGCGGAACTCGTCGGGCAAAGCGTCGAAGAGCTCGCCCGCGCTAAGCTCGATAAGGTCGAATTCAACTGCCGGGCCAAAGCCGTGCTCGAGGATTCCCGTTGCAACCGCATGGTCGGGATGCGAGCTCAGCCCGGGATAGCGCACGTTGCGCACCATCTCGTTGGCGGCCAAATACTCGGCAAGCGCACGGGCACGGTCGAAATGCGCCTGCATGCGGGCGTTAAGCGAGGAAAGCCCACGCTCCAGCACGTCGGTCTCCTCGGCAGAAAGGTCGAGCGCCGACGCACCGCAGCCTGCAAACAATACGTGCGCGCACTCGGCAGCAGCATCCACACGATGGCGCTTGAGCTGCGAGCGCGCGACCGAAGCGGCAACCAACTTGCGCGGCGCCTTACCAGCACACACGCGGTCGAGCGCCTCGAGCGACAGCGCGGCACCCAGCCGCAGCGGATCGCAGCCAAAGACGCCAGCCACGGTGTTGTCCACAACCAGCAGCGCATGGGCCTCACGCGCCGCCCGACCCAGCGCACGCAGATCGGGCACACGCAGGCCAAAGCCACCGATTGAGTTCACAAACCACCACAGATGCGGTCCCTCGGCATCAAACGAAGTATCAAAGTCCTCGGACGCAGCAGCAAACGCTGCAACCGACGGCTCACCCACCATAGCCACGTCGCAGCCATCAAAGCCGTGCGCAAACGCATCGGCAAAGTCATCGACATACGCAACCAGGCGGTCACCAGGGCGCACAATCCCCAATTGCGAAAGCGCTGCCGGTACATGCGAGGCCGCAAGCAACCGCGCCTCACGCGCGCCGGCCCTTGCAGCCCAGGCCTCTTCTAGCTTCTGCACGTCCACGCGGCACCGTCCCTTCATAAACAAAAACCCACGATGCGGGTGTTCCCCGCATCGTGGGCAACGGCTGCAGTATAGCGCCGATATGCGACGAATCGCCTAGATGCTGAGCGCATGATAGTTCACGCTCGCACCCGGAGCGTCAACGGACACGCCATAGGCCTCGGGATAGATGCGCGTCGAAAACACGAGTGCGCCATCGTTCACAAACACCTCGACCGACGAAACATCGCCAACAATGCGCACGTTACGAACCTCGTCGACGGGCTCCCAACGCACGGTGCGACCGCAGCCGGCAGAAGCGCGGCTCTCATCGGTAAATCGCATCTCAAAGCGCGCGGGCAGTTCGCCCTCGGCAGGCATAAACGACAGCCTTAGCTCGCCATCAACGGTTGTGGTAAACGCGCCGTCGACACCGTCGACAACAACGTCAAAGCAGGTATCGCCGGCAACCTCCAACGAGCCCTCCCCCACACGCACCGAGGCATAATGGCGCTCGATCTCGCGCGTCGGCTGCTGCAGCACCACGCCGCCGTCACCGGCTGTAAGCTCACGCGGCACCGTCATGCAGTGCTGCCAGCCGCACACCACAGTGGGGTCGTTGCCATAGGTCGGCTCATCGGGCATGCCCATCCAGCCGATCAGGATGTGGCGACCGTCCTCGGCCGTGAACTCCTGCGGAGCATAGAAGTCAAAACCGGCGTCCCACAGGCGGAACTCGCCCAGCTCATAAGCGTCATTGCCACTGGTAATGTCGCCCGTTACAGGCATGTAGCCAGCAGCGTATACGTTGCCGCGGTCCCAACGACCGCCCTCGAGCCCCTGGGGAGAGAAGGACAGGAACATCGCCGGTATACCGCCATCCGTCTCAAGCTCAAGGTATCCCGGGCACTCCCACATAAAGCCAAAACGCTTGGGCGTAGAGACACGGCTCTCGAGCTCCCAGTTCAGCATATCGGCCGAGCCATACACCAAAATCTCGCCCACATCGCGCCCGGCGCCCTCGCCGTGCATGGCGCAAAATCGACTATCGACATGCGGCCCATCCACGCGTCGACGCGCACCCAGCACCATGTGATAACGCCCGTCCGCGTCACGCCACACCTTGGGATCGCGCACATGACAGGTCAAATCCTCGGGATAATCCTCGGAAGCCAGCACCACACGCTTTTGGCTGAACTCCCGACCGGCAAGGCCATCAACGCTCTCGACATAAACAGTATCGGCGCGGCGGCCGGTATTGACGTAGTCGTACGTACCGCCCGCATCGGAAAGCTTAACGTTGCCTGTGTATAGCACGCGAATGCGACCGTCCTCGGCAAGCGCGGAGCCCGAATACACACCGTGGCAATCGAACGGCTCGTCGGGCAGCAGCGGGGCGCCAACGTAGTCCCACGTCATAAGGTCACGGCTCGTCGCATGGCCCCACATCTTGACGCCGCCGTTCACATCAAACGGGGCATACTGAAAGTACGCGTGAAATACGCCATCTGCCTGGCAAAGACCGTTGGGGTCGTTGAGCCAGCCCACCGGCGGCATAATATGAAAGCGCTGAGCATACGCGCCATGACCGCACTCAGAGGCGGCGGCGTCAACAGCGGCGACCAGCTGTGCAAGATCGCGCCCAAGGGCATTAGACATATCAAAGTCCTAACGGATCGAAAGTTACAAGGCGCCAGAGATCGGCACCAGATTCGGGAAACACCCGCGAGCATACAGCCCGCGGGCATTCCCTCAATCAAAAGCTCTTAGGCCTGCTCGGAAGCCTTGGGCTCGTCCTTGTACAGGACAAACGAGACGCCAAAGGAAACCAGCGCGGCAACCGCAAACATGATCGCGTACTGCACGGGCTGGGCCAGGCACAGCAGGATACCGAAGATACCGGTAACGCCCGTGCCGGAGGCAGCCAGCGAAGTGAGCGCGCAGACCAGGGCGCCGCAACCGCCGCCGATGCAGCCGGCGATGAAGGGCTTAAAGAAGCGCAGGTTCACACCGAAGATGGCAGGCTCGGTAATGCCCATGAAGGCGGACAGAGCCGAAGGAAGCGCCAAGCCCTTGATCTTGGCATCGCGGGTCTTAAAGGCAACGGCAAGCGCTGCGCCACCCTGGGCGATATTGGCAGCGCTGGCGATGGGCAACCAATAGGTCACGCCATACTGGGCGAGCTGGCCCAGGTCGATGGCGGTGTACATCTGGTGGATACCGGTAACGACCGTGGGAGCATAGAACAGGCCGACGATAAAGGAACCGATGCCGAAGGGCAGAGTCAGCAGGGTCTGGATCAGACCGAGGATGGCGTTCTCGGCCCAGACAAAGATGGGGCCTACGGCAACGAGCGTCACGAGCACGGTCACGAACACCGAGACGAGCGGGGTCACAAAGAGGTCGAACATCTCGGGAACGATCTTGTGCAGGCGCTTCTCGAGGAAGGCCAGAATGGCGCAGGCGATAACGATGGGGATCACATGGCCCTGATAGCCGACCCACTCAAAGCTGTACACACCGGGAATAACGGTGACCATGGTCTGCACGCCCTCGGAGGCAACCGTGTAGGCGCTCTGCAGCGAGGAGTTGATAAACGCACCGCCGACGACGGCACCCAGGTACGGATTGGCGCCAAAGGCCTTAGCCGCGGAGTAGCCGATCAGAATCTGCAGAATGCCAAAGGACGTGCCCGAGACCAGGTCGGCGATCTTGTAGATAAAGTTATTGGTGTCGAGCGCGATAAAGCCGTTGGAGGCCATAAAGTTGAGGGCGCTCATAATGCCCAGCAGCAGGCCCGAAGCCACGATGGCGGGGATGATGGGGACAAAGACGTCGCCGAGCACCTTAATGGCGCGCATAAAGATGTTCTGCTGCTGCGCCGCGGCCTCCTTGACCTCGGCCTTGGTGGCAGCCTCGACGCCACTGAGCGCGATGAACTCTTCGTAGACCTTGTTGACGGTGCCGGTGCCAAAAAAAATCTGGAGCTGGCCCTGAGCCTCAAAGACGCCCTTGGCGCCGTCGATATTCTCAAGGGCCTCCTTGTCGACCTTGGCGTTATCGGCAATCACCAGACGCAGACGCGTGGCGCAGTGTGCGGCCGAAACAACGTTGTCGGCGCCACCGATGTTGTCGAGCACCCCTTGGGCTGATTTGCGGTAGTCCATGACTTCCCTTTCCTCCAACGGGCGCATTTGCACCCGGCCATCTTTGACACTTACACTGTAATCGTTTTCAGTTTCATAAGTCTGTAATCGTTTTCATAGTAGGGTGAACGGTAGGAAATTGTCGGCGAAAGGTAGTTTTAAGGCAAAAACAGGGGTCCCAGAGGCAGACAGACGTGCCCGAAACCTAGACATTCATAAGCTGATGGCCAAGCTTGAGCGTCTTGAGACCGCTCTTCCCCTCCACGCCATCGAGCGTGTTGAGCAACATATTGGTCGCCTCGACGCCGCTGGTCAGGTAGCCATAGTGCACGGTGGGAATGCCGCCCGTCAACGCGCGCAAAAACGCGTTGTCGCCAAAACCGCTTACGCGGTGCATGCCCTCGCCCACGCCGCGAACCTCATCGATAGCACGCAGCGCGCCCGCCGCCATGGTGTCGGTCGCGCAGGCGATAAACGAAACATCGGGAGCGACGGAAAGCAGCTCACGCGCCGCACCATAGCCCGAGTCGAGCGTAAAGGACCCCTGGCGAATAAGACTCGGATCAAGTGCCACGCCTGCGGCGCGCAAGCCGGCCTCAAAACCGCGACGGCGGTCATAACCAGCGGCGCGGTCCTCCTCGGTAACTCCAATGTAGGCAATCTTGCCGTCCACGCGACCCGTAAGCGCATGGCCCAGCTCAAAGGCGGCCTCGTAATCGTCATGATAGACGCACGCCGCGCCCTCAACGTTCTGGCCGATCAGCACAATGGGCACGCGGCACGACTCAATCGCCCGGCGATGCTCGTCAGTGATCATAGTTGCCACCAGCACAATGCCATCAACTGGGTGGTTTTGGAATAAATCAAGGTATTCGAGCTCGCGATCGGGGGCGTTATCGGTATTGGCAAGCAGCATCTGGTAGCCACGGTGACCGAGCACCTGGCCAATGCCAGCGGTAATGCGACTCACGGATTCCGAGTTGATCTTAGGTACGATGACGCCGATGAGCTTGGTGGAGCCGGTGCGTAACGCGCGAGCCTGGCTGGACCGCACGTATCCTGTCAGCTCAATCGCCTGCTTAATGCGCTCGGCCTTATCTGCCGAGATATACCCACCGTTGAGGTAGCGCGAGACGGCGGCGCTCGAAACGCCGGCCAGCTCGGCCACATCTTTCATCTTTACCACGAGTACCCCTGTCATTGAAATCGCTTTCACCATGATACCTGTTCGTTCCGGCGTTCTAACGAACGCCGGACTGCTCGACGCTGCGCGGGCATTTGCCGGGCGATCTGCCGCTCAAACCGTCGCTCGCGTACATGAAGTACGCGTCGCTCCTCTTTCGTGGCACCTCGCCACGGCAGCCGCCCGCTCGCTGACGTATGCTCGACCAGGAGCGCCCCTCTTTGTGCAATCTGCTCGCTAGGGTCCTACCCGTGGTACTCGCCGTTGTATTGGATCAACGTCAGGTCCTCAACGCCGTCGAGCGCGCGGATGGCGTCGGCATAGGGCATGTCAACGCCATCCGAGAACACCTCGACGGCCATCTCGACCTTATCACCGCGCATCGTCTTGGACTTGACGGTGAATTTGGTGCGCCCAAATGCACGCACGATATCGTCGCCGGTGGTCTGGCCCGTGTAGTGAATGACCATCATGTACACACGCGACTTGTCCTGGTGGCTCGCAAAGCTGGCGATCATCACCACGATCACCACCGCAGTGAGCCCCACGAGCGCATACATGCCGGCGCCGGCCGTAATGCCCGTGGTAATGGCCCAAAACAGATACAGCAGGTCGAGCGGGTCCTTGACCGCCGTACGATAGCGGACGATTGACAGAGCACCGACCATACCGAGCGAGATGACCACGTTGGTCGAGATCGCGAGCGTGACCATGCAGGTGAGCACGCACATGCCTACAAGCGTCACGGCAAAGCTGCGCGAATACACCACGCCGGTAAAAAAGCGCTTGTACACGTAATAGATCAGGATGCCCATGGCGAGCGCCACGAGAAGCGACAGGCCGATCTTGGCAGGGTCGACCTGGCCAAACGCCTCCAAGACGGAGTTCTTAAAAAAGTCCCTGGTGCTCATGGTCTAAATATCCCCTCGGTTCTCAAAATCCGAATCCCAGTAATTAAATCCGCGCAGGTAGGCAGTCTTTTCGTAACACAGGCAGTACTTGGAGACCGCCGTAAGCTCGGCCGCGCCCGGCGGCACCATATCGCGCACCAGCTGCGGGCAGAACTCCGTAAACTTGACCTCCATCACCAGCTTGCCGGGCTCCAGGACCGGCAGCGCGGGCAGCGTCACGTCAAAGATATCGAAGCTTCCCACCGCGGCACGCACGTTCATGTCAAACGTAATACGCACGGTGCCCTCATCCATCACCCACGGCTCGCGCTCGTAGTCCACGATGGTCCGTGGGCGCATCATGTTGCAGATGCACTCGATGTAGAACTCGCGACAGAGCGGATAGGGACTCCTTAGCAAAAAGCCGTAGTCGCCAGCCAAAATCTGCTCAAACTCGCCGCGCGTGAGCGGCGCGTCCTCCTTGTAGATCCAGCTGCCGTACTTCTTTTTGCGCTCGAGCTTAATCACCTTGTCGCTGCCGTTATAGATGCGAACGCGATACTTTTTGCGCATGAGAATGCCGGTGTCTTTTTCCTCGTAGGCCGAGTTGCAGTAGTCGTCAAAGTACAGGCTGCGAATGGTGTAACCGCCCGCCCGCGCATGCTTGTCCAGCTTAAACACCGGCGCCATGCGACAGGCAAGCGCAGCGTGCTCGCCCTCGTTAATGAGATATTTGAGCTCGTGGCGGTAACGCTCCTGCGTGGCACGCACAGGCGGGGCCGCCAAGCGCTCAAGCAGCGCGCTAGCCCTCCTCATACGTATCCTCCACGACCTTACCGCCGTCTTGCACGTAAAAACACTTCATGCCGTACTGTTTGCCATCGTCGGTAACGTAATATTCAAACGCATCTTGCGTATAACCGTCGGAGTTAGTGGCACGCACGCGCACAAAGTACTGGCCGGTATTGGGCGCATCACAGGTCACCTCGGGAAGCAGCACGTCCTCGGCCTTAAAGACCACATCGCTTATGGCATAGTCGCGCGCAAGTTCTACGGTGTAGCGAATGTCGCGCGCCTCAAAGTCGTAGGACGCATCCCAGTTAATGCGCAGCTTGCCGTTATCGATCTGCGGCACACCGATGTAGAACGGCATGGGCTTTTTATAGCTCTCGCGGAAGCTCTTATAGTTCTCTTCGATCTCGGCCGGAATCGCCGCGGCAATCTGCTCGTATTGGTCCTTGGTGACAGGCAGATTATCGATATCGGGCGAAGCGAAGACCAGGGATTCAGTCACCTCGCGGTAGTGCTTGATCATCTTGGTCAGGCGAGTCTCGGTCAAATACGAGCGCAAGTCCTTGACGGCACGGTCGAGTTCGCTGCGGAACGACTTGCTGCGCAACGCGCGGTTAAACAGCACGTTACCCCAGTAGTTGCTTGCGCCGCGCTCCCAGCTCGCGTAGTCCGAAAACCCGGTAAGAGAAAGCTCCAGCTTACGCAGCATGCCGTCGTTATCCCAATCCAGGATATACCAGACCTTGGAGTTAAGCGGGCTGTACAGATAGCAGTTACGGTTCTGCGTATCGCAGTTGCCCGTCAGGATCTGAAACGCCAACCAATAGACCAGGTTCTCGGTATCAAAGTAGGTGTCGAGCACGTCATCGATCTTTTGCGATTCGTCGTTGAGCGCATCGAGCATCTCGATGAGCTTGGTGTGGTCCGTATCGCCCTTAATCTCGAGCATGCCTTCAAAGCTTGCCTGGTTGTAGTCGGGATCATCGGCAAGCTTAATGGTGTCCTCGTAGCGATGGAAATCAAAGCTGTTCACCTTGTACAGGTGCCCGCTCTTATCTAGGCCATGTGCCTTAAGCGCCGTCTTGTTGAGCTGCTCCACCTGCGTAAACAGGCCGTAGTCCTCAAAGGTATCGTTTGACTTTTCGGTCTGGTCGCACACCCACAGATGCACAAACTGCGTGCGCAGGCCCATCATCTGGGGAATCCCGCGGATAAGGTCATAGGCCATCTTGTTGCGAAAACGCATACCCTCGCCCATGTGCTTGTTGAGCGCAATCGCACGCTGCTGGCGCCAGGTACCTTTTCCTTTTTTGAGCTCCACCTTGTAGTTCTTCTGCGTATAGGAGCTCGACGTCTGGCCGCGCACCTGCACGGTGGCATTGGGCGCTTCCTCGCCATAGCCAACCTCGCCGGCAACTGGGCCCTCTTCGTCGCCCGGCTGCAGCAGGCCCATAACCTGATAGCGCGTCACACCCATGTCGGCATAGTCATACACCGAGTACGTGCTGATCTCGGCCCAGCTGTGGTCCGTGTTCTCGGAGCTGTTGCCGCGCGAGACCGTTAGGTACATGGTCACAATGCCCGAGTCGTCGTAAACCTCGTACAGCTCGTCCTTATCGCGCAGGTGCTTGGACTGGTCGGAGGCCTCGGCCTTTTTAATCTTGTCCTGCTTTTTGACCTTTTTGGTCGAGGAGTCTTCCTGCACCGAGCAGCCCGAAAGCAACAGCGCACCGGCAGCCGCCTCAAACAGGCGACGACGAGACATCATCCTATCGGTCATCAGAACCTCCCCAATGCTTGCGATACACGTGAACTACTGCGCGCTCAAACGCGCCATGTGGCTCACCCTTATGGCGACCTTCCTCATAGCGCTGCTCGGCACGGTCGAGCAAGCGGCCCAGCTGTGTAAAGCGACCCGTTTTGACGGTCGCCACAATAGGCTGCTGGCTCAGGATACGATACGGTAAGTTGGCGGTATAGGTATCGAGCCGCAGCAGCGCCACGATAAAAAACACCGCTGCACCCAACAAAAAGCCAAAGCCGTAAAACTGCTGCGGCAAAAGCAACGACACGGCGGTCGCCAGCCCGGCCACACCGGCAAACAGGCCCGAGGCCAGCACGGCCCCCTTGTAGTCGGTAAAGTACAGCAAGATCAGCAGGATCGTGTTGCCCACTGCATACAGGCCGTAGCCCACGCACAGCGTGCGAAAATACCCGTGCATCAGGTTGTTAAAGCCCAACGGTAGGGCCGACAGCACCGTGGTCTCGAGCGAAATGACCGCCGCCGTCACAAACAGTTGCTTGAGCGCACAAAACCGCAGTTCTCGGTTGAGCGTGGCAAGCATTTCCTCCTCGGCCACCACAATGTCGCCCACCACACCACCGTCGTTGAACAGGCTGTAGTAGTCGCGGTAGCGCGGATAGAAATTGACCTCGACCGAGACCACAAAGTTGACGGACGTGACCAGGATCGTCAAAAACGCGATAAGCGCCGGCACATCGTGGTAGGGCGCACCATAAAACAAGCCCTTGACCTGCACGCCAATGGGACCGGCCCAAATTATCACCAAGTGCGCAAAGAGGCCCAGGTTGGTAAACAAGCCCGTGAGCGCCAACGGCATAAACTGATCAAGCCACCGTAAATACAGCCAGGGGCTGCGTTCGCTCTGCGGAAAAAACCGGTACAGCAGTACCACGTCCCAGGCGAGCATGACGCCATAGCCCAGAGCAATTGACGCCAAAAGGCCCTCGACCGGCGGCAGTCCCAGCGCCAGCGCGGCCAGGGCGCACAGGCACGCCACGCCAATGGCAGCCGCAAAGCTGCAAAGGATACCGCGGTAATCCTTGATGGCCGTGAGGTAACTCATGCCGTTCCAGTTGACGATCATAATGTTGAACAGCCACAGGCACAGCAGCCCCTGCAGCAGCGTGGCGCCCGAGAACAGCAAAAAGACGCCGTAGAGCACCGTGCCCGCAACGAGCATGATGGCGTTGGAGCCCCAAAACGAAGGCAGTATCTCATCCTCGCGCTCGGCAAACAACATATCAGCCAAAAAGCGCGTGACCGGCATGGAGAAAAAGCTCGTGAGCGTGAGCGACGCCAGCAGCGTATAGGTCACCATGCACACCAGCAAGTCCTGGTTGGCGCGCCCCACGCCCCACAGACCGCACAGCACCAAGATACCCACCTGGAGCAGCACACCCAGCAGCATGGGGCCCGTGCACACAATGCCGGCGTAGCCGTAAGCGCGCATCGTGGCAAACAGGCCCTTGCGCCTAAACAGGCGCTTGAGCTCAAAACCAATTCCGGCCACCGGCTACTCCCCCTCTCTGGGCAGGTCAAACGCTTGCGCCGTCTCGTCGTACAGCGCGCGATAGTTGGCGAGCATCTGCTCGTGCAAAAAGTACGTGGCAACGCGACGCTGCCCGCGCTCCCCCATCTCAATGCGACGGGCGCGGCTCACGCACATGCGTTCCATGGCATCGGCCAAGCCCTTGCGATACATGGGCGGCGTCACAAAACCCGCCACGCCAAAGTCGTCGCCCGGAGCGCCTTCGAGCAGCTCGCGACAGCAGCCCACCTCGGTCGTCACGCAGGGACGGCGCGCAGCGAGCGACTCCAGCACGCTGAGCGGCTGGCCCTCAGAGATGCTCGTCAAAATGGTAAAGTCGAGCTTTTCCATGTACTCGACCACGTTGACGCGGCCGGTAAAGATCAGGTCGCGCACGCCCAGGGTTTCGACCAGCGCGTGGCACTCGGCGCCGTACTCCTCGTCGTCCACACCGCCCATGATGTGCAGGCGCACCTTGGGCAGGCGCTCGTGCAGCTCAAAGAAGGCATAAATCATAGTCTTGACGTCCTTGATGGGCGCCAGGCGCACCACCGCGCCAATGTCTACCCAGCCGTCATCGGGCTTTAAGGGAATGTCCTTAAAGCGGTCGAACTGGATGCCGTTGGGAATAACCAGGCATTTGTCCGCATCGCAGCCCATATCGATCTGCGTCTTGCGGGCGTTGTGAAACAGGCTCGTCACGCGAAAGGCGCGACGGTAGATCTCCTCCGAAAGCAGGTAGAAAAAGCGGATCCAGCGGTCCTTAAACGACGGCACAACCCAGTCGGCGCGAATGATCTCTTCCTCGCGTTCGCGGGTATAGATGCCATGCTCGGTCAACAGCACTGGCGCATGGTAAACGCTTGAGCCCAGGCAGGCGAGCAGGCCACCGTAGCCGGTCGAGATGGCATGGTACACATCGGCCACCGGTACCTCGCTGCCCAACAGATAGAGCACGGGCAGCAGCATAGAGCGCATGGTGTGGAATGCGTCGGCAAAGGGCGTGTAGGGGTACTCTGTCAGGCACACGTCGCGGAAGATGTCCATAAACGTTCGGCTCTGCAAAAACGAGAGCGGATGCACGCGACGGCGCTGGAAGATATCGAACAGCACGTCCCAGTCCGGATTGGAGAGCGACACCAGGCGGCGTAGCGCCTCGCGCTCACGGTCGTTAAAACTGGCTTCATGTTGCTCGCCCGAAAGCCGCAGGGCATCGTCCAGGAACACCTCGTGCACCTCGACCACGTTGCCGGGCAGCTCGTAGACAAACTTGCCACGGTCGGCAGCATGCGCGCCGATCACCCACAGCACAAACTCGTGCTCGGGCATGGCCGTAATGTAGCCATGCATCCAGGTAGATACGCCGCCGTGCACATAGGGGTAGCAACCCTCGAGTACCAAGCAGATTCTCATTTATCGCCACCCTCCTTGCGCTCGATCGTCACGGTCTTATCATTTGCCTTGAGCAGATACAGATTGCCCGTAAGGTGCGTCAGTTCGCCACCCGTCACCGCACCCGGCTCGCCATTATTGGCGCGGAACATGAGCCAAGCCTCGTCGTGAAAGTTGTCCAGGTTGAGCGTCCAGGCATCTGCACTTGTATCCACGCTTACCGTAACCGACGAAAAGCGCTGGATGGCGCCGGAGCACTCCGACGCCGTCTGGTGCCGCAGGTCGGGCGCGGATTTGGTAAGCCACTCCAGGTAGTCGACCAGGCCGCCCTTGTAGACCTCCCAGCCCTCCTTGGCACCGCGATCGGGGTCCAAAAGGTCGTCCGGGTGCATAAAGTGCGTGCTCACGTAGTGCATGTTGAGCTCGGACACGGCTGCCAGGCGCATATAAGAATCGTCGACCATGCCGCCCGAGACAATACGTGGCTGCTCCACAATGCCATCGCTCGCCACGCCAAACTCCTGCACGTACGGCAGGTCGGTGCCATCCTCAAAATACGTGCTGGCAATGGTCTTAATGCGCGGAACATCGGTACCGATAAGCTTGCGCGCGCGGGCCGAAAGGATATTCGACGGTGGCACGTAGACCGAGCCGTGCGCGTTGGGCAGCACCTCGTCCTGGAAGGCTATAAGCTCGTTGAGCGAAGCGACGAGCGTTTCCTTGTTTTTCCACGTCTTGTAGACGTACAACGTACCATAGTCGGTGTCCCAGAGCGCAAGCGGCTGATGGTTGTAGCCGTGAAAGCCCAGCTCTCCGCCCATCTGCAGCAGCATGCCGCCAAAGTAGCGGAACTGCGTGGTATCGGCCTGGCGCGCGGGCTCGGTCTGGTTGACCGCGTCCTCGTAGTTTTCGATCATCACGCCGGTATAGCGAATGCCGTATTTTTGCGCGAGCTTTTGCAGATCGGGCCACCAGACCTTGACATAAAAATCGGCGACGGAAAGCCCGTAGTCGCGCTTGATGTAGGTGCCGTCGCCCGAGGGCACAGGGCTGGGAAAGTCGTCCAAATAGAACACGGCGCTGTTGATGACCGGATAGGCCGTGGCTTCACCCAGCAAGCTTATGGCCGAAGCATAGAACCCACGCATGACCTTGTCGTAGATGCCAATGTTGCACACCACGGTGTGACCACTGCCGCAATCGTTAGACCAAATGAGCGGCGTGCCCGCGTCACCGGTCCTTGCCCAGACGTGCGCCGTTTCGCGCAATGAAACCGAAAGCGAAGAATCGAAGGGGTCCGAGAACTCGTAGCGCTCTCCTCCGCCCAACATAAAGTCCTCGCTCGGAACGATACTTTCGGCTGTCGCATAGTCATATCCGGCCGATTCGATCCCAAGCTTGGAAGCAATAGCCTGCAGGCAGTTCGAGTTATCTGGCGTCATGCCCAGCATGAGTGAGCCGCCCGCACTCACCCAACTCATCAGATCGGTCAGATGCGTACCCAGTCCGTCAAGCGAGGGCATAAGCACAATCACGCGATCAAACGACGTGAGCGATGGGATCGCGTCCGCACCGTCGGTGGCAATATCAACATCGCGATGGGCGATCTTCATGTCGAGCAGGATCTGGTCGAACTGTTCCTTTACGTCCTCGACGCCAGCTTGATCGGAATCGGTAATGACCAGGCACGTGGGCTTTTGGCCAAAGATTGCCGAGGAGGCAGGCACCGCATCGTTGGCGGCAAGCATCCCCAGCTTATGCTGGCCCGCACTGTACTGCACGCCGGCACGCTCCACCAGCAGCACGGCGGCCATGGCAATAAAGACCGCCCACACCACGAGGAGTCCCATCCAACGAAAGCGGCCTGCACGGTCGCGGATATGTTGCGCCACACTCATCCGGCCTCCTCCCCGTCGCGCCAAAACGCCAACTTTTCGCGATTGTCGGCGCTCAAATACACATGCTGTTTGTCAATCGCATCGATCACACGGTGAACCTCGTCACCATCGCGGCGCATCACGGCAAGGCGCAGGCAAAGCATCCAAACCTCCTGCTCCTCGGGCACGTCGAGCACCAGCTGGTCGGTCACGGCCTGCGCCTCGTCGATCTGTCCGACATCGGCCAGAGCCGTCGCGTATCGAATGCGCAGCTCAAGGGTATCCTCGCGCTCGCAGCGACGCGCAAGCAGGCGCGCGTACTGTTGGCGCTGAATCTGAGCCACGCGCCCCTCAGCCAAGCCCGAGCCCAAGTATTCACCAAGAAAATCGCAGTATTCGTTGAGGTTTTGCGAGCTCGGGTCCGTCTTAAAGGCACGCTCCAGCTGCTGCAGCTTAAGGTCGGACTCCTTGGAGATCTGCGCCACCGCCGTCGCGGCATAGTGCGCCACCTCAACGTCGTCGTTAAGCTTAGCCGCCTGCAGCTGCGCCAGGTACGCGTCGGGCTCCTCGGTGAGCATGGAGAGCATTAGGCGGCGCCGGTATGCCGGGTCGTTGACGATAAGCGCCTCCTCGAGCGGGACCACGCCTGCATCGGCATCACGTTCGTGCACTAGGATGCTGCGATGCAGGTCGTCGTTGAAGCGCAGCGACTCCAGCGCAGACTCTTTCAGCCCCTCGCCAAACACCGCGCTGCAGACCGATAGCAGAACCACCAGCAACGGGCCCCACAGCGGTACCAGCACTATCACAGCCAGCATGTGCCCGCGCACCGGCAGCAGGCCCAGCTTCATGAGCGTCCACAGCATCAGGCAAACCAGCGCATGAATCAGCAGCAAGACGGCAGCAACGACAAGCGAGATCAAGCGGCACCCCCCTCACCGTCACCGGTGTAAGAGATGTGCTGCAGCAGCTCCACGATGTCCTCGCCGTCGACGGGCTCCACCGCAATCTGCTTTGCGCTCAGGCGCTCGCGGATAATGGGCAGATCGCATGCCTTTGCCTGTCGCATAAGCAGGTAGAGCACGTCGCCGTCGACCAAGCCCGCCGCGTCGCTCTCGCGGATTGCCGACCCAATTGCGCCCACCAGCTCGCCGACAGACTCCATGCCCGGCACCACGCGCAGGAGCAAAAAACTCCCCATCTTGCTATCTGCCAGCGCCTGCTCCGCCGCGAGCTCTTGGCCAAAGGCAGCCTGCTTGAGCACGCAAGTGCCGTCAACGCAGCGTTTATCCTGCGCCACCGCCTCATAGTCAAAGGCACGGCCCAACGCGCTTTCGACCAGCCCGCACAAGATGCGGAACAGGTTTTGATAATAGAGGGTCATTTGGTTTTCGGCCGCACTACGCACAAAAATCAACACGGCGGGTGCCCCGTCGCGCTCGATCGTGTATCCAAACATGGGAAGCCCCGGCGTCAGCTCGCGGTTCACCCACAGGTTCGAGTGACCCCCGTCGCCCAAAAGAGGTGCAAGCTGCTCAAGCGTGAGCGAGCGTGCGGCATCTTCGGCAATCGCGGGACTTGCTGCCACCAGGCGTGCAAATGCCCCGCCCGAAACATGGTAGATCGCCACCGAATCGTTCTCGAGGATCTCGCCCAAAAGCTCGCAGCACTTGCGATAGATGTCGCGTGGGTTGAATACGTCGAGCTCCTGCGTCACGGCAAAGATCTTGCCAAAGCTGTCGTGGCGACCCACGATCTGGCGCCTGTACGCGCGCTTGTCCTCGATCGCGTCGTGGTAGAGCTGCGTAAGGAACGTATTGCGGTTGCGCACGAGCTCGTTTTGATCGCGCTCCGCCCTAATGGCTTCGCTGTTGCGCAGCTGCACATAGCCGCACACGGCACCCACAACAAAGTACGCAATAAACGGCAGCCAGTTAGACGGCTCGTAGAACAGGCCCTGGAAGGTATAGCCGTACTGAGTAAAGTAGCTCGCGGCCAAACCCACCGACGCCATCAGCGCCGCAATCAGGCCAAAGTCCAATCCATACAGCGTGCCGATCAGCACCACGTAGAGCAGGCGATAATCGAGCACGTTGAGCTGGGCCGATTGTGAGAACAGATGCTCCAGCACCTCGAACAGAACCCAGGCAACGCCCGTCTCCAGGCATTTGATGGGCAGCGAGCGCATCTGGATGCGGTCGATGGCGGCACGCAGCGGGTTGATCTTTTTGATGCGTCCAGCGCCCCAGCGAGCTTGAATGGTCGAGAGATCGCGCAGCAAGTCATAGCGCTGAAACCAGCCATAGCGCACGCGAGCGACATCGCTGGCGGGCAGGACGTAGCCGGCAGAATCGCCATAGGCAACGGTAAGGCCGGGGAACAGCGCCTTGAGGGCGTCGCCCACCTCACCCGCCGTGTGATGGAAGGTATCGGCTACGTCGAGCGTCTCAAAGTTGCCATCCCAGCTGTCGAAGATACGGCGTACCAGCACCGCAAGCTCCTCGGCACACAGCAGGGGAAACGCCGCATCCTGCGTGCCCTGCAGAGCGACCGATCCGGTTGAGCACGCGTCGAACAGCGGCACCAAAAACGGGTCCTCCAGTGCGGCAGACGCGGTATACAGGAACGGCACGCGCAGGATCTTGGTCTGAACGCCCTCGCGAGCAGCGTAGTAGCGGCACAGGTCGTTGGCTGCGTGCGCGATAATGCCCTTGCCCGTTCGCCCCGCGGCATCGGCGGCGCCCTCGGCACCCGCGGGCCCCGCTACATACAGCAGTTGGACCCGGCGACCCGCGCACGCACGAAAGACCGTGCGCAGCAGCTCGATATCGCCCACGGTATCGGTATGCGGGGTAAGGTAATTAGACAGGTAGACCACGCGTTCGAACTCGTAGGCCTGATCCAGGTGTTGCAGAAGCTCTTTCCACGAGGCATGGGGCGATGACTCATCGCGGCGTGCTTCCGCGGCAGCGACGACCTGCACATGGCCCCCGGGGAACGCCTTGGCACAAAAGTCATCGTCAACATATGCGGTGTTGCCAACAACCAGCACCTCCATGGCGCACCCCTCCCCTAAAATCCACTTCTGTCATAGTCAAACATGCGTATTTTACGCTGTCAACGCGAGTTGAAACGCCTTTAAGGCTGTTTTAAGAACTTTTTTAGAGGATGTGGGGACATCGAGAGCTAGATAGTGAATCCTATCTGTGGCAGATAAAGTGGCCCCCACACTCCACCAGCTGCGACATTTTCAATAATGCCTCTTGCATAGGAATACAGGTCCTGCATACCGGTGCTAAGTGCTTCTCTGTCAAAAGCATCGTCATCTAAATCCGCAGGAGCGCGATATATGCCGGAGACGGATATTTCGGAACGATAGTAATGACCTTCATTGCTGGGTAGAAGCTCTATAACTAAATTGAGCTGGCGAAACCTGGTTCCGTTTTCGTCCGAAAATGCGCTGGTGATAGCATTTCTGACGTTGCATTCGACGCCAGACTTATTGACGCCCTCTTTCGGAGTCATTCCGCCATCAAATGAAAAACTATCCACTTTTCTAGTCACGCATGTAATCAGCGGAGATTCAATGCGTTGCTTCTGTAGCGTTTCCATTTACATCTCCAATCGAAAGGCATTCTCTTCTGCCAAAGGAGTCGAGTCCCTATAAGCCGGGGCTTCTCCTCCCTGTATCACCGAAAATTGTGATGTATTAAGTCCCGAGGTCGTCTCATCAGAAGAAAGACCCAGATATTTGCGAACCTCGGGGACGTCTCGAATGAGCTTCATAAGATTATTTGCGGTAATAGACTGTTGTGACGCCCCGTTCTCCCAACGAGATGCCGTTGGTTTTGAAACCCCTAAAAGCGACTCAAATTCATGCTGAGTTAAACCGAGATCAGAGCGCAAATCTTTAATATCGGAGGGAGAAAGAAGTTCATGTGTCTTGGCATATTGCGAAGCCAGCGCATGGGCGAGCTTAGTCGCCTCTGCAGCGGTCATTTCATCGTTGCCGCACTCACAAATATAATGCTCAATTCCTTTTACCGTTATTTGCTCGCCACGGTATGATTCAGACATTGGCGCCGTGGTAAATTGCATTTCTTTGCCACATTCCATGCAACGCATGGCTCCTCCTTTAATGAATATATCCATCGATGTTCGCAGACAAAACGTTCAAATGTGCATTGCCTTCAGAATCGATTAAAAACTTGACGTACCAATCCTCGCATTCAAAACCTCGGCACTCATAGACATCTGCGTAAACACCATGCAAAGGGCCATCCATGTCGAGCGCAATGGATTTTCTAAAGTCGCCAGGCTCCAGATAATCAAAAAGGTCAGCAAGGAAATGGTCGATGTCCAGATAACCAAACTGGTTCATCAGGTGCCTGCGCACCCTACCGTTTACCATCATCTTTCCCAAACGAGCTAAAGACTTCGCTTCGTCAAGTGAATATGTCGGTCGGAGCTTGGTTCGATTCATAACCACCCCTTAGTTAGCATGATGCTAACTATATTCGTCTTGTAGCCAATTGGCAACCTATTATGGCTTTCAAGGCCAAGCACGTTGAAGCCATATTTAGCATGCATTCGGAAGTGCGGTGAAAACCCGAGACCTGCCGGCCAGATCCCAGATTTGAGACCTTGCGACCTGCGGTTTAATTGGCAAAAATCGGGGTGCGTTCAGCAAGTTTCGATTTTCCCCGCACTTCCGAAATACGCAGTAAAAAACCCACTGCCCAGAAGCAAATTCGGACAAGTGTCCTTCGGAAACAGCCCCCTAAACGCGAAAACCGCCTTTCGGCGGTTCCCACGGACCAAGCCGAACGTATCGTCGCAAGGCCTCATCACGCCTATTACTTTAAGGGAGAACTTGCAAGGCCGTCAATCCAATACCGCCAAGCTCTCGAGTCATATTTTGAGCCCCATCATGGATCAGCCATTCATCAAGGCAATCGTATCGGAGCGGTGGTCGCCGGCAAGTTCCATACCGACACGCTCCTCTGTCAACAGGCAATCTGTCCCGATCGTCAATAGACATGAAAGGCTTCACCGTCATTGCGGCACCTTAACAAAAGAAAGGCGGCCATCCCAAGAAGGATAGCCACCTTTCCGCAGGACGCGGGGCCCGTAGGCTACCCGCGTCAATACCGCTTTTAGATAGGCTACTAATTATTGATTCATAAATCAACGCTATTAATTTGAATCGAACGGTAACCCTATAGCCCAGGCCCGCCGTCCCCTCGTGGTGCCCAGCCCCGACGAGCTCGGACGACCCCTCGTCGAGCAGCCCGTTGAGCGTCTCATTAACGGGCTTCCTCACCAGATTCATTATGTCCTTGCGCAGCGACTCCTCGTCGACCGTTACGAGGTTCGCAGACACGGCCCGTGTCCCCTTCGTCTATGATTTGTTGTTTAGCCGCTAGAAATCATATGACGGGACGAGGGCCGTGTTCTGTCATGCAGTCGTCGATCTGCGGGGGAAATTATTCGTCACCAGCGTACAACCTTACTCTTCGTCACAATTCCCCAATGAACAAATCGCGTTTTCTATTCCGCGAAGGCGCTTACCAAACTGCCTGATTTCGCGATAGGCAGCCCTTTGGTCCTTTTCAAAAGTAGTCTCACAAGAAATAGAGATCGTGCTCTCAAATGAGCCAATCTCAACCGGGCAGATAGTCGAGAAACGTCTACGCCCGTATTTCTTTGAAAAGGAGACATTCACTTCAACAATGAAGCTCCCCCACAATCCTTCGAGATCCTCAAACCTTCCCAAGAGAATGTCCCTCTCATGTTTAGGAGGCAAAATTGCGTAGCCCCTATCAAACACTACGGAAGCATGTTTATATTCGAAAGAATCCTTTAGAAACAAGTCAGGAGATAGTCGAAACGAAACATTGTATGCAGGCGCCTCTCCAATATTTCTGATAACAAGCCGCGCTAGTGAGGGCGAGACATCATCTGGCCGAATGAACATAATAATATTCGGAGAAGTTTGAATCACCAGGGCTCTAAGGCCCGCCCACGATGCAACGACCGTCGCCATTGCCGCCATCGAACTAATCCAAAGGGACGCTATATCCAATTCGCTCATTATCTATCCAATCTATTGGCGCCGCTTCTTCACGTAATACGAGAAGAGGCGGCGCATATTCCAAAAAATCAAAGAGCAACGCGGGGCCCCGACGCTTGAATCTCGCCGGAGGCCCCCATAAAATGTTTGATGTTGGCCCGCTAAGTCAACATCTCGCTAGGCTTTAGTTGCCGCTAAAGCCTAGCGGATCTTTACCTTTATGGCCTTCGTGGTCGTTCCGATCTTCCTGATCGCACCCGTTGGGCTAATTCGATACTTCGGAATCTTTACGCAAATTATCTTCGAAGCCATATATATCACCTCCCTACTGTTACATAACGCCCTGCTCGCAGACTAGCGATGCTTGGCAATCTGGTGCTTGACCAGAGTCTTCGCAGCCGCGGACTTCGCGGCTTTACTCGTCGAGGAGCTCGCAAGCGTCTTGGCAGCAGCGCCAACCTTACCTCCATGGTGGGTAGCCAAAATCTCACCTCCAATCTAGAACATCTTGAATCTTGACAGCTCAATCCTAGCATACTCCATTACAGACATGTTCAATCAATTCTTGCTTTGTCTCACTCTGTCTCATACAATATGACTAAGGAGAGGAGCACACATGAAGAGATCAGACATCATCGACTTAATCCGAGCGCATTCGGAACACGACGATATCGCCTTCAACAACGCAGCCACTATTATCGCGAAAGATTTTGAGACGTCTGGGCAGCCCGAGCTTGCAAGTTACATCATGGCTCTCATTGCCAGAACGCGCACATTTGTACCGCAAGAAGTCACTGAGCAGAAATACGATTTCCTGGAAAAGGTAATCAGCAACAACACCTCGCTACCACTTCCTCAGGCCATCGCTAACGATATCCAGGGGCTACTCAATGCTCTATCTAAAGATGTGGACATCAACACTGTCCTCTTTTACGGCGCATCGGGCACCGGCAAAACCGAAGCTACAAAACAGATAGCCAGAATACTTGGCTACCAGTTATATGCCGTTGATTTCAATCAAATTATCGATAGTAAACTCGGAGAGACGGCCAAGAATATCGCGAAGGTCTTCCAAGAAATCCACGATATCGGCGACGGCGCCATTGTCCTGTTCGATGAAATCGATGCTATAGCCCTAGATAGAATTAACCAAAACGACGTCCGTGAGATGGGGCGAGCCACAAGTGCACTCCTAAAAGAGTTCGACAAGCTGAACACGCGATCCGCCATCATCGCAACAACGAACCTTTACGACAAACTAGACCCGGCACTCGCCAGGCGCTTCGATGTACAAATTGACTTTAATAGATACACCCATGACGATCTCGTTGATATCGGCGAATCAATCGCAAAGAATCTGACCAAAAACAATCAGGCAATCAAAAACGACTCTCGGACCCTAAAAAAGGTGTTGCAGAGTTGCCCGGATCTACCCTGGCCCGGCACGCTCAAAAACCTCATTAAAACCTCCGTCGCGTTTAGTGATCCTTTAAATCCAAACGACTATCTCCGCAAGCTGTATCAGCGTCTACATGGATATGAGCCTAATTCACTCGAGCTGCTTAAAACTCAAGGCTTCACTTTAAGAGAAATGGAAGTTTTGACAGGCATTTCACGAAGCACCATCGCGCGAACCCTAAAGGAGTAGCTCATGAACAGCTTAATCAGGCTCACTGGCGATTTTCAAACGGCAAGAGGCTCGCGACCGGGCCCCGCAACGCTCCCCGCTAAAGGAACGGTTACTGCAGAGAAGATTTCGCACATTCGTAAAAGCCTCGAAACCGTTCTGAGCAAATGGCCCAAAGATGCCATAATCGAAGACATATTGGTCTCCGTTGAATACCGCCAGATTGTAGCCAAGAGCAATCGAATAAGAGAGATGCTGAATGGCGGAAAAGACCAAGAGCCGGAATTGTCCATCCGCGGCGCCCGCTACCTCGATTTCAACGGGAACCACCCAAGGCACCTGATGACCCATTACGTCCCCGAGACAACCGTCCGGTCTACCATAGATAAGCTACGAGAGTGCGAGCGAATCGTAGTCGATCATTTTGATGGACTGATGAATGCAGATAAGATGCTCGATCTGGTTAAAAATGACAAGCTCAAGCAAAATTGGAATCCGGCTATTTCACACACGCTCACCCGATCGGGCTTTGCGCAACTTATTCGAGATTCCTATTACGTCAATGAATTTAGGATAGACAAACCGCCAGCGGCGACCGACGAGAACGCAATCGTTACGCTCTTTGAAACGGAGAGGGACCCACAGGACCTATTTGAGGAGCTACACATTGATGTATCCCCTGCAAACCTCTTGGAGAACAGCGTGCTATTAACTGAGGCAGAATATCGCACGCTGCTCGAGCGCGCCCCTTACCTTGTAGCCATGTCAGTAATTGATCTGTCCAGCTATGCCCCCATGAATGACGAAGGATCGACCTCCCCCGCCATCAGCAGCCTCCCTGAATATCCCACCGATGAGCCCATCATCGGCGTAATCGACACTCCATTTGAGGAGAAATACCCACCGTACTTCAGCAACTGGGTGGACCACAGAAGCTGCTTACCCGAAGGCATCAATCCCACTGCAGGCGATTATCGGCATGGCACCTGCGTTAGCTCTCTAATCGTTGACGTCCAGGCACAAAACCCTTCTTTAGACGACCATTGTGGACACTTTAGAGTTCGACACTTTGGAGTTGCAACCGCAGGCAAATTCAGCTCGTTTGCGGTAATGAAACACATTGAGCGCATCGTTGCCGAGAACCAAGACATCAAAGTTTGGAACATCTCCTTGGGATCAATGGAAGAGGTGTCTCGAAACTCCATATCGCCCGAAGCGGCCCTACTAGACAAACTGCAGCAGAAATACGACGTCCTCTTTGTTGTTGCCGGCACTAACCAGGAAAAAGGAAAGCCCACATATCTTGGATCCCCAGCAGATTCCATTAATGCCCTCGTTGTCAACGCCGTTAATAGAAATAACGAACCAGCCACCTACACAAGAAGAGGGCCGGTCTTGAGTTTTCATCACAAACCGGATCTTGCATATTACGGAGGGGAAAGCAACGACCCTATCACCGCCTGCTGCGGAACCGGGGCTTATCCTGCCGTCGGCACTTCTTTTGCAGCCCCGTTAATTGCAAGGAAAGCTGCCTATCTCATTTATAAAATGCACCTGAGCTGTGAACTCGCCAAAGCGCTGCTCATCGATGCTGCATGTGCGTGGACAAAACCCGAAGACATGGATCGACTTGGCTACGGCATCGTTCCCGTCCAAATTGAAAAGATACTCGAAACCAGTAACGACGAAATTCGATTCATGCTCAGCGGTGTGGCCACTGAGCGTGAAAATTACAATTTCCACTTCCCTATCCCTGTTTCGGGTACATCTTACCCGTCTGTAGCGAGGGCGACTCTGTGCTACTTCCCCAAATGCAACAGAAACCAAGGCGTCGACTATACGGACACCGAGCTCGATTTGCATTTTGGGCGAATCGGAAATGACGGGCTAATCAAGTCACTGCAGCCCAATGACCAGGGTGAGGAAAGCTGCACGACCGATGAAGAGAAGGCTCGGAAAAAGCTGCGTAAATGGGACAATGTCAAGCACATATCCGAACCGCTAACCAGCCGCAGTAAGCCCAAAAAAGTGTATGCCAACCCAATGTGGGGCATGATGATTCGCAAGTCGTCGAGATATCAAAAGGGTTCGCATGATCCGCAGCGTTTTGGCGTAGTGGTCACCATCCACAATCTTAAAGGCGAGAACCGAATTGATACATTCATACGACAGTGCTCCGCCATTGGCTGGATGGTAGAACGGGTCGAAATTGATAACGAACTCAAGATTTACGAGCACAGTCAAGTTGAGGTGGAGTTTGAGTAACCACTGACTACAGCAACACTATGCATCAAGAGGGCATCGGGGGTTGTCGCCCCAGTGCCCTCTTACGAGCATCCTTACCATTGGTAACGTGCGGCGTCCTAAGAGGACGGCAATGGTAAAAGCAGGTAACATCTGATTTGCAACGTCGAACAGCATAGCTAAGGACTATTAGATGGTTGATTTTAAAAAGATGGCAGCATCGCAGAACCCTACGCTGCGAATCAAGCCTGATGAGATTTTCGACAGGTTGCCGAAACCCCAATCCTTTGATGATTTACATAGCAGCCAGGCCGAGGTACTTGATGCATGGTTTAGTAACAGAAATAAGAAAGACACTGTTATCAAGCTAAACACGGGAGGTGGCAAAACCCTTATAGGACTGCTGATTGCCCTCTCCAGTGCACGAGAGCTAAAACGTGGGGCATTGTATCTTGTTGACAACAAACAGCTTGTTCATCAAGTGTGCGAACAAGCGAGGACACTTGGAATACCTGCTTCCGAATATAATGGAAGATAATCTCTTACTGCAGATTTCAGAAATGGCTCAACGATTCTCGTTGCCCATTATCAAGCCCTCTTTAACGGCAAGTCTTCCTTTGGCTTGGAGGGAGAACCCGAAACGGAGGAAGTTTCAGTAATCGTCATAGATGATGCGCACTCATCTTTTGACTCGGTTCGAAGCGCATTCACGGTGGAGATAAATGCATCGGATTCGCCTAGCTTATATCAAGAAGTTACGACGCTCTTTCGTTCAAGCTTTGATGATATCGATAGGGTGTCAACTTTCGACGATTTCGTTTCTGGGACTCGCACGGCTGGCGAAGAGGTGCTAGAAGTCCCATTCTGGGCGTGGGATAAGCATCGACAGAATGTCGCCCGAATCATCTCTGATTTCGCAGCGTCAAATGAAGAAGACACGCCTACGGGAAACTCTATAAACTTCGGCTGGGACCTCATCAAAGACGATCTCAAGTACTGTCTTGCAACGCTGAGTCGCGTCAGATTCTCAATTACCCCAATTCTTCCCCTTGTAGAGAAGTTTCCGACATTCGAAGAATCGCCTAGAAGGGTGTACATGTCTGCGACATTCGCTGATGAGAGTGCGATCGTGAGATCTTTCGGGTGCAAGAAAGATGAGATTAATATTATTTCTCCCAAAACCCTTGCCGGAGTAGGGCGCAGGATGATTCTAGAAGTTGGGACAAAGGAGCAGCTACGAGTCGCGCTCGTCGAAAAAATGATCGCTCTCGCTAAAGACAAAAAAGGTGTTGTGGTCCTCGAACCGAGTTTTGCAGGCGCGAAGCAATGGGAGCAATTGGGAATCGTAAGTGTAAAAGGAAGCGATGTTGCTCAGGCGGTAAGCGATCTAAGGGAAAACAAGCTTGACGTGCCAATTGTATTTGCAAATCGATATAACGGCATCGATCTGCCGGGCGATGCATGCCGCCTACTTGTCGTTTCGGGCATCCCCAAAGGGATGTCTGATCATCATAAACTGATGTCGAAAATCCTAGCTCATAGCAAAGTCTATGCCCGCTCAATTGCTCAAAACATTGAACAGGCAATAGGTAGAGGCACGAGGGGCTCAGGTGACTACTGCGTCGTCGCATTAACAGGATCCGATCTATGCGAGTGGATTAAAGACAACCGCCATGCTGTATTTTTGACCCCAACAACAAGGGCCCAAATCGAATGCGGTCAAGGCATCATGAATGAAATATGTTCAGTAAATGACTTCAAGGAGGTCGTCGACCAGGGAGTCAATGACGACCCCAATTTTGCATCCTATTTGTCCGCCTATGTAGCAGACAAGGTCAACGATTTTGATTCTATTGATGACAGCATGCTCGAAAATTTTGCTCTATGTGAAAGAAAAGCGCTAAACGAATGGCGCAAAGGTATGAGTGGACGAGCTGTCGAACTCCTAAAACAATTTGCAAATGGTGAAAATATAGACAATTCAGTAAAGGGGCTTGTTCTCCGCCTGGCAGCTCAAATCGCCTATTCGGATGACGATGTAGAGACTTCCAGAAAGCTACAAACTCGCGCAAACGGGCTCAACCGTTCACTAGCTAAGCCCATATTCTCCAGCTCAGACTCTGACGCTAGCTTGCAAGCAAAAAAGATTGCTGAATATATTTCGTACCAAACCCGAAAGAGTAGCGATGTGTCGACGAAATTCGACACAGACCTGAAATCCTTATCGGAGCAATGCCATTCAAAAGAATTCGAATCAAAACTTGAGTTGCTGGGGAAATACCTCGGTGCCAGCTCGAAACGTTACGACAATAACGGTGACGGGCCCGATGTTGTCTGGGTTTTTGAAGAAGCGCATATTGCTTTTGCCTTTGAAGCAAAAAACGAAAAACTTCCGGATAATCCGCTCACGAAACAAGAGCATGGACAGCTTCAGGTCGCAAAAGAGTGGTTACGGGCTCGATATCCAAAATTGGAATGCTTTGCAATATCTGTTCATCCAAATAATTTGGCATACAAGAATGCAAGTGCAGAATCAGCATTAGTGCTTACACTTAATAAGCTTAACGAGCTTGTAAAATCAATCGGTCAATTGATTGCGATTCTAAGCTGCGGAACGCTTAATGAGAGAAGTCGATTGGCGCAATGTGAGACGCTAATCAACCAGCACAACCTTCGCCCCGAGCAGATTCTAGGTACCAGAGTTGAAACATTCATAGCTAAGGAACAAGGGTAGACTCGTGGTGGATTCCTCGCCAAAATCGAGCACGTTAAAGCGCCCGAGGCATTTTTCAATCTTGGTCACTACAACATCTGACCTTAGTTTTCAGAAGAGACAGTTGCTGAATGACGGATGCCCGGAAGTTTTATCGGCATCATCCATGCCAACATCCCGGAGTTCATGAAGAAGGCAGAAGGGAGGGATAGAGGGGGAGCTTCTAAGGGTGAGTATTTGCTCCTCTGAGCACCAGTGATTATTGCGAATCAGCGCCGCTTATATTGCCGACCGGCACCGCCCCCGGTAAGTCGGCCTACGAGGCAGTCCTTCCTCCTAGCTTTTCCCTCATGTTGAAGTCGCCCTTGCGACCCATACGGTATTGTGGACTATCCTGTCCATGATGGCGTCGGCGCGCACGTCAGCGCCGAGCCTGGCGAGCCAGTCCTTCTTGCGGTAGTGCGTGCAGAAGATCGTGGAGCCGATGCCGTACCGTACCTCCATAGCTCCGGTATCATGCTGTAGAACCCCGCATCGGGCTCATCCAGCAGTCACTCGTCCAGCACCAGCACGGTCAAGGCGCCCAGCTTCTGCACGAGCTTTAGCTCGGCGCCCGCCCCCTCGATTCCGAGCACCCTGGCGCCCGCGACGACGTCGCCGACGCTGTGTCTGGACATCCCCTGGAGCCTCGCGATCTCGTTTTGGGACATCCCCGCTTCGCGAAGCCGAGGGACCAGCTTCACCCTTATCTTTATCACCATGTATCACCTCCTTCTTCTCGGTCGCCGACTAACCGCATTAATTGCTGGCGCCGTCTCCTATGGCGCCAGCCCACCAGTCCACCCCTCCCCAACCTTCCCCAGAAAGATCGCTGATGCTGACAGGTATTCCCGTAAAATTAGCCCCAACAAAATATGTGCGGAGTGCTGGCCTGGAGCTGCCTTCGGACCCTATTGGCTGCTCACCGAGAGGCTCCGCAATGAAACGACCCCTTTACTACCTGCTCTGCGCGATCGCGTGCACGTCCATAGTCAGCTCGACGATGCCCGTGGCAGCCATTGCGGAAGCCATGCAGCCTCAGGCAACAGCCGGGCAGCAGGCGCAAGCCGACGCCGCGAGCAGCGACACAGGCAAGGCTGAAGACGGCACCAACACAAATGCGACAGCAGACACCGTAGAGGACAGCACCGCAACATCCACCGGCACCAGCGCAGTCAACACGGAAAGCGCCGACGGCACCCCCGCCGCAACCGACACCCCCACCCCATCCCTCCGCGCCCAAACCAACCCCACGCCCGCGGCAATCTCCACCACGTCACAAACCGGCTACGCCCACTCAGCAACGGCAACCCAAAACGGCGTCACCTTCACCGTCTCGTGGAACGACGCCCCCGCGGGCACCGCGACGACCTTCCACGTAACCCAGGCCAACGGCTCGTCCCAGGCCAAGGCGCGCATGGACGTGCCCACCTATTGGAACGGCGGCAGCCAGGAAAGCGTCTGCGACCCGTCGCGCGCGGCATGGGCCAGCTACTACAGCCTGGGCACCGCGGGCCACGACTTTACCTTCGACTTCACGGCATCGGGCACGTACCGCATCCACTTCTACTTTATGGACAACGACAGAAACGACCCCCAAAACGACAAGGGGATCTACTACCTGCGCACCACGGCGGAGGTGACCGTAAACGACGCCGCCCGCCCAAGCGTCACGCAGATCGTCAACAACGCCGTGGACCTGTGCAGGCAACAGACAAACGGCTCGGAATACGACATGGCGCCGTGGCTCCACGACTGGACGCTCGACCAGCTGGAGTACGACCACAGCCTCAACTGGTGCTCGGCCGAAAGCGGCCTCACGCGCCACCAGGGCACCTGCGAGAGCTACCAGCGCATCTACTCCAAGCTCCTTGACGCCGCTGGCATCGCCAACGGCCGCATCACCGGCAACGGCCACACCTGGAACGCCGTAAAGATCGACGGCAAATGGTGCCAGATGGACCTAACCTGGGACGACACCAGTGACAACTGGTACGGAGACCTGGACCAGCGCCATCTGTACTTTGGCCTGACCACAAGCTCATGGCAATCGCCCACTCCGACCACACGGTCGTTCATTAATCAATGCATGAAATACGAATTGAACTTCAAAACAGATGAGGGCTCGCAAGCTCCATCCACTTACGCATGGCTCCTTTACAACAAATGTATGGACCTTTTTAACCCCGAACAATATCGGATTGAGTATTGGGCCAATGAGCTCGCTCGCAACGAAGGAGCCAGGGTAATGTCGAGAAAGTTGGTGTAGCGCCCGATCCGAAGTGAGTCGGCCCGGCGTCCTGGAATCTGGAATACGGTTGATATCCTATTCCGCCTCGACCCTGTCCGCAAGCTCGAGGCCGGACTCGAGCATCTTCCTGGCCTCCGCCTCAAGCCGCGCCCACTCGACGGGACCGTCGATTCCCCGAGTGCGACCGTCATCGTAGAGCTCGTTCATCCTCACCTCCGAGAAGTACCTGGACTCCTGCCATATCTCGTCCTGCTCGCACATGACCGCGCCCGCGAGCCGCACCAGCGAGCCCGTGGAGGGGAACACCTGCACGACGCGCGACCTGCGCTTTATCTCCCGGTTGGTCCTCTCCTGCACGTTGTTGGTGCGCAGGCGCTTCCAGTGGGTCGGCGGGAAGTCGAGGTAGGCCAGCGCGTCGGGCTCGGCCTCCTCCAGCACCGCCGCCGCCCTGGGGCAGCACCCCTCCAGCATGTCGCACGCCGCGTGGTACATGGCCGTCACGGTGGCGGCGTCGCGCCCGCGGAACACCTGCGACACGATCCTGCCCACGCGGCGCCTGAGCTGCCAGGAGCCGGCCTCGCGCATGCAGTCGCGCATGAGGTGGACCGCGCAGCGCTGCCACGCGGCGCCCTGGAAGACCTCGCCGAGCGCCCGGACGAGCCCCGGGTGGGCGGCCGAGACGACGAGCCGCACGCCCGCCGCCCCGCGCGAGCGGATAGCCCGCAGGAAGGCGAGCCACGAGTCGTAGGACTCGGTGTCGACCACGTCGACGCCCAGGACGCGCCTCCAGCCGCCCGCATCGCAGCCGATGGCGGTGACCACGGCGGTGGAGGCGACGCGCCCCTCGCGGCGGCACTTGACGTAGGTCGCGTCGAGCCAGACGTAGGGCACCGGCGAGCCGCCGAGCGGCCTTCCGCATAGGTCCTCGATATCTGCGTCCAAGCTCGAGGCGATGGCGCTCACCTGGTCCTTCGAGAGCCTGGAGACGCCCATCTTCTCGGCCACCCTCTGCACCTTGCGGGTGCTCGTGCCCGTGGCGTACATCTCGGCCACGGCGGCCACGAGCGCGCGGTCGACGCGCTGGTAGCGCTCGAGCACGTCCTCAGGGAAGAAGCTGCCGGAGCGCAGCTTGGGGATGCGCAGCGTCAGCGTGCCGACGCAGGTGGCGAGCGACCTCTCCCGGTAGCCGTTGCGGCTGTTCGCCCCGCCCCCGCACAGCTGGTCGGCCTCGGCGTCCATCACGGCGTTCACGACCTGCTCGGCGAGACGCCTGAGCAGCTCCTGCATGTCGATGGCGCCGTCGTCGAAACGGGGCATGGCGAGCATGTCCGGCGTCGGGTCTGATAAGATTTCCATAGCGGTCTTCGTCCTTTCCTAGAACCTGTTGTTGTGGTGATTTCAGATTCTAGGACGAAGGCCGTTCTTCGTTAAACGGGCGCTAGGGCGTCACCCTTACACCAACATTTTCGACGCGATCGGAGCCAGAAAAGCCGCCTTTGAGTTCTTCTCCAAAGACGCCATAAAAGCTAAAGACGCACGCGAGCAGGCAAGAATTCTATACAACATATTGGCGGGAATCACCAACCCAACCGAATATCAACTCTCTTATTGGACTAAAGCCATTTCAGCAAATGGCCTCAAATGCTCAGTTGATGAGTTCTGCAAGCAAGATCTTTTTAAAAAACAATGCCTTCTATATAACATTCGTTATTAGGCGCAATCGATACCAGTTAATAAGCCACCTCAACAGGAATAACCACGATGAACCGTAATACCAATTTCGGTCGAACAAACTGAGTACCGCTAGTCAATTCGACACACCATCGTAAAAACCTTAGTGTCCATTTCTCTCCGCTCGATGAACAACCGACAGCACAAAATCCGCAACGTTGGCAGCAGCGTTCACAGCAAGCCTTGCATGATAGTCCTCGATGTTCACCCTTGATGCCCCCACTCCGTGAGCATCGCCCTGTTTATTTCTCATCTGGCCAATAGAGTCGACAATTTTATTGAGTCCATTTACCAAGTCACAAATTCTCCTATCCATTGTCTTATCAGCATGAATGTTATAGAGGCATTTGACTTGAGAGAACATTTTTCCGACATCACCGCTGCTCGAAGGCTGTTCTCCTTTGCGTTCGATAGCCCAACAGAAGACCTCTTCTAGTAATGTTCTCGCTTTAGTGAGAGCGCTATCGAAATTCCCAAGTTCAATATCTTCCTGGGCTCTATTGGCCATATCTTTAATATAAGAACGGTCAATCGTGTTGATTGAAGGAATAGACATCGCGGGCACGTCATCGACTGACGCAATGACGTAGTTATTACCGAAACATCTCAGTTCATGTCCACCAAAGAATAGCATGCTGTTAATGGCGGCGATAGCACCCTCAACAATCGCGGCATGTCTCCGTTTTATTTCCTCCGGCGTCAGGCCAGAAAACTCTTTTTGGAAACGCGCGAGGTTAAAGAAATAGGCCAACATATCAGAAACACGATTATTCTCGATGCAATGCTCAAGCAGGGCTTCAACATACATCCACCGGCTAGATGAACCATACGAAGCATCTATTCCAAACTTATTGAGCACTTCAACTAACTTAGGGCCCGATTGATACGGAAGGGAGACCTCTTCATCAAGCGCGTCTGAACGAAATGACGTATCTCCATCCAAGATAGCGTACACATCTTTGGATTTAAGTAAGTTAAATCCAGCCTGCTCTTTCTTAAACATGGGCCCACCTTAATCTGAACTGAAACGCTTGGCCAATTGTATCCCTCTAAAACACATGTCAAGCCACGTCGCTATTCAAGCAGCTGAATCATCTCGTTCCGTCAGTTCTGAAAGGAGCCGCATTCCTCTCCAATCTAAAGCACCTTGATGACGGTGGTCATATCGCCCATGCTACTCGACATCATCTTCGATGTCCTCTCCGTCGGTCTCGCCAAAGCCAACATTGTCCAAAGCCGAATAAGCAGGCCCAATCTGATTCCACTTTATGGAATCAATCGCTTCAAGGTATGAACTCAAAGCATTAAGCTGATTCTGCCGAGCCATAGCCGTAATCTTCGCAAAGGAATCAGTCGCTAGGCCGACCTTCGACAGGGACGAAGGAATCTGCGCAGCCATATCGGAATAGTGATTAGACAAGTTGTACTTCAACAACGCACGCGATGCCGCCGCAACAGACTCCGCGTTTTTCTGACTCATCGTCTTGATAGCCTGTGAGGCAGCCTCATAAGAAGACTTTAACGTTTCCTTGTCAGCCATTTCCACATTTTCCTTAGACATAAACGTCTTGTCAGTCATTAAGTCGACAGGATTTGAATAGAAGCGGCAACCTTCCAATCTGGAGGCAATTTGTTCATGCAAGGTATAGCCCTTGCCATCGCTAGCCTTCGTTGCAAAATCGACTGTATTGCTGCTGCAAATAGCCATTTCTGCACCCGGGTTATCATCCATAAAACGCTCTAGAGCCGCTATGATTAGACAGTCCTCCTGAACTAGGCCCCATTCCGCCTTTGACTTCGATGGCTTATTGCCCTTAATAGCCATTTTTGTCGCAACGATAATATCCTCCTGTATAAGAGGGAGAACTACGCACTTATCGGACTCATTCGAAATATGATTAATTAAATCCAGCGCATCATTAACATCACTATTAAGTTCAGCCCGAGCGGCCTTCACGGCATCAAGCAGCTTTGTTTTGGCCGAATGACTTAAAAGCGAGTTTTCAGCTACTTCCTGCACACTCTTTTTGACCGCTCCAAAAGACTCAACGGCGACAGACATGGTCTGTGGCAGAACCTTTTCCAACTCGAGTTGAACGACCTCGGGGAGAATCAATTTGACACCGTTTTCCCGCAATCGCCCCATCAAACGCTCGAGCAATTTCGGACTAGATTTTTCCTTGCGAGTAAACGCACAATCGACGATTACACAGGTGTCAAGAAAGACGTATTTCATGAGTTTACATCCTAGAAAACGATGTCTGCCAATGGGTCACTCTTATCCCCTACAGCCGCAACATAAAGCACGATGCGTCATCGTGCAGCTTAAGCCGCGGACAACGATCGAAGTCAGGGTCCAGATTTTCCTCGGCACGTAGACGGACAAGGAGCTCATCAAACGACTCGCGAGTCGCGTCAGCGAGAAACGCTGCGGGATCGGCCAACCCAAACAGATTAAATGCTCGCTCCAACCCGTCTGACATAGCACAAACGTAAGCGATATCCTCAATGCAAAACCGCCTCACATTGAGATGCTCCAAGGCAACCCTAGACGGATCAAGAATCCAATAACCATCGGGCTTATTCTTGAGTTGACGGTTCGCAAGCAATATATCGTTGACGGCAGCACGCTTCTGCACCCCAGTCATTGCTCTGCCACGCGAGCGAGCGACCATCACGTCCACTGCTGTTTGATCGAGCTCCGCAATCCGCTCATCAGACATAGTCACGAGCGAGCCGTCTTTAAAACCGATGAACACTGGAGAGTCACCTAGGGAGACAATATCGACCGAATCACCTGAAACAGAGACAGCCGCCAGCGTGGAAGAGGGAAACAGTTCCTCGTTGTCCGTCACACCGTGTTTGCCGATAAAGTCACGCGAATCATCCACCGCGAGGCGTATAGAATCGACAATCACACGGGACGCATCTAAATACTCACATATGCGGCCGCCAACAAAATGACTGAACCACTGAGCGTCCGAACCAGAATGATGCGGCAGCACACGCGTGCCGGTGATGCCAGAGGCTCCATCGAGCAGCACAGCATATGTCGACCCAACTGCGACGTAATCTTCATTAACCTGATTACCTATAGCAGAGCAGGAAAACTTGGCCTTGAACATGGAATCACCGCTTTCGGTAAACTGGCAAGCAAACGCAAAGCCATATCATCACTACCTAAGCCCGAGCAGACTTCAGGAATTTCGCCTTTACTTTCTGGTTACCATTGAACACAGTATCAACAAGAGATTGACGTGCAGATTTGCTCATATGAGGATGCTCGACAATATATCCAGCAGACAAAACCGTAATCGCCACAATAAAAGGCCACGCAGCATGCTCCCGCGCAGTCTTAATGGATTTCTTTGCTACGCCGCAAAACTCCTTCTCGGAGTTCGACCGCAGATATAGTGCGAGCATAAATAGCGAGTAAAAATCGCTTTCGTCAATAATCTTGGAGAAACCCAGAACACTAAGCGGTCCACAGGCATTAGACGCTACCGTATCCAGTTGTCCGATACAACCCGACAGCGCAACCATCGATAGCAACCTTCTAATTTTTGGCTTAGCTTCATCCGGAGAATCGAAATGGCCGACAACCTCTTCAACCATTTCGTCGTAGGAATCATCAACCGCTTCTAAAAGCAAATTTAGAGCAGCACCAGTTGCGTAGTAGATTTGTTCTCTAACAGTCGCCTTAAACGACTCCTTTAGTTTTACCTGCTGACGATTAAGGCAACGTCCCGATATAGCAACATATTTCAACGCAATAATAGCCGACTGAAAGGCATTCCTAGTTTCAGGAACATCATATTCATAAACGCCAGCATAACTAACTCTTTCGATGGCTTCGCAATTTCTTTGTTCCAACTCGTCAGTTACGTTGCGAATGACACCCGTACCCTCTTGAGAGGGTGGAGCAATCTTAAGACCTTCCAATCCACTTAAACACTCATAGGTTTTTCCCTTGCTAAAGACGACATCAGAGCCATTCACGGCATCCGATGCCTTTTCGACTAGTTTTTGGGTTAGCCAGGGAATGAATCGAGTGTCCTCAAGCAAAACGAGTATCTCTTCATTAATGGAAAAATCAAGCTCATCCAAAAGGCGCAGTACATAGGATTCTCCCTTGTCCACGTCCTCGTCAAGCTCAAGATCAATTGCCTGAGCAACAAAATAGGCATACAGGCTTCTCGAGGCAAAAGAGTAGTCGAAGCCATTGTCTTCAACTAGGAGCACGCCAGACTGGACAGAAGCATCGATGAATATTTTTGGAGTTATAGGGATACCGTATTCACTCAGGTAGTTTTCAGCCACTTCAGAGAATGTCATACTCGAGAAAACAGTCGTTCGATCAGAGTGAATTTTAAGAGCCAGTTTCTTCAAAACGGTAATAACCGCATCCGCCAATATATCGAGCATCTGATTCTCGCCATCTGATATAACATTACATATCTTTCTTTTGACGTTTGAATTCATAATTGACGTAAACGGCAAGTCACCCTTGATAAAAGACGCACCGGAATCATAAATGTAAAAATCAATATATTGATTGATGAAGGGCGGAGTCATATCAAACAATTGAAAATGAGAGCCAACAGCTTTATCAACAATGGCAATAAGCTCATCTACCTGTGCATCGGAAAGCCCAGTACCCTTACATCTCTTTTGAATTAACTCGTCTCTTTTATTTTTCGTCCAAGGGCAGATAAGCAGATGTCGAAAATCGACCTCGACTGTTTCGTCCAACTCAAACGTAAAACTATTAGCAGTAATTAAAACAATATTGCCGGCAGTCTTGAGCATCGATTTAATGACATCGGATTTTTTAGCTTTTCTCTTCAGAGAATCAAAGTCATCAACGAGCAAAAGAACTTTTTCACGAGGAATTCGTCCAAACAGTTCAACAGCTTCCCGAGTATCACCATACTGATCCTTGATAATGGATGACAGCGTACGTGAAATGGAACCAGTTGAATAATCGGGAGTCAACAATAGAGGCGAATAGCCCATCGCCAACGACTCGCGGTATATGGCTTTAAGTAAAGAGCTCTTGCCCGCGCGAATATCACTATGGATTTCAAGCGTTTTAACATCAAGCAGGAACTCCATAAAAGAATGGATATCAGATATTAACTTTTGATCGTTAATTCTTAGTTCACCATCTTTTGTGCCAGTTGCGATCTCTTCTTTCAAAGAAGGAAACACAAATGAGTCCTTAAATGATTCGCTTGAGTTGTCTTCAGTTTCAAAAAGCTCGTTCACAAAATCTGAACGCGGTCTGAAGTACGTTTTTGATTTTATATAACGCCGATAAGAGTGGGCCTCATCGAGAGGCGCGTGAATTTGTGCAGAAGCTTCCCAGCCATAGACCCTTTCCGCAAATTCATAGCTGCCAAACTCTCCAAAGCGAATTAGTAGCATTTTATAGGCGCTCTGAGCATCATCGTAAAGTGAATAGGTTCCCCCTCGCACGACGACACAGGACTCCCCCGACAAACCGCCCACGCAGCGGCTTTGTCCCATATGCTCATGTCCAAAAAATGCAAAGTCAATGGAATCAGAAAGCAGCTTCTCTAGGCTAAGACGATCATTATCGCGGAACCACTCTGGACCATGATGCGAAGCAAAAATATGAAGGCCTGAATCCGGGGTATTATCAAGCAGACCGCACTGAGCGGTTCTCAATAAATGAAAGCCTTTATCATCACCCACAATAGTGGATAAGGGAGCGCTGTTAAAGCCAGATATCGAGACTGGAGTTCCTTCAACTTCAAAAGTAATTGGCTCTGGCTGTCCTAAAACAAATCGGTTGTCGTATTTGTTGGCAAATTCATAGAATGACGCCATCTTCTTGATATCAAGATCGTACTGCGAGTCAGCAAAGCGCTCAGTAGACTTACGCGGGTCTTGTACGTCATGATTACCCGGCAATATATAAACTTTCGAATGGTATTCAAGTTTGCCCAGCTGCTCAACCAGGTAGTCAAAGAACAAAGACGCTGATCGATACTCGTTTTTCTTGCCGGAATAGGCAATGTCCCCAGTAACGAGCAGCAATACGGTTCCAGACTTAATGTTGGTTTTTATAGTCTCTAGAATATCGTCGGCACGTTTACAAGAATTAGCTTGCAGCTCTTTACCGAAATGAAAATCCGTAAGCTGGACAATACAAAGCTGAGGATCAAAATCACGGCAATCCACTGCGCGACCTCCAAAATACTACTCCGTCGAATACATTGATTCTACCTACATACGCCACTCACTTGCCAGGCATTAAAGAAGCAAATAAAGGGACGGCTCCATACAGGGCGATCGGAATAAAGGCGAAAACGATACCAAAGACAATCAAGCGACGACACAGCTTTTCGTCCCGCCCAGAAATGAGGGAAAACACTGCAAATACAATAATCAGCAGTCCAAACAAAGAGCATGCCAGAAAAGCAAGCTCGAAGAACTTCAGCGATGATTGTGAAGTAATAGACGCCATAGTAAAAACCACAGAAAGCACGGCGGAAAATAGACCAACAATTTCAACGTTACTTGACACACTTGCTTTTACATTTTCAATTTCTTTAGAAGCACGGTCAGCAATTCTCTTATTCGACGACAGAAAGTCTGCACGTAATCGAGCGGCTTCAATATCGGCGAGATGCTTTGGATATTCAGGGGAAGTCGGATGCAGCAAAGACACGGCTTTGTCAAAATCAATGTATGCTTTATTCATATCCCCCTTCAACGCATAAAGGCGAGCCCTTGTAACACGGTATTTTGGATAAGATGAATCCAAACTAATTGCACGGTTTACAAACTCAATCGCCTCATCAAGATAAGCCGCATCTACCTCTACCCCGCTCTCCATAAGTGAGGCAACAATATGGGCATATACGTGCAGGCACGATGGCCTATCCGGGAACCGAGAACAAAGTGTGTTCGCATCTTCTAGCAACTCAGCATGAGATTTACCAAGAGGATTACAAAACTCATAGCAGCCAAGATAAACAAGCTTGAAATCGATGTTATCTTCGAATCGAGTTGCCCCATGCGTAATAAGCGACTGCAGTTTTTGACGATCGCAGGCTCGTCTATAAATCACCGAGAGCAAGTAAAAGCCGGCAAAACCGAATCGGAAATTAGACCCATTCCCTTCATGGATATAGATATCTTCCAATTCGAAAAGGTTCTCATCATAGTCCTTAGACGTAAATACAATATCAGCCAGATCAGTAATAGCCGAATCGAATTTCGCAGAGTTCGGCTTAACATCCGATAGAATCCAATTTAGTTCGTGAAGAAAGTTGCTATGCATGCGCTTCGACCTCCCAGACATGTAAAACGTCTCACGCCATCACAGCGACGACCTTTTTTTGACGCAGCCCTACAGAGAGTGGCAATAGAATACGGGTTTTGCGAGAACATGAGGATCGCCCATATGCACATAATCGATTGCCGTGAATCGCTACCGCTGCAATACAACCACACCTAAACGAGCAAATGCTCGCTCAGTAAACGGTTAACCAAATTGCAAGGTCAGCGAACAGATATTAACGTCATGCGCCGGGCAGTGAACGCCTGTTAGCGCCGGGCGATTTTAGCCGCTAATAGTCAAACTATTTTGACCAATCCCG
>CALIOA010000074.1:0-20681 GCA_938045065.1 uncultured Collinsella sp.
GCCGTCCCTGTCCTCGTCGCCTACGGAAAGGCGGGAGTAAAGGGCTGTGATTTTGTTGTAATCATTCATGTGCATATCCTCCTGTGCGTCCATGTAGAGTTCTTTACACTTAAGATTATGCACTCCATCTGGAGCTCCCGTGCTCCTCGCCGTTGCGCCGGGCGCCTTTGGACCCCAGGGAGCGCGCCCAGGCGAGGAGCGCCGCGCACGCGCAGGCTGTCCCCGCGCACAGGGGAAGCGCCTCCGTTGAGAATGCGCGTCCCGCGCGGAGCGCCGCCATGGAGGCCTCCGGGTCGAGGATCGGGTTCGCGCCCGACGCCGCGATTGCCGTGGCCGCGAAATCTCCCGCGGCGAACGCCGCCGCGGCCAGCGCGGCCGCCGCCTGCCACCTCATCTCTCGGGCCCCTCGATCTGGCGCGGGCCGCGGTCCCGGCCGAGGCCCTGGCTGTGGGCCCTCGACGCCTCGCGCGCACGCTCGGCGCGCTCGGCCAGCCGCTCTGGCGCCTGGCGCCTCTCGGCTATCTCGGAGAGCCGCCCCCTTGCGCACTCGGCGGCCTTTCCCGTCTCTTGCTCGAGCTGGCGGAAGGCCTCGTCGACCTCGGGCGCGTCCTCCACCTTGAAGAGCAGCCAGTCGCGGCCCTCGCCGGGGATGATGTGGTGCTCGACCGACGCGGCGCGCAGCTTGTCGGAGACGACCTCCTTGATCGTCGCGTACTCGGGAAGCCCCGAGAGCTCCTCGAGGCTGAGCTTCGCGTAGGTCGGCACGCCCTCGGCCGCAATGGCCTCGGCGCGCCCGCCGGCGATGGTCCCGCGGATTCCCGCGAGGCGCTCGGAGAGCTCCCTCGCGCTGCGCTCCATTGCCTCGGCGCCGGCCTCCTGGCCGATCCTCAGCATCCAGTCGAGCAGCTTGCCGCCCGCCTCGTCCCCGTAGTCGCTCGCCATCCCGCGCCTCCCTTCCAGTCGAGATGAAAAAAAGGGGCGCCTTCGCGCCCCCGTTGTCCCTATTCGGCCCCGACGGCCCTCTCGCGCGCCATTGGGGCGCGGGCTTCCTGCCCGGAGTGCGCGAGGCTCGCCTCGCGGGCGGACGCGGCGCGCTGCGCCAGCGGCTCGGGCGCCTTCTCGTGCAGATGGGCCCACTCGCCGCTGCGGCACTGCTCCGGCGTCGCCTCGCACATGTCGCGCATGGCGCGCTCGAACCGCTCGGGCTCCTGAGCGATGGCGCCGAAGCTCCAGCTCTCGAAGCCGGTCCACGCGTCGCCGTCGCGCTTGAGCGTCCACCACTCGTCGCCGCCGTTCACCTGCTGGATGAACGCGAGGTCGCGGTAGCAGAACCCCTGGCGTATGGCCCAGTTGCCCGAGCCGAGCGCCTCGCGGAGCCTGTCGACGCTGTCCGTGCGGGAGAACTCGTAGGGGTACTCCTCGAGGAACGGGTCGTCCTGCCAGTCGAAGCCGCCGACCTTGAGCCAGCCGTTCTCCTGGCACTTCTCCACGAGCCCGTCGTGCTCGCGGCCGGTTATCCTCTCGAAGCCGTCCATGGGCCCTCCGCCTTTCGTTTGTTGCTTGGCGGGCGGCGTCCTCGCGATGGGGGCACGGTGCGAGTCGGAGCAGGCGTGCGTGCTGGCGCGTCGGCGCCGCCCAAGACGTGTATAGCGATTACGATTGCGGCGGGCATCGGGGCCGACTGCGATGGGTCGAGCTGGGTCGAGCCGTCCGCGCCTCCACGGGAAGCGCACAAGCTAGCCGAGCCGGCGCCTGTCCCTTCCGCCCAGGTAGACGGGCCTGCAGGTCTGGGAGATCCTGCTCGCGATCGCCTCTGCCGTTACGCGCTCGCCGCGCCTCGCGAGCCTGTCCGCCAGCGCACCCGGCGCGTAGTTCGACGTGACGATGGTCGGGCGCATGTCCTCGTAGCGCGCGTCGAGCACGCTGAACACGGTGCCGACGGACCATTCCGTCGCGTCCTCCTTGCCGAGGTCGTCGAGCACGAGGACGTCGCACTTGGCGTACCGCGCGACGGCGGCCTCGGTGCCGCCCTCGTCGAACGTCGCCTTCACGCGCTCGAGCATGCCCTTGGCCGTCGTGAAGGCGACGTCGTAGCCGGCCTCGGCGAACAGCCTGGCCATGGCGGAGGCGGCGTGCGTCTTGCCGGCGCCGACGCCCCCGTGTATGTAGAGCCCGGCGCCCCCGTTGCCCGCGAACGAGGCGATGTACTCGGCGAACTCGGGGCGGTCGGCCTCGGCGGCCCAGTAGCGCCTGGGGATGCCCGCGCGCGAGAGCGCCTTCTCCCGGCGGGCGGCCTCCTCCTTGGCGGCGAGGGCCGCGCGCCTTCGCGCCTCGGCCTCCCGCTCGCTGGCCGCGCCCTCGCACGGGCAGGGGGCGGCGGAGACCCAGGCGACCCTGCCCGCTAGCGCCGCGCCGAGCGGATCGAGGGCGGCGCCGCAGTGCGGGCACGCCCTCGGCTCTGGCTCGTCGAAGGAGAGCCCGGCGGCCCGGGCCTGCTCCAGGGTGATGAGTTCCGCTCGGTCCATCGGGCGCCCCTTCCTTATCTTCTGAAGTCCTTGTTGTCCCTTTTGCTTATTGGGTGGCATATCGTCAGGGGTTTCCCTGTCATCTCGTCAGGGGTTCTGGCTGCGAACCCTGACGGTTCGTCATCCTTGTTCGCGGCGAACCCTGTCATTTCGTCACCCTTTTGCGCTGGGAACCCTGACGAACCGTCAGGGGTTGCCAGCGCTCCGGGCGGCAGCCTCTCGCGCACGATGCGGTACCGTTTGGTGGCGTGCCCGCGCGCCGGGGCGTGCACGCCGCATTCCTCGATGAGGCCCTGGTCGAGCAAGTCGCGGATGGCGCGGTAGGCGCTGCGCTCCTGCACGTTGAGGAAGCGGGCCAGGTTGCCTTTGCTCTCGAAGTAGTCGCACCCGCCGTCGCAGAAGCCGAAGATGCGCGCATAGACGAGCAGGGGAAGGCCGGAGAGGCCGAGGTCCGCCATCATGAAATGCCGTACCGCCGTGAACTCGCGCGGGGAGGGGCCGTCGCGCCCCCTCGGGCCTGCGGCCGCCATCGGCGCTACTCCCTTCTGGGCGAGCCGACGACGCTGTTGCGTTCGACCCACGCGACGAGCTCGTCGTGCAGCACGATGCCGTCGCGCGTCTTGCCGCCGATGTAGCGGATCGGGAACGGGTCGTCGGGGTCCTTGGCGAGCCGGTACATGGCGTCGCGACTTATGCGCAGCATCGCGCACGCCTCGTCGGCGCCGAATATCGCGTTGGTCGATGCGATGAGCCTCACCTGGCTCCTGCTAATGCTCTTGGTCATGGTCGTCCTCGAGCTCCTTTCGTCTCGAGGCTCCCTCGCGTGCCCGGCCGCGGGCGGCTCCCGGGGCGGTCGCCGCCGTCATTTCCTCCCGCTCCTCGACTCGATGTAGGCGTCCACCGACGCCCTCGACACCAGGAGCTTCCTTCCGAGCCTGTACGAGTCGATCTCTCCCGACCAGATGAGGTCGTACGCCTTGTTTCTGCTCGCCCTCATGTACTCCTGCATCTCGATCACCGTCATCCATTCGTCGCGGTCCCGGTTGCCCTCGGGCGCGGCGCATTCGGCTGTGCGTGCCATGGTTCCTCCAATCTTCCCGTGCGGCACCGTGCGTGCACGCCGCGCGGCACAGTGTCCCTTTTCGTCTGCGCGACGATTGAACCGCCTGATGGCGCTTGGCGCGCACGACGGGAGCGGAGACGGGTCGAGGTGGGTCGAGCTGGTCGGGCCTCCACGAAACGGCCATGAGCCATGCGCCTTAGCTGCCAGCTAATGCGCAGAAAAGTAAAAGGCGCCCATGCGGGCGCCTGCCTAGGATCGAAGATTGTTCGGTTGTGGTCGGAATGCTCGTCTTCCGCGGTGCTGTCGTCCGGGGTCCGGCATCTGTCGTTCGCCTCTTCTGTCGTGTTTGATGTTGCGTGTTCTGCGAGCGACCTTGCGCGGGCCTGCCGGCCCGTTGCCCCAGGTGCACCCTGATAAATGGTACCCATCCGTTGGGACACGGACATTGCGGGAGGACTTTCTGGGCAAGCTGGGATGGACGAGCGGCGGGGTTCTAAATGTAATAATTCGAGCTAGAGGGCCTTGTGCTCTATTTTGCAAAACGCGAGGGACGCAATCAACTCGACGATTTCCCCGAACCCTTTCTGAACCAATGGGGAGCGAATGCGGAAGCCATTGAGGCATGCAAGAAATAGGGGCAAAAAAATAGGGCAGAATCGCTTTCACGATCCCGCCCCGCAAACCCGAGGGTTTCTAACTGGAACCTATTATGCAGCTAAGTGGCGTCTTATCAACACCCCCCCCGCGTAACAGACTCCGTTGTCGGTAAACGCTCCGCCAAGGGCTGATCGCCTCTCTAGACGAGCTTCTTGCGCGTCTCCTTCAGTATGCCCTTCTTGAAATCGGACCACTTGCCGAAGAACTTCTCGTCCGTCGCGGTGACCGCATGCTCTGCGTACTTGATCGCGGCGAGCTCCATGGTACAGATGTAGTCCGCCGCCTGCGAAAGCCGGTACTCGGAGGGCTACGCCGATCGGTAGACGACGGCGTCCTTCGACAGCGCGTACTCGACCGCGCGATGGAGTGACTCGGCGATGGAGTGCTGGCCGTTGTCGTAGTAGACCTTGACCATATCGTAGGATTGCAGCTCCGCGAGGTTGTCGAACAGGAAGTTCACGATATCCCTTCGCATCGCCCCCGCAAGCTTGTCGAGCGAGGCGAACTGCTTGGTCGCGTATGCGAAGGTGTGGTACTTTACGGGCATGTGGCGGAAGAAGACGCGGAACGAGCCGAGCATCATCTTGCGCGTCCTCAGGTCGAGCCCCGAGTACTGGTCCTTGCCGTTCATGAGCGGCGACGCATGAAAGGGTATGTCCGGGAGCCCCTTGGCGCGAAGGGCGCCCTCATATGCCGCGATCGAATTCGCGATGTTTTCGGATTGGTCGTGCATGACGACGGTGAGCAGGTAGTGGCGGTCGGAGAGGCCGTCGCTTCCCGACTCGTCGACGAAGATGCTGAGTTCTCGCATTGCTCTCATGGATAAGAAAAAAGCCGGGGAAAACGTCCCCGGCACTTGGAAGCCTTCCTAACGGAAAACCAATTACCTTGTATCATGCACTGTCCGAAAATTCAAGGACACTCGAATTTTCAAATTAGTCTTTGCAAATAACCTTTGAGCCTTCACCATCAATTACAATTCCCTGACGGTTGTTAATTGGGCATAGATTCAAATCCGAAAACTCAGTCATTATTTTCTCGGTAACTTTCTTAAATGGTGCTGTAAGATAATGCGGAAGAACATAGAAATCAATCAAATCAAGCCCTGCATCATCTTCTTGTGAGTAGTCCTCCGGCTTTTCATCCATTTGCTCGATATATTGGATGCTTGGAGCGCATATAATCGCACCTGCCGATTCACCAATCATCAGTTTTCCCTTTGCCAATTCCTTCTTCAACAGCTCATCCGTTCCCGTTTTACGGAGCTGGTCCATAAGGAAGAAAGAATTTCCACCGGTAAAATAAATCACATCCGCATCTTCAAAAATGGACCGTATCGTTGAATAAGCCTCCGTTGAAATATCAATTTCCGTTACGGCTGCTCCCAGTTTATTGAATAGCTTTCGAGCCGAGCCGACATAACCGGTGTAGCCTTCACGCAGCGAAGCTGTGGGAATAAATGCGACTTTCTTGTTATCAATTTCTTCTTTTATCAAACTTCCTACACTTGAAAAGTGCGAACATAAAAACAGCTTCATCCATGTTCTCCTTTAGGTAGCCCGGAATTGCTCGTCGAGAAGAGGAATGTGCGAGCAAAAAAATAGGGCAGAATCGCTTTCACGATCCCGCCCCGCAAACCCGAGGGTTTCTAACTAGAGTCCATTATGCAGTTAAACGCCTCTTTGTCAATCCCATGGATGCTTGACGCGCGCATCAGCACCGAGCAAAGCTTGCGCGCAAGTGGGAAGCAGATCCTACCCGAGCCAGGCTTTGAAGACCATCGCGATGAAGTCGTGCGACGAGGCTATCACTGTGTTGCCCGCGTACCAGTCGCCGTGAAGCTCGGACCTGTCGGCAAGAGCGAGTAGCCTCTCGGGAGTCCCTTCTGCTTTCTCCCTAGGAACGAATCGAGAGTAGGCGTAAGCGAGGACGGTCATCTGCAGGATGCGTGGATTGCGCATCTTCGAGCGCCTGAGGCGCTTGGACACGCCGATTTCGCCGAGAGCCGCGGCCAGCGGCGCGGGGTACCTCAGCTGCGGCGCGCTCGATGACGAGCCGAGCCCGTTCACGATGGCGCTCGAATGCGCCGCGGCGTTTCGCAGCGAGTTCGCGCGCCTGAGCATGTAGTGCTCGTCCCTCATCTCGGAATCGCCCCATCGATCGGCGCAGAAGAGGTAGAAGTCGGCGAAGGCGCCGAAAGACGACAGCTCCAGAAAGACCCACGCCGGCATCTCGCCAATCGGGTACCTCGAAACGAGCGATCCGAGGTAGGCGTCGTTTTTCAGGCGGTTGAGCTCTCCCTCCCTGCGGTTGCGGTCGCCGTGGTTGAGGGCTGCGAGGTAGTCGGAGAAGATCGAGTAGCCGTCCTCGTCCGGCTTTTCGGTGATGCGCTCGACCAGCCTGGTCTTCGCGGAGTTCTCCACGTCGAGGGTCAGCGGCAGCAGGAAGCTGCGCAGCTCGCGGTCGATGGCGGCGAGGTCGACGAGGTGCCCGAAGTCGAGCCCGGCGTATTGGCCGTCTCGCGGCCCGCCTACGCGTTTGGGGAACAACACGCGGTAGGCAGCGAGTCTGAAATAGTGATCTTGGCCGGCCAGGATGCGCGCGGCTTCCGCTTCGGAGCACAGCTCGAAGGAGACGCCCTTCCGCCTCAGGTGCTCGATCTGCTGTTCTATTGTGAGGATGGGCTTCCTGCTCGGGATATCGGCCATCGTCGGTCTCCTGTCATTGATTTGCAGACCGTATTCTACCAGTATGTTTTCTCGAAACTCTGAAGGCTTGCTTGTCAACTCATGGGCAAGCCCCCCGAGACTACTCACTTTGCCCACCGATACCAAAGACCTGTGACCTGCGGTTTTTCGGACGGCTCGAAAGCCACCAGCGCTGACTCACTTGCGGTTGAAGCTGGCGGCTTGCACGCTAAAGGTCGGTTGAGTTTCAAAACGGGCGTTTTCGGCGAAATCGAGCCTCCAAAGGCGGTCCGCCGCGCCCTTTGGGACAAAAACAAAAACTCAAAACACTGAGCTTGAAAAAAGTTTTTGGAGTTGTCCCAACTTTTGTCCCCGAAGCCGACGAAACAAGACATGGTGTTATTTGGCGGCATTCGGTTCGAGACGACACCGAAAACTGGGTGCAACTAGAATGACGGGACGACAAATACAGAGCCATCGAGTGGGAGTAAACGATATTCGTTGATTTCAAGCCTCTGACCTGCGAAAACAGGTCGGGGGCTTCTTATTTTGCAACCTCTGTGCAACCTTTGCGGTTTCGCGCCCCGTGAACAGGGGACGTAGCACTGTTCACGTCTGGGCCCATGTCGGCACCGATCAATGCCCGCGCTGCTTCTGCTTGCGCTTCAGCTTCCGCTGCTCGAAGCACGTCGCCCGGGATTCCTCGCCAGAGGAGAACTGACCGTTCCTTGCGAAACCGCGAGACCAGCTATATCCGCTTGTTGCGGGCTTGCTTGAGCCAGTTCCTCTTGAAAGAGCCTATACCTCCGAAGAGCTTGTTGTACGTCTCACCGTTCTCCTTGGCCTCGTACTTGACCAAGGCAAGTTCGATAGTGTAGAGGTAATCCGCCACTTGCTCGAGGCGGTAGTCGGTCATCGAGGTCTTGCGGCGTCGGACGACCCCTTTTGAGAGGACCTTGCCCACCGAGTCGTCTCGCCCGCGGAACAGAAGGAGCGCATCCTCGCGACCTTCAGCGACCTGTGCTGCGAGATGGAGGGCTGCACCATCGTGCAGGGCCCTTTCCAAAGCGAAGTGTCGAGCCGAAGTGTTGAGCGTCGGCCCTGAATGTTCAATGACCGTTGTTTTCTGCCCCTCAAGTGGTGAACTTCTCCTCGGAGCTGTTGATTCCCCCACGCGCCCCCTTCCGTTCTCTGTTCTCCCCTTATACTCCTTGTACGAGGAGGTAAGAAGTCATGGACAAGACCGCACAGGACAGCTTGGCAAAGAAACCCGTCGACATGAGGGACAGGATTCTCGAGCATCTCGAGGCCCTCACCTCTGCCGTCTCGCTCGGCGACCTTGCCCGTCTGTCCACCTCCGACATCGCCGAGACGCTCATCATCTCCAGGAGCCTGGCGAGCCAGTACCTCAACGACCTTGTTCGCGCCGGCCTTGTGGTTAAGGTGGCGGGCAGGCCTGTCCGTTATTTTCATCGCCGCGCGTTCCAGAAGCGTTTTCAGGTAAAGCTCTCTGCAAGCGAGTACGCCTCGCTCGCCGACCTCATCCAGGCGACGGGAATCGCCGATCACCGCGACTTCGCGCGTGCCGTGGGCTTTGACCTGAGCCTCAGCTCCGTTGTCGAGCAGTGCAAGGCTGCGGTTCAGTACCCTCCGTTTGGCCTGCCCATCCTCTTGAGCGGCGGCGTGGGTGTCGGTAAGTCTTTCCTTTCTCGCCTTGTGTACGAGTACGGCAAGAACCAGGGCTTGCTGTCCCGCGACTCCTCCTATGTGCGCATCGACTGCGCCGGGGTCCCGGATGCCGCCTCGTTCAACGGGCTTCTTGACGAGTCGATCGCGAAATCGCGCGGGGGTGTGGTTTTTGTCAACGGCATCGAGGCACTCTCTCCCTCTGCGATGGAGCACTGCCTTGCGACGGCCCTCGGGCTCGATGCCTCCCAGGATGCGCCGCGCGCTCGCCTCGTTCTTTCGACGACGCTTTCCGCCGATGACCTGAAGGTTTCCTCGGCCTACAGCAAAATGCCCATCTGTGCCCGCGTCCCCTCACTCAAGGAGCGGACCCCCGAGGAGCGCGAGGATCTCATCTTGAGCTTCCTGCGCAGCGAGGGGTGCCGAATCGGTTCTGATGTGAAGATCAGCCGCGGCGCATACCGTTGCCTCGTGAACGCGGACTTTTCCGATAACATCGCCGGCTTGCGCGCCTGCGTGACGAACTGCTGCGCCAAAGCGTTCCTCAATCGCGAGGGCGACTACGTCGTCGTTCGCCCGTATCTTCTTCCCAGCGGGCTCCTCTCCTCCGCGCAGATCGATCAACAGCCCGACGATGGCGTTCTGATCGATGCGTCCCTGGATGCCGCCGAGGGCACAGGGCCGGTCGAGCAGGCGCTCGATGCCCTGTGCTCCCTCGATGAGCGATTCTGCGCCGGGGAGCTCTCTGTCTCCGAGCTCGTCTCGCAAGCTGTCTCCGCTGTGCGCGGCGTTGAGGATCACTTGATCTTCGACCACGGCGTCGCCTCCTCGAGGTCGCGCGCCTTCGAGCGCGTCGTGGGCGCGGTCCTTGCCGACGCAGGCTCTTCTTATGGCATCGAGCTTTCGAGGAAGGTCGCTTTTCTACTGGCCCAGGAGATTTGCCTGCAGTTGTGGCCGGGTATCGGCCTGGCTAAGCGAAAGTCTGCCTGTGCGGAGCAAATCTCCCATCTCCTCGGTGCCGTGACCTCCGAATTGCCGTTTGCCTCGAGTGTCTCCGATCAGGTCGCCGCAGACGTGGAAGGGGCGCTGGGAATCTCGCTCGATTACTTCACGAAGACGCTTCTGACGCTGTGCGTCGCATCGGAGTCTCGCGATGCGAAGGCCCTTCGGACGCTCTGCGTCATCTTGTCCCACGGCTACTCAACGGCGACGAGCATCGCCGACGCGGCGAACCGTATGCTCGGCATGCATGTGTACGAGGCTGTCGACATGCCCTACGACCAGCAGCTGAAGGACATCGTCGGTCCGCTCCAGCACCTCGTCGACCGCCATTCCTGCTGCACCGGGGTCGTGTTCCTCGTCGACATGGGCTCCTTGGAGGAGGCCTATAAGGCCCTCGAGAACGTTACCGACTCCACTATCGGCGTGGTGAACAACGTCTCTACCGGTCTTGCGCTCGAGATCGGGGTCGGGCTGCTCGGCGGCAAGTCCATCGCCGAGGTTCTTGGCGATGCGACCGCCGCGTGCGTGACGCACTGCAAGGTGATCGAGCGCGTCAACCGTGAGGACGCCATCGTCTTCTGCTCCGAGTCCGGGGTCGACGCCGCGGAGAGGATACGCCAGCTCGTCTCGCAGAGCCTCCCGCGCACCATAGGCGCGCGCCTGCTCACGAGGCCCTTCAAGCAGCTCGTCGCGAACGGGTCGAACGACGCCGTTTTCTCCGAGCACCGCGTCTGCGCCGTCATCGGCACGGGAGACCCCGGGGTCGCCTCCATCCCCTTCGTCGCCCTCGAGGACATCATGTCGACGGCGTCCGCCTCTAAGGTCGATGCCGTGTTCGGCAGGTGGCTTGACGCTTCCGAGCTCTCTTCTTTCCACGAGAAGCTGCTCTCGAACATGACGCTGCAGAACGTCATCCGCTCCATCACCATCCTCGACCCGGAGCGGCTATTCCACGAGATCGAGAGCGCCGTGCACGAGCTTCAGCGCAGGACAGGCGAGAAGATCGGCAGCAACGCCATCATTGGGCTCTACGTCCACCTCTGCTGTCTCGTCGAACGCCTTGTTACCAGAAACCCCATTGAGACCTACGTTGGCCAGGACCGCTTCGAGGAGGAGCGTGCCGATTTCATCGAGTCCTTCAGGCAGAGCTTCTCGAGTATCTCGACGCGCTATCGCGTAGAGGTTCCCGTAAGCGAGATCGCATATGTCTTCGACTACATAAGCGTGAGCGCCGCCCCGGCGCGAGAAGAGCGCCTCGGCTCCTCGGACCTCCTGCTCGACGAGTGACCTTCCCCGCGCCGCCGCAAGCTGACCGCGCGTCCTCAATAATCCGATAACCCCTTGCCCGGCGCGAATCCGGATAGCGCCGAGGCAGTACCGAACGTAAAACTTCATTTGATAGGAGCAAACATGAGTGTTGTTATGGCACGAATCGACAATCGCCTGCTTCACGGCATCATCGTGACGCAGTGGGCCCCGGTGTCGGGCGCGACCCGAGTCATGGTCATCGACGACAAGGTCGCCGGCGACGAGGTCCTGAAGTCCACTATGAGGATGGCGCGCCCCGCGGGCATGGCCGTCTCGATCATCTCCGAGCAGACCGCGCTCAAGAACTTCGCGGCGGGCAAGTACGACCGCGAGAAGGTCTTTGTCATCGCCAAGGAGCCCGAGACGATCCTTCACCTGGTCGAGTCGGGCATCGAGCTCCCGTCGCTGATCGTCGGCGGCTCGCTCGTCAAGGAGGGCGGCGTCCAGCTCACCCAGCGCGCCTATGCCTCCGCCGAGAACGTCCAGAGCTACAAGGCGCTCATCGCCCGCGGCGTCAAGGTGACGGCACAGTTCGTGCCCGCCGACAAGCCCGTCTCCGTCGCCGACCTCATCTAAGGAGGGATCATGGTCAACTTCACTATCCTGCAGGTCGTCCTTTTGACCCTGCTGGCCTTCATCAAGCACGTGGACTACTACGGCATCCCGATGATCTTCGTCAACTATGCCGTCTTCTGGGGCCTTATCACCGGCGTCGTCATGGGCGACTGGCAGACCGGCCTCGTCATCGGCGGCACCATCCAGCTCATGCAGCTCGGCGTCGCGGGCTTCGGCGGCTCGTCGATTCCCGACTACGGCACGATGGCCATCATCGCCACCGCCTACGGCGTGACCCTGGGCGCGGACACGGGCCTCGCCATCGGCCTGCCGGTCGGCATGCTCGGCATCCAGCTCGACGTCATCGTCAAGATCCTCAACGGCTTCGTCGTCGAGAAGTCCCAGAAGTTCTGCAACGAGGGTAAGTTCAATCAGATGAACGCCATCCTGTGGGTCTGCCCCGCGCTCTTCGGCCTGTGCGCCGCCCTGCCCGTCTTTGTCTCCGTGACGCTCGGCCAGCCCGCCGTCAACTGGCTCCTCGAGGTCATGCCTCAGTGGTTCCTCTCCGGCCTCACCCTCGCCGGCAAGATGCTCCCGGCCATCGGTATCGCCATGCTGCTCCGCTACATGCCCACCGGCAAGTACTTCCAGTACCTGCTCGTCGGCTTCTTCCTCTCGGCCTTCCTGAACGTGCCCATCATCGGCGCCGCCATCGTCGGCGTTGCCCTCGCGATCGCGTTCTACCAGCGTGCCGAGAGGGACACCGAGCTCGCCGCCCACGCTTCCGCAGACGCCTTCATCGGAGAGGATGAGTAACCATGGAAAACGAGAACATCACCGCCGTCGCCGAGGGCAAGCCCTCCGGCTACAAGGTCACCAAGAAGGATCTGCGCAACGCGAACTGGCGCTGGCTCATGAGCGTGTGCACCTTCAACTACCAGACCCAGCAGGGCGCCTCAGTCGCCTACGCCCTCTCGCCGGTCCTGAGGAAGATCTACACGAACGACGAGGACTATAAGCAAGCGCTCAACAACCACTTCCGCTACTACAATACCCAGCCTTGGCTCGCCGCCATCATCCTTGGCGCCTGCGTGGCCATGGAGGAACGCGACGGCCTAGCGGCGGCGGACGCCGTCCAAGACCTGAAGATCGGCACCATGGGACCGCTCGCCGGCGTCGGCGACTCCCTGCTCATGACCATGATCCCGACCATCATGGGCTCCATCGCCGCCTACATGGCCATCGAGGGCAACCCCGTGGGAGCCGGCATCTGGTTCGCGCTCATCTTGGCCATCTTCTGGGTCCGCATGCACGCCCTCGAGTTCGGCTACAAGCAGGGCGTGAAGCTCGTCACCGACTTCAGCGAGAAGCTTCCCAACCTCACTGCCGCCGCCTCCGTGCTCGGCCTCACCGTGGTCGGCTGCCTCATCGCCTCGGTCATCGGCGTCACCTGCCCGATTAGCTTCAGCTTCGGCGACGTCTCGATGGAGATTCAGCCGCTGCTCGACAAGATCCTGCCTGCCATGATCCCCGCCGCCATCACGGGAAGCGCGTATTACCTTCTTACCAAGAAGAACGCGAGCATGACGGCCCTCATCCTCGTGGTGATCGTCCTCGCGATGGTCGCCTCCGCCGCTGGCATCCTCGCCTAGCTTCGACCCAAGAGATTGGTGAATCAATGAGAAAGATAGTTGTGGCGAGCCATTCCCTTCTCGCCCAGGGCTTCAAGGACACCCTCGAGTTCCTTACGGGTAAGAGCGACGCCGTCAACGCCGTGTGCGCCTACGTGAACGACAACGGCGAGGGGCTCGACGCGGCGGTCGAGGCGGCTCTTTCGGGCACTGACGAGGTCGTCGTCCTCACCGACGCGCTCGGCGGCAGCGTGAACCAGCGCTTCTCCCGCTTCGCCTCCGACCGGATCCACGTGATCGCGGGTGTCAACCTCCCGCTCGCCATGACGGTCGCGCTCGCGCGCCCCGACGAGAAACTCGACTTCGACGCCCTCGTCGACGAGGCGCGCCAGCAGATCGTCTACGTGAACGGTGCCAGTTCCGCCGAGTGCGAAGACGACGAATAGAGGAGGTCGACGATGAGAGAGTTCCTTAAGGACGTGTGGATGCACGGCGGTGAGGAAAGCCGCGCCATCACCCCCGAGAACATCACGGGCGAGAAGGGCCGTGCCGCCATGTCGGCCAGCCACCTCGGCGTCGGCCGCAAGGGCTCGTGCTGCGTGCCCCTTGAGTCCGGCGAGACCATCACGCTCGCGGACATCGAGGGCCCCGGCATCATCCGCCACATCTGGATGACCGTCCCCGACAAGACCGCCGCCGGCAGCTTCGTCATGCGCGACCTCGTGCTGCGCTTCTACTGGGACGACGAGGAGACCCCCTCGGTCGAGTGCCCTGTCGGCGACTTCTTCTGCAACGGCTTCGGTGAGCGCGCCATCGTCAACTCGATGCCCATCTGCGTGAACCCGACGGGCGGCATGAACTGCTACTTCGAGATGCCTTTCAGGAAGCACGCCAAGGTCACGCTTACGAGCGAGCACCCCGGGTTCATTAAGTACATCTTCTACACGTTCAACTACGCGCTCACCGACGTGCCGGACGACGCCATGTACTTCCACGCCCGCTTTAACCGCGAGCGCAGCACTCGCAGGGGCGTCGACTACACCGTGCTCGACGGCGTGCGCGGCAAGGGCTACTACGTCGGCACCTACATGGCCCTGTGCGCCCTGGAGCGCTATTGGTGGGGCGAGGGCGAGATGAAGTTCTTCCTCGACGGCGACGAGGAGTTCCCCACGGTCACCTCGACGGGAGCCGAGGACTACTTCGGCGGTGCCTGGGCCTTCCTCGACAGGCCGCCCCACGCGCTGCCCGAGGCGCAGTGCTTCAACACGCTGTTCGCCGGCTACCCGTACCGCTCGACGCGCGACGCCACGCGCGACCGCTTCAGCGCGGGCAAGCCGAACCCGAACCCGATGCTCGCGACCAACGACGACGCGCTGCCCAGGCACGGCCTCTACAGGTGGCACCTTCCCGACCCGATCTCGTTCAAGGAGGACCTGCGCGTGACGTTCCAGGACCTCGGCAACGACGACATCAAGCTCTACGAGCGCGAGGACGACATCTCTACCGTCGCCTACTGGTACCAAAGCGAGCCGCACGCCGTGCTCGCCCCGTTTGCCGCAAGGCAGGACCGCGTGCCCAGGTAGGGTCGCCTCGAAACAAGCCAACGTTATGGGCGCCCGCGGTTGACCATGACTGCGGGCGTCCCTTTGTAAGGAGGATCACATGAGCGAAAAGCAAATGAGGCTCGGCGCCCTCGAGGCCGGCGGGACCAAGATGGTCTGTGCCGTGGTGTCCGGCGACGGCGAGGTCCTCGACCGTATGGAGACCCCGACGCTTACGCCCGCCGAGACCGTCCCGCAGATGATCGAGTGGTTCACCGTCCGTGATGTGGACGCGTTGGGTATCGGCGCCTTCGGCCCGACCTGCGTCGACCCCAACGACGAGCGCTACGGCTCCATCCTCCAGACGCCCAAGCTCGCGTGGCGAGGCCATGGTCTTCGCGCCGCGTTCGCCGACGCCCTCGGGATTCCGGTGGCCTACGACACGGACGTGAACGTTGCCTGCCTCGGCGAAGTGGTCTTCGGCTGCTGCAAGGGGCTCGAGGACGCCGTCTACGTGACCATCGGCACCGGCGTGGGCGCGGGCGTCATGTGCGCGGGCAGGCTCCTTCACGGCATGCTGCACCCCGAGGCCGGCCACATGCTGGTAAGGACCCGTCCCACCGAGGAGGGACGCTGCGTCTGCCCGAGCCACGCGAGCTGTCTCGAGGGCCTCGCCTCCGGCCCCGCCATTGCCGCGCGCTGGGGAAAGCCCGCGGCCGAGCTCGCGGACAACGATGAGGTGTGGGCGCTCGAGGGGGATTATCTGGGGCAGATGTGCGCGAACCTCGTGCTCATGTACTCGCCTCGCCGCATCGTCCTCGGCGGCGGCGTGATGCACCAGGAGCAGCTCTACGGCATCGTCCGCAAGAAAACCCTCGAATATCTGGGTGGCTACATCCAGACCGCCGAGCTTAAGGACATGGAGCGCTACATCTGCGCCCCGGGCTGCGGCGGCGACCAAGGAATCCTCGGCGCGGCCGAGCTGGCAAGCAGGGCGCTCGCGTAACTTGCGCTCTCTCCGCCATACAACGCGTTAAGAAAAGACGAGCGCTTCTTGCCAATTGGGCGGCAAGAAGCGCTCGTCTTTTGCATTTTTGTCTCTCAAAATCTTATTTTCACGATTTGCATTTTCATCCCGTTGTCACCGACCCTTGCGAGAAACCGGAAAAAGCCGCTGACAGAAGGGTCTCTCAAATCGTTATAACCCAGCATATAGCCGCGACTTGTGACCTGCAGACGGCTGTCCCACGTGCCGATTTCCTTGGCGGCATCCGAAACCGCAAAATATGCCCCCACATCCTTGATTTTTGCAGTCTTAAGCCATGTTTTTGCGATCATCTTTACTGCTGTCCGATTGGCAGCATCAAAGACCAGCACACCGCCGGGGAAAGCGTCCGCCATCTCCCGCACCAGTTCCCGGACCTGCTGGGTCAGAAAGTAATAGAACACCCCGGAGGCAAAGAACACCGCCCCGCCGGAGGCATCGATTTTGCTAAACCATGTGGTGTCTTTCAGGTCGCAGGGGATATTTTGTTCTCGATCCCCGGCGGGCAGTAGCTGCTGTCGCAAGGCAATCACATCCGGGAAGTCCAGATTGTAAATCTTGCATCTTCCGTTGTCGCAGGTTCTGCCGGTGTTGTCCAGTCCGCAGCCCAGATTGACCACCGCCGCATTGGGGTGGCCTTTCAGGTAATCCTGTACCTCGAAAGCAAGATCACCCTGCCGCATGGCCACCTCCAGCGCACCAAAACGCTGCATCAGGCTGCGGGAGCTTTTCGCTGCCTCTGAAAAGTCGTAGTCGATTTGGTCGAGCAGACGAACCGCTGTTTCATCCCTATAAAGGTTCGGGTACAGCTCCGTACACAGCTTCCGGGAATACAGCGGGAGGATCAGCGTCTCCTGAACGGTGTTTTTCTCAATTTTACATTTCATAGGTTTCTTCCTCAGTGAATAAAAACTGTCATAATTGCCGCCAGCACAGCCGCTATGACCGTCATGCCTATCGCCATGTGCAGGATGGATGCAAAAATGCCCGCATGGCGTCCTCAAACGCCATATCCGCCGCGCTGCCTTGCAGAACGGCGCAACGCCCCTCCTGAATCGCAATTCGGTTGAGCTTTCTAGTCTTCTCCACGCTGACGGGCGAATAGTCGATGCCCTTGACGACGCCATGCGGGCATTTTTCCAGCAGCCGTTTTATGTTCGCCCCGCCGCCGCAGCCGCAATCTAGCACCTTGGCGTTTGGCGCAAGTCGTAGAAATCGAAGTCCCCACCGCGCCACAGGGCCGTGGCCCAGATTCATCATTGCAACCATAAGTTTTCCGCCGAGGCCCACGGGCTTGCGGGTGTTTTCAAAGAACGACATCTGGCCCCTCCGATTTCGTGCATTCCGCATAGGTCAACGGGAACGAGGCCTTCAGCACCGCGCTTTTCTGCACCGACCAGCCGTTTTGACGCAGGAAACACAGGTATTCCTCGCTTGTCCACCTGCTATGGAGGGGGAATCCCGCCATACTCATTAAAAAGGCTTTTGCCTTGCCGGGAACCGAGTTCCCCGCGTGGGTGAAGGTTGGCGCGATGAGCGCGCCGTCGTCCTTCAGCACCCGCCTGATTTCTTGCAGGGCCTTTTCCGGATGCGGCACTATGTGAAGCGCGTTGGACGCGATCACCACTTCGAAGGACTTCTGTGCATAGGGCAGGCGGAACATATCTTGTACGGAAAAGTGCAGCTTTGCGGATTGATTGTCCCGCTTTGCTTCAAGGATCATCTCTGCAGAAGCGTCTGTAGCCTCGATGTGCGCCGCCGCATTCACGATGTTCTTTGCGATAAGCCCCGTGCCGGTGGCAACCTCCAGTACGGTTTTTGCTTTCACCACCGGCCTGATCAGCTCATACATCTTCTCATACGCCGCCCGGTCCTTTCGCATGAAACGGTCGTATCGACCGGCATTCTTGTCCCAGAAGCCCTTGCGTTCGTGCATTGCTATCGCCCCCAAATAGTTAGAGACATCTAACTATAACACACGAATCATGCAGTAAGATAAGGCTAACCTTATTTTCTTGGCTAAAACGCATCTCTTCGGTTTTCGCTTATAACGGCGCGAGTCAGATACTAGGCTGGAGCTGAAGAAGGAGCTTGGCGGACAGGTAGGTCGATACCGGTTCCCGGAACGGTGATCCAGCCAATTACACCAGGGCTCTAGTCATTGAGTGGGAATAGAAAAATCCTTAGTTATGGGGGTATAAATTTGATTCCCTTTAGGATAAACCCCCATGACTATATGAATTGACCTGCTGACTCCAATGAAGATTGGAGGGTAACGGCCAGGGGTGACGGCCCAGCGAGTGTTGTTTTGCGAGCTATGCGCATCGAAAGCGACCTTTCGTGGTATAAACTACTTGCCGGAAGCCGCGGCTTTCAGAGTACGGCTTACGTGTACGTTTAGCCTCCGTGGGCGACGGGGTGCCGCAAGGCGTAGAATATCGCCCACCTGTAGGGGCCTGCAGCGATGCGGGCCCCGCTTCGTATGAAGGGGGGCGCAACCGATGAAGATCGTATCCATCTCCCAGGACTTCTTCGACCTCGTCGATGGCGACCGCGAGCTCATGCTTAAGCACAATCGCCCCTGCATCGTGGTGGTGAGGCTGCGTTTCCGCGGAAAGCGCAGGGACTTCGCCGTGCCGCTGCGTTCCAACATCGCCCCTAACGTGCCCAAAGACCAGTACTTTGCGTTGCCACCCCGCCCCACGACGCGCCCCGGCTGCCGCCACGGCATCCACTACATCAAGATGTTCCCCATAACCAAGGCCTACCAGCGCCGCTTCAGGACCGAGGGCTCGGCCTACTACGAGACGCTCCAGCGCATCATCGATGGCAACACCAAACGCATTGTCTCCGAGTGCCAGGCATACCTCGACCGCTACGAGCGCGAGGGAAGGCCTCGCTTTGCCGTCGACATCGACCGCATCGTGGGGCTGCTGGAGGGCGAGAAGTAGGGCATCTCGGCTCAGTCTCGAGCCATGCGGAGTCGCTCCGCATTTTTGAACGCCGCGTGTGCGTCCCAAATACTTGAGAAACAAGCTGTGAAGTGCGGTGGCGCGCCCGTGCCCGTGCATAGCCGTCACCATCAGCGTCTACGCGGCGTCGGCTTCAAGTGGAACTGGCGCCGCTGCTGTATATGGTTTGCCTTGCTGCAAATAGCGATCAATGCCCGCGATGTTTCTGCTTGCGCTTCAACTTTCGCTGCTCGAAGCGCGTCTCCGCCTCATCCGCGCGACGCTGACTTCTTGCTTGAGCCGACTCCCGCTTCATCGCTTCCCGCTGTGCCGCGAGCGCCTGTTGTGCCTTGGTGCTCACCGCGGGCCGTTTAAGGGCTTTCGCTGCCTCGCGAGCGCGCCGCTTGGGGTTCTTCGCGGGCTTGCTCGCCTCGGTCGAATCGTGATCGAAGAACGAGAGCTTCGCCCATTTGTTGACGACGAATCGCAGGATCTCCTCAGTGGACGGTTCTGCGCCGAAGACGATGCGGGCGACGCCGTATCTGCCGTCCTCGACATGCTCCGCCAGCCCGACCCAAAATTGGCCGTCGTGATATGACGATGAGCAGCAAGTCGCTGATAGCCGCCCTGCGAAGCTAGTTGCCTTGTTCGCAGTCGGGCCGCAGGCCGCACCTACGCTCGAGCTCTGCCATGAGGGCATCGTTGTCGGTCACCGAGACGATGGCGTCGCCGTCGTAGGGCGCCTTGATATAGACGCGGTCGAGCGAGTTGGCCGTCCCCGCCCAGAGCGTCCTGGTGCGCCGGACGCCCCGCACGTGGGCGTAGGGTATCACCGAACGCATCCCAGCGTACACGACGACGAGGCGGTCGCCGTAGAGCTCGAGGCGGTTGCTGCGGACGGGAAGGGCGGCCAGGGCCACGAGGGCCGGGACGGGCAGCAGCGCGAGCCAGCCCCATAGGAGCGCGGGACTCGAGCTCAGGAAACACGCGATACACGCCGCGGATAAACCGCCCGCCACAATCACCATGGCCGCTATGAACCACGGGTCTGTCCTGCCGGGAAACACCCGCTCCGGCCGCTCGCTCCTCTCACCCATTACGGCCTCCCTCCCGACGCCCTCCCTGGCGGAGCGTGGGGCCGGAGAGTGCCTTGAACCCGTCGCCGACCATCTCGCTCCCCGTTCCGTGGGCCATCTGTAGTGGTGTGTACCCCCGACTGTTCGACGGATGTCGTACTATTAGACTTTTTTCGAACTTTTTTAAGACGTGCACGGCAAGATCGAGCAGATTGTCCGCGCGAGAGGCTTCCCGCCGCAGCGCCCGGTCTCGGGTTCGATGCATCGACGTCCGTCTCAGGTGGTGTCTCCGCTGCGCGGCATTGCAGGGGGCAAAGTCGAGATGCCATGGGGCGCGCCGAGGCTTTGCCCGCGGGGCGAAGATTCTAGGGGTCCGACGTGGCCCGGAGGGGAGACGGACATGTAAGCGCTTATGACCGAGGAGCTGGCCGAGTGTCTGCCGTCGCTGTACGCGACCGAGGGAGGGACGCTCGCCCTCGACCTCGCAAGCCCGGAAGGCGAGGGCTACCTTGACCTTTGGTGCTCGCTCACCATCAACCTCTCGGGCGGCCCCTTCGCCTCCACGTGGCGCATTCACGCTTGTGCCCGGCATCATGGGCATGGGCGTCGCTAAGTCGCCCACTGTGGCGCAAGCCCCTGTCGGCTCAACGTTCGACGAGATAAACCGCATGTTCTCAAAGCTCGGCTTTATCGATTACAATTCACGCCTCGCGCAAGGGCCGTTCTACTCCCCAAACCTAATCTGCCTGTCGCACGTCTCGAGGCGACGGGGCGGCGCCTTCTCGCGTGAGTCGATTCCCGTTTTACTGATGCGTCCCAACATGCCCTTACGCATGTTGGGACGCCGCTTTCGAAACTTCAAAACCATTCGATTTCCGAAACTGAGTGGGAATAAGTTAGGCTCTGTTAGACCAGGATTGACATACATGTGTCCCCACGGTGCCATATCGTTGA
>CALIOA010000075.1:0-5530 GCA_938045065.1 uncultured Collinsella sp.
GCTCGGTGAAATCGGTCATGGGCATCACCTCCCATCAAATGGAGGGCTCTGCCCGGCACGAGGGCTGCCGACAGCAAGGACGATTCTATCAGAGCGGCTGACTCCCGCCCGATATTACCATCCCACCGCGCCTGTGCAAAAAAGAGGGCCGCCAAACAGCGACCCTCCAGCGAAAGTGCACGTTATTTAGATGTGACGTTTATATCAAATTATCTAATTTGATAGTTGCAACGCCATGTTTCTACGGATCCAACCCCAGTAGCTTGAACCTGAGAAAAATATTCACCGTTAGAACCGGTGGCGCGAGTATTAACCCAAGTTGGCGCTAGAGTACTATAGGAATTAGGAAAAGATAGCGACTTGTAATCCCTATATACAATTCGATCTTTCACTTCTCGACCATTCAATAGTCCCGTAAAAGTCCAATATACATTCAAGACCCTTTCGCTGTTCGCACGGCGAGCAGCGGTGCCAGAAGCATATGAGAGATCATTAGATAGAGAAGCAACCGGCTGAACATCGTTTCTCATATTGCAGACAATCCCGTCCGCAAAGCCAGCAGTCGGAAAACACAAACAAACAAAAAGGAAGAAAGAACCTAGAATTGCTTTGAACTTCATGCTATGCATATAAGCCACCCACAATCGAATCAACGCGTTTGGTAGTTGCACTGAAATACTTTCATAAGCCCGTCACCCTTGCACGTGGGGCAAGTATAAACAAAACTTGTTCGACATGTATCCGGATAAATACGGCTGTAGCTATTCTTGAAAGTTAGTCGCTTATAAGTTGGATCCTTTAAGGGAATATTATGCGCAACGTTATTAAAACAATAGAACGAATAATACGTATCAAGGACGTCTTCTTGCATGGCACGCCTTGCTAAAGAGATTTCATCAAACAACGAAACTTCTGCGTAAGACGCGGTGATAGACACATCGTGATTTACTGTCAAACCAAAAGATGGAGTCACAGCCAAAAAAGCTGATAAAAGGACAGTTGATGCTGAAAATAACATTAACTTACGAATAACGGATTTTACTGCCATGACTCCTCCAATCCTATTGGATAAAACTGTTATTATATTAATATATTTGTATCAGCACTCGAAAGGAGTGACCGATGAGCGGTAGAAGAATCGTCTTGAATGTACTTATGGCAGTAGCACTGGCAACGCTCTTGGTCTTCTCCTACTCATACGTGAATCACCCAAGATTTGGATATGCTTTATACGCTGTGTTTTCCGGCGAAACAACTTACAACACTATAGGCTTCATTGACGCAATCTTTTTCTATGTAGTCGGCCCCCTATCAAGCGAACTGGTCGCTTTTGTTGTCTGCTTCAACCTGAATCAACGAAGCCAGACTCATTCAGCGACTTCGGCCAAACAAGGAATAAATCTCTTCGCAATAACGATAGTTCTGCAAATTCTGACAGTGTTGATTATCGCCCTGACCGCAACAAACGTTTTGAAGTATGAGTTCGGATTCATCGCGAGCTGCCTCATGGCAATTGCCGCGGGTATAGCGGTCGCGTATACGACACCGGCAAAGAAGTAGCTCAACTAACAAGGCCTATTTGGAATCCGAATCATCCATGGAGCCGTCGATGCCGATTTTGGTGTCGTCCGTATTGGAATCGTCATCCTTGGGGCTTATAGGACAAAATGTGTGTCTGCTTTAGGGGCATTTGCGCAGGTCGATGCCCCTAAAGCAGACACACATTTTGTCCTATAAGCCCCGATCAATTCATACTCCTCATCCTCGCCGAATTGCGAGTATGGCAGAATCGGCACTGGATGGCAGCGCGCTAGGCCGTGTCCGCGGAGTTACCCCTCCCCTGTTTTTATCGTAACAGCTGATTCCAGGGACGTTTCGCTGTGCCCTTTTCGGCAATTTACTGTGCCCCTTTTGGCAACTTTTGTCTGCTATGGGTTATCTCGACCCATAGCAACAGCCAAAAATAACGACAATCCACTTTTAGGCCGCTAAGGTTTTAGTCACTAATATGCCTAAATCATTCAGAACTGTAACAGTTTAGTTAGAAGTGGTATATACTGTTTTCAACCGAAGGGAGGATCATCGTATGAGCAACACGCCCGTTGCGTCTAACAAAAAGCGGCTCATGATTACGCTGCCGACCGAGCTGACCGAGCAGATGGACATAATGGCTCGTGAACTCGGTCTCACGAAATCTGGGCTCGTTGCGCTTGCGATTCAGAACCTGTTCAATGCGGAGGAGATTCGTCTTCAGCAAAAACAGTAGGACATATATAACGCAAAAAGGACCCTCATTAGCTTGGCGGCTTGGGTCCTTTAAGCGAAGTGTCATCAACTTGTTGGTAATATTCTACCACTTAAAACATGTTGGTGACCTTGGAAAGGTCACTTTATGGACGTAAATGGCGCTCCGCCCAGCGGGGGGAGCACGTTCAAAAATATGATTTCGAAAGAGGACTTCGCCGCCCTTCTTGCCCAGTCAAAACTGGGCGACACGCCGAGCTCGAACTCGAGTCGCGCTGCTGTTTTAAACGCGGAATCATGGCTCAAAGACAGCTCGTCCGGCAGTGGGCGCTTCATCGCGCTCCCCTTGTCGATGATCTTGCTTCGCAAGTCGAAGGCGAAGCTGTCGCTGAACGAACTGCTCGTTCTGGCATATATCCACGGGTTCCAGCGCAGGGACCCATTGAAGGGCTGCCGGTCCAACGCAAAGACAATTGCCGAAGTCCTCGGCATCTCCCCCTCGGCACTCAGCAAGAGGCTCCAAAAGCTCAAGAGCTTCGCCCTCATTGAGAAAGAGGGGCATGGCGAGGAGGTCACCTACAGGGTCGACGAGGCCAGGTGGGCGGAGTTGTGCGGCGTTGAGTTCGTCAACGCCGGGGCCCTTCACGAATGGACTTCGCACGGGACGTTCTGCCGGATCCCATTTTGGACAGTTCGCGACAGCAAACTCTCCGCGCTCGACAAGGTGCTTTTCGGCTACATTTTCTCGTTCTTTTCGGCCAAGGAGCCCAAGCCTTTCCGGGTGTCGACGCAGAACGCCGCCGACCAGCTCGCTGTCAGTAAGAGCAAACTTCGCGCCTCCCTCGAAAAGCTCGTTGGCCTGAGTCTTGTCGTAAAGACGGTCGTCTCGCCGCGCGTTCCGGCTGCGTACGATGTGAACCCGCAGGCGTGCATGGAACGTGGCACCAAGAACCTCTAATCGGGACGGGTGACAGATTGCCCGTCCCTTTTTATTTGCCTCCCCCTGTGCCCCTTTCGGCAATTTCCTGTGCCCTTTTCGGCAATTTTTATCGAATTTAAGAAATCTCTGCTCTATTTTTGTGCCCCTTTCGGCAATTTCCTGTGCCCCTTTCGGCAATTTCTCCCTATTTCAGGCTCTTTTTCGCATTACCTTCTATGCCCCTTTCGGCAATTTCCTGTGCCCCTTTCGGCAATTTCCTGTGCCCTTTTTGACAATGGCAGTTTCCAAAAGGGGCACAAAAAGTTTCCAAAAGGGGCACAAAAACCCGAAAACTGTGCCCTTTTTGACAACCAAAAGTTTCCAAAAAGGGCACCAATAATATCTAAAGAGGTTTTAAGAGAAAGAAAGGGGAAGAGAACTTTTTCTTTGATTTGAGATTTTTATTCACGTCCATGTCAATCACCGTTTAATCGAAAACTGATCCACCCGCAACGTACTTTCCCGGAAATAAATCCGGTACGGCCCTATTGGTCTTAGCGACCAGCGAAACGTTATAGGCAAATCGGACGCTCGCTTTTCACCGGAAAGGAGAGCAATCGACCTGACTGAAATCGCTACGTCCTTGTCAACTCTCAGCGCCGGCGTCGCTTTGCTCCCCGGGCGGACTAACCCACTTAGCTGTAAACACCTGCAATTCAGCAATGGCCGAATCCGTTTTCCGGTTGCCGACATTTGGTCAACTTACCGGCAGGGAGCTACAGAATCGAAAATAAGACGTCCTATCGGTGAGGTTCGACCGTTTTCTCACTGATAGATAAAACGGGTCTTAAATCGGCTCTCAGAGGCCCATACAAAAGAAAACGGGCACCTGACGGTGCCCGTGATTCCGATTAGATTTCCTTTTCGGCCAGATAGCGATCGAAAAGCTCCCGAGCGATATCCGATACGGACTTGTCCTCCTCGAGCGCCACTTGCTTCAGACGTTTTCGGTAACTCTCCGGAACGTACACGGACAGCTGAACAAGCCTCTCAGATGCCCCTTCAGCGCCCTTTTTGGGGCGCCCGGCTTTCCGTACCTGATAAGCCGGTTTCTGGGTCTCAGATGCGCTCTCAACGATTTTCTGCTGCCTCTCCTCGGCCTTTTCCGCTGCGACGTCGAAGTATGAGGTCGCCTTTTTGAACTTTGCCATTTACAGCACCTCTTCCAGTTCGTTCAGGATGTTTTCAATTGCCTGGGCGGCCTTGCCGTTCTTGGCGATTTCATACACAGGCTTTCCCAGCGCCGCGCCCTGCTTGAAGGCCGCCGCGGTCGGAACGGTGCCCAGTACGGGCAAGTCATCGGCTTCGAGTAGTTCGAGGAACTGGCGGTCGACCGTCTGGTTGCCGGCGAAGTTGTTGACGATGATGGCGAACGACAGGTCGGGATTGGCTTCGGTGATGACCTTGATCGTTCGTTTCATCGGCTTCAACCCTAGGGTGCCAGGCTGGACCGGGATGATCGCGATGTCGGCGTTTTTCGCGTACACAGCTGTCTCATCGCTCAGGAAACCAGGTGTGTCGATGACGTTCACGGCGTCCTCGTCGTCGAGCAGCCCCTTCTCGTGGTTCGCGCCGCCCTGCGGGTCCAGGTTGCCGAAGCCGACCTTGTGGCCGCGCCGCTCGAGACCCCAGGCGATCTCGTCCGCGAAAGTCGTCTTGCCGACGCCGCCCTTCTGATTGACTAGCAGGATGTTCGTCGCCATGTCCTCCCCTTTCTGAAATAACGTAGTCATATATTAGCATAATAACAAGTGACTACATTAAGTAATTCTAAACCGCAGTTAGAAATATGTGAACATACTAAGTAATTAGCATAGTACTACATCAACGCGGTTACGGCTATGGGTTGGTTTAACCTACAGCCGGGCTAAAGTTGCCAAAAGGGGCACAAAGGCCAATACGTTTGCGCCATGCCGGCACAGCGACCTGGCATCGTATGCACCGGCGGGATCATCGCTGGCCTGCAAGGAGGGCATATCCACGCGCTCATGGTCGCCGGAGGCCTCGTGATGCAGCACGCGCCGGGCGGCGACTGGAAGCGCGTCGATTGGGATGCGCTTGCCGCCTGGCTCGACAGATACGGGTGCAAGGTCGCTGATTGCGAGACGGAGACCCTTCCGACCGCCGACGCGGCGAGTGGGAACGCGAGGGTAAAAACGCATCGTCGCTGAACCAGTGAGTCAGTATTCTTTAGTTGGATGATGGATATTGAAATTGATTAGCGAGATAATGCGCATATCTCATAATGTATGCGTTGCACCATGAGAGAGGGGTCTGTCATGAGCTGGAAACCGAGAAAATGCGTTA
>CALIOA010000076.1:0-1319 GCA_938045065.1 uncultured Collinsella sp.
GGGTAGGGACCCTTTATCCCGAAGTTACAGGGTCAGTTTGCCTAGTTCCTTAACCGTGAATCACTCAAGCGCCTTAGAATATTCATCCCGACTACGTGTGTCCGTTTGCGGTACGGGTACCTACAGGATTAAGTTTAGCGGATTTTCTCGGCAGCATGCTTACGCGCACTATTGCCTTGTCCCGAAGGACGCGGCATACTATCAGGTTCGGATCTCATGGTGGATTTGCCTGCCATGATCGACTCCTACACCCTTCAACCATCTATTCCGTCAGATGGCGGCACTGTCACTACTGCGTCTCCACGTCACTCCTGAAGGTAGTAACGGAATATTAACCGTTTCTGCCATCGGCATCGCCCTTCGGCTGAGCCTTAGGACCCGACTTACCCTGATCCGATTAGCGTTGATCAGGAAACCTTAGTCTTTCGGCGAGGGGGTTTCCCGCCCCCTTTATCGTTACTTATACCTACATTTGCTTTTCCAGACGCTCCAGAATACCTCGCGGTACGCCTTCGACGCTGACTGGAATGCTCCCCTACCGATCATTTCAATGATCCCACTGCTTCGGTAGACAACTTAATACCCGATTATTATCCACGCCAGACTCCTCGACTAGTGAGCTGTTACGCACTCTTTAAATGAATGGCTGCTTCCAAGCCAACATCCTAGCTGTCTTAGCAGTCAGACTTCGTTAGTTTAACTTAGCTGTCATTTCGGGACCTTAGCAGGTGGTCCGGATTCTTCTCCTCTCGGGCACGGACCTTAGCACCCATGCCCTCACTCCTGCGGTAGAACTGATGCGCATTCGGAGTTTGTCAAGACTTGATAGGCGGTGAAGCCCTCGCATCTTATCAGTCGCTCTACCTCACATCAGTAACCCGCAAGGCTGCACCTAAATGCATTTCGGGGAGTACGAGCTATCTCCAAGTTTGATTAGCCTTTCACCCCTACCCTCAGCTCATCCAGAAGCTTTTCAACGCTTATTGGTGCGGTCCTCCAGCTGGTGTTACCCAGCCTTCAACCTGGCCAAGGGTAGATCACTTGGTTTCGCGTCTGCCACTGCCGACTATACGCCCTGTTCAGACTCGCTTTCGCTTCGGATACGTGTGTCGTCACACTTAACCTTGCCGGCAAAGGCAACTCGTAGGTTCATTATGCAAAAGGCACGCCGTCACTCATTAACGAGCTCCGACCGCTTGTAGGCGCACGGTTTCAGGAACTATTTCACTCTTCTGTTCGAAGTGCTTTTCACCTTTCCCTCACGGTACTGGTTCGCTATCGGTCTCTCGGGAGTATTTAGCCTTACCGGATGGTCCCGG
>CALIOA010000077.1:0-132040 GCA_938045065.1 uncultured Collinsella sp.
GCGTCTCCTCGGTGAACTTGGCCGGGTCGTCGAGCGCCAGGTCGCCGTAGACCTCATCGGTGGAGACGTGGTGGTAGCGGACGCCGTACTTGCGGACGGCCTCCAGCAGGCGGAAGGTTCCCTCTACGTTGGTGCGCAGGAACGGCTCCGGGTCGGCGATGGAGTTGTCGTTGTGGCTCTCCGCGGCGTAGTGCACGATGGCGTCGTGGCCCGGGACTAGCTCATCGAGCAGCTCCGCGTCGCAGATGTCGCCCACGACGAGCTCCACGCGGGCGGAGGGCAGCCCGGCGATGTTCTCGGGGTTGCCGGCGTAGGTCAGCTTGTCCAGGACGGTCACGTGGACGTCCGGGTGGTTGTTGACCACGTAGTGCACGAAGTTGCTGCCGATGAAGCCGCAGCCGCCCGTGACGATGATATTCTTGGGTTCAAAGATCTCGACCATATTTACCCCCTTTTTGCCTCGTTTGCGACATTCAAAAGATACTTACCATACGCAGTCTTCTTCAACGCTTCGCCCAGTTCGTGCAACTGATCATGGCCGATGAAACCGCGGCGATAAGCGATTTCTTCCAGGCACGCAATGTAATAACCCTGGCGGCTCTGCACGGCCTCCACGTACTCGGCGGCCTTCAAAAGACCTTCGGGTGTGCCCGTATCAAGCCACGCCATGCCCCGGCCCATCAGCTCGACAGACAGTTGACCTTGATCTAGATAGGCATTGTTGATGCTCGTAATCTCCAGCTCGCCGCGCGCGCTTGGTTTAACGTTGGCCGCGATGTCGGAAACTTGTCCATCGTAGAAGTACAGCCCTGGTACTGCATAGTTTGACTTTGGAGCCTCGGGCTTTTCCTCAATGCCGACGACGCGATGATTTTGATCGAACTCCACCACACCAAAGGCCCTGGCGTCCTGCACGGGGTATCCGAACACAACGGCACCGCCGCGACCCTCAACCTTATCTTTTGCGCGCATTAGCAAACGAGTGAGGTCTTGGCCGTGGAACATGTTGTCACCCAGCACCAGCGCACACGGCTCGCCGGCTAGAAAGTCGCGTCCGATCGTAAAAGCTACGGCTAGACCGCGAGGTTTGGCCTGCTCTGCGTACTCTAGGCGCATGCCTAACTCGGATCCGTCCCCGAGAAGCTCCTTGAACGCCGGCAGGTCACGTGGCGTCGAGATGACAAGCACCTCTCGGATTCCAGCGAGCATCAGAACGCTCAAAGGGTAGTACACAAGTGGTTTATCGTAAATTGGTAGAAGTTGTTTGCTAAGGGCTTTAGTTATCGGATGCAGTCGAGTGCCAGACCCACCTGCAAGAATTATGCCTTTCAACGTTTTCCCTTCAGCGGCAGTCGAAATGAAGTGCGCATTACTGCTCAAGTCACTTATGGCTGCTTGGACAAATACTATATTGGTCGAAAATCTCTTAGCAGTCTGAAACCGTTCTTACTAATCTTCCGTGATTGGATTCAGCGTTCGGTTCAGATTTAGCTTTGGTGATGGCTTTAGTTCTATCGCAATTCTTTAAACCTATTGAGAGCCATTTCAGCCTTGAAGTCTTCGAGGAAGTGTAAGAAGTCATATTTTGGCTCGTAGCCTAATAGCTCACGACAGTTTTCGATATCCATTACATAAGAAGGACCGCTTGGCATTTCCGGACGGTAGACAATCTTTGATTCAACGCCGTCTGGATTGAATACCTTCGCGATACCGCGAATCCAGTCCTCGTTTGAAGTTCCAATACCGGTACCCACATTAAAGAAGCCGCCGTCAACGTTCTCTACGGTCACAGCTTTACGTAAGAGCTGACAGAAGTCCTTGACGTTTACAACATCTTTGGCGCGAGTGGGATCGCCCCAGATTTCAAGCGTTTCTCCTGCCATGGCTCGATCCATCAGCAATCGATATCCAAGTGTTCGGCGCACGCCATCGACGTTGTATGTCTTGTCAGGGGTATAAGCGTAGACAGTGGGAAGCCTAAACACAAAGCCTTTTAATCCGAGCTCAGCCTGATAATGCTTGATCAAATCAACGGCGAAACATTTGGAAAGAGCATAGACGGTGTGATCACCAGTCATAATAATATTGCGATCATCGTAAGGATGAATTACGGGGTTTTCCGGAGTAACGGAACCCAGCACATCGGATATAGTCTGAGCATAAAGAATGCGATCAGCACCTGACTTACGGCAATACTCGAGTACGTTAAGGGCTCCACGGCTGTTTACGTCAATATAATCGGAAGGGTTATAGCCGCTCATATATGCTGGCAGTAAACCAGCGAGAAGAATCACCGCATGGACGCCCTCTTGGGGGAGCTGCTCTAGAGTAGAAGCATCGGACATATCTACACTTGTATAACCAATGTTGTATCGATTGAAAAAATTCGTCTCTCTACGACCGGCGGCAAACACCTCATACTCATCTGCAGGCAGGTGATTTACTAGATCTTCGGTGAGGTATGCGCCAGTGTTGCCGGTTGCGCCGATTACTACAATCCTCTTTTTCACGATTAGCGCACCTTCGCCCTCATGAACTCACTAGGCTCCGCACGGAATGCGTCAAGCTCGGCTTGCGTGTCGAACCTAAGGAATACCGATCCAAATGCGTGATTTGCTGCTGTGAACGCCTCGACTTTGGTGCCCGGCTCAATCCACAGCTGCTCTTCGGCTAGATGAGAGGCAGCGAAATCAACTGCATACTCCATACCTGTGAATACCCCGTCGCGATCAGAGTGAAGCATCTGTTGGTACCAGAAACCGTCGTAAACGGGCATCGAAAGATTGCCAACAGGTTCGCCGAGCGCGGCCTTCACCGCCGCCATGACAAGATAGGTCTTTCCGTCGGTGGCATATTTGAGCATCTCGCACAGTCGATTGCCGCCGCCGCGCGGAGAGCTCTCCATAATGTAGGCTTTGCCATCGGTTGCCACGCGAGTCTCTATGTTAAATACGCCGTCACGAAGGCCCAAAAGATCAGGCAATCGCTGCAATTCCGAGACAAGCTCTTTTTGTGCCCACGCTGGCAATGATGCTGGCATTGCATACGCAGCTGGCGTGTAGGGATTTGGAACGGAGGGATCGAACAACTGCGAGGTAAAGCTCACGCACGAGAACTTTCCGCCGCTAACGAATCCGTCGGCATCGGAGGAGTCTCCCTCCTTCTCCAAAAACTGCTCGACGATACAGCGCCCATCACGCGAAAACTCGAGAGCGTACTCAACCGCCGCCTTAAGATCCTCGGGGCCATCCACACGAGAGCAGCCCTTCGATCCAGCCGAATCAACCGGTTTGGCAATCACGGGATAAGCAATCGAATCGGCTTCTTTCATGGCCTCGTCGGCAGAGCGGTAGATATGAAGCTCGGGACAGTTAAAGCCATTGTCGCGAAGGAAGGCGCGGTAGCGCTCCTTATCTTGAAGAATGCTGACCGCCTCATAGCTTCCCTGGAACGGCAGCCCCAGTTTCTCGGCAGCATAGGACGCGGACACCACACCCGGGTCTGCGGCAAACGACATAATTCCATCCGCCTTGCATTTTTTAGCGGCGGCAAGAACAGCCTCGTTATCGATGATGCTCGCATTGATGTAGTCGTCCGAGAAGGCATGTGCATAGTTATGCGGCAAGTAATCGCAAGTAACGACCTTCGCGCCCAACTCGTGCGCTGCCTTAATAACCGGCAGTGCATAACGTGCCCCACCAAGAAGGAGAAGTGTCTTACTCATCGGTTTTCCTTTCCTGCATCCAGAACGGTATTGCAGATGCGGTCAACGTCTTCCAACGCAAGATCGGCGTACATGGGCAGCGTGATCACCTGGGATGCCGCCTTCTTAGCAACTGGAGTACGGTCGCTGGAGTACACGCTTCTATAGCAAGCGTAATCGTTGACCAGCGGATAGAAGTATTTGCGCGCGCCGACGCCAGCCTTGTCCAGGGCATCGAATACGTCATCGCGCGTGGCACCGAAGACGCTCGGATCGAACAGCACGGGAAGGTACGCATAGTTGTGGCGGATGTTCTTGGCGGGACGGAAAACGGTCACGCCGGCTGTGCCTTCAAGGTTATCCCAATAACGCTCAGCAACGGCCTTGCGCTTAGCGATCTCGGCGTCCAGGTGACGAAGATTGCAGACGCCCATAGCCGCGCAGAACTCATTCATCTTCGCGTTGCCACCGACGTACTCGACGTCCTCGGGACCCGTAATGCCGAAGTTCTTCCATTGGTTGAGCAGCGGATACAGATCTTCGTCCTTGAAGCAGACGCAACCGCCCTCGATGGTGTTGAATACCTTGGTCGCATGGAAGCTGAACATGGCCGCGTCGCCGAATGCCGCCGCGCTATCGCTACTTCTGTCCTCGTTCACGCGCTCGACGCCGAAGGCGTGGGCAACGTCATATATGACTTTCAGCCCGTGACGGTCAGCGATCCCCTGGATGGCGTCGACATCGCAAAGATTGCCGTATACATGGACGGGCACGATGGCGCAGGTGCGCGGGGTGATCAATCGTTCAATGCTCTCGGGATCCAACGTTAGATTCACGGGATTCACGTCGGCAAATACGGGAGTAAGTCCCTTTCGCACGATAGCGTGAGTGGTAGAGGCAAAGGTGAACGGTGTAGTGATGACTTCTCCACCGGTCGGAAGAGCCATGGCCTCGAGGATGCACTCTAGAGCATTGTGACCATTCGTGAACAGGGCAAGGTTGTCGATCCCCAAACGCTCCTTGAGGTCTGCCTCGAGTTTCTTATGCTCAACACCCATATTAGTAAGCCAATGGCTTTCCCAAAGAGGTGCGACCTCTTCAAAGTATTCCTCCATAGGAGGCATGGATGATCGTGTGACAAGAATGCGGTTACCCATATCAGGTACCTTCCTTTCGCTATGCAGCTTTCAAAGAACGAAGACCAAAGTAACTAGAATTAATTCAAGGTGACGTTAACGACGCCTTGTTCCAAAAAAGTCCCTTACAGTTTTAATGAGATAATCAAATGCTTCGAGTTTGAAAACCCAAGCAATCCCTAGATAAACCAACGCCATTACGGCAATGTTAATAAGTATTCTCAGAGGCGATGAAGATACGAATGAGCCACACAACAGAGCGATTATTCCTGAAACTGCTGAGATGCCAAATGCCGGAGCAATGTCACGCAATTGTTCAATATACGAGTAGCCAATAACTTTCTTGTTCGGATAGGCGTTGACGAAGGTAGAGAAAATGCCACTTATCATGTACATGCCAACCATCAGATGGACGTCATGCAAAATAAAGGCAGCAAATAAAATGAAGCAGATTCCGTATCCCTTTTTGATTAATTCTAATTTCAGAAATAAATCAGAGCGTCCCATGCCGTTTAGCGCTTGTAGATTCGTTGTATGAATCGGCAAAAGCGCATAGATGAAACAATACATTTGCAAAAAGGGAACACAGGGTAGCCATTTGGCTCCGAGAAGAATTCCCACAATGGGTTCTGCAGCAACAGCAAACAAAGTCATCGAGGGGACGATAAAAAATGTTGAGGTTTTTAACGCTCTACGCACAAGGCGCTTAACATACGCAACGTCATCTTGAACGCGTGAGACTGCCGACAGCATCACAGGTTGTATAGCACCATCAAGCATGGATCCGAGTGCCTGCGGATATTTTTTTCCCTGAGATACCAATCCAAGACTCGAAGCACTAAATTGTTTCCCGATAATTAAGTCAGAAAGCGATTGGTAACCTTGATCTAATACACCAGAGACAAGCAATTTCCACCCAAATGAAAAGAGCTCACGAGCCCGCTTAGAGTTAAAGACGAGACGCGGTTGCCAATCGACTTGCGCTGCCATAACAAAGCAATTGCACGTCTGATAAGTAAGTTGCTGTAATACAAGCGCCCATAATTCGGCGCCAAATACTGCTGAAATTACACCAATTAAACCAGACAGCACGGAAGACGCAATTGCGGCGTTAAAGACAATACGAAACTTCAGCTCTCGCTGAACAATGGCAATTTGGACTGCGTTATAAGCATTGATAATCAAGATCAATGCAAGTGCACGCAACGGCCAAATGATAGCGTCCATTTGGTAGAAAGAAGCAATCGAGGGCGCCGCGAAAAAAACGCATAAATATAGGACTGCTGAAACCGTCAAACTGATCCAATAGACGGTCGAACAATCACTGTCATCCATTTTCGGGCTCTGAACCAAAGCCGTATTAAGTCCAGATTGTACAAATATATTGCCTATATTTACAAAAACAAGCATAATCGCCAAAGCGCCAAACAACTCCGGCGCAAGCAACCGAGCCATTACGATCTGAACTGCAAGCTCGACAAACGCTCGTGAGCCTCTCTCGGTTATTTTCCAAAATAAAGACTTAATTGCGCCACGCTTAATGTCAGTTGAGGCCAATTTATTTTCCATTCTTAGAAAGTCGATTTAAATATAGGGTCTTAGCAAGGTACGGAAATACAGCAGACAGGATAACGGCAACCTTTTTTCCCCATCGCAGGTTTTGAAGATTCTGCCAATCGTTATTCAAAAGAGATGAAATGGATCCATTCCCACAAAAGTAAACTTGGGCCATGTATCCAGCAATCTGTTCTTGGCAGAAAGCACCATAAGCCCCCCTTGTATACGCATCAAAAGCCTCAAATACCCGAACCATAGTTTCTGCATGGACCGAAAGCCTATCGAGAGACCCTTGTCGAAAAAGCCAATCGCTCAAACTGGAAGTTGTACCCCGGCGATAACAAGACATCATGTCATCAAAATAATAAACCGGCCCCAGATTGCCAAAAAAGAGAAGCATCGGGACATCCCCTACCGGGCATAACTGTTTAAACTCGGGAGGATATTTAATATAGTCATGCCATTCTTCAGCTCTAATAAAATATGAGCTTGTTTGAAATGCATACTCTTTATTCAATGGTATGAAAGCTAATCTATCAATAGGGCCAGTTTCCAAATGGAAACGAGGAAAGAATGTGTTTAAATCGTCACCCTCGTTAGTAACTTCCATAACTTTGTGAACGCAAAGGCAACATTCATGGTGTTTTTCTAGAGCGTCAAATTGTTTCTGAAGCTTTCTGTTATCAATCCAATAATCGTCGCCTTCACACATGGCAATATAGTCACCGTCAATTAGAGGCTCAATATAATCTTTGACAATTGAAACCCCCTTACTGTATTGATTTTCGTTTTGTAAAATCAGTTTTATTTTTGTGGGATATCGGGCCTGATAATCCCTAAGAATTGCTTGAGTTGAATCGGTCGACGCATCATCGTGAACAATTATCTCAAAATCAAAATTAACTTCTTGCATCAAAAAGGAATTGATCGCACGTTCAATATACTGTTCATGATTGAAAGCCAGGCAATAAATTGATACGCGGGGTTTAACTTTTCTACAAGAGCAGTCGTCAAGAACGGTTCCCGACCATTTACTGGAAAACATGCACACCTCAAACTGTAAAGTGAAACACTAGCGATTCATAAGGAAGAATTCCCTGTCCATTTCCGGATAGAGCAGTAAACAAAACATAGAGGCACAACACCCATATCATACGTTCATAGTCCGCATTACCAATATCCTTTTGCGCACGAGCAAGATATGAAAGGGAGACGACATCGAATATCGAAAAGAAATATCCGATCCTCTCCATATAATCAAATAAATAGCCAATAATCGAAATTGCTAGGCCAACTATGGTAAAGAAAACAGTGGCTTTAACTTGCGCATCAAAACGTTGAAGAAGGTTGTGCTTAGAGAGACCAATGATCAAAACGAGTACCTTGAGAATTGTCATTAGACCAATTTTGATATCGTTCGATTCAAAGTATTTCGCATAGTCTGTCAAATAACCTGTATTAATTAAAATAATAGGCGCTGCTATTACACAAACAGGCATAACTAGGCTGACACAAGAAAGCACTGTTCGAGAAGAATAGGACATCTCGTCTTTAATAAAATAGAGAGCACATAGCAGCAAAATCGCTATCAGCGACGATCTATGAATTCCAACTGCAAATAATAGAAACGCTAAAAACAGCCAAACTTTATGGGTAAAGATATATCTAGAGCCCCAGAAGACAAGGGCAATCGCTAATAACTGTCTTGCAATATTAAGTTCAACTGGAATAAAAAAGGAATAAAAGAGTCCGAACGAAAGGCTTAAATTGATTTGTTCTTTAAAATCCCAGAGACGAAGTAGAACCAATAGGTTCGTTGCGAATGAAACAATGAAATTAAATAAGTAAAACCCATTTTCCATTCGAAATAACGACATACCATAAACATATACCGTGTCGTACCAACTTGCTGTTATGTTTGGTCCGTATTGTATAGTCTCGGTGTAATACCTTAAGTAGTTAACGGTATCAATGCCGACCTTTTCAGTTCTTAGACCGAAAAACAAAGCTAATATACACGCTATGAATAAAATTATTTTTTTTTCTATCGCTGGCTTGAGCCTCATTGGCGAGAACAGTTCCAATAATAAATACGAGAAAATATATAAGGGATCCGAGTGGATAGTTAGCAATGGCGCCCACGTTACATGCTCCGCCCGTTATTTAACATAATCTTCAGCGCTTTTAACCGAGAAACGGTAAATTCATTACCGTGCCTAATAACGTCTTGCAAACACAACAATTTCCATGTACGGCTATCGATTAAAGAAAAGAGCAAGGATTGATCACGAAGATATTTTTCATTCTTACCCTGTTCCCACGTTGACTCTCGCTCTTCAGTCAAACAAGCTATGTAATCTGGTACCGCAATGATATGTAGCTTCTTTTTTAGGCAATCAGCAAGGAAGAGCGTGTCCTCACCATGAGAATGATCAGTTCCCCCACCAAAACAAAGATTGAAGAACACGCCGTTTGTCCGAATCGAATCTAATCGTATGGCCATTCTCGCCGCACCGTAGCGCAAAAAATTAAAAAATCCAACCGTAAATATCTTCTTATTAATAAAACGACGCGGTATTGACTCTTCTAAGTTAAAAATAATGACATCGGCATTAGGGTTTTCTCTAAAAGCACGTAAAACTATTTCTTCATATCCATCAAGATAGACCATATCATCGTCAGCAATGAGACAATACTCCGCAGTAGCTCTCATCAAGGCATTATTGCGGTTAAGACCGACGCCACGTTCATTAAAATTCAATACTTTAATACGATGTTCATTCGCATTAAAGTCATAAATCCTTTTTTCGTCGCATTGATTGGCGACAATTGCGTCTGTCTGAATATTCATTTTATCTATAAGCGACTCAGGATTACAATCCAAAGCCGCAATAAGCACCTCAACGCGATCGCTCATCTTGGCTCCCGTCAAAAGGAATGAACATATCTAATCTTCTTGTAAAAAGAACAAGCAATATTTAATGCTGCATGACATAGAGCTGTAGCTTTGAAGCATCCTCTGCTATTCCAAAGTTTATATAAATATTTGGCCTGGATTAATTTTGACGTCCCATGCGAAATGGAAGAAGATCTCACGCGGTAACGACCGAGCACTTCTGGTAAAAGCAAACAATCGGCAACATCAATTACATTCAACCACATGGCGTAGTCATTGTGCTTCTTAAGATTTGCGATTTGCACAACACCGACGATACGTGTGTCATACATAACCGTTAAACACCCTGGCCAGCAGTAACAACGCATACCTACCCGGTCGATACGAGCAGGCCCGCTAAAACTCTTTTGAAGCGGCCTGCCTTCCTCGTCAACAGTCTCATACTTTGTATAGGAAAACCCACACCGATTATCCCTCATAAAGGAAAGCTGCTTCGCTAACTTTTCTTTATCCCAAAGGTCATCGCTGTCAAGAAATGCAATCCAATCACCCTTGGCCTCTCGTAGCGCACGATTTCTTGAATAAGCCGCACCGGAGTTTTGCTTATTTTGAAAAACGTGGATTCGAGAATCACCACAAGCAATTTCGTTTGCGATTGAAATTGTCTTGTCGGTAGAACAGTCATCAACAATCAAGAGCTCCCAATCACCGTAGGTTTGAGACTGAACGCTCCTGATGCTTTCTTCAATGAAAGGTTCAGAGTTATATGCCGGCATTACAATTGAAACAAGACCGAAGTTGCCGCAAGCAGTAGTCATTACTTCACGCTCATTTCAGAAATCAATTGTTTTGCCTGAATCTGAAGAGCATCATATTTTTTTGAGACACCCTTCCAACTGAAAGTAAGTAATCGCCTAAATCAGCTGCCGTGGCCATGCCGTCCTCGGTTATTCCTTCCTGTTTGACGAAAGCCTTTAAAAGCGTTTTAAAGAAAATCGAAATATCTTGACTTAACGAAATCTGATCGATGTACTTCAAGTCGTATGCGAGCTTATCGTCCCATGCAATGGCGTTACGTCCGTTAATCTGGGCGAGGCCTGAGAGGCCTGGTCTCACTATATGGCGCTTTCTCTGCTCGGGTGTCATAAATACCATGTCCCGAACAAGTTGTGGCCTTGGGCCAATAATCGACATATCGCCCTTCAGGATGTTGAAGACTTCAGGCAGTTCATCGAGACTTGTTGCACGAAGCGCTTTACCAAACTTGGTAAGGCGTACTTTATCAGGAAGCAACTTGCCATTCTCATCACGTTCGTTCGTCATCGTTCGAAACTTATATAGTTCGAAAATCTTTTCATCGCGACCAGGCCGTGGCTGTTTGAACAACACGGGCCCGCCAAGTTTAACGCGTATGAGAGCGGCCACGATGACAAGTACCCACCAAAAAAGCGCCAGGAGAAGACAGGACAGAGTGACGTCAATCATCCTCTTGCCGTGGCGCTGATAGAACGTCTCGTAACCAAGCCTACTCAAAACAACGCCTAATCACTTCGATGATCACGTCCTGTTGTTCGGGCGTCATCTTGTTGTCGGAGGGCAGACAGAGACCACGATGGAAGATATCGGCGCCTACATCCAAAGGCAAGCCATCTGTACCCGTTGCACCGCCGGAAATATACGCGTTGGTCTTAGCTCGACCATTGCCCTCGCGCGTTACGAAAGCATTCATGCGATAAATAGGCTGCATGTGCATAGGCTTCCAGATTGGACGACCCTCGGCGTTAAAGGCAGCAATAGCCTCAAGAATCTCGGTAGGACAGCTCTTGCCAGGCTCGCTTACGTAAAGTGCCTCACTCTCGCCTCGAACCTGTTTGCACATTGCGTCAGGGTCTATTAGTAGGCAAGAAAGCCAGAAGTTCGGCTCACAAACGTTAGGGTCATAGGGGTTCATCCTCACCGGCAGACCCTTAAAGCCCTCTTTGTAACGCATGTAAATAGCCTTCTTTTGGGCAATATGCTCCTCCAGATACGGAATCTGGCCACGCACGACACCGGCAATTACATTGCTCATGCGATAGTTATAGCCAAGCTCCTCATGCTGGTACCAGGGAGCGGCTTCGCGTGACTGGGTCGACCATTTGCGAGTTTTATTAGCTGCCTCTTTGCTATCAGTTAAAAGCATGCCACCAGCGGAACCGGTAATGATCTTATTGCCGTTAAAGCTAATGGCGCTGATGTCACCAAACGTACCAGTCTGACGACCCTTATACGTGGCGCCAAGTGACTCAGCAGCATCCTCAACAAGGACAGCCCCGTGCGCATCGCAAATTGAACGAAGCTCTTCGACTTTGCCAGGCGTTCCGTAAAGATGCGCCGCCACAACGACCTTTGCAGTCGGATGCAGTTCAAAGGCCTTTTCAAGAGCGACGGGATCCATATTCCAAGTGTCACGCTCGGTATCGATAAATACAGGGACACCGCCCTCGTAAACAACTGGGTTCACCGTAGCGTCGAACGTCATATCGCTGCAAAGGACCTCATCACCGGGCTTAATGCCAGCGAGCTTCATGGCAAGATGCAGCGCAGAAGTACCGCAAGAAAGGGCAACGGCATAGCCGCAACCAATCTTTTCGGCCATCTGGCGTTCGACTTCGTTGATATTCTCCCCTACCGTCGACATCCAGTTGGTCTCATATGCCTCGGTAATGTATTTGAGCTCTTCGCCGTGCATGGTCGGCGAGCTTAGCCATACCTTTTTCTCAAAGGGCTTGATATCCATCGTGACTCCTTATCCCTAATCGTTAAACTGTGGATGATATGTAGGTACAACCTCAGCGAGCACAGACTTAACCGTGTCGTTTTCCTTGTCGAGGCAGTCTTGAAGCTTCTCGAGCTTGTCTTTGATCTCTTCCATCTTGTCGGCCTCGGCTGTGGAGATGCGAATCTCGGAATGCTCGGTAGGCAGGAGCTGCTCGTTGTCCATAAGGAGCTCCTCGTACATCTTTTCGCCAGGACGCAGGCCGACTTCTTTGATCTGGATATCTTTGCCAGGCTTAAGACCGCTCAGCGTAATAAGGTTGATGGCAAGGTCATAGATCTTGACCGGCTCACCCATGTCCAGAACAAAGATCTCGCCGCCATGAGCAAGCGCGCCAGCAGTAATGACCAACTTACTAGCCTCGGGGATAGTCATGAAGTAACGCGTGATGTCCTTGTGCGTAATGGTGATAGGGCCACGCTCACGAAGCTGGCGCTTAAACAGCGGGATGACCGATCCGTGACTACCCAGAACATTGCCAAAGCGAACAGCCGTAAAGATGGTCTTACTGTTTGCCGCGTAATACTGAACGATCATCTCGTCCATACGCTTGGTGGCGCCCATTACGTTAGTGGGATTAACCGCCTTATCGGTAGAAATCTGCACATAGTGGCTGCACTGGTACTTGTCGGCAAGGCGCACGACGTTGAGCGTGCCAAAAACGTTATTCTCGATTGCCTCGCGGGCGTTGTGTTCCATAAGAGGAACGTGTTTGTGGGCTGCAGCGTGGAAAACAACTTGAGGATGGTACTTCTCAAAGACCTTGGTAATCGCTGGGAGATGCGTAATGGAGCCGATATAGACTTGAATATCAGTGCCTTGATCATGAGCGGTCTTGATGATGTCGTGATACAGCTCGTAGGTAGTGTTCTCGTAAATGTCGAACAACACGATTTGCGCAGGTTTTGCCGGAAGCAACTGACGTACAAGCTCTGAGCCAATAGATCCGCCGCCGCCCGTGACCAAAATGCGCTTACCGGTAACGTAACCCATCTGGTTAAGGTCAAGCGACTTCTCCTCACGAGAAAGCAAGTCACTGATCTCGACCTCACGAAGGGCAACCCTGCCTACACCATCCTGCGGAATATCGCGGACATTGGGGAGCGTGAGGACCCTAAGGCCTGTCTTCATGCATAGGTCATAGATACGCTGACGCTCTTCATGCGTGGCGCTCGGAATTGCCACGACAATCTGCTCCGCTTCACAATCGTGCGCAATATTAGGGATATCGGCGCAAGTACCGCAGACCTTTACGTCATGAATACGCTGGTTTTGCTTATTGGGGTCATCGTCAACAACGGCAACCGGATCACCGATCATATCGGGGTCTCCGTTGAGCATACGTTTGATGGAAAGAGAGCCGGTCTCCCCTGCTCCTACGATGAGCGTACGCAGGAGATGCGCATCGGAATTGCTTTTAAAGCGCCAGAGCTGGCTACCATAAATGGCGCGAATGGCAAAGCGTCCGCCACCGCAAATGATGAGCACAACGGCCCATGCCATAACATCCTCACGGAGCGACATGCCCTTGCCGAATAACACGTTAAAGATAACGTCGCCAATTACCGAGCCTACCGTTACAGCAGCAACAATACGTCCAGCCTCAGAAATGCTCGCATAGCGCCACAAGCTGCTATACATGTGGAAGAACCAAAAGACGACAACGTTGACAAGCGCGAGCACAAGAATAGCCGGACATGCACCGGCTGCCCCGCTGAGCGTCGCCCAATGCTGCGTTCCCCATGATGCAACAAACACGGCAATAAAAGTAGCCGCAATGTCATATGCCATCAACGCATACGGCTCGAAGGCGCTCAGCTTCCCCTTTTGCTTTGCGCTCTTAGATTCGGTGTTCAAAACTCTTCTTCTCTTCCCTATTGATCCCGTTATCCCCGGCCCCCGGGGATCCTCCCTTTTCCGTTAAGCAGTCGCCAGCAGCTAGGCGATCGCCTTTTTAAGGTTTCGCATTGCACGCTGCTCGTTCGAAAGCACGGCAAGGCCGACGCGAGTGGTTACGCGTCGGCCGCACAGATCGAGCTCCAAATAAGCAGTGCTCTTGCGTCTGTTAATGGATTTGATAAGGCCTTCGTGGCCCAGCAGCGGACCTGCCGTAACTACGACCTGGTCACCGTCTTTCAGGGCCTCGCTCATGGGCACCACACGGTCTCCCTTATGCGTAAATCCGCCAATAAGCTGGACCTCTTCTTTTGCCAGCGGCACAAACTGACCGTCCTGGGATAACACCCGGGCAAAGTCGTCCATGCGCAGCAGATACTGTTGCACGGTGCGGGGATCTGCCGTGTCGCAGATAAGATAACCGGGAAAGAGCGGCTTGGTTGTATTGACCCATTCGCCGTGTACTTTGATCTCGGTTAGAAATTGGGGGTAAAAGAGCTCCTCCATGGCGCCAGCCGGCACCACGCGCTCGATGCGCTCACGCATTACGTCTTCGCGACCGTTAATGACCTGGATCACATACCACACGAGCACCACCCCCCTTGCTGTCTTACGTATGGCTCACGGGATTTGGGTATGGCTTCGCCAGGGCGCTTTTGCGCGAAGGCGCTCCATATTCAAACCCTGAGCCCAGTCAGACAAGCACGTGGCTCTGCCCCACCGTGAACGGTATGTATAGAAGCAGTTGCTAGAGACGCGGAGGTGTATCGCAAAAAGACCGCATCCCCAGCTGGCTGCGTGCGAGCCAGTCAAGCGGGTACAAAACTGGACCGCACGCAAACAGCTGTAAAACTGCTTCTTAATGGCATGCATTCTATTAATTGCATCATGGAATTACCCAATACAAATAAATAACGTTGCATGACTTCTTTATTGGAGCTCGTGGTGTTTCTGGCACCGCCGTTACGGCCGGATGCTGATCGACCCTGCGCTTTATGGCTTGCTGGAGCCGTGAGCACAGTTGAACTCATGTAACGTTAGGTATCCTAGCACAAGCTGGTGGCGAAACTGATTTGGCTTGTGGTGGACAACATTTCGTTCATTTAGTGTGTTCAACGGGGTTGTTTTGGGATGTTGTTCACATTGATGCAGGTTATTGAGGTACTGGCGGCGATTAGGGACGTTCCTGAAGCCCAAATGGAACGGCGATCTACACTGATAATCGCGTTTGGCTAACAAACTATGTACAGACATGGGAAAAAATTTGTTCAACTTTTTGTTGTTGTGGATTGGGTTTGTGGCGCGGGGTGTATTGGCATGAAAAAGGCCTTCGAAATTCCGAAGGCCTTTGCATTCACGATGGTGGAGACGAGGGGGATCGAACCCCTGACCTCTTGACTGCCAGTCAAGCGCTCTCCCAGCTGAGCTACGCCCCCGTGACGAGGAGATACTATAGGGGAAGATTCTTAGTTGTGCAAGAAGTTTTTTTGGGTTGATTCTCGCACTTACGGGTTTTCCTGGGACGGGGCTGAATTGACTGATTATGACTTCGGCAAAATCAGTCAATTCAGCCCACCGTCCCGATAAAACCCTCACGCGGCGGCACCTTACTTGTAGAGGTAAGCGATTGCGGTTCCTTGGTGGACTTGGATCTTGGCCGTTTTCCGGACGACATTAGAGATGCCCGTGTCAGCCAAGAGTCCTAGGGGGGAATGATTTAGTTCCCACTCTAGGCCGTGTTCGCTTACCACCGTTCCGGGGGCAATGGCGATGATGGAGAACGTCTTGCCTTCGGCACCCTCGATGGTCCACGTCTCACCTGCGTGAAGGATGCGGGCGACCACCTTGTCCTCGGCGATCCAGATGGGGGCATCCTCATAGCCTGCAAGCAGCCCCAGTACGGAAAGCGCCATATCCGGGCGGCCGCCCGTGGCGCAGGTCGCAACCACTTCGGCACCCGGCCAGCGATGGCGGACGGAATCGAGCGCCAGAGCTAGATCGGTATAGTCCTTGTACGGGTCATGGCGCTCAACTTCAAAGTCGGTGGCGGCATCGACCAACGCTCGGCCCGCGTCGCTTACCGTGTCGGCATCCCCCACATACACGTCGCAGCTCAGTCCCGCGCCCAACAGCGCGTCGAGCCCGCGGTCCACGGCGATAACGTGGTCGCACTCCCCCGCCAGCCTACGCAACAGATCCGCGCTCGCCACCACGGGCGAGCCGCAGACTACAAGTACCTTGCAAGCCACAGCCCTCGCCTATCCCTCAAAGGAAAGCACGCGGGCCAGATCCAGGTCCTCGTAGCTGTCGATAAAGATGTCGCTGTTGGCACGCACCTCGTCGCGCTCCATGCGGCCGTGCGGGTCATAGATGCCCACGCGTTTAAAGCCGGCGGTGCCAGAGCTCTTTAGGCCAAAGACGGCGTCCTCAAATACCCATGCGCGCTCAAACTTATGCCCATGGCGCTCTTCCAGGCGTCGCAGCGCCAGCTCGTATACGTCGGGGAACTGCTTGGAGCGTCCCGCCTCGCCCGTCGTGGTAACAAACTCCATGTAAGCGTTGAGCCCGGCACCAGCGAGCGCGGACTGCACCAACTCGGCCGGCGTGGACGTGGCAACGCACATGGCAATGCCCGCCGCCTTCGCCTGCTCCAAAAAAGCCAGGAGCCCCTCGCGCGGCGGCACCTTGGAGTACCCATCAATCAGAATATTGCTCAGCTCGCGATACAGCTCCTCGCCATTCGTACCAATGCCCCACGTGTCGTGGTAGGCCTGGCATTCGTCCTCCAGCGACAGGTGTTCAAATTGGGCAAAGTCATCCACCGTCACGTCAATCCCGTGGCGGTGCAATAACTCGGGCTGGGCATAGGCCCATACGGGGGTGCTATTAACCAGTGTGCCGTCGCAATCGAAAATAAAAGCGACTTTGGGAGCGGCGGTCTGGGACATAAACGTACCTTTCGATGTCAAATGGTAAACAACCTGCTAAAAACGTTTTACCAAACGTCAGACAGACAATTTTGAAACCCAATTTGATAAAACTGTCAAGAGTTTTACCACGGCAATTCTGCCAGTGGTATAAACATGTCGCTTACCGATTAAACGCCCCCACAAATCCGCTTTCGTCCATAAAACTAACGCACAGGTGTTATCGTAGTTTCTGCCGAAAGTTCCACCGAGCACGCGAGGTGGAACGAATCACAGAAACTTCGCCGTCCCTTCGATTCGTGCAGCCTTGGACCTTTCGCATCTAGTCACCAAGGCAACACGCTGCCGCGTCATGATGGGATCAAACGTGAGCGATACAAAGCTAAAGCCAACGGCTAAAAAGCCCGCAACCCGCAAACCGGCTCCGCACACACCGGAGCTCTCCAAGGACGATGTCTACCTGTTTGGCATTGGAATGTGGGAGCGCAGCTGGGAAAAGATGGGCGCGCATCCCGACACGCAGCAGCGCACGCGCGGCTGGCGCTTTTGCGTTTGGGCGCCCGACGTAAAGAGTGTCCACGTTATCGGTGAATTCAACAATTGGGATGAGGAAGCCAACCCACTGGTGCCCGTTCATACGAGCGCTATTTGGGAAGGCTTTATTCCTGGCGCCGAGCAGGGCCAGCTCTATAAATATCTCATCGAGACCAACGAGGGCGAGAAGCTCTACAAGGCCGATCCGTATGCCTTTAAGGCCGAGTGCCCTCCGGGTACCGCCAGCGTGCTGTGGACCCTCGATGGCTACCAGTGGAACGACGCTGCATGGCTCAAGCGCCGCGCCGGTCACAACCACATGTCGCAGCCGCTTAACATCTACGAGGTGCATATTGGCTCTTGGAAGCGCCACGGCGACGCGCCGCAGGGCGAGCCCGACGAGTACGGCAACTACCCCGGCCCCATGGACCCCTTCCCCGCGCAGCGCGGCGAGTTCTACACTTACGACGACCTGTCGGTGGAGCTCGTGGACTACGTGCGCGACATGGGTTACACGCATATCGAGGTCATGCCGCTTATGGAGCACCCCTTCGATGGCTCCTGGGGTTACCAGACGACCGGCTACTATGCCGCCACGTCGCGCTACGGCAACCCGCAGCAGCTCATGCACTTTATCGATGCGTGTCACGAGGCGGGCATCGGCGTGATCATGGACTGGGTGCCCGGCGGCTTTTGTGCCGACTCCCACGGCCTTGCCACCTTTAACGGCCACATGCTGTTTGAGCACGAGATTCACCCCAACTGGGGCACGCACAAGTTTGACTTCGCTCGCGGCGAGGTCCGCTCCTTCCTGGTCTCCAACGTGCTGTACTGGCTCGAGAACTTCCACGTTGACGGCATTCGCATGGACGGCGTGTCCAGTATGCTGTACCTCAACTTTGGCATCGACGATCCGGGTCAAAAGAAGTTCAACAAGTACGGTACCGAGGAGGACCTGGACGCCAGCGCGTTCATTCGCCAGGTCAACTGCGCCGTGGAGGCCCACTTCCCCGACGTGATGATGATGGCCGAGGAGTCCACCGCGTGGCCGCTCGTGACCTACCCGCCGCAGGACGGCGGCCTGGGCTTCCACTACAAGTGGGACATGGGCTGGATGAACGACACCCTGCACTACATGCAGACCGATTTTCCGTGGCGCCCCGGCAACCACGGGCTGCTCACGTTCTCCATCATGTACGCCTTTACCGAGAACTTTATTTGCCCGCTGAGCCACGACGAGGTAGTGCACGGCAAGTGCTCGCTGATCGGCCGCATGCCGGGCGACTGGTGGCGCCAGTTTGCCGGCCTACGCACGCTGGCCTTCTATCAGATGACGCATCCCGGCGCCAAGCTCAACTTTATGGGCAACGAGATCGGCCAGTTTATCGAGTGGCGCTACTACGAGTCTATTCAGTGGTTCCTGACCGAGGAGTACGAGACCCACCGTCATCATCAGGCGTTCATTAAGGCGCTCAACCACCTGTACACCGCCGAGCCCGCCCTGTACGAGCGCGGCTACACCGACGACGGCTTTACCTGGATCGACGCGGACAACTCCAAGCAGTCCATCGTGAGCTTTGTGCGCCAGGGCGAGGACGTCGATGACGACCTAGTAATCCTGATTAACTTTGACCCGGCGAGCTACGAGAGCTTCCGTGTGGGCGTGCCGCGCGAGGGTGACTGGGAGGTCATCTTTGATTCCGATCGTCCCGAGTTTGGCGGAAGCGGATACGCCGGCGAGGAGCCCTACACCTGCTCGAGTGAGCCCTATCCCTGGAACGGGCAGATGGACTCCATCGAGATTAAGGTGCCCGGCCTGGCAGGTGTGGTACTCAAGCGTCGCGGTCCCAGCAGCTATAAACCGCCCGTGGTCGAGGAGCCCAAGAAGGCGACGCGCAAGCGTGCGTCCTCGGTGAAACCCAAGACCGCGGCTGCTAAGAAGGCTCCGGCTAAGGCGAAGGCTGCCAAGTCTGCCGCCAAGGCTCCGGCCAAGTCCACTGCGACCAAGAAGGCAGCCACCAAAAAGGCTGCTCCCAAGGCCAAGACAGCTGCTGTTAAGGCTCCTGCCAAGAAAGCGTAACAAAGGCGTTACCACTGTAATTACCCGCCCCATGGGGGCGTAGGATACAAGTCATAACCGTTCCGGGAGAAACATCCCGGGGGAAAGGAACGTATGAATAAGATCTTCGACAACAAGCAGGAGTTTACCGAACTCTATCGCGATGCCGTCATGAGCATCAGCGGCAAGAGCATCGAGGCCGCCAGCGACTTGGACCGCTTTAACGCCCTGGCCAAGCTCGTGGCCGAGAATGCACGCACCGTTGCCACCAAGAGTGACGCCCGCGTCACCGCCGAGGGCAAAAAGCGCGTGTACTACTTCTCGATCGAGTTTTTGATCGGCCGCCTGCTCGACAACTACCTGCTCAACTTTGGCGTTCGCGACATGGTAGCCGAGGCGCTCGACGACATGGGCTTTGACCTGTCCGTCATCGAGAACCAGGAGCCCGATCCGGCCCTGGGCAATGGTGGCCTGGGCCGTCTGGCCGCATGCTTCCTGGATTCCATGGCAGCCGAGGGCATTGCCGGCTACGGCAACGGCATGCGCTACCGCTACGGCCTGTTTAAGCAGGAGATCGTTAACGGCAGCCAGGTAGAGGCCACCGACGAGTGGCTCACCCACGGCTATCCCTGGGAGGTCCGCCGTCAGGACAAGGCCGTGACCATCAAGTTTGGTGGCCATGTTGAGGGCTTTGAGGAGAACGGCCGCACGTTCTACCGCACGGTGGACACGCAGGACATCCTGGCCGTCCCTTATGACATCCCCGTGGTGGGCTATGCCGGCGAGACCGTCAACAAGCTGCGCGTATGGGCCGCCGAGCCGGTCGAGGAGCACTTCGATCTGGAGGCCTTCAACCGCGGCGACTACGCCCTGGCCGACGCCGAGCGCGCCGAGGCCGAGGCCATCAGCGCCATCCTCTACCCCAACGACGCCGGCGAGCACGGTCGTCTGCTGCGCCTGAAGCAGGAGTACCTGTTTGTCTCGGCCGGCATCTACAGCCTGCTCGACACCTTTGAGAAGGAGCACGGCGAGAACTGGGAGCTGCTGCCGCAGTTTGTGGCCATCCACACCAACGATACGCACCCCGCCATGTGCGGCCCCGAGCTCATGCGCATCCTCATCGACGAGAAGAAGCTCGAGTGGGACGACGCCTGGAACATCGTGACGCAGGTCGTGAGCTATACCAACCACACCATCCTGCCCGAGGCTCTGGAGAAGTGGCCCATCGGCACGTTCTCCAAGCTCCTCCCCCGCGTGTACCAGATCATCGACGAGATCAGCCGTCGTTGGCATGAGTCGTTCGACACCACGCAGGAGGGTTGGCAGGAGCGCCTGCGCCAGACCGCCATTCTGTGGGACGGCGAGATCCGCATGGCCAACCTGTCTGTGATCTGCAGCCATAGCGTCAACGGCGTAGCCAAGATCCACTCCGACATCATCAAGAACATCGTGCTCAAGGACTTCTACGCCCTGACGCCCGAGAAGTTCAACAACAAGACCAACGGCATCTCACACCGTCGTTTCTTTGCCGAGGCCAACCCCACCTATGCCAAGCTCGTGACCGAGGCCATTGGCGATGGCTGGCTGAAGGACGCCTTTGAGCTGGAGAAGCTCAAGGAGTTCCAGAACGACGCCGAGTTCCTGAAGGCCGTGGGCGCCTCCAAGCGCGCCAACAAGGAGCGTTTGGCCGCCTACGTTAAGGCCGAGACCGGTCTGGTCATTGACCCCAACACCGTCTTCGATGTTCAGGTGAAGCGCTTCCATGCCTATAAGCGCCAGCTCATGAACATCATGAAGGTGATGGACATCTACAACCGTCGCATCGCGGATCCCAACTTCCACGTGACGCCGACGACCTTCATCTTTAGCGGCAAGGCCGCCTCGAGCTACACCTTTGCCAAGGAGACCATCCGCCTCATTAACTCCGTGGCCGACGTCATCAACAACGACGCCCGCGTCAACGAGGTCATGAAGGTCTGTTTTATTCCCAACTTCCGCGTGAGCAACGCCCAGCTCATCTACCCCGCAGCCGAGATTTCGGAGCAGATCTCCACCGCCGGCAAGGAGGCCTCGGGCACGTCCAACATGAAGCTCATGATGAACGGCGCCATTACGCTGGGCACCCTCGACGGCGCTAACATCGAGATCGCCGACCTGGCCGGTCGCGAGAACGAGGCCATCTTTGGCCTGACCGCCCCCGAGGTCGAGCAGCTCTGGGCATCCAACAGCTACTTTGCATGGGATACCCTCAACGGCGACCGTGAGCGCCTGGGCCGCGTGATGGACGAGCTCAAGGACAACACCTTTGCGGGTCTTTCGGGCAACTTCGAGAGCATCTACAACGAGCTCATGAACAACAACGACCCCGACCTGGTCATGGCAGACTTCCGCAGCTACGTCGACGCGTGGGAGAAGCTTACGGGCAGCTATGGCGATCAGGAGACTTGGAACCGCAAGGCCCTGCTCAACACCGCCTCGAGCGGCTGGTTCTCGAGCGACCGCACCATTCGCGAGTACCGCGACGAGATCTGGCACGCATAAAGGCGCGCGAGCTCCCCTATGCCAGCACGGCATTACTCGACGGGCGCGACGTTGCGCCGCGCCCGTCGCTAATGGGTTTAGGAACATCGATGACAGAAGGAGAAATCGATGAGTAAGAAAGAATGCATCGCGATGCTCCTCGCAGGAGGACAGGGCAGCCGATTGGGGGCACTCACCCAAAAGATCGCTAAGCCGGCGGTTAGCTTTGGTGGCAAGTTCCGCATTATCGACTTCTCGCTGTCCAACTGCTCCAACTCGGGTATCGACACGGTGGGCGTTCTGACGCAGTATCGCCCCTACCTGCTGCATGCCTACGTGGGCTCCGGCGAGGCATGGGATCTGGACAGCCGCGACGGCGGCGTGTCGATCCTGCCGCCGTACGAGACGCAGACCGGCGGCGCCTGGTATGCGGGCACGGCAGACGCCATTACGCAGAACCTCGACTACATCAAGGCCAACGACCCCAAGTACGTCCTGATTCTTTCGGGCGATCACCTGTATCGCATGGACTACCGCAAGATGCTCAAGACGCACATTGAGAACAACGCCGACCTCACGGTGAGCGTTATGCCCGTGCCGTGGGAGGAGGCCAGCCGCTTTGGCATCCTGACCACCGACCCCGAGGACGGCCGCATCACCAAGTTCACCGAGAAGCCCGATAAGCCCGATTCGAACCTCGCGTCCATGGGCATCTATATCTTCTCGGCAGACGTGCTGATCGAGGCGCTCGAAGAGGACGCTCTGGACCAGCGCTCGAGCCACGACTTTGGCAAGGACATCATCCCCAAGCTGCTCGGCGAGGGCAAGCGCCTGTACAGCTACGAGTTCCACGGCTTTTGGAAGGACGTCGGCACCATCGCCAGCTTCCACGAGACCTCGATGGACCTGCTGGGCAACAACCCCGAGTTCGATCTGTTCGACAAGCACTTCCCCATCATGTCCAACATCACCACGCGTCCGCCGCACTACATTGGCCCGGACGGCCGCCTGGACGACTGCCTGGTCTCCAACGGCTGCAAGATCTACGGCACCGCTCGCCACTCGATCCTTTCGACCGATGTCATCATCGATGAGCGCGCCGTGGTCGAGGACTCCGTGCTGCTGCCGGGTGCGCACGTTAAGAGCGGCGCGCACATCTGCCGCGCTATTTTGGGCGAGAACTCCACGGTCGAAGAGGGCGTGAAGCTCGGCTCTGTCGATACCACCAAGGATACGGCCGTCGTTGGAAATGACGTCGTTATCGGGAAGGGGGAATGATCCGATGATCAATCGCAAGGCCATCGGTTATATCACCGCTAACTACTCTTCGACCTACGGCAGCGTGCTGCTCAAGGACCGCCCCATCGCGTCCGTTCCGTTTTTGGGCCGCTACCGCCTGATCGACTTTCCGCTGTCCAACATGATGAATGCCGGCATTAAGACCGTCGGCGTCGTCATGCCGGGCAACTACCGCTCGCTGATTGACCACGTGGGCTCGGGCAAGGACTGGGGCTTGGACCGCAAGAAGGGCGGCCTGTTCATGGTGCCCGGCAACGCGTATGGCACCACCAAGGGCGGCATGCGCTTCTTGCTGCGCGATATCATCTCCAACAAGACGCTGTTCCAGCGCTCGGACAAGCCCTATGTTGTGATGATGGGCACCAACATCATCTTTAACATGGACCTCAACACCATCATCGACGCGCACGAGAACTCCGGTGCCCAGATGACCGTGGTGTACTGCAAGGCCACGCGCAACGTAGATGACGAGACCAAGCTGCAGATCAACGAGAACGGCCGCCTGACGGGCGTGAGCGCCGGTGTCGTGTACGGCGACAACGCCTCTATGGACTGCTGCATCGTCAACCGTGAGACGCTGCTCGAGATCATCGACCACTACCAGGCCGCCGACTATCTGGACTTGCTCGAGGCACTCCAGGGAGACTTCGGCAACATCGACGTGTGCAGCTACGAGTACAAGGACGAGGTCGTGGGCGTGTTTAGCGAGAAGTCGCTGTACCGCCGCAGCATGGACCTGCTCGACCAAACCGTGGCCGACCAGCTCTTCGACCCCGAGCGCCCGATTCTGACCAAGGCTCACGACGTGCCGCCTTCGCGCTATGCGACCGGTAGCCACGCGTGCAACTCGATCATCTCGGCCGGCTGCATCATCAAGGGCACCGTGCGCAACTCGATCCTGTCGCGCGGCGTCGTGGTCGAGGAAGGCGCCTCGGTGACCAACTCGATCATCAACCAGAGCTGCGTCATCAAGAGCGGCGCCCGTGTTGAGAATGCAATCCTGGACAAGAACAACGTGGTTCCCACCAACACCGAGCTTCGCGGCACGCCCGAGAACATCCTGGTGCTGGGAAAGGCCCCGTTAACTTCTGATATCACCAACGCGAGCTAGCTTTGGCACCGCAACATCGCTCGTAACACGTAGAATAGCCGCCCGGTTTGCGCCAGGCGGCTATTCTCGAATTGCAACAGGGAGACAATATGGCTGATTCCAGCAAAAAGATGCAGATCGTGTTTGCCTCGGCCGAGTGCGCACCGTTTGTGAAGACCGGTGGCCTGGGCGACGTGGCGGGCTCGCTGCCTGCGGCGCTTGTGCGCGCCGGCGCCGAAGTAATCGTGATGGTGCCCAAGTACGCCACCATCAAGGACGAGTACAAGTCGCAGATGGAGCACTTCTCCGACTTTTACGTGAGCCTGGGCTGGCGCAACGAGTACTGCGGGCTCGAGAAGCTCGAGCACGACGGCGTCACCTATATGTTCATCGACAACGAACGCTACTTTGCGCGCGACTATCCTTACGGCTTCTTTGACGACGGCGAGCGCTTTGCGTTTTTCTCCAAGGCCATCACCGAGAGCCTGCAGCACCTGCCGGCCGGTTTTGAGTGCGACATCCTGCACTGCAATGACTGGCAGACGGCACTGGCGCCCGTGTTCCTGCGTGAGTTCTACCAGGGCCTGCCGCTGTATGACCGCGTCAAGACCGTGTTCTCGATTCACAACGTGGCGTTCCAGGGCCAGTTTAGCGACACCGTGATGGAGGACATCCTGGGTGTGGCACATATTCCGGCGGCCGCCTCGCAGCTGCGTTGCGACGCCTGCAGCATCAACTACATGCTGGGCGCGCTGCGCTATGCCGATGCCATCACCACGGTGAGCCCCACCTATGCCAACGAGATCCAGACGCCCGAGTTTGGCGAGGGCCTGGACGGCGTGCTGCGCGAGCGCTCCTATGCACTGCAGGGCATTTTGAACGGCATTGACGTGGCGGGCTTTGACCCGGCGACCGACAAGCGCATTGCCGCAAACTACACGGTTGATGACCGCTCCGGCAAGGCCGTGTGCAAGGCCAAGCTGCAGGAAGAGCTGGGGCTCGAGGTTCGCGACGACCGTCCGCTCATGGTGATGGTTACGCGCCTGACGCGTCAGAAGGGCCTGGACCTGGTCATGTACGCGCTCGACCGCATTTTGGCCGGAGGCGTGCAGGTGGCGGTACTGGGCACCGGCGACCGCGACTACGAGGACGGCCTGCGCTACTTCCAGGACAAGTACCCCGGCACCATGGCTGCGCGCATCGAGTTCGATCCGGCGCTGTCGCAGCGTATGTATGCCGCCGCCGATATGTTCCTGATGCCTTCGAAGTTTGAGCCCTGCGGCCTGTCGCAGATTATCGCCATGCGCTACGGCACCCTGCCCATTGTGCGCGAGACCGGTGGCCTGAAGGACACCGTGCAGCCGTACAACGAGTTTACCGGCGAGGGCACGGGCTTCTCGTTTACCAACTTTAACGGCGATGAGATGGGCGACGCCGTGTTCCGTGCGGCACGCCTGTTCTGGGACAACCGCGACGCCTGGAGCAAGCTGGTTACGCAGGCCATGAGCCAGGACTTTAGCTGGACGCGCTCGGCCGACAAGTATCTGGACCTGTACTTCTTTATGCACCCGGAGATTGAGAGGCCGACGGCTGTTGTCGACGAGCCTGAGGCTGTTGAGGAACCCAAGGCCGAAGAGAAGCCGGTTGAAGCTGAGCCCGTTAAGGCCAAACCCGAGGTGAAGGTCGAGGCTACTCCCGAGCCCGAACCCGAGGTGAAACCCGCTGCGAAGCCTGCGGCAAAGAAGACCACGACTCGTAAGACGACGGCCAAGAAGGCCACTACGGCTAAGGCGGCGGCAACCAAGACCACCGCTGCCAAGACAACGACCACGCGCAAGCGCACCACCGCAGCTGCCAAGAAGGCCGCCGAAGCCGAGGCTGCTCCTGAGGTAAAGGCCGAGGTCGCCGAGGCCAAGCCGGCCGCCAAGACCACCACGCGCAAGCGCTCTACGACGAAGGCCAAAAAGGACACAACCAAGACAGCCACTCCCAAGGCAGAGGCCACGGTCGAGGAAAAGCCCGCAGTAAAGACCGAGCCGGCACCGAAGGCCGCCGAGGTCAAGGCCGAGATCAAGGCTACCCGGAAGGCAGAGGCTAAGCCCGAGCCTGCCAAGGAGACCCCGGTCTCCCCCGCCGCTCCGGCAGAGAAAAAGGCCCCGTCCAAGAAGACGTCCGTCCGCAAGGCCACGGCCACCCGCAAGCGCCGCTAGCCCACAGACGATCCAAAACCTCATCAAACCCTATGTAAGGGGCGCTCCAACTGGGCGCCCCTTCTCTGTAGGTAGTTGGTAAAACGATTTTCTAGCACAACCGTTCGCCGATGGTAAACGGATGTTGTTTATACAGCCTGTGTACAACAGATATAATTATATCCTGTGCGTAAAGCCCATGGCCCGCAGGCCGTGATTCTATTGAACTGGACCGTATTATGAGATTGATTCACAACAGCCGTCTACCGCAGTTTCGCACTCCGTTTGGCGCTGTGACCACCGGAACTTCCGTTTCGCTCTCGGTTATTTTAGAGGATGCCGATCCCGCGCAGGCAACGCTTACCCTGCGCACCTGGGTCGATGAGATCGGTGAGTCTCTGTATCCCATGACGCACGAGGGCGACGGCATATTTACCGTAGAGCTTGAGTGCACTGAGCCCTGTCTTATCTGGTACAGCTTTATCTGCAATATCGAGGGCCAGCCCGAGGTCCGTTTGGGCGCACCGCAGGGTCGCACCGGTGGCGAGGGCGTAACCTACGACTACGCCGAAGTTCCGTCGTTCCAGATTACCGTCTACAAGCACCGCGAGAACCGTCCCACTTGGTACGAGCGCGGTATGGTCTACCAGATCTTCCCCGACCGCTATGCACGCGACGAAAACTGGCGCGAACGCACGCTTGCCGAAGTTGAAAAACCACGCAAAGGAATCCAGCGCCGCATGGTCGAGGACTGGAACGAACCGCCCGAGTACGAGCGTGCCGAAGACGGCTCCATCAAGACCTGGGATTTTTACGGCGGCTCGCTCAAGGGTATCCAGAATGACCTGCCCCGCATTGCCGAGCTGGGCTTTACGGCCATCTACCTCAACCCGATCTTTGAGGCCGCGAGCAACCACCGCTACGACACGGCCGACTATACCAAGATCGATCCGATTCTGGGCACCGAGCAGGACTTTACTGAACTGTGCGAGGCGGCCGAGAAGCTGGGCATTTCCATCATTCTGGACGGCGTGTTCAACCACACGGGCGACGATTCGATCTACTTCAACCGCTACGGCAACTACCCCGGCGTGGGCGCATGGCAGAGCGAGGATTCGCCGTGGCGCGATGCGTTTTATTTCCACGAGGACGGCTCGTACGACTGCTGGTGGGGCGTGGGCAATATGCCCGCCATCAATGAGAGCTCCGAACTGGTACGCGAGCGGCTCCTGGGCAAGGACGGCGTCATTCGTAAATGGCTGCGCGCCGGCGCTCACGGCTGGCGCCTGGATGTGGCCGACGAGCTTTCGGACGATTTCCTGACCGAGATCAAAAAGGCCGTACTTGCCGAAAAGCCCGACGCGCTGCTGCTCGGCGAGGTCTGGGAAGACGCCTCCAACAAGATCAGCTACGGCCATCTGCGTCGCTATCTACAAGGCTCCGAGCTCGACTCGGCCATGGATTACCCCTTTCGCGACATGGTCATCGGCTTTTTGATGGGTTACAAAAACGCTTACCAGGCTGCCGAGGATATCGAGACCCTACGCGAGAACTATCCGCGTGAGGCCCTGTCTTGCGCACTTAATCTGCTTTCGAGCCACGACCGTCCGCGCATTATCTCGGTGCTCGGCGGCGGCCCTGACGAGTCGCAGCTGCCCGAGTGCGAGCGCAGCAAATGGCGTCTGGACGAAAACGCGATGGGCCTGGCCAAGAGCCGTTTTTGGCTCGCGACGCTCATGCAGATGACGTTCCCCGGTGTGCCTTCGATTTACTATGGCGACGAGTACGGCCTTGAGGGCCTGACCGATCCGGGCAATCGCCGCACCATGCCGACCAAGGAAGACCTGCACGACTTCGATACGTTTGCGATCGTCAAGAACGCATCCGCTGTGCGCCGCGCGCTGCCGTTTATGATCGACGGTGAAATCAAGGCCTTCGCGCTCAATGACGAGGTACTTGCCTACAACCGTACGGGCAAGGACGGCGAGGCCGCGACGGTTATCATCAACCGCAGCCTGCGCAATTCTCATCGCGTGACCATTCCGGCGCTCGGCGAATGTGCGAGTGACGTGATCAGCGGTCACGAGTGCGAGATCCACAACGGCACGGTCACGCTCGATCTGTATCCGCTGGGCTCATCGATCATCTATCACCACGCCGAGCAGCGCCTGCAGGAGCCGCTCGATCACGGTGCGGGTGTTGTGTGCCATATCACATCGGTGCCGACCGACGACGGCAAGCCCGGTACGATCGGCGCACCCACGCGTCGCTTTATCGACCATCTGGCCGCCATGGGTATGCGCTACTGGCAGGTTCTCCCCGTCAACCCCACGGACTTCTTCCGCTCCCCTTACGCTGGGCCTTCGGCCTTTGCAGGCAATATCGACCTGCTACCCGAGAGCCACGAGGAGCTGGCAGCCGACTTTGAGACCTGGAAGGCCCGCGGCGGCGAGGATGCCGATCCGCTGTACACCGCGTTTAAACATCGCAATGCCGATTGGCTCGAGAAATACTGCGTCTACATGGCCGTTAAGAAGTACTTTGAGGGCGAGTCGCGCCATGATTGGCCGGCCGATGTCGCGCGCTACAACGAGCATCTGATCGACGACAAGCGCTTCCACAACGAGGCCGAGCTTCAGGCGTACATGCAGTACCGCTTTGACTTGGCTTGGTGCGAGCTCATGAACTATGCGCACAAGAAGGGCATCGAGGTTATCGGCGATATTCCTATGTACGTGTCGGACGATTCGGCAGACGCGTGGAGCGAGCCCGAGAACTTCTGGCTGTCCGATACCGGCAAGGCGATTGAGATTTCCGGTGCGCCGCCCGACAACTTTGCACCCGAGGGCCAGGTGTGGGGCAACCCGACGTTCCGCTGGGACCACATGAAGCAGAACGGCTATAGCTGGTGGATGGATCGCCTGCGCCGCGCGTTCTCGCTCTACGACCGCGTGCGCCTGGATCACTTCCTGGGATTCCACAGCTATTTCAGCATTCCCGCGGGCAAAGCATGCGTCGACGGCCGCTGGCTGGCGGGCCCGGGCAAGGACCTGTTCCAGACTGCCTACGACGAGCTGGGTCCGCTCAACTTTATCGCCGAGGACCTGGGCTATTTGACGCCCGGTGTTCGCGCCATGGCTTCGACCTGTGGGTTCCCCGGCATGGACGTGCTGGAGTTTAGCGACTACGACGTTCGTTGCGGTGTGCATCCCACGCCCGGCAAGATTCTGTACACCTCGACGCACGATACGTCGACGCTGGCCGGTTGGTGCACGCGTTCCTTTGCGGGCGGCGATGAACCGAGCGGTGTTGAGGTGGCGGCAAAGTTGATGAGCGACGCGCTGGCAAGCGACGCTCCCCTGGTGATGATGCCGCTGCAGGATGTCCTGGGGCTTGGCGACGACGCGCGCATGAACGTTCCGGGCGTGGCCACGGGCAACTGGACCTGGCAGGCTGACGAGGCGGACATTGCGGCCGCCGAGAACAAAACCGCACAGCTCCTGCGCAACAACCATAGATTCTGGGGCGAAGCGTGATAAAACCCCCGATATAGGGTACAGTTACAGACGTTTGAATTTTTGCGGGCAGAGTAATCTGCCCGCTTTGTGCTGAAAAGGAAGTATTATGGCGCGCTACGATTACAAGTGCTCGAGCTGCGGCAACGTGTTTGAGGTTGAGCATCCCATGTCCGAGACTCCCGAGGTCGTGTGCCCCAGCTGCGGTGCCCCGGCGGCCAAGACGTTCTCGGCCAGCGGCATTAAATTTGAGGGCAGCGGTTTCTACAACACCGACCAGCGAAGCGGCGGCTCCAGCACCAACGCCACGAGCGGCTGCTGCGCCAACTGCCCGCACAGCCACTAGGAACAACGCGGCCCCGCGATCAACGCCGATCGCGGGGCTATTTCTTTGCTCTATGGGTAGCTAATCAAGGTACCCAGGTTTCCTTGTGAGTTGCGGTGAAATAAGGACTGTTTGGCGGGTAGAAGCGGCTTTTCAATCCCTATTTCACCGCAACTTAGTAGTTACTTGCGGACCAGTCTGGCGCAGAAGTGACCGTCGTAGGAATCGGCGTTTACCGGCACGCTTTGGAAGAGGCCTCGATCGTTCTGGCGTACAGATACGAGCTTCTTGGCCTGATCGAACTCGGGGAGTTGCAGAATCTGTGCTTCGGAGAGCGGCGCCACGCTAAAGCCGGCGCCCTCGGGAGAGTTCAGGAAAGCATCCACCACCTGCGTGTTCTCCTCGTCGAAGACCGAGCACGTCGCGTAGATGAGCTCGCCGCCGGCAGCCACGCGCGCGGCAGCTTCCTTGAGCATCGTCAGCTGCAGTTTGGGCAGCTCAACCGTCACATCCTTTTCGGTCAGGCGCCACGGAATCTCGGGATGACGACGCATGGTTCCGGTGCCAGAGCACGGCGCATCGATAAAGACCGTGTCGAACTTAACCGGCTTGCCAAGCATGGCATCAAAAGACGTCAGGACTTCATCAAGCTCGCAGGCATCACCCGAAACCGTACGAACGCCCTGAATACCGGCCTTATGCAGGCGAGCGAGATTCAGATCGCACTTGCGATCATGCAAATCGAGCGCCGTATGTTGACGCTCATAGCCCGCACGCTTGGCCTGGCACATCATCACATAGGTCTTGGTGCCACGACCGGCACCAATCTCAAGGCAGCTTCCAGGGCGCGTGGCAGCTGTGGCGATAAGCTGCGCGTTGAGATCAGATGCCACCGCGGCAGCACGCTCAAACACACCCGAAGCAACGGTAACCTGCGCATCAACCGGGGCATGACAGCCCGGAAAGACAGGCGCGACGAGCTGCGAGATATACGGATCGAGCTTGGTCGCAAAGGCGTTCTCATGCAGGGCCAGCGGCGCGGGGGCCAGATTGCCGGCAAAGTTAAGCGCACCCTCTGGCGTGTTAAACGACGCCATAATACGAGCGCACAGCCAGCGCGGCAGGCCCATCAGGCGCGACAGACGAACCAAGCGCCGCTCAGACTCATTCACATCGGACGCCGTGGCAAAGTCATCAACATTGTCAGCAACGTTATGCAGTACAGCATTGGCCAAGCCAGCGGCGGACTTAGCGCCGCAGCGAACCAGCTCAACACCCTGACTTACGGCGACGCGGCCAGGCGTATGTAGATAGAGCATCTCGAAGGCCGAGATACGAAGCGCCATGCGAACACGCGGCGCAACCTTTTTAGGCTTATCAAGAAACTGATCGAGCAGCTCGTCCAAAATACCCTGGGTAGCCGCAACGCCCAGTGCCAAACGAGCGGCAAAAGCGGAATCGCGCTGGTCAATAGCCTTGGCAGATGCGCGAGAGGACAGCACGTCGCGCGCATACATACCGCGGCGATCGGCCTCCATCAGCACATCGAGCGCAAGTTTGCGCGCGGGAGACAGCTTGCTCATGACAAAACACCCCAGATAAGATCGGCGCCCTGCAGGCCAGCAGCCCAAGCAGAAGCGGCCATAGCACGCTTACCATCGGGCTTAACCTCGAGCAACTCAACCGAGCCATCGGAAAGACCCAGGTAAACACGCTTGTTCTTAACGTCAACAGCGCCCTCGCCAAGCGAGACATCGGCCGGTGCAGCATCGAGCACGCGCACGGTCTTGCCGGCAATCACGCATCGGGCAGGCGCGGTATCGGACGAGGCCAGCACATGGCGCACGCAATCAAGCGCAGCCATCTGCGGATCCAGACGCATCTCCAGCTTGGAAATCTTGGCAGCATGGGTAACGAGCGCCTCATCCTGTTCAGTCCACACGGCGGTGCCATCGGCAAGAGAAGGAAGCGTATCGGCAAGCAGTTTGCCGCCAAGCTCACCAAGCTCCATCGTGAGCGCCTCGGCATGCTTACCGGCAACAGACGTAGACGCCTGGGCACAATAAGCGCCGGTATCAACGCCATGTCCAATACGCATAATAGAAACGCCAGCAACCTCATCACCAGCGAGAATCGCACACTGAATAGGAGCAGCCCCACGCCAACGAGGCAGCAAGGACGCATGAACATTCACAATACCAAGCGGCGCCATATGCAGCACGTCATCCGGCAAAATGCAACCATAGGCAGCCACACAGAAAATGTCAGCCTGGGCAGTCTTAAGCGCCTCAACGACCTCAGGCGTCATACGATTAGACTCAATAACCGGCAACCCCAGCTCAAGCGCCTTAGCCTTAACAGGAGACGGCTCCAACTTTTTACCACGCCCACGAACAGCATCGGGACGAGTAACAACAAGCGCAATCTCATTACCAGCCTCAACAAGCGAAGTCAGCGAAGGCACAGCAAAATCGGGCGTACCCATAAACACAATACGCATAAAGATCGTCTCCTCTCAACCAAAGCCGAGACGGCTACAAATAACAGCGGAAAGCCAAGTACCCAGCCCATCCGCAATAACAATTCAACAAGAACAAATATACCCAAAACCAAAGAAAGAGCCACAATAAAAGCAGCTCTTTCAGCAAAGCAATTATCAGCGAAGACGCCCCTCCCTGGCCCAACGGCACCCGGGCGAACCGAGCCAGAACAACGCAGTCCCCGGTGCTGAGCGCCCACATATCGTCCCGCGCGCAGTTTCGCAGCAAAGCGAGAATGATTGAGCACGGGATGATATGTGGGCGCTCAGCACCGGGGACGAGGGGACCTACTCGGTTTCGCCCGGTCGAGCGCCGCGGGCCAGGGCGTCCTGGTACTCCTTGACGGCCTTGATCCTCTGCATCGGCTTCAGTCGCTCGAACATGGTGTTACCGTGCAGGTGATCAATCTCGTGCTGCAGGCACACGCAGAACAGATCGCCCGAGGCCTCGTAGCGAATCAGGTTGGCGTCCAGGTCATATGCCTCTACGACGACATGGTCGGGACGCTCGATCTCACAGCTAATGCCGGGGATAGACAGGCAGCCCTCGCTAAACGGCACCAGATGGTCGCTCTGCTCAACAATGACGGGATTGATGAGCACGTACGGGTCGTAGTCGTTCTTATCGCTGTAGTCGCAGTCGATAGTAACGAGTTGGATGAGCTCGCCGATCTGCGGAGCAGCCAGACCGCAGCCGCCGTTCTCGAACATCATCTTCTTCATCTTCTCGGCAAGCGCCTCGATCGCCGGGGTGATTTCCTCGACGACGGCGCACTCCTGGCGCAGACGAGGGTCGGGCGACAGTACGATTCCGTTGGCTTCCATGGCCATCCTTTCGGGTTGTTACATCAAATCATAGGCGTCGACGTCAACGCTCACGCTCACGCCGCGTACAGAGCCCACCTCTTTGAGGCAGGCGTCGATATCGTCAGAGACATGGTACCCCACGGGCGACTTCACAAGCAGATGGAAGCGGTAACGGTCCTTGGCTCTCTCGATTACACACGAAGCCGGGCCCAGCACCTGGGGCACGGCGCTCCCCGCCCGCAAAAAGTCGGGTGCGGCGGCATGCCAGCGACGCTTAAGAAGCTTTGCAATACGCCCGATGTAGTCTTGCGCGTCGTCTCGGTTAACCGACCACACCAAGATGTTGACCAGGCGAACAAACGGCGGGTACAACGCGTCGCGGCGCTGATCCAGGTCGTAGTCGGTAAAGATCGAACGGTTGTGCTCAGCGACGGCGCGAATGACCGGGTCATCGGGCAGGTAGGTCTGGATGATCACCTCGCCGGGGCGATCGCCGCGACCGGCACGGCCCGCCACCTGTTCCAGCAGGTCGTAGGCGCGCTCCCCTGCGCGAAAGTCGGGCAGCTTGAGGGCGAAGTCGGCATTGACAACGCCCACGAGCGTGACCTCGGGAAAGTCGAGGCCCTTTGCGATCATTTGGGTGCCCAGCAACACGGCGCAATCGGCCGCATCGAACTGCTCGAGCAGCTTTTTGTGCGCATCCTTGCCGCGCGTAGAATCGGCATCCATGCGAATAATGGCAACGTCCTCGGGAAGCATCTGGTGCAGTGCGTCCTCGATCTGCTGCGTGCCCAGACCCATTTTTGCCAGGTAGCGACTGCCACATTTGGGGCAACGGCTCGTGGGCGCGGGATAGGGCTGCACGCGCCAGGACGATCCACAGGTGTGGCACTGCAGCGTGTGCGTGCGCTCGTGATACGTAAGCGCGGTGGAGCAGTGGTTGCAGGTGGGCACGCAGCCGCACTCGCGGCACATAAGGAATGGCGCAAAGCCGCGGCGGTTATGCAGCAGCACGGCCTTCTCGCGACGCTCGACCACACGTTCCAGGCCTTCCATCAGCGGTTTTGAGAACATGGAGCGACTGCCGTGCGAGAACTCGCGGCGCAGGTCGGCAATGCGAACCGTGGGCAGCACGGCATGCCCCGGGCGCTCGGGCATCTCGACGCGCGTCCAGGTGGCACCGTTGTACGTGCCGCGGCGGCAGCGGTCGAGGGCCTCGGCAGAAGGCGTGGCGGAGCCCAACACGAGCGGGCAGCGGTAGCGGCGCGCCATCTCGGCCGCCACCTCGCGCGCGTGGTAGCGCGGGCTGGAACCCTGCTTGTAGCTGGTCTCGTGCTCCTCGTCGATGATGATGAGGCCCAAGTCGCTGAGCGGACAAAAGAGCGCTGAGCGGGCGCCCACGACCACGCGTGCGGCACCGCTGGCGACCATATCCCACTGGTCCAGGCGCTCGCCGGCCGAGAGGCGCGAATGGAACACGGCGACCGTCTCGCCAAAGCGAGAGCGGAAGCGGCCGACGGTCTGGGCCGTCAGCGATATCTCGGGCACGAGCACGCAGGCTGAGCGGCCAGCCGCGAGTACGCGTTCGATGGCGGAGAGGTAAACCTCGGTTTTGCCGGAGCCGGTGACGCCGTCGACCAGCACCACGTCGCCATGAGCGTCCAGACGGGCGCGCTCAATCTGCGCGAGTGCCTGTTGCTGGCCGTTGGTAAGGGAGACCGGCGCCTTGCCGCTTGCCGAGGACAGCGTGGTCTGCTCGCTGCATCCACGCCAGGCGCGGCGCTCCTCCACCACTAGGACGCAGCGTTTTTCGAGCGCTTTAATGGTCGCAGACATACTGTTGTAGAGCAGGTTGAGGTCGCGCGTCGTAACCGGGCCGCACTGGAGCGCCTCGATAAGCTGGCGCTGGCGAACGGCAGTCTTGGGCGGCGTGTAGTCGAAACCCTCGGGCGTGAGCATGACCCAGCGGTTTTGAATAGGCTTGACGGTGGGACGCTCAACCGACCATGCGCCGTCATCGCCCTTGACCACGCGCGGGCTTCCACCCGGGGGCAAGAACAAACGCAGGCACTCGGAAAGCGTTGCGACGTACTCGCGGCTCATCCAGCGCGCGATGCGGGCGGCCTCTGCGGTAAAGAGCGGCTTGCTGAGGATAGCCTCGATGGCTTTAATGCGCACGGGGTCGAGGGCGTCGTTACCTTGCAGGTTGGCCAGCTCGGGCGCGATGTCGACAATGTAGCCTGCGGCGGCACGGGTGCCAAAGTGGACCAGGACCGTCGATCCGACCTGGGCGTCGTTGGCAAGGGACTCGGGAATGCCGTAAGCAAATGGTTCGGACAGCGCACGGGTGGGGATGTCAAGAACCACACTCGCGTAGGCGGCGATGGGCTCAGGCGCAGGCTCGGGCTTTGCCGGGGCAGCAGCGGATGCCGGTACCACCGTAGTCTCCTCAGGTTCCGGCGAACCAAACAGCGACAGTTGCTCGGCCATGGCCCCAGCACCTCCTATCCCATACGTCTACAGAAACAAGAGCCCCGCTCGGGGTGAACGGGGCTCGGATACAAACGTTTGCGCAGCGATTACAGTGCCATCGTGCGGGCGCGGTCGATGCGCGCCAGGCAGTCGTCGCGGCCGACGAGCGCCATGGTCTCGCCCAGCGGGGGGCTCACCATGTTGCCGCAGACGGCGACGCGCACGGCCTGGAACACCACGCGCTTCTTAAGGTCCATCTGCTCAGGCAGTGGCTCAAGCGCAGCGTCAATGTTGGCAGCCGCCCACTCGTCCACACCCTCGAGCGCGGCCTTGGCGGCATCCAGAATGGCGCCCATGCCCTCCTTGGCCAGGCCCTTGTTGACGGACTTCTCGTCATACTCGAGCGTCTCGGCCGTAGCAAAGATGGGGGCGGCGACGGTCACGGCGTCGGCCGGCATCTTGGTGCGCGGCTTGACGATGGCGGCAAGCGCGTCGATCCAGTCCTCGCCGTACTCGACATTACCCTCGATGAGACCCGCCTCGTGCAGCTCGGGAACCATGATCTCGTCGGCAAACTGAGCATCGGACATGCCGTTGATGTACTCGGCGTTAACCCAATCGAGCTTCTTGGGGTCGAAGGTCGCCGGGTTTTTGGAGATGCGGTCGAGCGAGAACTTGCTGGCCAGGACATCGCGTGGGATGATCGTGGTCTCGCCGTCGAGCGACCAGCCGAGCAGCGCCAGGTAGTTGACGAAGGCGTCGGACAGGTAGCCGGCGTCGCGGTACTCCTCCACCGAGGTGGCGCCGTGGCGCTTGGAGAGCTTCTTGCCGTCGGCGCCCAGGATCATGGAAATGTGAGCGAACGTGGGCACGGGCGCGCCGAGGGCCTCATAGACCATGACCTGACGCGGGGTGTTGGACAGGTGGTCGTCGCCACGGATCACATGGGTGATCTTCATCATGGCGTCGTCGACGACGGTCGCGAAGTTGTACGTGGGCGTGCCATCGGAGCGGAAGATGACAAAGTCGTCGAGCTCCTTGGCGTCGAAGGTCACCTCGCCGTGGACGGCGTCGTGGATGACGACGTCGCCGCGGTCCTCGGGAACCTTGATACGCAGGACGTAGGACTCGCCGGCCTCGATGCGACGGCGGGCCTCCTCGGGATCAAGATCGCGGCAACGGCGCTGATAACCCTGGAAGGGGTCCTTGCGCTCCTGCGCGGCCTTGCGGTCGGCGTCGAGCTGCTCCTTGGTGCAGAAGCAGGGATAGGCCTTGCCCTCGTCCCAAAGCTTCTGGGCGGCCTGCTTGTACAGGTCCAGGCGCTCGGTCTGGGCGTAGGGGCCAAAATCGCCGCCCACCTCGGGACCCTCGTCCCAGTCCAGGCCCAGCCAACGCATGGCGCGCAGGATGATCTGCGTGTTCTCGTCGGTGGAACGGGTGGGGTCGGTGTCGTCGATGCGCAGGATGAACGTGCCGCCGTTTGCGCGGGCAAAAGCCCAGTTATAGATAGCGGTGCGGGCGCCGCCGATGTGCAGCTTGCCCGTCGGTGAGGGTGCAAAGCGGACGCGAACGTCTGATGCCATGGAAATCTCCTCGATTGCAGGATGGATGTCTAACCGCACCAGTATAAAGCATCAAAGCAACCTCCGCACAAAGGGCACCGACCTACTCATTGGGGACAGACTTAAATGACCAGTCGGAGCTGACTGACAAGGAGTGTCCCCAGGTGCCACAAGAGAGTCTAAGGCTGTTCATTTAAGTCTGTCCCCAATGAATACCCAATGAATACCCGGTTGGTCATTTAAGTCTGTCCCCAATGAGTAGGTGCGGAAAGGGTGTGAATGTTTGATTTACGCGCTATGATGTGCCCTTGCATAGAGAGCCCGGCGGAATGGTAACGGTCGCCGGGACACGTTTTTGAAAGGACAATCATGTCAGAAGAACTTCGTTCCATCCCGCCCCAACACGGGTCCTTTGTTTTTACGTCGGAGTCGGTGACCGAAGGTCATCCCGATAAGATCGCTGACCAGATCAGCGACGCCGTCCTCGACGCAATCCTCGCCAAAGAAATAGAGCTCCAGGAGCAGGGCTACATCGCCCCCAACGGCGTGCCCGCCAACGTGGAGAACGTCCGCTGCGCCTGCGAGACCCTCGTGACCACCGGCACCGTCATCGTTGCCGGCGAGATCCGCACCCAGGCCTACGTCGACGTGCAGGAAATCGCCCGCGGCGTTATCCGCCGCATTGGCTACAACCGCGCCAAATTCGGTTTTGACTGCGATACCTGCGGCGTTATGAGCCTCATCCACGAGCAGTCGCCCGATATCGCCCAGGGCGTCGACGAGTCCTTCGAGACCCAGACCGGCGCTACCACCGACCCGATCGACCTGATCGGTGCCGGCGACCAGGGCATGATGTTTGGTTATGCCTCCAACGAGACCAAGACCCTCATGCCCATGCCGCACTACCTGGCAAGCCGCCTGGCCGAGCGCCTGGCTGCCGTGCGCCACGACGGCACCCTCGCCTATCTGCGTCCCGACGGCAAAACCCAGGTCACCGTGCGCTACGAGGAAGGCAAGCCCGTCGAGGTCACGACCATCGTTATCTCCACGCAGCACGCCGCCGAGATCGAGGACATGGGCAAGATCAAGGCCGACCTCATCGAGCACGTCATCACCCCGGTCATGGCCGCCGAGAACATGCCGTGGGATAATGCCGATATCTACGTGAACCCCACCGGTCGCTTTGTCGTGGGCGGCCCCATGGGCGACACGGGACTCACCGGCCGCAAGATCATCGTCGACACCTACGGCGGCTACGGTCGTCACGGCGGTGGCGCCTTTAGCGGCAAGGACTGCACCAAGGTCGACCGCTCCGCCGCGTATGCCGCGCGCTGGGTCGCCAAGAACGTGGTCGCCGCCGGTCTGGCCGACCGCTGCGAGGTCGAGCTTGCCTACGCCATCGGCGTTTCCAAGCCCCTCTCAATCATGGTCGACACCTTCGGTACCGCACATGTTGCCGAGGACAAAATCGTCGAGGCCGTAGAGAAGACCTTCGACCTGCGCCCGGGTGCAATCATCCGCGACCTAGACCTGCGTCGCCCCATCTACGAAAAGACGGCAGCCTACGGTCACTTCGGCCGCGAAGACGCCGACTTCACCTGGGAAAAAACCGACCGAGTCGAAGAACTCAAAGCAGCCTGCGACCTGTAAGCTAACGGCAAAAGCTACAGCCAAGAAACAACGCACCAAAAGAAGTACCGGCTCCAACCGGTACTTCTTTTTTATTTAAAGGTGGTGAAGATGAGCCGACCTGGGACATGGAATAGGTCATAGGCCGATAAATTTCGCAGCAGAGCGACTCCAACCATGTATCCTAAGTTCCGAGGGCTTTGGTATCTGGTCGGTCGCGAGTTCCGCACGAGCCGGAGAGCACTTAATGTGCTCTCCGTGCGAGCAGGACTGCCCGAGCAGGCGACCAAATACCAAAGCCCTCGGAACGGCGGGACAGAGTATGCCCCGCCCCTCGGGACGACGGGATAGAACAGGAGCGCATATGGCAGGCAAGCCGCAAACACTAGCTACGACCTCTGCATTCGAGATCTTGGGGCCCGTCATGGTCGGCCCCAGCTCATCGCACACCGCCGGCGCCCTGCGCTGCGCCCAAGTTGCTGCCAGCCTGCTGGAAGGCCGCATCACCAAAGTCACCTTTGGTCTGTGGAACTCCTTCGCCCACACCTACCGCGGCCACGGCACCGACCGCGCGCTCGTCGCAGGCATCCTGGGCCTCGACACCGACGACGAGAACATCAAGCAGGCCTTCGACCTCGCACGCGAGCAGGGCCTCGAATATCACTTTGACATCAAGGGCGACGACGCCTCCATCCACCCCAACACCGTCGACATCGAAATGGTCGACGACACGGGCGCCACGGCACAGGTCCGCGGCGAGAGCCTGGGCGGCGGCAAGATGCGCATCAGCCGCATTAACGGCGTCGGCGTCGACATCTCGGGCATGTATTCCACGCTCTTCGTGGCGCACAAGGACGTCCCCGGTGTACTCGCCGCGCTCACCAACCTGCTCGCCTACGCCCACGTGAACATCGCCTTCTGCCGCACCTACCGCACCGAAGTGGGCGGCCAGGCCTACTCCGTCTTTGAGACCGACGGCACACCCGACGACACCGTCGTCCCCATGTTACGTAAGCTCGACAATGTCGATTACGCGACCTTTATCGAGCTCCCCGGTTCTGCCTCGTCGCTCTCCCCCGGCGTCTCGGCCAAGGAGATCTTCGACGACGGCGAGCAGCTGCTCGATGCGTGCGAGGAACTGGGGCTCAGCATCGGCGCCGTCATGGCCGTCCGCGAGGCGCGTTTGACCGGCGAGGCCCACGCCGTCGCCGCCATGCGCCGCGTGCTCGAGGTCATGCGCGAGGAGACCACGGCCCCCATCGCCAATCCGCAGCGTTCGCTTGGCGGGCTTATCGGCGGCGAGGCCAAGCTCGTCGAAGCCACCGGCCGCAACGATTTGAGTGAAAGCCTGATGGGCCCCGTTCAGACCGACGCCGTGGCCCGCGCCATGGCCGTGCTCGAGCGCTCCGCCACGATGGGCGTGATCGTCGCCGCCCCCACGGCCGGCTCCGCGGGTGTTGTGCCCGGCTGCGTGCTTGCGCTCGCCGATCGCCTGCAGCTCGATGACGAGCAGGTCATGGACGCGCTCTACTGCGCAGCCGCTATCGGCCTCAACCTCACCACAAGCGCCTGCGTTGCCGGCGCCGAGGGCGGCTGCCAGGCCGAGGTGGGAAGCGCCGCCGCCATGGCAGCCGCCGCTCTGGTGCAGATGCTCGGCGGCACGCCCGAGCAGGCGCTCGATGCCAGCTCCATCGCGCTGAGCAACCTGCTGGGCCTCGTTTGTGACCCCGTCGGTGGCCTCGTGGAGGTGCCCTGCCAAAACCGCAACGCCATCGGCGTGGCAGCGGCCTTTAGCTCGGCACAACTCGCCCTCGCAGGCATTAAGAGCCTGGTGCCGTTTGACCAGATGGCACATGTCATGCTCTCGGTGGGTCACGCGTTACCGGCCACGCTGCGCGAGACGGCAAAGGGCGGCATCGCGCAGGCTCCGGCCGCACTTTCGGCCTGTGCAAAATGCGGCGTGTGCGGATAACGGTAAAGAATGACTCAAAGGTGGGACAAATGTCCCACCTCTTTTGAATGCCACCGTTTCCGTACCACAAACAGTAGGGCAATCGCTATAATGCAAGCCCAGTAAAAACACGATGAACCGCAAGGCGAAAATCGAAGGATATGCATACGATGTCGCAAAACGATCGAACTCAACTGATTCCCGATCCGCAGCAGCCGAGCAGGTACACCGGCGGCGTTCAGTCGCCGCGTCCTATCGCGCCGAGCCACGGTCAGCAGCGTGGTGCGGCAAACGCTTCCCAACGCCCGAACCAACAGCGACAGCAGCGCCAGGCAAACGGCAATGCGCCCAAGCAGCCACCAACGCGCGCTCGAGGCGATCGCGGCTCCGCGCGCAAACCCGCCAAGAACAATAAGTCGGGCAAAAAGACGACGCTCTTTGTCGTCCTGGGTCTTATCGTCATTGTCTATATCGTAGGCGTCGTAGCGTTTTCGCAGGTAGCATACCCCAACACCACCATTGCCGGCGTAGACGTCTCGTTCTCCAACGCTTCGTCTGCCGCCACTAAGGTCAATTCGGCATGGAAGCACTATAAGCTCACCGTGACAGGCGATGACTTTAACTGGACCTATCAGCCCGAGTCCGATGAACCCATCGTCGACGGCGAAGCAGCCGCAAAAGAAATCATCAACCACAACGAAGCCTTTATGTGGCCGGTCCGCCTTGTGGAATCCTTAAGCGGCAAGACCAAAACAACCACTACCTCCAACGAAGTCGATCTTGATCAAGACGTCGACCTGTCCATGCTCTCCGACACCTTTGACCAAAAGCAGTTTGAGAAGGATCTGAGTGCTGCCATCGACGAGTTTAACGAGGGCCGTTCGGGCACGTTCGAGGCCAATAGCTCCTATGACGAGCAGGCCGGCAAGTTTACCGTCGAGAAGGCGCGCTCCAACGAAAAACTCAACCGCGAGCATGTCATTAAGTACGCCGAGCTCGAGCTTGCCTCGCTGGCCGAGACCGTAGATCTTTCCAAGCTCGGCAACGATGCCTATGAGCCGCTCAATGGAACGCTGACCGATGATCAGATTCAGGCCGTATGCGATGCTGCCAACAACTTCCTGGGCGTCAACGTGACCCTCAAGCTCAACGGCGAGGATGCCGGCAAGGTTGATGGCAGCTCCGTGTTGCAGTGGATCAGCTTTGCCGATCCGGCCAACCCCACGCTCGATACGTCGCAGATCAGTAGCTGGGCAGCCGAGCTCGCCAACGGCTTTAATACCGTGGGCTCCACTCGCTGGTGGACGCGCGCCGATGGCAAGCAGTGCGCCGTCGAAGGCGGCGACTTTGGTTGGTCCATCGACAGCAGCTCGCTCGCCAAGCAGGTCGAGGACGCCATTAACAACAAGCAGACCGGCGAGATCGAGATCAAGTACTCCCAGAAGGCCGACACCTTTACTGCAAAGGGAGAGCCCGACTGGAAGGCGTATATCGACGTCGACCTGTCCGAGCAGCACGCGCGCTACTATGACGAGAACGGTAATATCGTTTGGGAGGCCAACTTTATTTCCGGCAAACCGGGCGAAGACGCCACCCCCGAGGGCGTGTGGCAAATCAACAGCAACGACGGCGGCAGCACCCTGATCGGAGCCAAGGACCCCGAGACCGGTAAGCCCAAATACGAGAGCCCGGTGAGCTACTGGATGCCGTTTGAGGGCAACATGATCGGCTTCCACGACGCTACATGGCAAAACGACAAGAGCTTCGATAATGCCGAGTCCTATAAGTGGTGCGGCAGCCACGGTTGCATCAACCTGCGCCTGGCAGACGCCAAGGCACTTCACGACTGCATCAAAGTCGGTCTGTGCGTAGTTGTCCACTCGTAGTGCAACGCGCGCGTTCCTACAACGTGGAACCGCTGCGACCAATCTAACAGTTCCGAAAGAAACCGTCCCATGCGCCCGCCCCAACCGGTGGGCGCATATACTTAACGAGGTTCTTTCTATAAAGGAGACGCTATGCCGAATGTCCCCACCATCACACCGGGCCCGGATGATACCGAGAACACGCCCGAAGGTGCCACCGAAACGATTCCTCTGATTACACACGTACATGCCGACAAGCAGAACGGACGCACGAACGATGCGGCCGAGATTTCCGATGAAGAGGCATATGCCAAGCTCAAGGCAAAACGTGCCGAACGTCGACGTAAAAAGCTGATTCGACGCGGTATTGCCGCCGGCGTCGTGGGCGCCATCGCGCTCATTGCCATTGTCGCAACCCTTGTTATCAATGCGCAGCCACAGGGCGCTAGCGGGCCTGTGACCGACATGGTGACCGAGGGCACATTTACCACAACGGTCGAGGCGAAAGGCCAGCTCAAACCCATTTCGTCCTCAGTGGTCTCCCCTTCTGTCGACGGCACGGTCGATTCAATCAACGTGCAGGCAGGCCAATCCGTCAACGAGGGCGACGTGCTTATGACCATTAAAAACGACGAGCTCGATCGCAACGTTGCCGAGGCGCAGCGTGCAGTTACAGCCGCTCAAGAAGACCTCGCCAACGCGCAGAAAGCCGCAGCCGCCGCGCAGGCCACCCCAACGACGGACGCCGAGGAGGCTTCCGCAGCGGCTGGCTCCCCCGCAGCATCAGCGGACACGAACGCCGTATCGGCCGCGCAGCGTAGCCTCGCATCGGCCCAGGCAAACCTCGATCAGGCGAACGCCAAGGCCGCCAGCCGTACGGTCACGGCCCCAAGCTCGGGCAGCATCGTGGAGCTCAACGCCAAGGTAGGCGCCACGGTAACAGGCGGCATGATCATGGGCGAAAGCGATACGAGCGGCGGCAAGCAGTGCATGCAGATCGCCGACCTATCCAAGATGAAGGTGACCGTGCAGGTGGGCGAAAAGGACATCGCCAAGATCGCCGTTGGGCAGAACGCCAACGTCACGTATCCCGCGTTTCCGAATATCGTGAGCCAGGGAACGGTCACGGCCATCGCCTCGGTGGCAAACTCCGACTCCAACTATGGCAGCAGCAGCGTAACCTTTAACGTCGACATCGTCATCGAGGCACCCGACGCGCGCCTGAAGCCGGGCATGACGGCCGAGGTCTCGGTGGTGACCGAGCAGCTCGACGATGTGGTGATGGTGCCGACGATAGCGCTCATGACCGAAGACGGCGAACACTATTATGTCAACGTGGCAACCGATGACGAGGGCAAGCAGACCCGCCGCGTGAAGGTGACCGTCGTGACGCAAAACGACAACGAAGCCGTAGTCGGCAAGACGCAGGTCAAGCGCGACGATCAGGGCAACGAGATTAACCCCAACGTGCCGGTTACCAAGCTGCGCGATGGCGACACCCTCGTCATGGACACCGGAGCGGACGCAACGGCTGACGGCGGCTATAGCACGGATTCGGGCAGCATGTCTGCCGACGAGGGTATGTAATGCGCCCCGTCATCGACATTCGCAACGTGCACCGCATCTTTGAGAGCGAGGCAGGTTGCGCCCACATCCTGCACAACGTGAGCCTGGCGGTAAATCCCGGCGAATTCGTCGCTATCACTGGCCCCTCGGGCTCGGGCAAATCAACGCTCATGAACATCCTGGGCTGCCTGGATAAGCCGACGGCGGGCGACTATTACCTGCAAGGGCTCAACGTGGCCGAGCTCGATGATGACGAGCTCACCGAAGTTCGCGCCCTGAGCATTGGCTTTGTCTTTCAGAGCTTCAACCTGCTGCCGCGCCTAACGGTCATCGAAAACGTGATGCTGCCGCTGGCCTACACCAATGTGCCCCGTAGGCAGCGCGAGATGCGCGCCGTCCACGCGCTGCAGGCCGTCACGCTACCGGTCGACCACTGGGACCACCGCATATCCGAGCTCTCGGGCGGCCAGATGCAGCGTGTCGCCATCGCGCGCGCCCTCGTTAATGACCCGCCCATCATTTTGGCTGACGAACCGACGGGAAACCTGGACTCCGCCACTGGAGCGCTTGTAATGGAGACCTTCCATAAGCTCCAGAAGCGCGGCAAAACCATCGTTCTTATCACACACGACCCCGGAATTGCCGCCGAGGCCGACCGTGCCGTGACCATCCGCGACGGTCGCATTCACGACGGCGCGTATATTCCACATGCACCGCGGACCCTGCGCAGCGCCGTAGATAGCCTGCCCATAATTTCCGCCTCCGCCAACCCGCCGAAAGGAGTGGTGGCATGAGCGCCCGCGATCTTATCCAGGAAGCCCTTCACTCGCTCGAGGCCAACAAGGGGCGCAGCCTGCTCACCATCCTGGGCATTGTCATCGGCATCGCCTCGGTTATTGCCATGACTTCGCTCATCGGCGGCATCCAAAACAGCTTGGTCAACAGCCTGGGCCTCAACGCAGCTCGTATGGTTCAGATCTATTCGTCCCAAGAACTCACCGATTCTGACGTTCAGAAGCTTCAAAAACTAGTGCCGCAGATAGAGCAGATCGGAATTGTCGACAGCGCGTACACCGAGTACAAGACCGGCGATAAAAGCTATACCGTCATGGCACAGGGCGTCGATAGCGACATGCTCGACGCGGTGGGGGCCGGCAAGCTCGTTGCGGGGCGTACCTATTCCCAGGCCGAGTCCCAATCAGGCTCGCGCGTGGCGCTCATCAGCCGCGGCGGCGCCGATCAGCTTTACGGCAACGAACAGGATGCGCTGGGGAAAACCATCAAGGTGTCCAACGGCGAGGCGCAGATTGTAGGCGTGATTGATGGCGGCAGCGACTCCATGGGCTCGCTCACGCTGTATATGCCACGCGAAACTATCTCCGGACTATTTGGCGATGAAAATCCTTCATTCCCCAGCGTGACGGCACTTGCCGCCGAGGGCACGGACATGGATGAGCTTTGTAAGACCATCGAGTCCAAGGTGCGCGCGATGAAGGGCATCGGGGAGGAGGATGAGTACGACAGCGTATCGGCGACCTCCATGAAAAGCGCTATCGATGCACTCAACTCCTTTATGGGCGCATTCTCGCTCATCATGGGTGCTGTCGCCAGCATCTCGCTGCTTGTCGGCGGTATCGGCATTATGAATATGATGCTCACCAACGTAACGGAACGCATCCGCGAGATCGGTATTCGCCGTGCCCTGGGCGCCAGTCGTCGCGATATCACCGCGCAGTTTTTGGCCGAGTCCTCGGCGCTGTGCGTCACTGGCGGCATTCTGGGCGTCGTGATTGGCTATCTGCTGGCCTGGGGGCTCACGTTCTTTGCCGCAAGCTCGGGCATCATGAGCGAGTTTGGAGCCACCGGGACGATCACGCCAAGCTTCTCCATTACGACCGTGTTGATCGCGTTTGCCGTATCGGTCGGCATCGGCGTAATCTTTGGCTTCTACCCCGCTCGACGCGCCGCAAAGCTCGACCCGGTGGAATGCCTACGCTACCAGTAAGTCACCACCAACAAGTTGCGGTGAATTAGAGCGCCTAGCGCGCGAGCTCCCGTAAGAGCGCGTCTTCCACTTCCCGAAGCGAAAGGGCCCCGCCTCCCTCGGCGGGACGGGTGACCACGATGCAGCGCGCTCCCGCGTCGCGCGCGGCGGCGAGCTTCTCGGCCGTGCCGCCTACGGTTCCCGAGTCCTTGGTCACAAGCCACTGGGCGCCCACCTGCCGAAGCATCGCCTCGTTGAGCTCGCGGGTGAAGGGCCCCTGCATGCCGATGACGTGCGACGGCGAAAACCCCGCGTCGATGCACTTCGTTATAGCACCGGGCAGCGGGAGCACACGCACGAAGAAGCGCTCCGCGAAATCGGCGACACGCGTGTAGGGAGCAAGCTCCTTGCTCCCCGTCGTGAGAAGCGCGCGACCCGGGTTCTCGGAGAGAAAGCGCGCCGCGCAGGCAATCGACGCGACCGGCACGACGCCTTTGGGCAGCGCCTCGGCCGGGCGCGCAAGGCGCAGGCATCGTGCACCCACGGCGAGCGAAGCGGCCCGGATGTTGCCGCTTGCGAGCGTAGCGAAGGGGTGCGTGGCGTCGACGACGATGCGCGCGCCGAAAAGCTCGCGCTCCATGTCGGCCTCGTCGAGCCTGCCCGCCTGCACCTCGATGCCCGGAAGCTCGCCCAAAAGCTCGCCTCCGTACTCGGTTGCCGCGTAGGCACGGGCGGGGATTCCCGCCCCGCTCGCCCATTCGCACAGAAGGCGGCCCTCGGTGGTGCCGGCGAAGATGCGCAGCGCCGGCGCGGATGCGGGGGCCGTCACTTCGGGCCGCCTGGGCGCGTGATCTGGTAGAGCAGCGCGTTCATAATGGCGGCCGCCACGGTCGAGCCGCCCTTGCGACCCCTCGCGACGATGGCCGGCACGCGTCGCGCGAGTAGCTCCTCTTTCGCCTCGACCACGTTCACAAACCCAACCGGCACCCCAACGACGAGCGCGGGCGCGATCTTCCCCGCGTCCATGAGCTCGGCGAGGCGCAGAAGTGCTGTGGGAGCGTTGCCGACGGCCACGATGAGCGGACCCTCGATGCCGCAAGCTTTGTCCATGCTCGCAACGGCGCGAGTCGTGCCCGCGGCGCGCGCCGTTGCGGCGACATCAGGGTCGGCCATATAGCACACGGCCTGGCAGCCGATCTTCGCGAGCGCGGGCTTGCTTATGCCTGCGAGCGCCATGTTCGTGTCGGTGAGCACCGTGGCCCCTGCGCGCAATGCGTCGAGCGCACAGTGCGCGGCGTCATGGGTGAACACGAGGGAATCGGCGTACGAGAAGTCGGCAGTGGTGTGGATGACGCGCTTCACGACGGGCTCTTCGAGCGGCGGGAACGTGCGGCCGCCGAGCTCTTCGGTGATGATCTCAAAGCTGCGCCGCTCGATGTCGCCGGGCGCCATCTCCTTGGAATCCATCTAGTACTCCACTCCTTCCCTTGCACATATCCCCTGCTCGTAGGGGTGTTTCTCGCACCGCATCTCGGTTATGTAGTCGGCCTTCTCCACGATCTTGCGGGAAGGCGCGCGCCCGGTGAGCGCTACTTCGACGCCGCGCGCGGACATATCGAGCGCGCGGTCCACGAGCGCCTCGTCGACAAGCCCCTTCGAAAGCGCGTCGAGCGCCTCGTCGAGCACGAGCAGCCCCTCCTGCGCGCCCTCGAGCTCGGCGAGCGCGGAAGCGAGGTTCCCATCTTGCAACTCGCGCGTCGCGGCAAGTTCTTCCGACGTCATGGACCAGGTAAACTTGTCCGACGCCTTCCCCGCGAACACGGGCACGCCGAAATGCTCGGCGAGCAGGCGCACCTCCCCGCTTTCGCCGTCTTTCAGGAACTGCACGACGACGACGCGGCGGCCTGCGGCGAGCATGCGAAGGGCGAGGCCCATCGCCGCCGTGGTCTTGCCTTTGCCGTCGCCATGATACACGTGGATCATACGCCCTCCTCGATAATGCGGTAGACATACTCCATGTCGAGCGCCACGCGCACGGAGTCGGCCAGGCGGTCGAACTCGCGCGCACGGTGATCGGCTGCGGACGCCGCGCCCGCAGCACCCACGACGCTCTCGGGCAGGCCACGCATGCGCGCGAGCGAGCGCGCGAGGGCGAGCGCCACCCCCGGTTCGTCGAACAGGCCGTGGAGATAGGTTCCAAACACGTTTCCGCAGGCCGCGCCTTCTGGTTTGCCGCCAATCGTGCCCGCAGGGGCGCAGGAGACGATCGTTTCGCCGTCGTGGATCTCGTACCCGCGAGCCGTCATGCCGTTCCACACCGAGAACGCACCTTGGGCGCCTGTGATGCGCAGCTCCGACTGGGCGAGGCGCTTTTCCTCCCTGAACACCGTACTTGCAGGGATGAGCCCGAGCCCGCGCGCGGTGCCAGCGCCTTCCCTGCCGTGCGGGTCGGAAAGCTCGTCACCCAAAAGCTGGTAGCCTCCGCATATGCCGAGCACCGGCGTGCCCGCACCCGAAAGCGCGCGTACACAGGCTCCGATGCCGCTAGCCGCAAGCCAGCGCGCGTCGTCGAGCGTGGTCTTCGAGCCGGGGAGCACCACCAGGTCGGGTCGGCCCAGATCGGTCGTCGAGGAAACGTAGCGCACGCCCACGCCGGGCACGCGCGAAAGCGGGTCGAAGTCGGTGAAGTTCGACAGATGTGGAAGGCGCACGACGGCGACGTCGATGACGCCGCGCGCCTCGCGGGCAGATAGGCGCGGCGCGAGCGAGTCCTCGTCGTCCAGGTCGAGCGTAAGATACGGCACGACCCCCACGACGGGAACCCCGCACATCTTCTCGAGCGGGGCCAAACCCGGGCGCAGGATTTCCACATCGCCGCGGAACTTGTTCACCACAAGCCCCCGCAAAAGAGCGCGATCCTCGGGCGCAAAGAGCGCGACCGTGCCGTAGAGCTGGGCAAACACCCCGCCTGGGTCGATGTCGCCCGCGAGCAGCACGGGGGAGGACACGGCGCGCGCGAGCCCCATGTTGACGATGTCGTTTTCGGCAAGGTTGATTTCGGCGGGGCTGCCGGCGCCCTCGATGACGATGACGTCGTTTTCATCCGCGAGCGAATCGAACGCCTCCAAAATCTGCGGCATGAGCGCCTTCTTTCGCGCGAAGTAGTCCCTCGCAGCGAAGGCTCCCTGCGCCTTGCCGGCCACGATGAGCTGGCTTCGGTGGTCGCTTTCGGGCTTGAGCAGGATGGGGTTCATGCGCACGTCGGGCGCGATGCCGCACGCCTCGGCCTGCATGATCTGGGCGCGCCCCATCTCGAGCCCGTCGGCCGTGACACCGCTGTTGAGCGCCATGTTCTGGCTCTTGAAGGGAGCCACGCGCAGGCCGTCCTGCGAAAGCACACGGCACAGCCCCGCCGCAAGCAGGCTCTTCCCCGCGTTCGACATGGTGCCCTGGATCATGATGGGCTTCGCCCTACCCACGGGTATCGACCTCCTTCGCCGAGTCTCGGCTATCCGCGCCCGCCATAGCGCCGCTGCAAGAAGCGCCGCCCCGTTCGTCGGGTTCGCCTTCGCCCGATGCGCCTTCCGCCCGAAGCGCGCGGCTGAACGCCATCGCAAGCCGGGCGTTCTCCTTGCGCGTGCGCACCGCGACGCGGCACCAGAAACGGGACAGTACCGAAAACGAGTCGCACGTGCGGACCAAAACCCCCTGTTTATACAGGCGCTCGGGGATGTCTTTCGCCGGCGTGCGGACTAAAAGGAAGTTCGCATCCGACGGCACGACGGAAAGCCCGAGCAAGGAGAGCTCGTGGGAAAGCCACGCTCGCTCGCCCGCCAATACATCGCGCGTGCGCGAGACGTATTCGACGTCTTCCAGGGCGGCGATGCCCGCGGCCTCGGCGACCGAGGAGACGGGCCACGCCTGCCCCGCCCGGCGAATCCCCTCGATGAGTTGGGCATTTCCGCTGATCAGATATCCCAACCGCAACCCCGCCATTCCGTAGAGCTTGGTGAACGCGGAGAGCACGGCCACATGGCGCGAACACGCGGCGCGTGCGGCCACGCTCCTTTCGCGGGCGTCGGGCGCAAATCCGAGGAAGCACTCGTCCACGACGAGCAGCGCGCCCACCTGCTCGCAGCGGCAAGCCGCGGCATCGATCACGCGGGGGTCGACGAGGCGCCCCGTCGGGTTGTTCGGATTGCAGAGGTACGCCACGTCTCCCGGCCCCTCGATCGTGCGGGCGAAGGAGGCGGGCACGTCGAAGTCGTCCGCTTCGGAGAGCGGGAACTCCTGCACGCATGCGCCGTAGTAAGATGCCGCCTCCGCATATTCAGAGAACGTCGGCGCGCACACGACGATGCGTTTCGGGCGCACCGCCGCAGCGAGCCGCCAGATGATGTCGGACGCGCCCGCGCCGCAGACGATAGTATCTTCGGGAATGCCCTGGGCGCGCGCTAGGGCGCGAACGAGGGCGAGGCTATCCCTATCGGGGTAGGCGTCGATTCGAGAAAGCGACTTGCAAGCTGCGGCGACGGCGCGCGGCGAGGGGCCTGCCGGATTCACGTTCACCGAGAAGTCGATGAGATCGGAGGCGCCCCCTTCGCAACCGATGCCGAGCGATTGCGCGCTGCCCCCATGCGTACGGGCGCGCAGGATTCCCCCGGCAGCCCGGAGCGCGGCGTGGTCTTCCCTCATGCCATCGCCCCCAAGGCGAGCACGACCGCCGCGCGCGCGGCGCCGAAGACGACGAGCGCGCATACGGACGCGGCGAGCATGAGCCTTGTCGCCCGGGCGATGTCGCCCCACTCGATTTCACGGGACGCGTCGCCTATCGTCGGTTTCTCAACGAGCTTGCCGAAATACACCGCGGGTCCTGCCAGGCGCAGCCCGAGCGCGCCCGCGCACGCTGACTCGGTCTGCGCCGAGTTGGGGCTCGCATGGCGACGCCTGTCACGGCGCCAGATGCGCGCCGCCCCGCGCGCGTCGAGCCCGACGATCGGGCACACGGCGATCATGAGCAGGGCCGATAAGCGCGAGGGAATCCAGTTCACCGCATCGTCGAGGCGCGCCGAGGCGCAGCCGAAGTCGATGTAGCGCTCGTTTTTGTAGCCTACCATGCTGTCGAGCGTGTTCACCGCCTTGTACGCCATGCCCAAGGGCGCACCCCCGATCATAAGGTAGAAAAGCGGCGCGATGACGCCGTCGCTCGCGTTCTCCGCCACGGTTTCCACGGCGGCGCGCGCAACGCCTTGCTCGTCGAGAACAGACGTGTCGCGTCCCACGATGAGCCCGACGGTTTCGCGCGCCGCGACAAGGCCGCCCTTCGAGAACGCGCGGGCCACGGCCAGGCTCTGGCGGCGCAGCTCGCATGCCGCGAGAATCTGATAGCTCGCCCATGCCTCGGCCACGAAGCGCAAGCCGGAGTGAACCATGCCGCAAAGATGCAGGATTCCCCAGGTCAAAAGCCCACACGCAAGCGGAAGCGCCACGGCGAGCACAAGCCCTGCGGCGCGCGTGCCCGCGGACGTTTGCGGGAATGCGCCCCGCAGGCGGCCTTCGGCCCACGTGATCGCGCGCCCCATGGCGACGACGGGATGGGGAAGCCAGCGTGGGTCGCCGAAGGCAAGGTCGGCCGCGAACCCGGCGGCGACGGCAAGAATCGTCATCATCGGGCATCGCCCCCCGAAGCGGGGCGAACGTCGCGAAGGCAGCGCCCATCCCAGGTGGCGGCCCATGCGCCGCCCGGCTCGGTATGCACGTCGAAGTATCCCATTTTCGGAACAGATAGCTCGGAGAGCAGCGCTTTCACGGTACCCGCGTGAACGACGAAGACGGCGCGCCCACTCCCCTGGGCACACTCCGATTCGCACGCCTCCCGAAACGCCGCGACGACGCGACGGGTGAAATCGCTCTTGCCCTCGCCATGCGGGCAGCGCGTCTCGCACCAGGAGTCTACCCAGGCGCGGTAGCGCGCATCCTCTTTAAGCTCGGCGGCGCTTCGCCCCTCGAAGTCGCCGAAATCCATCTCGCGCAGACCAGGGCACGCCATAAGCTCCGCGTTCGGGAAGAGGATGCGCGCCGTCTGGTCGGTGCGGGCCATGCCGCTCGTGATAACACGGAACACGTCACGATCGCACGCGAGGTCGCGCAAAGCGCGCTCGCCCGCGCTCGACAGGGGCTCGTCGGTGCCCGCCCCGCTGTAGCGATGGTCTTCCGTGCCCGCCGTGGCACCATGGCGCACGAAGACGACTTCCAAAGGCGCGCCCGCGCCCTGCGTCCCTCGAGGCGCATCGGCAAGGTTTCCTTTGATGACCTGGGGAATCCCGCACGTCATGCGCACGACGACGTCGGCGCGCGCAGCGAGCGCGCATCCCAGGCGCCCCGCGCGCTCGCGCCATTGGGCGTCTTCCGCATGCATAGGGACGACCCCCGAGCCGACCAAGGACAGAATCACTGCGTCGAAGCCGATCAGCCGCTCGAGCGCCGGGTCAGCGTCGAGCGCGCGTACGAGTTCCTCAGCACGGTACGCGACGCGGCCGGCAAAAACCGCGGGCACGCCGCCCTCCGCAAGGTGCGCCGCGTCGACGAAATCGTCCGCCGCGAACCCGAGCTTTTCGCGCACGAAGGTCCTCTTCCCCGAATGCGCGCCACCTACCACGAGCATCATAGGAGCATGCCCCCCGCCACCAGCACGGCAAGCATCGCGAGCTCGGCCCATTGCAGAAACCATCCGGCCAAATCCCCCGTCACCCCGCCGAAGCGGGACAGGGCAACATGGCGGTACCACGCGAGCGCCAAAAGCCCCGCCACCGCCATAAGGGCGCCGACGGCCTGAGCGCACGCGACCATCCCTGCAGCCGAAGCCGCAGCGAAAGCGCAAAGCGGCACGACGATCGTCGCGCGCTTCTTCGCAGGCGAGAGCCCCGCGGCCATGCCGTCCGCCCGCGCGGCAGGCCAGCATTCAACGGCGAGCCCCGAAAGCGCGCGGGAAAACACGAGCGAGCACAGAAGCGCAAGGAACGTCCCCGCCGTAAGCGGCAGCGCGGTGAACAGGGAAAACTGCAGAATAAGGTACACAACAACACCGATGACCCCGAAGGCGCCCGCCCGCGGGTCGTGCATGATCTCGAGCTTTCGCTCGCGCGGGGCCCAACTTGCAAGCGCATCGGAGGTGTCGCAGAGCCCGTCTAGGTGGATGCCTCCCGTCACCACCACAGGCAGCGCCACGAGCACGGCCGCGACGATGGTCGCGGGCGCGCCGAGCAGGTTCGCCATGTGCCCCCACGCCGTCATGAGGAAGCCTTCCGCAACGCCCACCAGGGGAAACGCGGCAAGCGCATGGGTTGATCCGAAATCGGTCCAGGCCGATTTCGGGACGGGGATGCGCGAGAACGTTCCGAACGCCGCGCCGATTGCCTCTGCTATCTTCACCTTGTAGGTCCTTCGCCTTTCATCCACACGGGAATCCCGCATACCACTTCGACTGCGCGGTCGGCCAGCGCCGCCACGCCCGCGTTCACGCGCGCGAGCGCGCGCCTCCATCCCTCGGTCCCCTCATCGTAGCGCATCCCATCGGCGAACACGTCGACGGAGACCACCACCGTATACGCAGCGGCCTGAGTGAGTCGTTCGATGCCTCCGAGCACCTCGCGCGCCACAGCGTCGGGGTCACGTGGGGACAAGCCGCCTTCCGCGAAGAGCTCGTTCGCAACCAGGTTGCCCACGTCCTCCAAAAGAAGCGTGCAGCCGCGCGGAAGCCCGGGCACTGCGGCGCCCACGTCACGCGTGCGCTCGAGGGTGGAAAACCCCTTGCCCTCGCGCATCGCCCGATGGCGCGCGATACGGCGGGTGCCCTCTTCCCCGAAGGGCTCCATCGTTGCCAGGTACACGCGGGGGCCGTCGTGCCCGAGGCACAGGGACTCGGCATAGGCGCTCTTGCCGCTCGCGGCGGCGCCGATAACGAACGTCACCGTCATTTCCCGGCCTCGAAATGCTCGTAAGCAGCCATGCCAGTCGCCGTGAACGTCTTCCCATCCCGGTACACGCGCAGCGCCGAATCCAGAAGGGGCAGATACGCCATGGCGCCCGCGCCCTCGCCCAAGTGCATGCCTGCGTCGAGGGGTGCCTTTATGCCGAGCTCGCGAAGGAGCTCCTGGCTTGCGGGTTCGCTAGATGCGTGGGTGCCTACGAGGTAGCCCAAGGCGTTGGGGCACAGGCGCACCGCGCACAGGGCCGCCGTGCAGGATATGACCCCGTCGAGGAGCGCCGGCGCCTTCGAGGCCGCGGCCCCCAGGTAGAAGCCACACATCGCCGCGATGTCGAAGCCGCCCACCTTCGAGAGCACGTCGATCGGGTCGGCGGGATCGGGCGAGTTCGCGTCGATAGCGCGCTCGACCACGTCGCGCTTGCGCGCGAGCGAGGTGTCCGAGAGCCCCGCGCCGCGCCCGACGAGGCTCCGCGCGTCCGCTCGGATGAGCACTGCGGCCACCGCCGCCGAGGTGGTCGTGTTGCCGATGCCCATCTCGCCCGCGGCGAGAAGGCGCACGCCGGCGCGGGCAAGCCCGCACGCGACGGCGATTCCGACCTCGATCGCGCGCACGGCCCCATCGCGAGACATGGCGGAGCCGTGCGCGATGTTGCCGCTCCCCCGCCGCACGTTCGCGCGCACCATGCGAGCGTCTTCTATGCCCCGGGCCATACCCACGTCGACGGGCACGACCTCGGCACCCGCGAACGCCGCCATGCGGCAGGCGCTCGTGGCCCCCTCGCACATGTTGCGCGCGACGGCTCGCGTCACGTCTTGCCCGCTTTGCGACACGCCCTCGGCAACGACCCCGTTGTCGGAGAAGAATACCGCGAGCGCACGGGGAAACTCGGCCACCTCGGCGCTCCCCTGAGCTGCGGCGATACGCGCGACGGCGTCTTCAAAGTCGCCCAATCCCCCCAAAGGATGCGCGATGGAATCCCACGCGGCGTACGCGGCGGCGCGGGCACACTCATCTGCGGGCGCGATCCGGGAGAGCGCGGCTTCGAGCACGGCGCCCGGCGCCGACGAGAACGCGCGCTCGACTTCCTCGCGGATGCAGGCAAGCGCGGTTTCGGTTGCTTCAGCCATGCCGTCTCCTCTCTGCGAACGACGCTGTGGCAGACGCGAACGCGCGCGCAACGTCGGGGTTCGCAGGATAGTACACATGCGGGAAGCCCGCAACCAGGGCCGGGGTGGTCGTCATGCACGGCCAGCCCTTGTCGCGCCGGGGCTTCTGCGCCCAGAAGTCGCCGCCCGGGCAGGTGGACTGCCAGTAGTGGAACTCGTGCGCGCGGATACGTGTGCCGCGCGGCCCGTAGAGCCCGTAGCGTTGGGAAGTGAGCTCCACGTACCCGAAATGGGACAGCCTTCCCCCGTTCTCGCTTGCGCCCTCAAGGGCGCCCGCAACAGGCCAGCGCCGCCCCTCGCTATCGGAGATTTCGCGCTGCAGGTACAGAAACCCACCGCATTCGGCAACCGTCGGCATGCCGGATTCCACCGCACGCCGCACCGCCTCGCGCATCGGCGCGTTCTCGGAGAGCTGCCGCGCATGGAGCTCCGGGTAGCCGCCTCCCAGATAGAGGGCGCTTGTCCCCCGGGGCAACTCGCTATCACACAGGGGGCTGAAAAAGGCCAGCTCGCAACCCAGGTCCTCGAGCGCGCGCAGGTTCTCCTCGTAGTAGAACGAGAACGCCTCGTCACGTGCGACGGCGACGATGGGCCGCGCTCCCGCGATCGGCTCCAACCGGTAAGGTTCCTCGCGGATATCGGGTGCCGTCGCCGCTATTTCGAGCAAGCGGTCGACGTCGACGCTCTTTTCCACCAGCTCGGCCATCTTGTCGATGCGCGCGGAGAGCTGCTCGACCTCGTCGGCGGTCACAAGCCCCAAATGCCGGCTTTCGAGCGAGAACGCATCGTCGGCGGGGATATTCCCCAAAACCGCGACACCCGTGTGCTTCTCGATCGCAGGCTTCGCGTAGGCGCAGGCAGCGGCGCTCGTCTTGTTCAGCACGACGCCGCGCACGTTCGCACAAGGCAGGAACTCGGCGATGCCGCGGATTACGGCGGCGAGCGATAAAGACGCCCCGCGCCCGTTCACCACTAAAACGACCGGCGTTTCCGTGTCGCACGCAACCTGGTAGCTGCTCGCATCGGCCACGCCGGGCGCCATGCCGTCGTAGAAGCCCATGGCCCCCTCGAGCACCGCGACATCCGCGCCCGCAGCGCCGCGTGCGAGCAGGGCGCGCAGCGTCGGGGCGTCGGTGAAGAAGCCGTCTAAGTTGCCCGAGCGCGCACCCACGACGCGGCGATGAAAGAGCGGGTCAATGTAGTCGGGGCCGCATTTGAAGGCCGCGCATGCGAGGCCGCGGCGCGCAAGCGCGCGCAGGAGCGCGCACGTAACGACCGTCTTGCCGCTCCCGCTCGAGGGCGCAGCGACCATGAAGCGAGGGATGGTCGTGCTCACCGGGCCCCGCCTTCCCCACCTGCACCACGCGCGCTGACGAGGAACACGGGGTTTTGCGCCTTCATAAGATGGTGCGAGCCTACAGCCTCGGCGCGGGCGGCCGACACCTGGCACGCCTCGAACCCCTTAAAGCGCGAACCCGAGAGGAGCGCGCACGCCTCGGTGAGCGTCTCAACGGTGACGCATGGCACGCACAGGCGAACCTGCGAGTTCTTCTCGAGCGCCGCCTCCACGATGGAGGGAAGCTCGCCCGCGCTCCCGCCGACGAACACGGCGTCGGGGACGGGCAGTTTCGCGAGCGCTTCGGGGGCGACACCGGGGATCGCATGCACGTTGCCGCACCCGAATGCATCCGCGTTCTCTCGGATGAGCCGCACGCCGGCCGCGTTGCGCTCGACCGCCCATACCGACCCCGTTCGCGCGACGAGCGCCGCCTCGATCGACACGCTCCCCGTGCCGGCGCCGACGTCCCACACGGTGTCGGTCGCGGTAAGGCGCAGTTTCGCGAGCGCGACGGCGCGCACCTCCTGCTTGGTCATGGGAACGTCGCCGCGGATGAAAAGCTCGTCGGGAATGCCCGAGGAAGCGTACGGCCAGCGGGAGCTCGCGGCGCGGGATGCGCCCGCAAAGTCCGCCGCGGAAGAAGCCGCCGCGGGCGCGGACGCGCCGGCCGGCGCCTCGGAGGCTGCGCTAGAGCCCACAGGCGACCCGGCGCCGCCTGCGAACTCGATAAGCATCACGTTCAAGTCGTCGAACGTCTGACCTGCGATTTCACTTGCGGTCGCGCAGGTGATGCGCTCGTTGGGGTACGACAGGCGCTCGGCCACCGTCACGCGCGCGTCCCCGAAGCCCGCCTGCACAAGCTCGCCCGAAAGCCGCGAGGGGTCGTCCCCGCCCGACGTGGCGAGGAAGAGCTCGCCTGAGCGCTCGGCCTCGGCCACGATGTCGCACGCCACGCCGTGAGCGCTCGCGAAGCGCCAATCCTGCCATGGACGCGCGAGGCGCGCGGCGAGATACGACGCTGAGCTTATGCCGGGAATGATGCGCACGTCCACCTGCGCGTCGCCGGAGAGCGCCTCCACCAGGCGGCGCGCGCCGCTGAACAGCCCCACATCGCCCGTCATCACGACCACGGCGCGCTGCCACGACGCCGCATCGGTGAGCGCGGCGACGATGTCCGCCGTCTTCACGAGCTCGCATCTCACCACGTCGGGCGGCACGTCGATGCCGGCAAGCGCGCGATGAGCGCCGATGACCACGTCGGCGATGTCGATCGCGTCGAGCGCCGCGCGCGAGAGCAAGTCGGGGTTTCCGGGCCCCGCCCCGATGATCGTTACCTTTCGCATGGAATCTCCCGATACCCGCGCGGCGTGACCATACGGCCGCCTACGAGCTTCGTGTCCGCGTTGCCGACGAACACGGTGGTGAACATGTCGGCGTCGATCTCCCCCAGCTCGGAGAGCCTGCACATGCCCGACTGCTGCCCCTCGCGCCCGATGTTACGTACCCAGCCGCAGAGCGTGTCGGGGGCCTTCCATTCGAGCATAATCTTCGCCGCGCGTGAGAGCCTGTCGGCGCGCTTTCTGCTGCGCGGGTTGTACAAACAGATGCAGAAGTCGGCGCTCGCCACGGCGGCGAGCCTGCGCTCGATGACCTCCCATGGCGTGAGCAGGTCGGAGAGCGACACGACCGCGAAGTCGTGGGCAAGCGGGGCGCCGAGCACCGCCGACCCGCTCTGAGCCGCGGTTGCCCCGGCGATAACTTCTACGTCTACATCGGGGTAGTCCTCCGCAAGCTCCAGCACGGGGCTCGCCATGCCGTACACGCCCGCGTCGCCGCTGCACACGAGCGCCACGGCTTCTCCACTCTGCGCGCGCGAAAGCGCAAGGCGGCACCGTTCGACCTCGTGCATCATCGGCGTCGCGAGATGCGCCGCGTCGGGCACGGCGGCGAGCGCGAGCTCCACGTATTTCGTGTAACCCACAACGACGTCGGACGCCTCGAGCGCACGCCGAGCCGCAATCGTCATGCCGTCGGGGCCGCCCGGGCCGATTCCCACCACGAAGAGCTTTCCCATCACCGCTCCTTAAACGAAAGTTTAATAGTTACCTTGGAAAACGCGACGGTCACGCCGCCGTGAGCGAGCTTCGGGAAGATAAGTTTGCCCCCCTCCGCGAGCGCTGCCCGCTCGCACACGTTGTCGACCCCCACCGTCGCGCGCACGAAATCAGATGGCGAAACGCTGCCTTCGACCTGCGACAACTCCTCTGCGGAATACGTCGCAAGCGGGATATTGCGCGCGCAGCAGAAGGCGAGCAGACCCTCCTCGTGCGCCTTCACGTCGATCGTCGCCGCCTCGCGCACGGCCGAAGGCGAGATACCCACCTGCCCGCACGCGAGAAGAAACGCCTCCTCGATCGCTTCGGCGCACGCACCGCGACGGCATCCTATGCCCGCAACGATGCAGGGCACGACGAGGCGAAGCGGCTCGGGCGCAGGCGCCTGCGCCCGCACGCCCGCCGGCTTCCCCGTCTCACCGGCGGGCACGACCTCGCCCGTTGTCTCCGCCGCACAAACGGACGCACCTGCATTCGCGTCAGCGAACGGCGACACGACGATATCGGCCCGAGCGCGGTCGGACGCAATGTCAACCCCCTCAGGCGGCTGTCCCGAAATCGGCATGTCGGAATAGAGCGCCACGCGCCCGCCCGAAAGCAGCCGCGCCGACACTCGCTTGATGGCCTCGGGATTCGAAACGGCGAGCCCCGCACAGCGCGCCCACGTATCCACCGCCCACACGCCGTGGACGTCGGTCGCCGTGGTGATGACGGGGATGGCCCCTGCCGCGCGTGCCACAGTTTGCGCAAGCTCGTTCGCACCGCCCAAATGCCCCGACAAAAGCGGGACGGCAAAGCGCCCCGCCTCGTCGATCGCCACAACCGCGGGATCGTTTGCCTTCGAGGCGACATGCGGCGCGATCGCCCGCACGGCGATGCCCGCCGCGCCCACGAACAGAAGCGCGTCCGACGCTTCCCACGCGAGCGCCGTCCATGCGCGCAGGTCGGCCTTCCCCTCGCCGAACCCGCGCGAAACGGAAACGTCCCAGCCAGGGTCGTCTTCACCTGTCTGCGCGCAATCGGAAAGCGCGTGTGCGGTGCGCACCGCCAACGCATACCCCCTCTCAGTGAACGCTATGCAGGAAACCCTCATCTAGCGCACCACCATCGTCGAGAAGTAGCTGCCCCGATCGGGCACATCGTCGAGCGAGCGGTACACGCGCTCGCCCGGAAGCCCACAGTCCTCTACAAGCTCGGCACCGTCGAAGGCGCCCTCCTCGCGAAGGATGCATTTCGTGTCCGCAAGCGAGCGGCGCGCCTTCATGACCACCTTCGTCCCCGGCCAGCCGATTGCACGGCGCACCCCGTACAGAACGCCTTTACTCATAAGTCACCCCCAATTTCCCGATAACTGCATCGGCGCCCGACGTGCGGAAAAGCTCGCGGCGCTCGGCGTCGAACACGACCGCGGCGATGTCGCATGCGCCCGCCGCGCGGCGGCGCAACCTGTCCTCAATTGCCGCAGCGAGCGAGGCGCGCGCAGCGTCCCCAACGCCGGCGGCCTCGATTACCTCGAGCGCCGCCGTGGTCGTGACGGACGACATGATCTCGCGCACGGTCTTCGCGCCCGCGCCGGCCATGGCCGCGTGGGCGGCCAGAATCTCCGCGCGGCAGTCGGCGGTACGCGAATGGGTGTCCATGATGCCGCCCGCGACCTTCACCAACTTGCCGATGTGTCCCACAAGAAGGACATTGGTGAATCCCTCGCGAACGCAGTAATCAATCGCATCGCCCACAAAGTTGGAGATGAAGACCACCGGCGCACCGTTTAGGTGGAAATGCCCCGAGATGAACTGCCCGCCGTAGTTGCCGGGCGTGAGCACGACTCCGCGCCGCCCCATAGCCGCATGCTGCCGAATCTCGAGCTCGATGCTGTCACGCAAGGCAGCGAGGCTGCGCGGCTCGACGATGCCCGTCGTTCCCAGGATGGAGATGCCGTCCTCTATCCCCAGGTGCGGGTTGAAGGTCTTTTCGGCAAGGGCCACACCCTCGGGTACCGAAATCGTCACAGCAATGTTTCCAGAAAAGCCGTGCGCGGCGCACACCTCACGCACCGCCGAAGTAATCATCGCGCGCGGCGTCGCGTTGATGGCGGCCGCCCCCACCGGCTGCTCGAGCCCGGGCAATGTCACGCGCCCCACGCCCACGCCGCCATCGACGGAAACTTCCGATTCGCGCGCGGGCACGTCCTTGCTGCCCGCAGCACCCGTGCCCGACCCCGCATGTTCCACGTGCGCGTACACGAGTACGCCGTCAGTCACATCGGCATCGTCGCCTGCGTCCTTTCGCACGGCGCACTGGGCGCACCCCTCGCCGATGCATGCGTCGACCACGTTCGCCTCGACGGGCAGCCCGCCGGGGGTGACGATCGACACGAGGCCGACGGGCTTTCGTGACAAGAGCATCTCGCAGGCCGCCTTCGCCGCGAGCGCGGCGCAGCTCCCCGTGGTGTAGCCGCAGCGCAGGCGGGTCGTCCCGGTATATATGTAGTGCTCGAAGGCCACGCTAGCTGCTCGCCTTCCGATACCCCGTGGAAAACGAAGGGTCGTAAAGCTTGCTGCGCTCGTACGACTCCGCTTGCGCGCCGTTGTGTGCAAGCCTGCCGCGAGCTCCGAGCACGCGGCCCACCACCACGAGCGCCGTGCGGTCGATGCCCTCTCGCGCGCCCGCATCGGCGAGCGTGCCCACTGTGCATCGCACCACGCGCTCCTCAGGCCAGGTCGCCTTGTACACGAGCGCCGCCGGCTCGTCGGAGCTGCGGCCCGCAGCCAAAAGCTCGGCGGAAAGCTCGGCGAGCATACCCGAGCTCAGGAAGATGACCATAGTCGAGCCGCTTTCCGCCATGGTGCGCATGCCCTCGCCCGCGGGCATGGGGGTGCGCCCGGAAAGCCGCGTGATCACGACCGACTGGCTGATTCCCGGCAGCGTGTATTCCTGGCGAAGCGCCGCCGCGGCACCGCAAAAGCTCGACACGCCGGGCACCACCTCGTAGTCCACGCCGCGCGCGTCGAGTGCGTCCATCTGCTCCTGGATGGCGCCGTACAGGCACGGGTCGCCCGTGTGCAGGCGCACCACTTCCTCGCCCCGCGCATCCGCCGCGCACATCACGTCGAGCACTTCCTCCAAGGTCATGTGCGCGCTGTCGTAGACGACGCAGGATTCCTTGCACTCGGCGAGCAGCTCGGGGTTCACAAGGCTCCCCGCCCAAACGACCACGTCGGCCGCGCGCAGAAGACGCGCCCCGCGAAGCGTGATAAGGTCGGCGGCGCCCGAACCTGCGCCAACGATATGAATCATCCGAGCCTTCCCTTCCCGTTTCTCATCGCAACCGTTTACGCCGCCATTCGCGCAGCAGGCAAAACACGGCGCCTGCGGCGACAATCGGCGCAAATACGCAGGCAGAAGGCGCAATGCCGCCCGCCCTGGCTTTGACACGTTCACAAGTGCCCACTATCATAGTAAAAGATTCGGCAACGAGCATATGACAATCGGATAAAAGGAAATGACCGGCGCGGCGCCCGCACAGCCCGCGCTGGCTTGCGGAGGGAACCAGGTGGGAATCCTGGGCAAGGGACATTACTGTATAGGACGCGCGGGCGAACCGCCTCACGCCCCAAGCCAGACTGCTTCGCCTTTTCCTCATGGCATCGCCGTGGCGTTAGCTCCTTGTGAACCCCGAGGGGTGCGCTTTTCTTTCGCTTGTGCCGACAAGCAACTGTCGCCGGGGGACCGGCAAACCGAGGAAAGGAAAAACCATGTCCGAACAGATGTCACGCCGCGGCTTCATGAGCGCCGCGGCAACCGGAGCCGTCGCGCTCGCCGGAGTCGCGCTCGCGGGCTGCTCCAACACCTCCGCGAGTTCCGAGAAATCGAGCGAAAAGGAGAAGGCCGTGAAGCCGGTCATCCTCGTCACGAGCTTCGGCACGAGCTACAACGACTCGCGCCACATCACCATCGGCGCCATCGAAGACGCTATCCGTGAGAAGTACTGGCAGGACTACGACATCCGCCGCGCCTTCACCGCGCAGATCATCATCGACAAGCTGAAGAAGCGCGACGGCATCACGATCGACAACATGACCGAGGCGCTCGACCGCTGCGTGGAAGACGGCGTGAAGGAAATCGTCGTGCAGCCGACGCATCTCATGGCTGGCCTGGAATACGCCGACGTGAAAGACGAGCTCGACAAGTACGCCGACAAGTTCGACAAGATCTCGCTCGGCGACCCGCTGCTCACCTCCGACGACGACTACAAGAAGGTGGCCGCAGCCATTAAGGAGAACATGGCGTCCTTCGACGACGGCAAGACGGCGCTGTGCCTCATGGGCCACGGCACCGAAGCCGATTCCAACGCCGACTATGCCAAGATGCAGGAAGTGTTTAAGAACGAGGGCTTGACGCAGTTCTTCGTCGGCACCGTCGAGGCTGAACCGACCTGCGAGGATGTTATCGCCGCCGCGAGCGCCGCAGGCTACAAGAAGGCCGTGCTCGCGCCGTTCATGGTGGTCGCGGGCGACCACGCGAACAACGACATGGCAGACGAGACCGACCCCGACAGCTGGGCTGCGAAGTTCGTGGCCGCCGGCTTCGAAGTGACGTGCCTGCTCCAGGGTCTGGGACAGAACGTCGCGGTCGACGACATCTACGTCGCGCACGTGGACGACGCCATCGCCAAGCTGTAAACTCGCCGCGCACGGGGGCGCCGGTCGCGTCCCCGTGCAACGGGCATGCGCCTTCCCCGACTGAAGGCGCATGCCCGTTGCATTCGCATCCCGCCCGCCCACCGCACGGCGCGGGCGGTCGAAGCGATTGAAAGGAACCCCCTCCATGTTGAAGAAAACCCTCGCCTTCGCCCTGTCAGCGGCGCTTTTCGCGTTCTCGCTCGCCGGCTGCGGCGGAAATTCAATCGACAGCGCAAAGGCAAGCGATGCCGATTCCCAGGAAAAGACCGAACAGGCGGCCGATGCGCCCGAGGGCGCAAGCGCTGCCCCCATCACCGCCGACAAGGTGGCCGACGGCACCTATCCGATCACCGTAGATTCCAGCTCGAACATGTTCAGGATTGTGGACGCCCAGCTCATCGTGGAAAACGGCTCCATGCACTGCGTGATGACGCTTTCCGGCACGGGCTACGGCAAGCTCTTCATGGGCACGGGCGACGAGGCTGCCGCCGCGAGCGAGGCCGACTTCATCCCCTATGTGGAAAACGCGGAAGGCAAGTACACCTACGACGTGCCCGTTGAAGCGCTCGACGAGGACACCGCCTGCGCCGCGTGGAGTATTAGAAAAGAGCAGTGGTACGACCGCACGCTCGTGTTCGAATCCGCCGGCGTCGATCTGCGCGCCGACGCACTGAAGTAACGCCATGCGGTCGATTCTTCCCAAGGGGGAAAGCAGGAAGCGTCGCAGCATCGCGGTGCGCGCGATCGCCTGCGTTCTCGTCGCCCTGTTCGCGCTTCCCTTCGCGGGGTGCAGTGCGAGCCCGAACGCGACCGGTGGCACGGCAGGCTCTCAGGAATACACTGTGAGCGTCTCGCTCTCCGGCGGGTCAGGGCGCGCAAGCATCGCCTCACCCACCACAATTGTGAAGGATGGCGACACCTACACCGCGACCATCACCTGGTCGAGTTCGAACTACGACAAAATGACCGTCAACGGCGTGGACTACGCGCCCGTAAACGACGGCGGCAACTCCACGTTCGAGATACCCGTCACGCTCGACGAGGACATCGCCGTGTCGGCCGAGACCGTCGCCATGTCGACGCCGCACACCATCGACTACACGCTCCACTTCGACTCATCCACCATGAAGGAGAAATCGGGCGACGATGCAAGCGGCGGCTCCCCTGCGGGAACGGCTTCAAGCGCCGCGGCCGACTTCCACAACGCCGATTTGGGCTGCGGCTGGGAGCCGACGGGGGCGCTTCAGCTTGAATACGCCGAGCACTTCACTGTCGACGAGTACGAAGGCGGCCTGCGGCTTATCTGCATTTCGAACGGGGAGCGCTTCCTCGTGGTACCGCAAGATGCGAAGGTACCTGATGGGTTGAGCTCCGACATCGCGGTCATAAGGCGTCCCGCCAACAAGGTGTACCTCGTGTCGTCGGCGACGATGTGCCTGGTCGACGCGCTCGATGCGAACGACAACATCCTCATGTCGGGCACGAAGGCCGACGATTGCTCGGTCGCGGGCTTCAAAAGCGCACTCGAAAGTGGGGCGATCGCCTACGGCGGCAAGTACAGCGCGCCCGACTACGAGCGAATATCGGCCTCGGGCTGCACGCTCGCCATCGAGAACACCATGATCAACCACACGCCCGATGTGAAGGAAAAGCTGCAGAAGCTCGGGCTCGTCGTGCTCACCGAACAGTCGTCGAGCGAGCCCGAAGCACTCGGGCGCGTCGAGTGGATTAAGCTTTTCGGCGTCCTGTTCGACAAGGAAGACGAGGCCGCGCACCTGTTCAACGAGCAGAAGGCCCGCGTCGAGCAAACGTCGAGGCTCGCGTCGTCAGGTAAAACCGTGGCGTATTTCTACATTAACTCGAACGGGGCCGCCGTCACGCGGCGGGCGGGCGACTACGTGGCGCAGATGATCGAGCTTGCAGGCGGCAACTACGCGCTCGATGACGCGCAGACGGCGTCGACGTCAGGTTCGTCAGTAACGCTCGAAATGGAGCGCTTCTACGCGACGGCGAAGGATGCCGACATCATCGTCTACAACGGCACCATCGACGAATCGGTTGCCACCTTGAAAGACTTCGTAGGCAAAAACGCGCTATTGTCGCAGTTCAAAGCTGTAAAGAACGGCAACGTCTGGGTCACAAGCGCCGACATGTACCAGCAGATGACTTCTACCGCCGACATTATCGACGAGCTGCACGGGGCGTTCACCGGCGATGACGCGAGCGACTTCCATTATCTGAGGAAGCTTGGCTAGCGTCATGAGAAGCCGGCTTTCCATGACATACGACGAATCACGACGCGCCGCGCGGTGTCGCGTCGTGACGGCGCTGCTCGCTGTTGTCCTCATCGTGCTCGTCGGGGCCAACCTGTGCATCGGGAGCGTGCTCGTGCCCGCAGACCACATCCCCGGCATCCTTTCGGGCGGCGCGGCCAATTCCATGGAAAGCCAAGTCATCTGGGAGATTCGCCTGCCGCGCGTGCTTTCAGCCGTGCTTCTCGGCGGGGCACTTTCGCTCTCCGGGTTCCTGCTGCAGACGTTTTTCAACAACCCCATCGCCGACCCGTTCATCTTGGGCGTCTCCTCGGGCGCAAAGTTCGTCGTCGCGCTTACGATGATCGTGCTTCTGGGCGCGAACCAGGCCATGTCCTCGCCGGCCATGGTGGCCGCAGCGTTTCTGGGATCGCTTATCACCATCGGCTTCGTGCTCCTCATCGCACGGCGCATAAGTTCCATGGCCATGCTCATCGTGGCGGGCGTCATGGTGGGATACATCTGCTCGGCGGCGACGAACTTTCTCATCGCCTTCGCCGACGACCAGTCCATCGTGAACCTGCACAACTGGTCTTTGGGTAGCTTCTCGGGTTCGAGCTGGGACGACATCGCGGTCATCGTGGTCGTGGTGATCACCGTGAGCGCATGCGTATTCGCGATATCGAAGCCCCTTTCCGCCTTCCAGCTGGGAGAAGCCTACGCGAAAAGCGTCGGCGTGAACGTCGCACGCTTCCGCGTGGTGCTCGTCCTTCTAGCGAGCATGCTCTCCGCCTGCGTGACCGCGTTCGCTGGTCCGGTGTCGTTCGTAGGCATCGCGGTTCCGCATCTCGTGAAGTCGGCGCTGAAGTCGTCGAAGCCCATCCGCGTGATTCCTGCGTGCTTCTTGGGAGGCGCCATCTTCTGCGCGGGTTGCGATTTGATCGCGCGCACGCTGTTCTCTCCCGTCGAGCTTTCCATCAGCGCCGTCACTGCCATCTTCGGCGCGCCGGTGGTTATCGCGCTCATGCTGAAGAAGCGGGTGAGGTAGATGGGGGAATTCGTGCCGCGGCCCAAAACGCTCGGAGGGGACATTCCATGCTTAGACAGTCCTGAGCTCGCACGAAAGCGCCAGAAGACACTTTCGGCTCGTGCGGAACTGCGTGCGGAACGCCTCCTTCGAGCGGAGTCGAACCTCGAAACCCCGGTCGAAACGCAGGCTGACGGAGCGCCGCTTTTCCGCATAAGCGACCTGTCGGCGGGCTACGACAAGAAGGTCGTAGTCGAAGGCGTCGATCTGGAGGTTCGCGCGGGCGACGTCGTGGCGCTCATCGGGCCAAACGGCTCGGGCAAGTCGACCATCTTGAAAACCATCACACGCCATCTGGCACCGCTTGCCGGCGCGGTCGAGCTCGACGGGCGGGAGATTTCCCGATGGAAGACGGCGGAGTTCGCAAGGAACCTTGCCGTTATGCTGACAGATCGCCCCCGGACCGAGCTCCTCACCTGCCGCGATATCGTAGAGGCGGGAAGGCATCCCTACACCGGGCGAATGGGCACACTCTCGCCCGACGACCATAGTCGGGTCGACGAGGCCATGAAAACCGCACATGTGGAAGAGCTCGCCGAGCGCGACTTCATGCAGATAAGCGACGGGCAACGCCAGCGCGTCATGCTCGCACGCGCCATCGCGCAGGATCCGCGCGTGCTCGTGCTCGACGAGCCCACGTCGTATCTCGATATCCGCTACCAGATCGACCTGCTGCGAATACTTCGCCACCTTGCGAAATCGCGGAATGTGGCTATCATCATGTCCATCCACGAACTCGAGCTCGCGCAGAAAAGCGCCGACAAGGTGATTTGCGTGAAGGACGGCCGGGTCTTCCGCGCCGGCGCACCCGAGGACATATTCACGCGCGAGACGATTGGCGAGCTCTACGGCCTTAAACATGGCACCTTCAACGAGCGCTTCGGCAGCGTGGAAATTGGGCGCCCACACGGCGATGCGCACACGTTCGTCATCGCTGGCGCAGGTACGGGGTCGGCTGTGTTTCGCCAGCTCATCCGACAGGGCAAGGCGTTCTACGCGGGCGTTCTGCACGAAGGGGACATCGACTGCGAGCTCGCGTGCGACCTGGCGACGGAATGCGTGGCCGAGCGCGCCTTCGAGCCGATCGGGGATAAAACCATAGCCCGCGCCAAAGAGCTCCTCGTCCACTGCGCGCGCCTTATCGTGTGCCCCTCCGCCTTCGGCACCATAAACGCCCGCAACGCAGAACTCGTCGAGTTCGCACGCTCGCATGGTATCGAGGTCATGCGAGTATGCGAAGGCGCATCGGAGGATTCCCATTTGGAGTGGGAAGAATAAACTGGACTTTCTTTTAAGGATCCTCAGGCTACAGCTCCTACACCGGCGAGGTCTCCAAGGCGCCGGAGAACCTCGTGAACAGGGATTTCCACGCCGACGAGCCCAACTAGGCCTAATCCAAGCGAGATTCCAGACTCGACAGGCCATTAAGAGTCAGGTCGTTGGCGACCTCAGAGACGCGCTCGATAGGAACCGAGCCGTCAGACAGTGCCCACGTGCGATAGATACCGATAATACCCGACAGCAAAAACGCCAGATAATAGTCGAACATCTCGTCCTTGAGACCTTGGGGCAGCAGATCGCGCTCGGCAATCTCATGTTCGAGCGGCGCACGAAGACGAGCCATGAAATCATCGAGCGGAATATTCTCGATCAGCTGACGATTGAGCACTAAGTTGTTGCACAGCGCCTCATTAACGGTTTTAAAGAAGGTCGCCGCCGCGCCCAGGGCGCGCTCATTGGTGTCGCCGTCCATGGAAGCAAGCGTTTTCTCGACCGAGTCGACAATCATCTCCACCACATCGACGGCAATGGCATCGAGCAGGCCGTCAACCGTACCAAAGTGAACGTAAAAGGTCTTGCGGTCGACATTGGCCTCGCGCGCGATGGCACTCACCGTAATGTCTGCCAGCGGCTTTTCCATGAGCAGGCGCTCGAAAGCGGAAAGGATGGCATTACGGCTGCGAACGATGCGGCGGTCAAGACGCGGTTTGCTGGTTGCCATGGGCATGTCCCTTCGATATGCGAGCATTCATCAACAGATGAGAGATAATCTACGTAAGGGATTATCCCCCATACAGCACAAATATGCCCCGCATCATGAAGAACGCACGACTGCCCTACTGCGACTTAGGGTGCTTCTTCTTATTGAGTGCCGACGGAGATACGCGAATACCGTCGCCTGTCTGGCGCACATAGGCTTTATGAGCCGGCTTAGCGGTCCCAGAAGCCTTCTGAGCCTGCTTCTTGGGATCAATGGTAACAGCATTCGCGGGGTGCGGCTTAGTGGGCGCAGAGGGCGTCTGAGGCGCGCGGCCGAGCTTGCGCATCACACGATCCCAGCGCGCATGGATGCTCTCGTTGTGAGCGCTCTTAAGCCCCAGCAGGGGCGCAGCCAAAATGGTCGGTGCAATAAACGTAATGAGGCGCCACAGCAGATAGCCGGCGGTCGATGCCGAACCGAAGAAATGACCCAAGAACAATGCAAAGCCGCCCTCAGCGCCACCAGTTCCACCGGGCAAGGGAACCGCAGAGCTCAGCAGCTGGACAAAGGCGCTCGCGGCCATGACCGAGAAAAAGTCGACCTCGTGGTGGCCAAAGGCAAGCATCAGGAAATACGGCACCAGATAGAAAAACGCGAGCTGCAGCATGGTGATAAACACGGTGAGCAGCATGGAAGAAAAATGTCCGGCTGAAAGCTTGAACTTCTCGGAGAAGGAGTAGATCTCGCCATCGACAAACGTGCGCCATCCCTCGATCTTAGTGGCCGAGACACCAATGCGCTCAAGCCAATTGATGATGCAATGGGCGACGCGCGTGACGGTCTTAGGCATGAGCGCGACGGCGAAGATGCCCAGCAAGATGCAGCAGTGCCCACCAAAGCTAAAGACACACAGCAGCGTCATGTCGCCATAGCGCTCGGCAAAAAACGGCATGCGAGCAAGCAGTAGGATAGCGCCCCAGGCAACGAGGCCAAACTGATATACGATAAAGCGCGTGAACTGCGTGGCACCAGCCTCGCCGACATTTTGGCCCGCCTTGGTCAGGCGGTAGATCTGGGCGGGAGTCGAGCCCATCATCATGGGCGTCAGGTTGCCAAAGAAGATGCCGCTCGCCTCGACCGAAATCAGGTCGCGGATGCCGACGGGTGAATATGGGTCGAGCCAGACGGCGATCGCATAGGCCACAATGCCAAAGAACAGATACATGAACATGCAAAGACACGCGACAACGAGCCATGGCGCCTGGACGCTCGACATTGCGGCCCAGAACTGCCCCATCTGCCCGGTTACCACCAGATAGACGATATAACCCACCAGCACGACGCCGATAAAGATGGCGCCGCGGCGTGCGCTCTTATTGTCATCTCCGCCCGAGGCCTCAACCTCGACCTGGGGCTTAGACGTATGCTGAGAGGACTCCGTCATGAGACTCCTTCTAACAGTCAAAATATCTTGGATATTGTACCCGCAAGGACCATAGACAGAACGCAAAGCTCTAGTTCAAACGGGAATTGCAGACGGTTGTTTAAAAATAAAAAACCCGGCCTTCCATGGGAAGCCCGGGTATCAAATGCGTGGTAGCCCGTACCAGATTCGAACTGGTGATCTCCGCCTTGAGAGGGCGGCGTCCTAAACCGCTAGACGAACGGGCCATAAGCCTCAGCAGAAAAGAAGTGGTAGCCCGTACCAGATTCGAACTGGTGATCTCCGCCTTGAGAGGGCGGCGTCCTAAACCGCTAGACGAACGGGCCACATGACATCTGCACTGCCGTGCTGCGAAGAAATATATTACGGGACAAAAAACGTCAGCGCAAGAAGAAATTCCAAATTGCCGAAAAATTGTCGGCAGGTTATGGAACACGCAGGTAAACTGGGTAGCTAATTCAAGTTGAGATGGACCAAAAGGGCTTCGCGCTCATTGGGAATGTTGTCTTCGATCACGGCATCGAGGGCAGCGTTGAGTAGTTGACCTAGCTCGGGCCCCGGCTTCACACCGGCACGGATCAGGTCGCCGCCGTTGACGGCGAGCATCTTGAGCGTATAGGGCTCCCCCGCCTCCAGTAGCTCGTGCGCCAGCGCACGCATTTCCTCGATTGTCTCGACATAATAGAAGCACGACGGGGCCTTGCCGAGCGTGTCAGCACGCTTAAGGTCCATGAGCTCGTCAATCAGGCGGGCCGTGTCGACGCCCTCACCCGAAAGCGCGCGCATCATATTGAGCAGGCAGGAGCGCTCGGGGCGCAGCGGCTTATCATGGTATTTGATAAGCAGACACACATCGCGCACCAAATCGTGCGAGAGCGCCAGGCGATCCATGATGACGCGCGCCTTCTTGGCGCCGAGCTCTGGATGACCGTAGAAGTGTCCGCTGCCGGCGTGATCGACCGTAAAGCACTCGGGCTTGGAGACATCGTGCAAAAACGCCGCCCACATAAGGCTCGACGATGGCGCGACGCCGTCGCACAGCGCCAGCTCCCCTGCCACTGTCAGCACACGGGCGATATGCTCGTAGACGTTAAACGCATGGTAGACACTTCGCTGATCAAACCCGCGACCCGCTGCCAACTCGGGCACAGCGGCACAGATGAGCTCGGGATAGCGAAGCATCGCGTCTCCCCCATGACCGGTCGAAAGAATGCCCTCGAGCTCAATACCCACACGCTCGCGCGCCACGGCATCGAGCAGCGGCGCGCACTCGGCAAGCGCACGCTTAGTCTCGGGCTCAATCATAAAGTCCAGACGGCAGGCAAAGCGCACCGCACGCAGCATGCGCAGGGCGTCCTCGTTAAAGCGACGCTTGGGATCACCGACAGCGCGAATCAGCTTGCGCTCCAGATCACCCTGGCCGTCGTAGCGGTCGACAAGCCCGCGCTCGGGATGCCAGGCCATGGCGTTGACGGTAAAGTCGCGGCGGGCCAGATCGTCCTCGAGCGAGGCGGCACGCTCGACACTCTGAGGATGGCGCCCATCGGTGTAAAAGCCATCCAGGCGGTACGTGGTGACCTCGATACGCTCGCCATCGGAAATAGCCGTGATTCCGCCAAATTTAATGCCCGACTCCACGACCGCGATATCAGCGGCCTCGAGCGCCGCCTTGGACTCCTGCCACAGGCCGCTGCAGCACATATCAACATCGTGGCTGGGGCATCCCATCAGGGCGTCGCGCACCCAACCGCCAACGTACCAAGCCTCAAGACCAGCCGCCTCAAGCGCGCGCAGGACGCGCAGGGAGGCATCGGACGGTTGCGTACCGTTGAGCGAAACATTGCACATGCCTGTGGCCTCCTGCGACTATCAAATTGGCTATCGATTGCTTCTGCAAGAAGTCTAGCAAGAAACAGCCTCCACTGCACACGAAAGTCCGATAAACAAAAACGCATCCGTCCTAGTCTAAGACGGATGCGAAATAATCAAACTAGTCAGGCAGGGTACAGGGACTAGCAGACCTGGCGAACCTCGATGTGCTTCTTATATTCGTCCACCTTGGCAAAATCGCCCAGACCGGGGCACTCGACCACGTTGGCGCCGGTGGCCATCGACAGGCGCAGGGCGTCCTCGACGCGCTCGGGGGCGTCGTGCCACACGGACAAGAAGGCAGCGAGCGAGGAATCGCCGGCGCACACCGTCGACAGCAGCTTGACGTCGAAGGTGCGGTTGGCAAACCAGATATGCTCGCCGTTGGAGAAGTACGCGCCGTCGCCACCGAGGGTCAGCAGCACGTTCTTGGCGCCCTTGGCGTGCAGCTCGGCCATCGCGCCCTTGACGGACTCGTCGTCGCCACCGCTCACCTTGATGCCAAAGATGTCGAGCAGCTCGTCATCATTGGGCTTGATCAGCAGCGGCTCCATGGCAATGAGGTCTGCCAGCTGATGGCTCGAGATGTCGAGGACAAACTCGGCCCCCTTGGCCTTGACACGGCGCAGGACCTCGGCCAGGAAGCCCTCGGAAGTGTTGGGAGGCAGCGAGCCGCTGATGACCAGGCAGGTCATGTCATCGAGCGAATCGATGAGCTCAAACATCTCCTGCTCGTTGGCCTCGTTGATGGCGGCACCGGCGTTGACCATGTTGTACTCGGTGTCGGGGCCGGCATTGAGGAACACGTTGACGCGCGTGATGCCGTCGGTCCACACGGGCTTGACGGGCACGCCCAGGGCCTCGGCGCCCTTGACGATAAACTCGCCCGAGAAGCCAGCGAAGAAGCCCAGGATCGTGGTGTCGACACCGTAGTGGTCAAGCGTAAACGAGACGTTGAGGCCCTTGCCGTTGGGCGTATAGACGGCGTTGCGAGTACGCGTGACGGTGTTGGCAGCAAGGCCGTCGCAGGCGATGTTGTAGTCAATGGCGGGATTTGCAGTGAGCGTGTAAATCATGAATGTTCCTTTCACGAAGCAACGTGTTAATGAAAGTATATTCCACGCATCGGTAAAAGGCTAGGACAACTCGGTGAACGGTGTGGAAGAGATGAAGTACGGCAGGACATCTCTCCCCTATGACGGAACAAAAAGGCGCCCTGGCCGAAACCGGGGCGCCGCATGCGCACGAATATGTCGCGTTTCGATTACTGACGATCGAGCTTGCGGACAGCAACGCGCTTGCTGTACTCGTCGACGTGACCAAAGTCGCCAATACCGACGGACTCGGCGACGTTGGCGCCGGTGGCCATAGCGAGCTTCATGGCCTCCTCGACGTTGTCGCGATCCCTGTACCACTTGTGCAGGAACGCAGCGAGGGTGCAATCGCCGGCGCAGACGGAAGAAACCAGCTTGATGTTGAACTCACGCTTGGCGTACCAGATGTCCTCGCCGTTGGAGAAGTAAGCGTCGCCGCGGCTACCGCGGGTGAGCAGCACGTTCTGAACGCCAGCGTCGTGCGCCATCTTCATGGCAACGCGAACCTCGTCGTCGGTATCGACCGGCACGCCGAAGATGGCCTTCATCTCGTGATGGTTCGGCTTGATGAGCAGCGGCTTCTTGTGAGCGAGCTCCTTGAGCTTATCGGAGGACAGGTCCAAGACGACGTCGGCGCCACGAGCCTGAGCGTGCTCCATGACCTTAGCCAGGAAGTCAGGCGTAGCTTTGGGAGGCACGGAGCCGGAAACGATCAGGCACTCGAGATCGCCCGCGGTGTCCAGGATGTTGTAGAGCTCCTCCTGGTGCTGCGGCGTGATCGGAGCACCCGGGTTCAGGATGCCGTACTCGTGCTGGCCATCGTTGACGTAGGTGTTAATGCGCGTGATACCGTCGGTCCAGACCGGGCGGCAGAGGCAACCCAGGTTCATGACCTCCTCGACGATGAACTTGCCCGTGAAGCCAGCGAAGAAGCCGAGCGCGACGGTGTCGACGCCCATCTTCTTAAAGGCGAAGGACACGTCGAGGCCCTTGCCGTTAGCCGTGTAGCTGGCCGAGCCGGTGCGGACGTTCTCGTCGGGCTCGAGCGGAGAGCTCGAAACCGTCATGTCGACAGCCGGGTTAGCGGTTAGCGTGTAGAACATTTACAGTACCCCCTGTATATGTGAGGGCCGCGTGGCCGGCCCATTCCAACCACGCGGTTACCTCTGATACCAAATTAACGAGCTGCGGACTCGAGCAGTGCCTTGACCTCGGCGGCGGTGTTGCAGGCGAGCGCCTTCTCGGCGAGCTCGTCGCACTCGGCCTTGGTCCACTGGCTGATGGTCTTGCGGGCGCGCAGGATCGACGGAGCGCTCATCGAGAACTCCTCCAGGCCCCAGCTGATCAGCAGCGGCTCGAGCAGCGGATCGGCAGCGGCCTCGCCGCACATACCGACCATGATGCCGGCCTTGACGCCGCTCTCGATGATGTTCTTGAGCGAGCGGAGCACGGCGGGATAGTACACCTGGTACAGGTTAGAGATGGTGTCGTTGCCACGGTCGGCGCACATGGTGTAGCCGATCAGGTCGTTGGTGCCGATGGAGAAGAAGTCGGCAACCTCGGCAAGACGGTCTGCGAGCAGCGAAGCGGCGGGCGTCTCGACCATGATGCCGACCTCGATGTTCTCATTGAACTTGCGACCCTCTTCGGTCAGCTCGGCCTTGCACTGCTCGACGAGCTCCTTGACAGCCAAGACCTCCTCGACGCAGGTGACGAGCGGGATCATGATCTTGACGTCACCGAAGGCGCTAGCGCGCAGCAGAGCGCGGAGCTGGACCTTGTACTGGTCGGGATTGGCCAGGCAGTAACGCACGGCGCGGAAGCCCATGAAGGGGTTGTCTTCCTTGACCATATGCAGATACGGAATCTCCTTGTCGCCGCCCACATCGAGCGTGCGGATGATGACCGGAGCACCCTTGAGCGCGCTGGCGACCTTGCGGTAGGCGTTGAACTGCTCCTCCTCGGAAGGAAGCTCAGCGGAGTCCATGAACAGGAACTCGGAGCGGAACAGACCGATAGCCTCGGCGTCGTGATCGAGCGCGTTGGGCACGTCATCGGGGTTGCCGATGTTGCAGGCGATGATCTTCTTGATGCCATCGGCAGTCACGGACGGCTTGCCACGGAAGGCCTCGAGGGCTGCCTTCTCGGCAGCGAAGGCCTCGGCCTTGGCGGTGTAGGCGGCGAGCGTCTCCTCGTCGGGATCGGCCTCGACGATACCCTTGCCGCCGTCGACGACAACGGTCATGCCGTTGCGCAGTGCGGTGCAGCTGTTGGAGACCGAAAGGACAGCCGGGATCTCGAGGGCGCGCGCAATGATCGCGGAGTGCGACGTGCGGCCACCGGTCTCGGTGACGATACCGGCAACGTGGGCCTTATCGATCGTGGCGGTCATGGACGGCGTGAGGTCGTGCACGACAACGACAGTGTTCTCGGGCAGGACGGAGAGGTCGACGACGTCCTTGCCCAGCAGCTCGGCCAGAATACCGGTGCGGATGTCGGCGATGTCAGCCGCGCGAAGACGGAACATCTCGTCGTCCATGGACAGGAACATGTTCTCGAACATGGTCGAGGTGTCCATGAGCGCCTGCTCGGCGCAGGTACCGCCGTCAATGGCGGCGTTGATGGCGTCGGTCATACCCGGATCCTGAGCCAGAACAATGTGTCCGCTCATGATCTCGGCCTCGGCCTCGCCCACCGTCTCCTTCATGTGGTCGGCCTGAGCCTGGGTCTTCTCGCAGAAGACCGAAAGAGCGGACTGATAGCGCTCCTTCTCTGCTGCCGAATCAGCAACCTCGTGCGGCTCAAACGTCAAGTCGGGATCGACGGCGACCATGACGGTGCCGATACCGATGCCCTCGGAAGCGTTGACTCCCTGATACATTCCCATTCCTCTCTCCGTGTCATGTGATAAAGCGTTTTGCCATATCCATGACAAAAGAGCGCAGTTACCTTACAACAGGTCACTGCGCCCCCAAATATGAACTTAGTTGTTCAACATGCGACCCGTTTGAGTTCTACTCGCCAAGACCGCTCTTGATGAGCTCGATGGCAGCAGCCAGAGCCTCGGCCTCGTCGGCGCCGTCGCACTTGACCTCGACCTCGGTACCGCAGGGGATACCAGCAGCCATGAGGGCCATCGGGGACTTGCCGTTGACCTCCTTCTCGGGGGTGACGACCGTCACGTCACAGGCGTACTTGCCCATGGTGGAGGCGAACAGACCAGCCGGACGCATGTGCAGACCCTGAGGATTAACGAGGGTAGCCTTCTCAGAAACCATAGTTGACTCCTTTTTTGTGTTTAACCCCTGTCATGTATGTGGCAGGAGTCAGATTCACGACGTTGTTTATATTAACTCACATCAAACGGTTTTTCATTGTGTTTCACACGAATTGTTGGACAGATGTCGTATCCCTGCGCTCGCCCGCCGGGCGGGGCGATTAAGTTTGCTGCTCTACAGTCCTGCGCAAGACGGAAAGCACATTAAGTGCTTTCCTTTGCGTGCGGAACTCGCGACAAACTTAATCGCCCCGTCCGGCGGGCGAGCTGCGGAAACTCGGTCGGTCCAGAGCGATATCGTGCGAACGGAATTCTGGCTGATGATCTGTTCGCGACAAAGACTCGATAGGTAGCCCCCTCTATGCCCTTTTATAAGTTGCGGTGAAATAGGGACTGAATTTGGGGTTGAATCGTTTAAACAGTCCCTATTTCACCGCAACTTATTTGGGGATGAAAAAGGCGGAGGCCCTGGAGAGGGACTCCGCCTTATATACAGGGGGCGATGGTATTCGCGTGTTGCGGGATTAGACCAGGCGGGCGTTGATCGTCTTGGCGATCTCGGCGGCGTCGGTGGAACCCTTGACGGTGGCACGGAAGTCCTCGTCCATGAGCGCCTCGGCGACCTTGGACAGGATCTTGAGGTGCGTAGTGCCGGCCTGGGCACCGGGGATGAGCAGGGCGATAGCCACGTTGACGGGAGCGCCGTCCATGGTGTCCCAACCGGTCACGCCGGACTCGTCCTTGACGACGATGACGGCAGCCTCGGTAATGGCGTCGGACTTGGCATGCGGGATGGCAAAGCCCTCCATCATGCCCGTGGTGCCCTCGGCCTCGCGGGCCAGGAAGGCGTTCATCACGGCGTCGGCGTCGCTGGCGATACCGGCCTTGACAGCCTGGTTGGAAACGAAGCTCAGAGCCTCGTCACGAGAAGCGAAGTCCTCGGCGACAAAGACGTTCTCGACCTTCACGAAGTCAGCAGCCTCGGCCTTGGGGGCCTCGACGGCAGCGGCCTTGGGGGCCTCAACCGGCTTGGTTGCAGGAGCGGGCTTCTGGTTCTTCTCGAAGTCGTACTTCTTGAAAGCCACGAACAGGATGCCACCGACCACGGCGCCGATGAGGATCGCGAGGACCCACAGCGGACCGTTCTCGACAACGGGCAGGACCAGGAAGCCGCCGTGAGGCGCCGGATCGTGAACGTTGAAGAAGATGGTCAAGATGGAAGCGATGGAAGAACCGAGCATCATGATGGGCATAACGGGCCAGATGTTCTTGGTCATGAACGGAATGGCGCCCTCGGTGATGTGGGTGCAACCAAGGATGAGGTTGACGATACCGGCGTCATGATCCTCCTGGCTGAAGTACTTCTTGCCGACAACGACAGCGAAGGTGGTGATCAGCGGCGGAACGATGCAAGCGGCGGAGACGGCAGCCATGAAGTTGGTGCCGAAGTTGTAGGTCTCGGTGCCGACGCCAGCTTCGAGAGCGGTACCGAGCAGGAAGGTGCCAGTAGCGTAAGCAGCCTTGTTGACCGGGCCGCCCATATCAAAGGCGCACATGCAGCCGATGGCCAGGCCAAGGATCACCGGACCGGAGTTACCGAGGCTCTGCAGGAAATCCATCATGCCCTGGTTAATGGCAGCCATGGGGCCGGAAATACCGAGCATGACCAGGCCGACGATGGCGGTAGAGCACAGCGGATACAGGAAGATTGCCTTCAGGCCATTAAGGCTCGCAGGAATTTTAGAGAAAACCTTCTCGAGCAGCAGGATGACATAGCCAGCGAGGAAGCCGCCGACGATGCCGCCTAGGAAGCCAAAGCCCACACCTGCGCCACCGGCGTCGATCATGCCGGTATCGGCGTTAACAGGCAAGCCCTGGATGGCAATCATACCGGCGACGAAACCGGGGACGAGCGCCGGGCGCTTGCCGATGGACTCGGCGATGTAAGCGGAGAGCACCGGAACCATGAGGTTCATGGCGATACCGCCGATAATCTTGAGCATCGCGGCAAAGCTGTTGTAGTCGGCAGCCGTCGAATCAAAGGACGTGATGCCCCACAGGAACGAAATGGCGGTCAGAACACCACCGGCAACGACGAAGACCAGCATGTGGCTGACGCCGTTCATGAGGTGCTTGTAGATGACGTGACCGATGGACTCCTTCTCCTCGACCTCGTCCTCGACATCGGCGGCAGCGGCAACCGTGTCGTCGCCCTTGGCGGCGAGCGCGCGGTCGATCAGCTTACCAGCAGCCTCGACAGACAGGGCCATGGAAACACCAACGGAAACCATGGGCTTACCGGCGAAACGCTCAGCCTGGACATCCTTATCGGCTGCGACGACGACGGCCTTGGCACCGGCGATCTCGCTCTTGGTGAGCTCGTTCTCGACGCCGACCTGGCCATGAGTCTCGACCTTAATGGTCAGACCTCGCTCGGCAGCAGCCTTCTCCAGCGCCTCCTTCGCCATGAAGGTGTGCGCAATGCCGGTCGGGCAACCGGTCGCGGCGATGATGTCAAACTTAGCCATGTGTCCCTCCTTCTTGAGTACAGCGCCCGCGGGCGCTCCCCTACACGCGCTTCGATACGCGTTTTTCCACACTTGAAAGATACCAACCTACCGTCCGCGTGAGAAGAGACAAGGCGCAATTCTCCGGTGAAAGGTTCTTTCATAACCGTAAACGGCAAGTGAAAGTTTACCATCAGCACTTGAAACGGCAAGGTGTATCTTGTAATTGAAAATGTCCGTATACTATGGCATTGCAAATCAAGCTAGATTTTCATGCCAACCAGGAGCCATCCATGACCGATAGTAGCAAGAGCGCACTTTCCCTCATTAGTACCCATCAGGGATACAGCGAGTCCGAGCAGCGCATTGTCGACTATATATTGGAGCACCAGTCCGAAGCGCCACGCCTCACGGCCGCTCAGCTCTCGCGCGCTGCCGCCACGTCCGAGGCGACCGTTTCGCGCTTCTGCCGAAAGCTGGGCTTTGGCAGCTTCCGCAGCTTTCAGTTTTCGTTGGCGAGGGATTTGGAAAGCCAGCGCAACGAGGGCCTGACCGACGAGGTCTCGCTCGATAATATGGAGCAGAGCCTCAAGAACATCCTGGCTGCCAAGGTGAGCGAGCTTAATGCGACCATCGACGGCATTGATCACGACACGTTGGCCGCAGTTGTACACGCGCTTAAGAATGCCGGCGTTATTGAGTTCGCCGCCGTGGGCAATACAAACGCGGTCGCGCTCGATGCGACGTTTAAGTTTTCGCAGCTGGGCCTGCGCTGCATGGCGAGCACCATTAGCGAGACATCAATCGGCTTTGCGCTCACGTTACGCCCGGGTGACGTCATCGTGCTAATCTCAAACTCTGGCAAATCGCGCCGACTGAATCGCATGGCAAAAGCGGCTCGCAACTGCGGCGCAACCGTAGTCGTCATCAGCAGCGATAGCAAGTCTCCACTTGCACGCCTCGCCGACTACACCTTTAATACCGTCAATCACGAAGCGCTGCTGACAACGGGTGACTTCGCATTCTCCAAGATGAGCGCCACGATGATCATAGAGGTCATCTACAACTTCCTGCTGCCCGAGATTGAAGACGCGCGTGAGCATATCAGCTACTACGAGGAGCTCATCCAGCCGGACAAGGTCGTTGAGTAGGTAGATTGGGGAGCCGATAGACGCCTCTCGTCACGAAACCCGCCCATCTACTACGTTTAACCGCAACCGCCAACCATACACCCAAAATAGAGAAAACCGCAGGTGTTCTACCTGCGGTTTTCTTTTTGCAATTCTTGGCAAAGTTGCCGATGCCCTACCAAACGTAGTAGATGGACCCGTTTCGTGGCGGCCGGGTTGGACATGTATGTGGCGGCTCGGCCTAGGCACGCGCCTCCGCAAGCATCTGCCTGGCGTGCGCCAGGCTTGCCTCCGATTGATCGCCGCTCAGCATACGGGCGATCTCTGCGGTGCGGGCATCACCGGTCACCTCGTCCAGGTGCGTCTGGGGAACATCGCCTGGCTCCTTGCTGACCACGTAATGCTTGTCAGCCATGACGGCGACCTGCGCCAAGTGGGTTACGACAATCACCTGATGCGTAGCGGCGAGATCTGCCAGCACGCTCGCGAGGGCACGTGCGGTAGAGCCGCCGACACCTGCATCGACCTCATCGAACACCAGTGTATCGACACCGTCCGCGTTACCGAGGACAACCTTGCTTGCCAGCATGACGCGACTTAACTCGCCGCCCGACGCAATGCGGCGCAGGGGACGTGGCGTCAAGCCGGCACCGCTGCGGTATAGCAGCTCGTAGCTCGAAGGACCAGCGGGCGTCCACTCAGCACGAGGAAGATCGCGCGACTCCCAGACGAGCTCGGCGCCGCCCATCTCCAGGCGAGCCATCTGGCGGCCCACCTCATGGCAGAAGCGCGGGGCCGCCGTATTGCGGGCGCGCTTAAGTGCCTTGGCAGCGGCAAACAACTCGCGCTCGGCGCTCCCGAGTGCCTCACGCGCCTTTTTGATCTGCTCATCGCCATCATCGACCAGGGACAGCAGTTCTTGCGAGCGATCGCGCATGGCAAAAACATCGTCCATAGTGGGACCCCACTGACGCAACAGACCCTTGAGGTCGGAATACCGCTCACGCATGCGAGCGAGCTCGCGCGGGTCGAAGGCGACGCCATCGCGATAGGAACGAAGCTCGTTCGCGCAATCCTCAAGGGAGATACAGGCATCCGAAAGCGCATCGGCAATGTCGCCCAGCTTGCGATCGACGGCAGCCATACGGGAAAGCTCTGCCACGGCACTGTTCACGGCATCGATCGCTCCCCCTTCGGCAGCAAGCGATGCATGGGCATCGTTAGCAGTGGCAACCAGTACCTCGGCATGTTCGGAGCGCGGCAGCAGTTCCTCGAGCTCCTCATACTCGCCCGGCTTAGGGTCGACCTCGGCAATGCGCTCCAGGGCGAAGCGCGCCTCCTCGACACGACTCCCCTGCGCACGCGAGGCCTCCTCGACGCGACGGACCTCCTTGGCAGCCGCGCGCGAGGCTTTAAAGCAAGCACGGTAGTGCTCGAGTGCCTCGAGCACAGAGCGCCCCGCCCACGCATCGACCATCGCAACGTGATGTGCCGGATCGAGCAAGCGTTGGTGCTCGTGCTGGCCGCACAAATCCATCATCACGCCAACGCGCTCCGAAAGCTCGCGCACACTGGCGATGCGCCCGTCAATCTTCACGCGGCTGCGGCCCTCGGCGGAAAGGCTGCGCTGTACGGTGAACCCTTCCGTGTCGTGCGGCCCGTCGAAGAGTCGTGCCTCGACGCTCGCGAGCGCCTCGCCCTCGCGCACCGTCGACGAATCCGCGCGCTCGCCCAAAATAAGTTTGAGGGCCGAGAGCAGCGCGGTCTTGCCAGCACCGGTCTCGCCGGTCAGGACAGTCAGGCCGGCACTCGGCACCAACGTCGCCTCGCGAATGAGTGCAATGTTAGAAACCTGCAGCTCATCGATCATGACGCACTCCGTAGAACACACGGCTCACCGAGTTATAGAAGCTCTCGGGGCCGTAATCCAGCAGCAGCACATCGCCGGGACCGCGACGCACCGCCACGCTCTCAACGGTGCCATCACAGGTAATAAACTGCCCATCGATAGCGATCGCCGGAACGCTCGGACGGTCATCAGACATAAAGATTTCGACGACATCACTCGGCGAAGTCAAGAAGGCACGGGCCTGAATGGTGTGCGGCGCAATGGGTACGCATACCATGCCCGTGTAATCGGGGCTGACGATGGGGCCGCCGGCGGATAGTGCATAGCCAGTGGAGCCGGTCGCCGTCGAAACAACGACACCGTCACCCCGTAGGCGGTCGATATGGTGACCGGACACCGTGATGTCAAACTCGACCATATCGGACAGGGGGCCGCGCGTAAGCGCCATGTCGTTGAGGGCGAAGGTGCGCACGACATCCTTCGTACCGTCTTCGCGCACGGACACGATATCAGCGGCGATGGTAGCGCGACGGCTCACATGTAGCTCACCGGAAAGGGCGTCACTCACGACCTGCAGAATGTCGCGCTCCTCGGGACTCGCAGCAGTTAAAAAACCCAGGTGACCATAGGAAAGACCGAGGATAGGAATCTCACGATGGTTGAGGATGCGGGCAGCGCGCAGCAACGTACCGTCCCCGCCGAGCGTAATGACCAGATCGGAGCCATCAATATCAGGCGTGCTTTGAATCTTCGATCGCTGGTCGGCAGCCCATGCGACTTCATAGCCCTGGCGCGTCAGCCAAAGCTCGAGCATCAAGCCGCTCTCGACCGCCTCTTGCTTGTAATAATTGGGAACCAGAAAGACCTTCATAGCATTGCAGCTTTCTCGCTCATAACCGATACCTGGAATTGCAGCTCGTCTTGCGAGCGGTCGCCGGGGTCAAATCTCGTGCCGTACAGGAAAAACTCAACGTTGCCCTTGGCACCATGAATGGGTGACACGCACACATCGACCGGGAAGAGGCCCTTGGCAGCAAAGAGTTCAACCGCCGCCACGAGTGTATCGCGGCGCACGGCGGGATCGGTCACAATGCCGCCCTCGCCCACCAGCGCCGCCGGAGCCTCAAACTGCGGCTTTACGAGCGTGCAGAATGCACCCGTAGGCGCCAGGCACGCCAGCACCGCATCGATAATGTTCGCGATGCTGGTAAACGAGACATCACACACAGCCAGGTCGATGGCGCCGGCATAGCCAAGCTCAGGCAGCTGCGTCACGTTTGTGCGCTCATGCAGCATCACGCGATCGTCCTGACGCAACGACCAATCGAACTGGGCGCGACCCACGTCCACCGAGACAACGGTCGCAGCTCCGCGCTTGAGCAGACAATCGGTAAAGCCGCCGGTAGAGCAGCCCACATCCAGACAGGCAAGGCCCGTCGGATTGATGCCAAAAGCATCAAGCGCACCTTCGAGCTTAAGTCCGCCGCGGCCAACATAGGGAATGCGCCCCTTCACGTGCAGCGGCAGGCCTGGGATCACCTTAAGGCCCGGCGAAGTCAAGCGCTCGCCGCCACTCGAGACCAAGCCGGCCATAAGAGTGCGAAGGGCATCCGCGCGATCGGCGCAGATGCCCTGTGAAATCAGTTCGTCATCAAGACGCACGCGTTTCATGAATGCCATCAACCATTCGTATCCGGAAATGCGGCCTAGCTATCCTGGGATTCGTTTGCCGCATCCTCATCGTATTCCTGCTCGAGCTTGTCGGCCTCACGCGGCGTCAACTCAAACTTGTCGACCATATCGACCGCGCGGGAGCCCAGCTCAATCGCCTCGTCAAACAAATCGAGCGAACGCTCCAAGGAGGTATCCTTGGAGCGAACGGTAGCGATAATCTGGTCCAAGCGGTCCGAGATCTCGTCGAAGTTACGGACAGAACCCTCTGGCATGACTACTCCTCGACGGAGTCGATGTCAGCCTCGGCGGCGTCCGCATCCTCGGCCAGCACGCCAGCCTCAGCCTGAGCAACCGCAACCTTTGCGGCAGCCTCGGCAGCCTGGGCCTCCTCGCGGGCGCGATCTTCGGCTAGCAGCTCCTGGTACAGGTCCTCACCCGGCAGCTCCTCGCTGCGAGCGATCTTGCCCAGCACGCCGTTGACGAACGACGCGGACTGGTCGGTGCCATAGGCCTTGGCAAGCTCGACAGCCTCGTTGATCACGATGGCGTCCGAGACCTCCTCGTCGGTGAGGAAACGCATCTCGTAAACGGCGATACGCAGCAGATTGCGGTCGGCGCCGGGCATGCGCATAAGATCCCAGTTCTTGGCAACGGAGCGCAGAGCGCAGTCGATGCGGTCGATATGCTCGTAGGCACCGCGGCAAAGCTCCAGCGCATAGGGGTCGAGGGGACCCTTCGAGATCAGGAAATCGCCCTCGAGGACGCGCTCGAGCGGACTGTCCGTGGCCTCGGCCTGGAACAGCAGCTGCAGCGCCTGACTGCGGGCAAGCGTACGCCCGCGATAAACCTTAAGGCTCAAAGGTTACTCCTTGGGGAAAACGAGGCCGTCGATGCAAACGTCAACACGCTCAACCTCAACGCCCACTTGGGCATCGATGGCGGCGACCACGGCGGCGCGAACGGCCTCGGCGAGTTTCTTGAACGGATAGCCAAAGAACACCACGACGCGCACGGTGAGTGCGAGCTTGTCGCCGACGACCTCGGCCTCGACCGCCGGCTCAGAAGCCGGGGCCTTGGACGAGAGCATCATGGAGACAAGGTTGGTGGCAAGGTCCTTGACGCCAACGGAGGCGATGCCCTCGACATCCGACACGGCGCGCGAGACGATGGCGGTCAGAACATCGGGCGAAATGCCGATGCCGTCAATCTTGATTTCCTGGGGCATGAGTCCTCCTAGAAGAGTTGGTTGCTAGACGCGGGAGACGAACTTGCCGTCGCGGGTGTCAACCTTGATGACCTCGCCCTCGTTGAGGTACATGGGGACCTGGATGACAGCGCCGGTGTCGATCGTGGCCGGCTTGGTGGAACCCTGGACGGTGTCGCCCTTAAAGCCCGGGTCGGTCTGGACGATGGTGGTCTCGATGAACATCGGCGGGGTCACGCCCATGAGCTCATCGTCGGCGAAGAGCAGCTGGCAGACGTCGTTCTCGCGCAGCCACTTGGAGTTCTCGCCCACCATGTCCTCGGGAACGGGAACCTGCTCATAGGACTCGTTGTCCATGAAGATATAGTCGGTGCCATCGTTGTAGAGGTACTGGAACTCACGGGTAGTGAGCATGACGCTCTCGAACTTGGTGCCGGCGTTGCAGGTGTTCTCGACGACGCGGCCGCTCTTGATGTCGCGGGTCTTGTAGCGCACAAACGCGCCGCCCTTGCCCGGCTTGACATGCTGGAACTCGACGATGGTGTAGACCTTGTCCTTGATGCGGAGACCGAGGCCGTTCTTGAAGTCGGCGGTAGAAATGGTAGGCATAGCGACCTTTCTTGTTATGGGCAGAACGCACAAGCGTCCAAATTACATACGACCGAAATTATACACTTGCAGACGGCGCCTGCAGCGAGCGCATAAAAAGAGAACGCGGGGCGTCCGAATTGCTCCGGACGCCCCGCCCCAAAAATCTATCGAAATGGGCTAGCAATCGATGACGTGCAGGTCGTGCGGGGTCTTGGTGAAGGGCTCATATCCGTTCTCGGTGACGACGCCGTAGTCCTCCAGGCGCACGCCGCCCACACCGGGCAGGTAGACGCCGGGCTCCATGGTAATAACCGAGCCGACCTCAATGATGTTCTTGCTACGGTTGAAGTTGGGCAGCTCGTGGATGTCGATGCCCACGCCGTGGCCCAGACCATGGTTGTAGTAATCGCCATAGCCGGCATCGCCGATGATCTTCTTGGAAAGCTTGAAAATGTCGTTGCCCTCGACGCCCGGATGGATGGCGGCGACGCACTCCTCGTGCGTACGGCGCACGAGCGCGTACAGGTCGAGCTGCTCCTGCGTGGGCTCGCCCATAACAACAGTGCGCGTCATGTCGGAGCGGTAATCGCAGTAGCCCGCGCCGTAATCCATGAGGACAAAGTCGCCCTTCTCGATCACGCGGTCGCTCGGCACGGCATGCGGGTTGGCGGTGTTGGGACCGCTCGCCACGATGGAGCCGAAGGCAAGGCTGTCGGCGCCGTTGGCGAACATAAAATTCTCGAGCTCGTTGCGAACCTGCTTCTCGGTCATACCAGGCTTAATAAACCCGAGCATGTGCTGGAAGGCGGCATCGGTGATCGACTGCGCATGGCGCATGAGCTCGATCTCCTCGGCGTCCTTGATGGCGCGCATCTTGCGGATGTCGTCGTGCATCAGCGGCAGCATGCAGGCGACGGAGCGGTCCTCCAGGCCGCGCTGAATGCCCTGGTAGAAATTAATCTGCATATCGTCTTCGACAGCGCAGACACGGCACTTGTTGGCTGCGATCTTACCGGCGACCCAACCGGGGATGGTGCCCTCGTCCATGTCGTAGACCCAGGGGCTGCCAGCGGGCGTGTTCTCCTCAAAGCTGTTGAGGTAGCGCGAGTCGGTGTGGAACAGGCACTGGTCGGCCGTAATAAACGCAGCGTGCGGGAACTCGAAGGTGTAGTCGAAGACGCCCTTCACGCCCGTAAGCCAACGAAGGTTGGCCTCGTCGCGCACCAGGATGGCGTCGTAGCCGCGCTCGACCATCAGGGCACGGACACGTTCGATACGACCGGCAGGACCGGCAGCAAACTCAGACATGCAGATTCCTTTCTTATTGTCTCTATAAAGACGGGACGGGTCTCAACCGAACGTCGGAATCGCATGCGATCCGCAACCGATTGGAAACCCGTCCCTCAACATGATACGAAAGACGATGGATGTCAATAAATCTTAGAGAAGTTCTTTGCGAGAAGCCAAGTAGGCGTGAGCATGGCGCTCAAGAACCTCGTCCTCAACGCTCGTTAGACGAATGGCGCCGAGTGCCGCGGGCAGCGGCAACATGCTGCGGTTCGAGCGAGCGAACTGCTGCTTGCGGAACTCCTCGATATATACGGCAGGCTCCAGATCGAAGGCAAGTTCCTCGATACCAAAGTCCTCCAGGCAGTCATCGACCTCAAAGACGTAATCGATATCGAAGTCGCAGGCATCATGTGCTAGGCGCGCCTCAAAGCGCATGCCCTCGGATAACAGCTGATAGGCAGGAACCTGCGAAGCAGCATCGCCCAAGCAAGCGCGCAGAGTACGCTCCCCCGTCTTGCCAAAATCGAGCGCATGGCGGGCGCTCGGGTTCGTGGCCATCAGTACGTCCTTACGGGCAGTCTGAGACCATTGAACTGCATTGACGAGCGCGACCTCCTCGCCCGCGAGAATCTCGGGAACGGTCTCAGTAAACTGATTCCAGCGGGACTTGCTGCTCGAAAGCATGGTACCAACAAGTACCACATAGCCGAGCTTGAGGTACTCGGGGTCCGCCTCGCGAACAAGGTCGAGGTCACACACGACCAAGCCCGGCTCAGGACGGAACGCGATAGCGGGAAGCGCATTGGCCGACGAAGCGACGAGCGGCTTCATGGTCGTCGCGACCGTGAGCATGGCGTCGAAGGTCGTCGGCAGCAACGCGCACTCGGTGCGGCCGCACCACTGATTGGCACACCAGCTAACAACCGAGCAGGTTGCGGCATCGCCAACGGCGACAACCAGATCGTCACAGGTAATGCCGTTGGCAGACAAGGCGCCAAAGATAGCATCGGCATCGGCCAGCGTGGCACCAGCAGGCGAAACCTCAAGGGAGAACTGCGACACGGCAAAACCGGCGTCGACCAGCGCATGCTCGACGACCTCATCAAAACGTTCTGACGAGGCGGAGTTCCAAACCACCATCGCGCGCTTAGGCTTGCCCACAGCCGAGGCAAACATACGCGACAGCTCATCGAACGCGCCCAATCCGACACGGACATCGACGCTGCGGTTTTGGAAATTGATCAGTTGGCGGCGAATCATAGCAGTCCACGCTCCAAAAGCATCTCGGCACAAAGGTAGGAAACGTCCTCGAAGGACTTGTTGCGAATATCAAGGGTAATATCGGCGGCCTGGCGATACAGCGGACGGCGATGCTCAAACAAGCGCGCGGCATGCTCGGGCGAGCGGAAATCGGGGCGCGTGTCGGACCGACGAATCTGGCGAATCGAATCCTCAAAGTCGCCCTCGAGGTACACGCACGTACCCATTTCGTGCATCAGCTCAATATTCACCGCCGTCTCGACGATACCGCCACCGCACGAAACCAACAGACTGCGCTCGCTTTGGAGCGAACGGAGCGCCGAGGTCTCGAGCTCGCGAAAACGATCCTCACCCTCGGTCTCAAAAATCTCGGTTACCGACTTGCCGCAACGGCGGACGACTAGGCGGTCGGTATCGATAAAACGCCGCTTGAACATAGTGCCGACGTTGCGCGCGAGCGTCGATTTGCCCGCGCCCAAAAAGCCGATAAAGAAGATATGGTCGCAGCCGTGTTTGGTGTGCTGGGACATGACGAGACCTATTCCTCGCAGGGAAGGTCGCGCAGGGCCCGGCGCTCAAAGATACGGAAGATCTGCGTATACCACAGGTCCTGCGTGGCCTGCGGCTTTACCAGGATGGTATCGACGCCGGCGAAGTTGCCGCTCCACACGTCCGTGTAGAGCTGATCACCGATCAGCACCGCCTCGTCGGCCGTGGCGCCGAGGCGCTTAAGACCCGCCTTGAGGGCAAACGGTGCCGGCTTCATGGCGTGGCTGATGGCCTCGAGTCCCAGCTCGCGTGCTGATGCCATGACCTGGTCGCGATGCCAGTTGTTGGACACCATGCACAGCTTAAAGCCTTTGGCGCGGGCGGTATCGAGCCAAGCGGAAACCGCGGCGGGAACCTGCTCGGTGTCGCGCGGCACCAGGGTGTTATCGCGATCGAGCAGAATGGCGCGTTTGCCGTCGGCCCACAGGGTATTAAGGTCGATGCGATCGACCGAGGCAACGTAACGTTTGGGGCTAAAAATCCTCATGCTAATTCCAAGACTGTTGATGCTCTTCGTAGGTTTGCGAGAAGTACTCCTCGTCCTGCGTAATGTAGAAATACAGGTCATCGGAGTCGGTCGGCTCAAGCGTGGCCTTGAGTGCCTCGAGCGACGGAGAGCAGATGGGCGTGGGTGGCAGACCCTCATGCTTATAGGTGTTATACAGACTATCGCTCTGCAGGTCGTCGGCGGTAACCTCGCCACCGGTGACATACATCATAGTCGCATCGCTATTGAGATAGCGCAGACCGTCGAGCTTGCCGGCAAGGCGGTTGTAGAAAACCGAGGCCACATGCGCACGTTGATCGGCGTTGAGGCCCTCGCGCTCAACGATAGAGGCCAAGTTGACGATGTCGTAGTCGGACATCTCCACACCGTAGCGTTCCTTGATCTTGGCTTCGCAGCTCGCAAAGTCAAGCGACTTGTACTCGGTCTTAAACTGATCGAGCATAGCGCGAATCACGTCATCGGCCGTCGGCGAATCGCCCAGCGAATAGGTCTTGGGGAACAAGAAACCCTCGAGCGAATCGTTGGCGGCGCCCTTAAGGAAGCTATAGTCGTCCACGTAGTTGGAGGCCTTGGCCTGGTTGAGGAAGTCTTCCTTAGAGATGCTGTCGTAGGCCTGGGCCACACGGTCGGCGACTTGATCGACCGTCAGGCCCTCAGGGATAGTCAGCGTATTGGAGCCCGCGTTGGGGCCTTCCATGAGCTGCTGAACAACCTTGGTCGCATCCATGAGTGTGGTGAACGAATAATCACCAGGCTTGAGCGACATATCGGCGTTGAGCTTTTTCACCGCCGCATAGTAATCCTTGGGATTTTCTACGATATGGTTCTCGGAGAGAATCGAAGCGATGCTGTCACCCGAGGCACCATCGGGAATCGTGATAGTAACCTGCTGGCCTGCAACGACTTTCGCACCCTCACCGCCAAAGAAGCCCTTGACGGCTGGCACGACAAAGAAAACGATCGCGACAAGCGCAAGCACGGCAACAACGCCACCGATAATCATAGGCACCGGGGAGCTTTTCTTTTGAGCACCGCGACGAGCATGCGTGTTGTAGCTCGAGCGGGTCGCCGGAGCAACGCCATGCGAACCACGAGCGTGATGCGAATGCGATTGGGGGGCCTGCGTTCGCTGGGTAGGTGCCTGCTGCTTAAAGCGGGTGCCGCCTGCAGGCTGGGCCGTACGAGCAGTGGGCTGCTGAACCGCGTGAGAAGCCGAATGCTGAACCGAACGAGCAGAAGGCTGCTGACCCGTCCGATGAACAGGTTGGGCCGAACGAGAGAAGGACTGCGCCGGGCGCGCGGCAGGCTGAGCTGCGCGCTGCGTCGGCTGTGCCGGACGCTGGCCAGGCTGGGCAGGGCGCGACGCCGGCTGCTGTGTACGATTCGGCTGGCGCGGATCGGAAGCACTAGGCATGCGAAACCTCCTCGTTTTTACGATCGAGCCACGTCTGCAAAAACAGGCTGGCGGCAATCATGTCGATCTTGCCCCTCATCTGCTTTTCGTTGAGTCCCTGCTCGCGCAGGATACGCTTGGCCTCTTGCGAGGACAGACGCTCGTCCTCAAACTCCAACGGAAGATCGAGCTCGTCGGCAATCTTTTGCGCCACAGCGGCAACGCGCTCGGCCTGAGGGCCGGGCTCACCGGCCATGGTCAGGGGACGTCCGCTTACCAGGATGTCGGGCTCATAGTCCTCAACCAGGTAGCGGAACGTCTTGGCCATACCGGTGACCTCGGCAGCCGGAAGCACCTTGACAGGCATCGCCATCTTGCCATCACGACTCGAGACGGCGATGCCAATCCTGGTCTCCCCTATGTCCAGCGCGAGCGCAACCACAGTGACTTCTTAGATTCTTAGGCGCCGAGCGCGGTCTTAGCGGCCGCGAGGGCATCGGCGATGCCGGCAGCATTCTTGCCACCGGCCTGGGCCATGTTGGGACGACCGCCACCGCGACCGTCGACCAGACCCGCGATCTGCTTGATCACGTTACCGGCGTGGAAACCGGCCTTGACGGCGTCATCAGAGCCGGCAGCGAGCAGGGCCGGAGTGCCCTTCTCAGTCACGCTGGCGACGACACAAGCGACAGGGCCGGCGACCTTCTGATGCACGGTATCCCATACGTTGCGCAGGTCGGCAGCCTCAAGGCCCTGGAGCTCAGCGACAACGAGCTTATAGCCGTCGAGCTCGACGGCGCCCTCGATGGCGCTGGAGATGGCGTCGGAGGAGCCACCGGTCAGAGCCTTCTTGAGCTTATTGGACGTCTCGCGCAGCTCGGCCTGCAGGTTCTCCACACGAGCGGGAACCTCATCCACGCGGCACTTGAGCGCAGCGGCGGCGGCGTCAACGAGTGCCAGGCGGTCGGCCATATAGTCGAGGGCACCCTTAGAGGTCACGGCCTCGATACGGCGGACATTGGAGCCCGTGGAGGACTCGGAAATGATCTTGAACAGGCCGATCTCGGCGGTGTTGGCAGCGTGTGTGCCACCGCAGAGTTCGCGGGAGAACGGCTGGTCCTCAGCGCCCACGGAGACAACGCGGACGACGTCGCCATACTTCTCGCCAAACAGGGCGACAGCGCCGGCAGCCTTAGCCTCGTCGATGCCCATGACACGGGTCACGACCGGCTTGGAAGAGAAGATCTGCTGGTTGACCAGGTCCTCGACAGCCTTGAGCTGCTCGGAGGACAGGGCCTCGAAGTGCGTGAAGTCAAAGCGCAGGTGCTCAGGCGTCACCAGCGAGCCAGCCTGGGAGACATGCTCGCCCAGGACCTGCTTAAGCGCAGCGTCGAGCAGGTGGGTAGCGGTGTGGTTGCGGCGCAGGAAACCACGGCGCTCGGCGTCGAGCGCGGCAGTCACGGTAGCACCGACGGTCAACGTGCCCTCGGCAACGTGGGCGACGTGAGCATACAGGCCGTTGTGGTTCTTGGTGTCGGCAACAGTCAGCGCAACGCCCTCGGCACAAAGCTCGCCGGCGTCGCCCTGCTGGCCACCCATCTCGGCATAGAACGGGGTGCGGTCGAGCACGACCTCGACGTCCTCGCCGGCGGCAGCGGACTCGACGGACTCGCCGTTGCGCACGATGGCAACAACTTTGGCGCCCTCGATGACGTCGTTGTCATAGCCGTCGAACTCGGTCGCGGCAACCTTGTCGGAAAGCTCGACCCAAACGTCGTTGAAGCTGCCCCAGGCATCGCCCTTGGCGTTGGCGCGAGCACGGGCCTTCTGGTCCTCCATGCAGGCGGTGAAGCCGTCCATGTCGACGTCATGGCCAGCGGCACCGGCAATCTCGACGGTCAGGTCGATGGGGAAACCGAAGGTATCGTGCAGCTTAAAGGCAACGTCGCCCGGAAGCACAGCGCCCTCGGCGAGTGCGGCCAGGGCCTCGTCCAGGTAAACACGGCCGTTGTCGAGCGTCGTGGAGAAACGCTCCTCCTCGGAAGCGACGATACCCTTGACGAGCGCGACGTTCTTGAGCAGCTCGGGATAGGCATCGCCCATCTGAGCGTTAACCTCGTCAATGAACTTGGTCAGGAAGGCGCCCTCGATGCCCAGCAGGCGACCGTGGAACACGGCACGGCGGAGCAGACGGCGAAGAACGTACTCGCGGCCCTCGTTACCGGGCAGGATGCCGTCCGAGATCATAAAGTCGACGGCACGAGAGTGGTCGGCGATAATGCGCAGGGAGCGGCTGGCGCCGGAGTAGTCATCGGCGTCATAGGTCTTGCCGCTGATCTCCTCACCGAGCTTGATGAGATGCTGCATCAGATCGCCGTCGTAATTGGCGGTCTTGTGCTGCATGATAGCGGCCATGCGCTCCAGACCCATGCCCGTATCGAGGTTGCGGTGCGGCAGCTCCGGCATGGAGCCGTCCTCCTGGCGGTCGTACTGGGTAAACACGAGGTTCCAGAACTCCAAGAAGCGGTCGCAGTCGCAGCCGGGCTTGCAGTCGGGGCTGCCGCAACCGACCTCCTCGCCCATGTCAAAGTAGATCTCGGAGCACGGACCGCAGGGGCCGGTGGGGCCAGCGGCCCAGAAGTTGTCGTCCTCGCCCAGACGCGAGATGTGATCCTCGGCAACGCCCAGGGAGCGCCACACGTCATGGGTCTCGTCGTCCTCGGTAAAGACGGTGAAGTACAGGCGGTCGAGCGGCAGCTTGAACTCCTTGGTGATGAGCTCAAAAGCCCAAGCGCAGGCCTGCTCCTTGGAGACGCCGCCAAAAGAGAAATCGCCGAGCATCTCGAAGAAGGACAGGTGACGGCCGTCCTCGCCGATGCAATCGATGTCGTTGGTGCGGACGCACTTCTGGCAGGAGATCGCGCCGATCTCCTTCATGGTCTTCTTGCCCTGGTAGTACTCCTTAAACTGGTTCATGCCGGCGTTGGCAAGCAGCAGCGAGGGATCATCGGGGACGAGGGACGAAGAAGGATAGAGCTTAAGACCGCGCTCCTCAAAGAAGTTGAGGAACTTGGAGCGGATCTCGGCCGTAGTCATTGACGGGTAGTCAGCACTCATAGAGGGAATCTCCTCGGTTTCACATCGAAACAGTTCAAACGTAACGATATTACCATCCCGCCGCGCAAGTGCAAAAAAGAGGGTCGGCACAATGCCGGCCCTTCAGCGAAATTGCATGTTAGCGCGTATGAATATTAACCCGAATTACCCCGCTAGTTGTCGTCATCGTCCATGGAGCCGTCGATGCCGGTTTTGGTATCGTCGTCCGAGTTGGAGTCATCGTCCTTGGCGAAGGGATTCTTGAAGAAGCCCGTGGCATCGGGTTGCAAACCCGAGAGCTTGATCCAGGGATTATCGAACTCGGGCTTAGGCATCGCCTGGGCCTCGGGCGCAGTCTCGTTACCGATGAGCTCGGACTCATAGATGAAGGTGTCGTCACCGAGCGCGTCGTAAGCGGCGACCGGGTTGCCATCGGCATCGCGGTACGGCGTGCCCTTAAACACGGCTCCGTCATAGGCCACAAGCTGGCGGCCGGTCTCATTCTCGAAGTAGTACACGAAGATACCCTTGAGGGCCGCACACAGCGGGATGGCAATAATCATGCCGATGGGGCCCATGAGTGCCGAGCCAATAACGAGCGCCGTGAGGCTCATGATGGGATGCACCTGCACCGAGCTCTGCATAACCTTAGGCGAAATCACGTTATCGGTGACGTTTTGCGCGATCATCGTCACGATAAGCGTCCAAAACGCCAACATGGGGCTGAACATGAAACCGAGTACCGTGGCGATTGCTGCGCTCACCCAAGGACCGACGACCGGAACCAAATGCATGATGCCGGTAAAGATAGCCATGAGCGCCGCATACGGATGGCCGATGATCATAAAACCGATAAAGGCGAGGAAACCACCGCAGATGGACGTCACGACCATACCGCGCATGTAGCCGCCGACAGAGCGAGAAAGAATGGCGACCATAAAGCGGTACGAGGTCTCCTTCTCCTGACCGATGATGGTGCAAATCTCGTGGTGCATGCGAGGGTAGTCGCAGGCCATCCAGTAGGCAAGCACCAGGCCAAGGAAGATAACAAACAGCTGCGACGCTGTATTGGTGATGAGCGGGAACACACCACGACCAAGCTCGGCGGCAATCTGAGACACATACTTCGATGCCACGGCAACCAGCGACGAAAGATTATCGTCCAAATACTCCTTGAGCGGCGTGTTGTTGAGCGTCTTGGCATGCGAGATCATCTCGTTGAGATCGCCACCTGCAACACGAAGCTGCTCGGGCAGGCGGCTCAGGACTTCCATGATCTGACCAAAGAGAATCGGCGACAAGATGCAAACGACACCGATGAGCACGGCAACAACAACAATAAGCGCGATAAGCGAACCGATGCCGCGATTCACGCCATGGTGCTCGAGCCAATTGGTGATCGGGGACATCACAAAAGCAATGATGGAGCCGACGGCAAGAAACTCAATAACCGGTGCCAGGATGCCCATAAGGTTAAAGATGACAGCAGCAATAACAATGCAGCCGACAACAGCCCAAATGCGCAGCGTCAGAATGCGGGTGTCGCGCAGCACGCGATCGGTTTGTTGGGGGTGCTCACTCATGAACGAATCATCACTCCGTCGGGGTCGATCTTGTCCTGAATCTTCTTAAGCGTGCGGCGCAGCAGACGCGAAACCTGCACCTGAGAAATACCCAGCTTCTTGGCGATCTCGATCTGGGTCATGCCCTTCACAAAGCGCAGCTCGATCACCTCGCGCTCGCGCGGCGAGAAATCGCGGATGGCTTCCTCGATCACCAGGCGGTCATCGGTAAAGTCGAGCTCGTTGTCATCGTCGGCGTAACGGTCGAGAATCGACGGCGCATCGTCGGAATCGGACGCACCAGGAGCCTCGATGGGCACCGAGGTATAGGCCGAAGACGATTCCATAGCCTCGAGGACCTCATCGACAGTCACATCTAGATACTCAGCGATCTCCTCAACCTTGGGCGAACGCTGCAGCTCGTTGGTAAGTTTGTCAGTAGCCTGGTTGACCTTGGCCGAGAGCTCCTGCAGACGACGCGGTACGCGCACGCTCCAGCCCTTGTCGCGGAAATGGCGTTTGATCTCGCCCAGGATAGTGGGTGTCGCAAACGTCGTGAACTCGAGTCCGCGCTCGGGATCAAAACGGTCGATAGCCTTGAGCAAACCCAGATAGCCGACCTGCATGAGGTCGTCGAGCGGCTCGCCGCGATTCTTAAATTTGTTGGCAAGAAACCTTACCAGGTTCATATGGGACATGACGAGCTGCTCGCGGGCGTCCGGATCACCGGTCTCTTTGTAGCGACGAAACAGCTCGCGGGTTTTCTCCTTGTCCCAAGCGGTCTTGCCGCTCCGGGAACGTTCGGTCATATTAGATATCCGCCTTGAGGTCGAGGGAAAGCGTCAGGGGCGCCGCAGTCTTTTCGTAGGAGTCGCACACGCTCGCGAGGATGAGCTCGGCATACACCGCAGCCTGGTCGTCTTCATCGACCGTAGCCTGGTCACCAAAGGTAATAGTCATGCCAACGTGGGTCTCATCGACATCGAATTTGATGGTGATGTCGTCGCAGTCCACCGCGGTGCAACCAAAAATGAAAGCCTCCTCGGCAGCCATGCGGATGTCCTCAATGCGATCGACAGACATAGAGCACAGGGCACCAACGTTGGCTGCCGTCATGCGCACAAGGCGAGCGAGACGCGGGTCACCGGCAACGGTCAGCGTGATAGGGCAGGTTGCTTCGCTACTCATCGCAGGACTCCTCAGAGGTCTCGGCGGGCGTGTAAGTGTAATACTGAGCCGGCTTGGCTACAGTCTTCTGGCCATCATCGTCGCCCGCGGCGGCCTCGTCCTCGCCAATTAGGACGCGATCGGTAGGCCGCTCTGCCTCCGCAGCAGCAGCGGCGAGCTTGCGCTCGGTGTCAGCTGCAGGAGCCTTCACCTTATTGAAGAGCTTCTGCACAGCACCGGCGGCAGAGTCGGTCACGCTCGACACAGCATTGCTGGCCTCGGCCATGCTGCCCGTAACCTCGGAAATGTCGCGAACCACGGCTTCGACCTCTACGAGATTTGAGGTAAGGGCATCAACTGCCGTCTTGCTCGACTTAAGCAGCGGCTCCATCTGGGCAAGCGCCGGCGTAAGCTCATCGACAGCGCCATCGAGCTTTGCCACCACAGGCTGAGCCTCGGCGATGGTGTTGTTGAGGTCGTTCACGGTCTTATCGAGCGAGTCGACAACGGTGCGGGTCTTGCGCAGGGTGAGCGCAAGCTCAACGATAGCCCACACGCCGGCAACGGCGAGCAGCAGCAAGGCGATTTGAATGGGACTCATACAAGCCTCCCAAAGGAATCGAAATACAGACGCTTTTCATGGTACCCCAAAGGGGACCGAACATGCCAAGAGCAGCAACGTGGGACAAAATTATCAGCAGCTACTTCGGCGCATTCCCGCTGCGGTCGCGTTCGCTTTGCTCTACGCGCCATTCTTCCCAACCGCGGCCGGCAGGCTGCCAAAATGCACCGCGTTCTAAGCCTTCGGGCAAATAGCGCTGGTCGACCCAGCCCTCGGGATAATCGTGCGGATACTTATACACACCGTACTCGTCGCTGCCCGGGCGATGACGGTCGCGCAGATAACTCGGCACTTCGCGCAGCCCACTTGAATGGATATCGGCCAGCGCCGCATCGATCGAGGCCTCGCACGCGTTGGATTTTGGCGCCAAGCACACATAGAGCGCAGCCTGAGCCAGGTTAATGCGACATTCGGGATAGCCAATGACCTCGGCGGATTTAAACGCAGCATGTGCCACCAAAAGCGCCTGCGGATCGGCGTTACCAACGTCCTCCGAGGCCTGAATCATAATGCGGCGAGCGATAAACTTAGGATCCTCCCCTGCGTCAATCATACGCGCGAGCCAATAGATCGTGGCATCGGGGTCGCTTCCGCGCATAGACTTGATGAACGCACTGATAATGTCGTAGTGCATGTCGCCGTTTTTGTCGTACGAAAAACCACGACGCGGGTTGGCGATCTTAACGTCATCCACGGTGATGGGATAGCGCTCCCCCGCCGCCGGCGCTGGCGTCCCTTCCGTATCGGGACGCGTGACGGCAATCTCGCTCGCAAGCTCGAGCGTCGTGAGCGCCGATCGAGCGTCGCCCGCAGCCAGCGTACAAATGGTCTTAACCGTATCCTCATCGGCCGAGAACTTACCGTTCAGACCATGCGGAGCCTCGAGCGCACGCTCGATCAGTGTGGCAATGTCCTCGTCCTTAAGGTGTTCAAGTTCCACAACACGACCACGCGAAAGCAGCGCCGAATTGACCTCAAAGTACGGGTTCTCCGTCGTGGCACCAATCATAATGACGGTACGGTTCTCAACCGCATGCAGTAAGGCATCCTGTTGTGACTTCGAAAAGCGATGAATCTCGTCGATAAACAGGATGGTACGACGGTCATACGTATTCAGGCGAGTCTTTGCCTCGTCGATCACGCGACGCAGGTCCTTCACGGTACCCGTGACGGCGCTGACCTCGACAAACTCGCTCTTGGTATGGTTGGCGATAATATGGGCCAGCGTCGTCTTACCCGTACCGGCAGGCCCGTACAGAATCACGCTCGAAAGCACGTCGTGCTCGATCGCGGCACGCAACCATGAGCCCTTACCGACGGCCTTTTGCTGACCCACGTACTCATCGAGCGAATTGGGGCGCATGCGCACCGCAAGCGGCGCATTCTGAAAGGAACGCTCGCGCGTCGAGGCAGAAAAAAGGTCGTCCATAGCCATCCCGTGCATCAATCAAAAACGTTTTCCACTAACAGTATACCGAATATATACGAACTACCGTTCGTTAATATAGGTACGGTGCGGAAACTTCAACCCCGGGAACAACTTGCTCGTCAGCTCGCAGAAATAGCCGTCCGTCATGCTCGAAATGTAATCCACTACGGTCTGATCTTTATCGTCCTGCCAGGCATAGACGCGATCGTAGTAGGAAAGCTGCTGCTCAATGCGAGAAATATGGTGCTTAAAGATGTACGAGGACTCATCGCCTTCGTTTATATCCTGCAGGCAACGGTCATAAAGTTTATCGAAGGCCTCGCGCAGCTCCGCCTCGGAGTCGCCTTCGATGCCGCCCTTGCTATAGATCTTCTCGTAGTTCTCGCGCTTGGCACGGCGGATTTCCTCAAACAGGTCCTCGCTCATCTCGATGCGCGGCTTGCCATAGCTGTGCTCAACGATATCGATGGAGGCATGCGTAAGTATCCAGCTGTTGTAAGCCCCGCCCAGGCCATCGTCAAACGCGTCGGGCGCCAGCAGGCCCGCCGCAATGGCGTCTTGGCGATCGCGTCCAACATAGGCAAGGATATCCGAGATGCGAACCACGCAGCCTTCGAGCGTCATGGGACGCAGGTGCTCAATGGCGCCATAGCCCGTGGCAATGCAGTCCTCGACAGTTCGGTCGAACTGGTCAAAGGAGCCCATGTCCGAGAGCTCAAACTCGCGCTGCTCGTACTCGCCGTTATGGCACAACACGCCGTCGAGCGTCTGGAGCGACACATTGCGGCCATATAGGGCATCGAGCACACGGACCGACTGCACGTTATGGAAAAAGAAGCGGCCGGTACGCTCATGATAGATATCGTTGAGGAAGCGCTCGCCGGCATGGCCGAAAGGCGTGTGTCCCAAGTCGTGGCCCAGACCAATCGCCTCGATCAGATCGCAATTGAGCCCCAGAGCGCGCCCGATATCGCGAGCGATACGCGAGACCAGCTGCACGTGCAAACCGCGGCGCGACAGATCGTCATTGCTACGGAAGCTAAAGACCTGCGTTTTGCCTGCATAACGCGTGTACGCCGGAAGATGAAGAATCTTTTCGGTATCGCGCATAAACGCGGGACGCATAAGCGTGCCTTTGTCGGCAGCGCGATCAACACGACGGATGACCTGGTCGTCGTTGCAACGATACGGGTTGACATAGCCCGAAGCACGATCGGCGGCAATGCGCTCGACAAGTTCGGGCGGCAATGCCGAGGGAATACGGTCCATGCACGCCTTAATGACGGCCGTTTCTTGATTAGTTGTCATGGCATGCTCCTTAAGAAGGATGCGCAATCGGTTACAACGTGCAGCCCACGACCTCGATTATGGCAAAAATCGGCACCAAAAACGGGAGCAATGGCAGGGAGCGCGATTTTGTGATGAGGCAGGTGATGGCAAGCGCCAGGAGCGAGGCAGCAAATGCCACGATGCCACCCATAGGATCGAGCGTGCAAAGCGCGAAGAGCGCCTTGACATCTCCCATGCCAATGCCCGAGGTTTGGCGAAGACGACGCCAGAGGGACTCAGTCAGCACGAGAGCAAGATACACGATGACGGCAAGACCTGCGTGGTCAAGCGTTGTGTTAACACCCTTGTCGAGCCAAACGCCCGCAAAAGCCGCCACGGCACATGCGCCGGCAAGCTCATTGGGAAACCGTCGCTCTCGGGCATCAATGACCGCGCCGGCAAAGATGCAAATCCAAAACGGGATATAGAACATCGAAACTCCCTCAACTGAGCGATCAAATACAAAAACCACCACAAAGGTGCCTGTCCCCTTTGTGGTGGTTTTGGTGGTGGTTATTTGGCGCCTTGCATGACCTCGTCGAGGGTGACGTTTACGGCATGCTGGGTAGGAACCCAGTCGACCTTCAGGAACAGCGCGGCAACCGTGATGGGGATATAGCTGAACATAAAGATCGGGAAGGTAAACAGGTTGGTCACCAGGCGCCACTTTTGTGCGCAGTGAATATGCTTGTACTCAAAGATGGTCGTGAGCAGCGCCAGGATAAAGAAGGTCTGGTACATCATCGCAAAGGTCATAATGAGCGAAGCGGCACACGCCTGCATCTCGACTTCGGTAGCCAAGAAGCCGTGCGAAAGGCCGCCCACGATGAGGAACGTGGCATTGGCGAGCATCGAGATCAAAGACAGCAGCATGCCCGGGGCGATCGTCATGAACATGTCGTAGGCGGCAAAGCGGCGATAGCGGAACATCGACTTGACAAGATGCTTGCCGTAGGTAAAGAACACCTGGTAAAAGCCCTTGGTCCAGCGCATACGCTGCTTCCAGGATGCCTTGAACGTCACGGGTTGCTCGTCAAAAAACTCCGCCGGCGCATAGCCAATGCGAATGCCGTGAATGGCGCAGAACGTAGTGAACTGGATATCCTCGGTCAGCGTGTGGAACTGCCAGCCGTGCATGCCCTCGATAACGCTGGCGGAGATAAGGTAGCCCGATCCCGAGACAGCGCAGGACGTCTTGCAGATATTGCGCGCGTTGTTGAGAAAGCGCGCCTCGCGCAGATACCAGGTAGCATTAGCTGCCGAGATCCACGAGCTGCCGAAGTTCTTGGAGTTGCGATAGCTCGTGACCACATGGAATCCCTGGTCAAAGGCGTCGTTCATCTTAGACACGTAATCGCGGGAGATGACGTTGTCGGCATCGAAGATGAAGTAGCCCTCAAACGTGTCGGGATACTCGTTGAGAATGCGATCGAAACCAAAGTCCATGACCCAGCTCTTGCCCTTGCGAGCGAGGTCATTACGCTCGTAAACAATGGCACCGGCCTCGCGCGCGAGCTGCGCGGTGTTGTCGGTGCAGGCATCGGCGACCACGAAGACCTCGATAAGCTCGGACGGATAATCCTGGTCCTTGATGGAGCGAACGAGGTTGGCAATCACGGCCTCCTCGTTATGTGCCGCAATAAAGAAAGCATAGCGATGGAGTTTTTTTGCCTTGGGAGGCGCGACCTCGCCACGAAGAGCGCCAATGACAAAGAAGACCACCTGGTACAGAAAGCAGACCGTGAGCAGCGTGACAACAATCTGGTTGAAGATCACGATGGGTGTGTTGGTTTGTAAAAAGGCGAGCATGCAGGCTCCCAGCAACGCGTTACGTAAACAACCGTATATCTTACCGCAGGCTTACCGAGTTCAAGAAACCACCTAATACTGGCTAGGCTTCGAGCAGACCGAGCTGCGGGACGATTTCGTCGCCAGCGGCAGTACGGCCGAGCGAACGCGGGGCCAGATCATCCAGAACCGCCGCAAGATCCCACGGTAGCTCATCACGGCACTCAATGCGCTCCCCCGTCACGGGATGATCGAATGCCACGCGCCAGGAATGCAGGAACTGCCTGGTCAGGCCCTGGTCAGCGCGCGCATCGCACTTGCCGTAAAGCGGATCGCCCACGCAGGCGTGGTTGATATGGCGCATATGCACGCGAATCTGATGTGTGCGGCCCGTAAATAGGTGGCACTCGACGAGGGTATAGCCGTCGTCAAAACGCGTGGAATCGAAGCGCTCGAGGACCTTAAAGGTCGTGATGGCCTGGCGTGCAAAGGGATCATCGGAAACCGCCATCTTCACGCGGTCCCGCGTAGAACGGGCGATACCGGTATTGATAGTGCCCTCGTCCATGGCAATGTGACCGTGAACAAGCGTAATGTAGCGGCGGTCGAGCGTGCGCGTACGGATAAGATTTTGGAGCGCGCGCTGGGTATCGTCGTCTTTAGCCGCGAGCATAAGGCCCGAGGTATCGCGATCCAGACGATGCACGATGCCGGGGCGGTCCTCGCCCTGAACGGTGCCCAGATGGTCGATACCGCAGTGATAGACCAGGGCATTCGCAAGCGTACCGCTCTCGTGGCCATGCGCAGGATGGCACACCAGGCCACGCTGCTTAGAGAGCACGATGAGATAGTCGTCCTCATAGCGAATGTCGAGCGGGATGGCCTCGGGAATCACGTCGGTCGGATCGTGCGGCTCGGGCAAGTCAACCGAGATGCGGTCGCCGGCGCGCACGGCATACTTTTTTGACAGGCAGGTCTCGCCGTTGACGGCAACGGCGCCGCCTTCGATCAGATGTGCACAGGCAGAGCGCGTAGGGCAGCCGTCATTGGCACCCAGATAGGCATCGAGACGCTGGCCAGCGCAATCGTCGGCAACAAGGATATGGATGTCGGCCATTAGCGCTCATTCCTTTCGCGAATCTTGCGGGCACGCTCCCCACGCTGCTTGGCTTTGCGCTTGGCGCGTGCCTCATCACGGGCATTGAGCTCGGCAGTCGCATCGACTTCGCGGGCCGCAGGGCTCAAGAACATGTAACCAACGAGGGCGAGCACGACACCCACGGTAATACCGATGTCCGCAACGTTAAAGACGGGGAAATCAATGAAGGTAGTGGCAATAAAATCGGTCACGAAGCCAAAAGCAAGACGGTCGATCGCGTTGCCAATGGCGCCGCCCGCAACCATCGCCATGCCCACAACCTCAAGCCGAGCGAGCTGAGGTGCACGGAGCAAGTACACAGCAATGGCGACAATGACCGCCAGCGCCAGCAAAGCAAACGCAACACCATGCCCCTCGCCCATGCTAAAGGCGGCACCGATATTACGGACAAACATAAAGTCGATGACACCGGGGATGATGGTCACATGCAAAGCGTCGCCCACGGCACGAACCGCAAGCTTGGTCAGCTGGTCAACAAGCAACACAACGAGCGCTACCCCACCAGCAACACCCAACCGCCAACGCAAAGGCGGCGTCATATCCCCAGTACGACCCAAAGAAATCCCCTACCCTCAGAACAATCGAATTCCGTTTAACGCAATTAACCATCTTATATTGTCACACGCAGGGCGCACGACATATCCACCAACGCTAGCGAAATAATCAGCATAAAACGAAAGCGACATTCCGAAAAACAGAATGCCGCTTGAATATGACACAGGTAGTCGTTGGGGACGTTCTTGTTTGACTAGTCGTTTAAGAACGTCCCCAACGACTAGGTCCATAGAAACGCCGCATTACCGTCGCCAACAGCGAAAACGTCCCTAAGCGAGCAAGGTGACGTGAAAGAGGAGGGAAGCGTACTTTGGTACGCGACCGACGATTGAACGTCAGATTGCCGCTTAGGGGCGTTTGCAGCGTCGGTAGGTTACGGCGTTCTACGAACGCCGTAACCTACAGCGCATCAGCGCAGCGCTTACAGATATGTGCGTGGCCGTTGTACTCGCCAACGGTGGTGCGGTAGTTCCAGCAACGGTCGCAGCACTCGCCCTCGGCTGCCTCGATGGCAACGGAGAGTTCCTCGCCCTGGGTCAGCTCAACATCGGAAACGATGTAGAACTCGGCCAGGTCGACGGCCTTATCACCGGTCAGCAGCGCGTACATCTCGGCGGGAACGACCGCCTTGACGCGGACCTGCTGGCTCTTGGTGAAGGTACCGGCGGAGCGGGCATCCTCAAGGGCCTTGGTCACAGCGCTACGGAGCTCGAGAGAAGCCTCGAGCACGCCCTCAAACTCGTTGGCCTCGTCGACCGTAATGGGCGACTTGTACCAATCGAGCAGCGCGGCGTACTTCTGGTGATCGACGCAACCGGCGGGCGCATAGGCCATGGCCTCGTCGACCGTGTAGGACAGGATCGGCTGCAGGTCGCGCATGAGCATCGAGAAGAGCTCGGCCAGCACAGTCTGGGCGCTGCGGCGCTCGAGCGAGCCGAGCTTGTCACAGTACAGACGATCCTTCAGGGCGTCGAGATACACGTTGGAAAGCTCGGTAACGACGAAGTCGTAAAGCGCACGGTAAGCGCGCGGGAACTCGTAGCTGGCGTAGGCATCGTCGACCTCGGCCTGGACCTGGGTCAGGCGGGCAACCATGAGCTTGTCGAGCGGCAGCAGGTCGGCAAAAGCGACGCCATCGGTCTCGGGCTCAAACTGACCCTCGAGCTCGGAAAGCAGGAAGCGCAGCGTGTTGCGGAAACGACGGTAGGCATCGGACGTACGAGCGAGAATCTCGTGGTCGATGGACACATCGGAGCTGGTGTCGACGGAGGCAACCCACAGGCGGATGATGTCGGCGCCCATCTCGTCACAGACCTTATTGGGGTCGATGACGTTGCCGAGCGACTTGGACATCTTGCGGCCCTGGCCGTCGAGCGTGAAGCCCTGCGAGACGACCGCCTTGTAGGGAGCATGGCCGTTGGCACCCACCGAGGTGAGCAGCGAGCTCTGGAACCAACCGCGGTGCTGGTCGGAGCCCTCGAGGTACACGTCCGCCGGGTACTCAAGCTCGGGGCGATACTCGCAGACGGCCTTCCAGGAAACGCCGGAGTCCCACCACACGTCGAGGATGTCCTTATCGGCCTTGAGGTGATGGCCGCCGCACTTGGGGCAGACGCAGGCCTCGCCCAGGTAGCTCTCGGGAGCGTCGGTGAACCAGGCGTCGGAGCCCTTCTCGTGGAAGAGCTTGATGACGGCGTCGAGCGTGGCGTCGTTCATGACCTTCTCGCCGCAGTCGGCGCACGTGTAGCTGGGGATCGGCACGCCCCAGTTGCGCTGGCGGCTGATGCACCAGTCGGGACGCTGCTCGACCATGGCGCCAATGCGGTTGGCGGCATGGGCCGGATACCACTTGACGTTCTCGCGGACCTCCTTGCCAGCCTGCTCACGCAGACCCGTCTTGTCCATCGAGACGAACCACTGGTCGGTAGCACGGAAGAGCACCGGGTGCTTGCAGCGCCAGCAGTGCGGATAGCTGTGCGTGATCTTCTTCTCGAGGACCAGGGTGCCGCGCTCGCGCAGGAACTCGATGATGCGCGGGTTGGCCTCGTCGGTATCCATGCCGCTGAAGGGGCCACCGGTGCCAAACTCCTCACCGGTGTAGAACTTGCCGTCGTCATCGACCGGCATGCAGATGTCGGTGATGCCCTCCTTGAGGCAGGCAAAGTAGTCGTCGACGCCGTGGCCGGGCGAGTTGTGGACGATACCGGTACCGTCATCGACACCGACGTAATCGGCCAGCAGTGCCACGCCCTCAACACCGTCAAAGATCGGCTGCTTGTAGTGGATGTGGTGGAAGGTCTCAGCGGGAACCACATAGGGCTTGCCGTCGACCATGACCGGAGTGTACTCCCAGCCAAACTCCTCACAGCACTTGGGAGCCAGGTCCTCGAGCATGACCTCGGCACGGCCGTCGTGCGCAACGGCGACGTAGGAGGCGCCGGGCTTAAGGGAAACGGCCTGGTCGGAGGGGATGGTCCAAGGCGTGGTCGTCCAGATGATAAAGTCGACCGGGCCGTCGAAGTTCTCGAGGCCGGCGGGCTTAGAAGTCATCTCAAAGCGAACGAAGATGGAGGGGCTCGTCTCGTCGGAGTACTCGATCTCGGCCTCGGCCAGCGCGGTGTGGCAGTGCTTGCACCAGTGAACCGGCTTGTGGCCGCGATAGATCATGCCCTTATCGAACATGGCCTTGAAGACCTCGATGTCGGCAGCATCGTGCTGGTGATAGAGCGTCAGGTAGGGGTTGTCCCAGTCGCCGAGCACGCCCAGACGACGGAAGCCGGCCTTCTGCAGCTCAATGTTCTCGACTGCGAACTCGTTGCAGAGCTCACGAATCTTGGCCGTGGGGGTCTGGTTGAACTTCTCGGTGCCGAGCTTCTCCTCGACCTTGTGCTCGATCGGCTGGCCATGGCAGTCCCAACCGGGGACGTAGGGAACCTCATAGCCCTGCATCATCCAGTAGCGGTTGATCATGTCCTTGGAGATCTTGTTCATGGCATGGCCGATGTGGATCGGGCCGTTGGCGTACGGAGGACCGTCGTGCAGCACGAACTTCTTGTGACCCTCGTTCTTCTTCAGAACCTGCTCGTAGACCTTGTTGTCCTGCCAGTCCTTGAGTCGCTTGGGCTCGGACTTGGAAAGACCGGCACGCATGGGAAATCCGGTTTTGGGCAGATTCATCGTCTGCTTGTACTCGTTTGCCACGGTACCCCTTTCATGTCGTGGGCGCGCACGCCCGTAGGGCACCAAAAAGCGCCCGTCCCTACAAGCTGGGACGAAGCGCCACAAAACGGGCCGTACGCCCGCAAAAGCTCTTCGCTTAACCACCCAGCTTAGATGCCCTCGCCCGCGTCGCCGCGCGCTCGCATCCGTTACTCGGCTGATCTGTATCGACGACCATCTCGGCGATATCTACTAAGACGTGCCTGTGCGGCGCGTCCGTTGGGACCGCAGCTCCGGGGTGATTTTCATCGGTCGCATGCACGGGTTCTCAGCGCTCCCCGCTCTCTGTAGCATGCGGACGGCCGACTACTCGTCCCCATCAACACTCATGCGGTGTATGCTAGCACGTTCCGCGCCGGTGAAAAACCCTCAACACTGGTTTTATACGTTCGAAATTTCTCGCAGCTGTGGACCTTCTCTTGGAGCAAAATACCTGAAAGCACTTTATCGAACGAAAGAAGGTTGCTATGCGCACGATTGGAATGAGCGACTACACCGTTGGCGAGGATTGCTTTGACGAGCTGCCCGGCGCGCTGGCCGAGTACGGCGCGAAGAAGGTCGCGATCATCGGTGGCAAGCGGGCACTGGCCGCAGCACTTCCCGGTATCGAAGCTGCGCTGGCGGGTACCGACGTCGAAATTCTGGAGACGCGCGTCTACGGCACCAACAGTACGCGCGCAAATATCGCCAAGGTCGTAAACTCCCCTGCCTGCCAGGAAGCCGACGTGCTTATCGCATGCGGCGGCGGCAAGGCGCTCGACACCGTGAAGACCGCAGCTATCGAGCTCAAGAAGATCGTCTTTACGGTGCCGACGATCTGCTCCAACTGCTCGGCCGCGACCGCCATTGCCGTCGTGTATAACGACGACGGCTCGCTCGAGGGCTATTCGTACCCCAACAGACCGGCGCACATCTTCATCAACCCCAAGATCATCGCCGAGGCACCGGCAGAGTACTTCTGGGCCGGCGTGGGCGATGCCCTGTCTAAACAGCCCGAGGTCGAGTACGCCACGAGCGCCGGCAACCTGGAGCACACCGCCGGTCTTGGCCTGGCGCTCGCCCACACCTGTTCCGAGCCACTGTTTACCTATGGCGTCCAGGGTCTTGAGGACGTGCGCCAGAACCTGTCGAGCGAGGCCGTCAAGCAGATCGCGCTCGACATCGTGGTCAACACGGGCTACGTCTCCAACCTGACCAACCAAAACGATTACTACTACAACTCGAGCGTGGCGCACGCGTTCTACAACGCCACCTGCAGCATTCCGCGCGAGGGCTCCTACCTACACGGCGAGGTCGTGAGCCTGGGCGTGCTGGTGCTGTTTGCCTATACGGGCGATACCGAGAACCTTGAGCGCTACGCCGCCTTTAACAAGCAGATGGGGCTGCCCGTGACGCTGGAGCAGGTCGGCCTTACCGAGGCCGACATCCCGGCGCTGTGTGAGTATGCCCACGCCACCAACGAGTGGAAGCAGGGTAACCCGGAGCCCTTCACCGACGAGAAGTTCGCCGCCGCCATCAAGGCCGCAAACGCCTACGGCCATTCTATCCTGGCCTAACCGACCAAAACCGCCACAAAGGGGACAATACCTTTGTGGCGGTTTTTTATTGCCGTAACATGCTCGAGTCGAACTCGCTAGCCGGGATAACGCGGTAGCCGTGGCGCAGGAGCAGGTCAACGAAGACACCGTTACCTGTTGTGAGCGTGCCGCTGAAGGATCCGTCGTAGATATGGCCCGCGCCGCACGAGGGACTACGGTCCTGCAGAATGCACGCGGCGATCTCTTCCGGCCCACCCGCCTGCTCGCACATGTCGAGCGCACGTTGGGCGCCTAGGCGAAATTCGCGATCGACCGAGATGCCCTCGCAGGTACGAACCTCTCCGTTCACAATCTCGGACGGCTTGCGCGGCGTGGGCAGGCCACCAAAGACCTCGGGGCACACGAGGAGGGCCTCGGTCCCCGTGCGCTCGCAAGCCTCGACCAACTCGCGATGATAGTTGTCGAGCCCGTTATACTTGCAGCTCTCGCCCATCAAGCAGGCGCTCACCACGATCTTCATTTCCATCCCTCTCAAGCAAAACGCCCCATTTGAGAAAGCTGCTCAAATGGGGCGTCGGCGTTTACTGGCTCGACCGCGGCTTTACTGTTGCTTGGGCATCAGCGGATTCTCGCGCGTGAGGAGGTTCATGAACTCCTCACCCGTGATGGTCTCCTTCTTGTACAGATAACGAGCCAGTTCATGGAGCTTGAACTTGTTTTCCTTGAGGATCTGCAGGGCGCGATCGTGCGCGTCCTCGATCAGCTTAGCGACAATCGCGTCCACACGCTCGGCCGTACCAGGGGCGCAGGTGAGCGACGTGTCCTGATTGAGATACGCGTTCTGCACGGTACCGAGCGCCATCATGCCAAACTCGTCGGACATACCAAAGCGCGTCACCATATTACGGGCGAGCTTAGTAGCCTGCTCGATGTCGTTGGCGGCGCCGGTCGTCATCTCTCCAAAGATGAGCTCCTCGGCTGCGCGGCCACCGCAATAGACAGCGAGCTTGTCCAAGACCTCCTGGCGTGTGGTCAGGAAGCGCTCGTCCTCCTCGACCTGCATGGTATAACCAAGAGCACCGCTCGTGCGCGGCACGATGGTGATCTTCGTGACCGGCGCAGAGCCCTTCTGGCGAGCGGCAACGATGGCATGGCCGATCTCGTGATAAGAAACGACCTGCTTCTCGTGGTCGGACAGCACCGTGGACTTACGCTGTTGGCCGGCAATGACGACTTCCACTGACTCCTCGAAGTCGTCCTGGGTTGCACGCTTGCGACCCTCGCGAACGGCGCGCAGGGCGCCCTCGTTGATGATATTGGCCAGGTCGGCGCCCGAGGCACCGGGCGTGGCGCGGGCAATCGCGGTCAGATCGATCGGCGGCTCGGTCTTCACACTCTTGGCGTGGAGCTCGAGGATGTTCTTACGGCCGGTCAGATCGGGCAACTCGACGGGGATGCGGCGGTCAAAACGACCGGGGCGCAGTAGAGCGGGATCGAGACTGTCGGGGCGGTTGGTTGCGGCAAGGACAACGATACCCTTGTGGTTATCGAAGCCATCCATCTCGGTCAGCAACTGATTGAGCGTCTGCTCGCGCTCGTCGTTGCCGCTAAAGCCGCCGCCATCGCGCTTCTTACCGATGGTATCGATCTCATCGATAAAGACGATACACGGGGCCTTTTCCTTGGCCTGCTTAAACAGGTCACGAACCTTTGCAGCGCCGCGACCAACAAACATCTCAACGAACTCAGAGCCCGAAATGCTAAAGAACGGAACACCGGCCTCGCCGGCAACAGCCTTGGCAAGCAGGGTCTTACCGGTACCCGGAGGGCCAACAAGTAGAGCACCGCGCGGCAGCTTGGCGCCGATCTCCTCGTAGCGCTGCGGCTTCTCCAGAAAGTCGACGACCTCCTTGAGAGACTCCTTCGCCTCTTCCTGGCCGGCGACGTCCTTAAAGGTCACGCCCACGTCCTTGGAGGCGATCACGCGCGCGCCGGACTTACCCAGTCCGCCGCCGCCAAAACCGCCGCCGCCAAAGTTCATCGACGGGCCGTCATCGCCCATAGCCTTCTTCATGCGGCGGTTGAGCCACCAACCGATGAGGAAGAAAATCGCCATGGGAAGAATGAGTGTGAGCAGGTAGTAGGTCATCAAACCCGAGTTCTTATCGGGAACGACCGACTCCAGCGAAGCGCCAGACTCAAGCACGCGATCGGTAAAGCCCGCATCGTTCGGCACACCGGTCGTCTTATAGGCGATGTTCTCGTCCTCGCCCTTCTTGGTGTAATAAATCGTATAGTCGTCGGTGTTGTACTCGACCTTTTCGACGCTCTTCTTGTCGAGCGCTTTCACAAACGTCGAGTAATCGGTCTCCGTAATCTGCTGCGTGTGACCGATGTTGGGGAACAGAACGGTCGAGAGCACGAGGTAGACGACGAAGGCGATGAGCACGTAGAGGATCATATTCCGTCTACGCTTGTTGTCATCCATCTCCATCTGCTTGAACTCCATCTACTGGGGTTGATAATGTTTTCTAGAATACCCAACCCGGACGGCGATAAACCGACGCCGGGCACGAAAGGACAGAGATGGCATCACTGGAAGTCGGCAAGGTTCAAATATATACGGGCGACGGCAAGGGCAAGACGACGGCTGCTTTGGGGCTCGCCTTGCGCGCGACGGGCTATGGGCTTAACGTGCTCATGCTGCAGTTTGCCAAGAAACTGCACTGCGCCGAGCATGATGCGGCGCCCCGTTTGGGTCTGCGCATCGTACAAGCCGACCGCGACACGCCCGAGGCCTGCGCGGCGCAGATCATGGAGCTCGCATGCGAGCAGATATCACAGGTCGATGTTCTGATTTTGGACGAACTCGGCGAGGCCATGCGCCGAGGTTTCGTGACGCGCAAGGATGTGGAGGGGCTGATCGCACTGAAGCCTACCACCACAGAGCTCGTGCTCACCGGCCGCGGGCTGCTGCCGTTGGCCGACCTCGCGGACTTAGTCACCGAAATGCGCCCCGTCAAACACTACTTCGACGAAGGCCTCTTAGCCCGCCAAGGCATCGAATACTAATTGATCCGAAGGGGACGGAGGAAAACGGATCATCGACATCGCGACGGAGAGCAATGATCCGTTTTCCTCCGTCCCCTACGGATCAATTAGGCGGTGGCGCGGCCTAGCCAGTTGCCGCTGTGGTGGTAGATGGTGAACATCGTGGCCGTAATGAGCCAGGTTACGGGGTAGACCAGCAGAAGATGCTCGAGCGACGGATCGAAGGGCATGATCGCAAACACCCAGATCACCCTGAGCGCGACGGTGCCAAAAATCGTGAGCAGCATGGGCTGCAAGCTCACGCCGGCACCGCGAATGGAGCCCGACGCGTTTTCGATAATCGAGAAGATCGCGTAGAACGGCGCGATGAAATGAAGAATCGTCGTGGTGTACGCCGAAATCGAAACATCGTCGACAAACAGACGCGACAACGGACCCGAGAACACCAGCAGCACGGCAGACAGACCACCAATGAGCATAAACGACAGCACGAGCGACGTGTGATATCCCTTGCGCATTCGCTCGTAATTGCGCGCGCCAAAGTTCTGCGCCGAGAACGTAGTGATCGATACGCCGAGCGCCTCGGTCACCATCCAGATAATGCCATCCAGGCGCCCAGATAGACCCCAAGCAGTTGTGACATCGGCGCCAAACGAATTAACCGACACCTGGATCAGCACGTTCGAGATCGAATAGGCAGCCGATTGAAAACCGAGTGGCAGACCACACGAGATCATACTCTTGCAAATACCGCGATCGATGCCGAGCTTAGACAGCGAAAGACGCCATGCACCCGGAGCGCGCATCATGCGCAACACGATCATCGTTGCATTGGAGCAAATGGTCAGCGCCACTGCGATGCCGCAGCCCAACGCCTCCATATGCAACACAGCGACAAAGATGATATCCAGCACCACGTTAACCAGGCAGCCAGAGGCAATGATCACGGCGGGGCCGCGCGTGTCGCCCACGGCACGCAGCAGTGCGGTTCCCATATTAAGCAGCAGTGCCGCAACCATCGCGGCAAAATAACAGCGAGCATAGGCCACGCCCTCGGCCAATAGTTCATGCGGCGTGTTCATAAGCACCAGCATGGGCTCAACGAACACTATGCCAAGAATCGAGAAAACGATACCACCCACCAGCGCGAGCGTCATGGCCGTATGGACCGAACGACTCAGTCGCTCATCATCGTGCTGGCCAAAATACTGACCGGTAATGACCGCGCAGCCGGCACCGACGCCAACGCAAAAGCCAATGCAGAGCTCGGTGAGCACCATCGTGGCTTGAATGCCACCCAGCGCGAGCTTGCCGCCAAACTGACCAACGATATACGTACCGATAAGCGTGTAGGCCTGCTGAAAAAACGAACTAAAAAAGATAGGAACGCACAGCGACAGTAATTGCTGCCAAATGACTCCTTGCGTTACATCGATAGCCGTAGATTTCTTAGCCACACGCCCTCCCCACACGCATACGTCGAACAGCAAAACAGCGATTTAAAACCAAAGCCAAAACCAGCTTAACACCGACTGGCGGCGACCGAAACACCCCGAATTAGAGCACGGTGCGGAATAACTGCCTAGTGATACAAACCCGGCTGGTAGTGATACTCATTGCTCACGTGCGGACACAGCTGCCAAAAGGAGACAGCGCTCGCCGCGGCCACGTTAAGCGAATCGACCCCGTGCGCCATCGGAATGCGCACCGCGTGGTCACAGCCGGCAATGGTCTTGGCGCCCAAGCCGGCACCCTCGGTGCCCATAAAAATCGCCAAGCGATCAATTTTCTGCAGCACAGGATCATCAAGCGAAACAGAGTCGTCCGTCAACGCCATAGCGGCACACGAAAAGCCGGCATCGTGCAGCGCCGCCAGCCCATCATGCGGCCACACACGAGCCTCGCTGCCAATGCGCGTCCACGGCACCTGAAACACGGTGCCCATGCTCACGCGGGCCGAGCGACGATACAGTGGATCGCAGCACGTAGGGCTCACCAGAATACCGTCAACATTCAACGCCGCCGCCGAGCGGAAAATCGCGCCCACATTGGTATGGTCGACAATACCCTCAAGCACGCACACGCGCACCGGACGATCCCCCGCCGCCTCGACGACGCCGCCCAAGAACTCATCAACCGGAATCTGACGCGGGCGACGGAACGCCGCCAGCGCGCCGCGCGTCACGTTAAAGCCCGTCAACTGCTCCATGAGCTCCATGGAGGCCACGAACACGGGAACCGGACCCGCTCCCTCGCGCACGACAAGCTGGTCAAACAGCGGCATCATCTGGTCGAGCCAGCGCTCGCCCAGAAGAAAGCTCACCGGCTCATATCTGGCGCGCACGGCACGCTCGATGACCTTGGCGCTCTCCGCAATATAGATGCCCTTTTGCGGCTCCAGCACGCAGCGAAGCTCACGCTCGGTCAGTCGCACGTAGGCATCGAGCCGCTCGTCCTCGAGCGAATCAATTCGCAGAACCTCAACGGCATCAGTCATAGCAGCCAGCCCGCACCCTTCTTTACAGCACATCTATACCAAACGAGGCGACGCTAAGCGCCGCCCCATGCATTCAATCAACCCGATGATACCGTTCACGCCAGACGATTTACGCCTCGATGCGACGATACGTCACGAACTCATAATTGACGCCCTCGTCACCCTCACCGGCGGCAATCGTCGCGACCCCGCTACGCTGCGCAATCTCCCACGCGGGATCGGCGTCCAAGTCGGGAAAGTACGTGTCCACGGGATGGACGCAGTGGTCATGAGTGACCTCGGCCTCCACGCAGTACGGCAAAAACTGCCGATAGACATCGCCGCCACCGATCACCCAGGCAACGAGCTCATCGGCAACCGCAGAGAGCGCTTCGTCAACGCTATGCACCACGTCGACGCCCTCGTGGGTAAAGCCCATATCGCGCGTAAGCACGATATTGCGGCGGTTCTTGAGAGGACGCCCGCCGGGAAAACTCAGCAGCGTCTTGCGTCCCATGATAACCGGGCAGCCCTTGGTGCAGGCAACAAAATGGCGCATATCGGCGCGATTGGACACCACCATGTCGCCCTCGCACCCAATGCCCCAATCGTCACACACGGCGACGATAGCAGATAGCTTACACGTCATGAGCACCACCTACACCGCAATGGGAATGTTCTTGACCTGCGGGCCGTGCTCATAGCCCTCGACGATCAGGTCATCGGTCGTAAACGCATAGAAGTCATGCACATCGGGGTTGAGCGTTACCTTGGGTGCCGCAAACTGCGGACGCTCGATAAGCTCGCGGACGATATCGACATGACGATCATAGATATGGGCGTCGGCGATCACGTGCAGCAGCTCACCGGGAATCATATCGACCGACTGCGCGACCATCATCAGCAAAATGGCGTACTGGCACACGTTCCAGTTGTTCGCGGCCAAAATGTCCTGGCTGCGCTGGTTGAGAATCATGTTGAGCGTCGGCTTGTCGTCCTGAGGACGCTGCGTCACGTTATAGGTCACGCTATAGGCGCACGGATAAAGGTGCATCTCGGACAGATCGCGAAACACGTACGTATTGGTCATAATGCGGCGACTATACGGCGTGTGCTTAAGGTCGTACAGCACACGGTCCATCTGGTCGAAGTCGCCCTCGACGTAATGGCTCTTCTGACCAATCTGATAGCCGTAGGCTTTACCGATGGAACCGGTCTCATCGGCCCACTCATCCCAGATATGGCTGTTGAGATCATGCACGTTATTGGACTTCTTTTGATAGATCCACAGAATCTCGTCCATGGCAGACTTAAGCGCCGTACGACGCAGGGTGAGCGCGGGGAACTCCTCGCGCAGATCATAGCGCGCCGTGACACCAAAGTTTTTAATGGTATAGGCAGGGGTGCCGTCCTCCCACACCGGGCGGACCTTTTGGCCCTCGGTGGTGGTGCCATGGTCCAAGATATCGCGGCACATGGTTACAAACTGTTGATCAGCTTTGCTCATTGACCCTCCTGTCAGTCGCCTACAAGCGAGATTCATTGTAGCCCAGGCGCACGCGGCCCCACAGCCCAAACATAAGCCCTCATTTTCTGACATATGCCAGAAATTCCTTGCGCAAATCCGCACGTTCGCTATTCTATTGTTGACATATGTCAGATTTGGAGAGTGTATGGCTGGAAGACGCGAAAAACTGCGCCGCGTCGGGATCATCCCCGAATATCGCGGCTTTACCCCCGATGGCCTTGCCAGCGGAGACGCTATCGATATGACGGTCGATGAACTCGAAGTACTGCGCCTGTGCGATCTGGAGGGCCTCAATCAGGAGGCCGTCGCCCTGCACATGGGCATCGCCCGCGCCACGGTGGCGGCAATCAGCAGTCGCGCGCATCGCAAGGTGGCAAACGCGCTGGTCAATGGACGGGCGATCGTCATCGAAGGCGGCAACATCGCGTACTCCCCCATCACCACGACGACGGCCGCATGGCCAGCAAAGGAGGTCGGCACCATGAGGGTGGCAACGACGTACGACAACGGCAACATCTTTATGCACTTTGGCCGCAGCGAGCAGTTCAAGATCTACGACATCCAGGATGGCAAGGTGCTCAACGAGCAGGTCGTAGGCACCGGTGGCACCGGCCACGGCGCCTTGGCGGGCCTGCTTGCCAACGGTGGCGTTGACACGCTCATTTGCGGCGGTATCGGCGGCGGCGCTATCAACGCGCTTGCCCAAGCCGGCATCACGGTCTATGCGGGCGCCCAGGGCAGCTGCGATGCCTGCGTCGAGGCCCTCATTGCCGGCACGCTCGCACAGAACGACGAGGCCACCTGCGACTGCCATGGCCATGACCACGAGCACGCCCATGAGCACGGCGAATCCTGTGGTTGCCACGGCCATCACGAGCACGAGGGCCACGAGGGCTGCGGCTGCCACTAACGGCAAGCATCTCAACGTCAACACGCTTCCGCGCGTGCGACAACCTGCGAACGAACGGCGAAGGCCGCCTGGAATACGATCCAGGCGGCCTTCGCCATACACGACTCAACCAGTCGTTATTTCTTATTGCGCATCTGCGCTTCCATCTGGCGCAGCAGGTCCATATCGGACTTGGGGCCGCCCGTACCCAGGCCGCCCATGCCGCCCAGACCCATAGCGTCCAGGCCAGGGATATTGGGCATGCGCATCTTCTTGCCCTTCTTGCCCTTTTTGCCCTTCTTGCCGCCGGCCTGAGCCTGATTGGCCATCGTGCGCATGCGGCCCATCATCTTGTTCATCTCGCCCCACTGCTTCATAAGGCTATTGACCTCGGTGGGGGTCACGCCGGCGCCCTTGGCAATGCGGGCACGGCGCTGGCCGTTGATGATGGAGGGGCGAAGGCGCTCCTCCTTGGTCATCGACATGATGATGGCCTCGTTCTTATCGAAGATACCTTCGTCCAGGTTACCACCCATCTGGTTAAGCGCACGCTGGCCACCGGGGAGCATGCCCAGAATGCCCTTCATGCCGCCCATCTTCTTGACGGCCTTCATCTGGTCGAGCATGTCGTTCATGGTGAAGCCCTCGCGCAGCATTCGCTCGGCAGCCTCGAGCTGCTCGGCGTCGGCCGCCTCCTGGGCCTTCTCGATAATGCCGACAACGTCGCCCATGCCAAGAATGCGCTTGGCCATACGATCGGGATAGAACGGCTCCAGCGAATCGGGCTTCTCGCCCATGCTCACAAACTTGATGGGCTTACCGGTCACCTGGCGCACGGAAAGCGCGCCGCCGCCACGGGCGTCGCCGTCAAGCTTGGAGATGATCACGCCGTCAAAGTCAGTGCGCTCGGCGAAGGTCGAGACGACGTTAACGATATCCTGGCCAGTCATGGCATCGACGACCATCAGCACCTGATCGGGCTTGACGGCCTTCTTGATATCCACGGCCTCCTGCATCATCTGCTCGTCGATCTGCAGACGACCGGCGGTATCGACGATGACTACATCGCGCAGGTGGTCGACTGCCTCCTGGATGGCACCCTTGGCGATATCGACCGGGTGCTCGCCGTCGCCGCGGAAGACCGGCACGCCAATCTCTCCACCGAGTGTGGCCAGCTGGTCGGCAGCGGCGGGACGGTAGACGTCGCACGCGGCGAGCAGCGGCGAGCGGCCCTGCTTCTTGAGCTGGTAGGCCAGCTTTACGGCCGCCGTGGTCTTACCGGAGCCCTGCAGGCCCACGAGCATGATGACATTGGGAATGCGGTTACTAAAGACGAGCTTGCTCTCGGTGGAACCGAGCATCTCGGTGAGCTCGTCGAGCACGATCTTGACGACGTTTTGCGCCGGCGACAGCGACTCCATGACCTCGGCGGTCATGCAGCGCTCCTTGGTCTTGGCGACAAACTCCTTGACGACCTTAAAGTTGACGTCGGACTCGAGCAGCGCCATGCGAATGTCGCGCATGGCCGAGGTGATATCGGCCTCGGTCAGCTTGCCCTTGCCGCGCAGGCGGTCAAATGTGTCGTTGAGGCGATCGCTCAGGGAATCAAACACTGGTTACTCCTTAGTTGGACTCGCCCACCAGGGCGCGGCAGAAATCTTTGGCATTGAACTCCTGCAGGTCATCAACCTGCTCGCCCACGCCGATGCGCAGGATGGGAAGCTTGAGCTTCTCGGCCACGGCCATGGCGATACCGCCCTTTGCCGTGCCGTCGAGCTTTGTCATGATAATACCGTCCAGACCCAGCGCCTCGTTAAACTCGAGCGCCTGGTTCAGACCGTTCTGGCCGGTGGCGGCATCGATCACGAGCACGACTGAGACGGGCATGGGGCCGGCGGCCATATTGGCGGCGCGCTTACGCGTCACGTTAACCACCTTGGCAAGCTCCCGCATGAGCTCGGGGCTCGTGTGCAGACGACCGGCAGTGTCGATAAGCACCAGGTCGCTGCCGCGCTTGTCGGCCTCGTCGAGCACGTCGTAGCAAACACTTGCCGGGTCGGAGCCGCGGTCGCGCTTGATGACGGGGACGCCAGCGCGCTGGCCCCACACATCGAGCTGCTCGATAGCGGCAGCGCGGAACGTATCGGCAGAGCCAATCACGACGTTCTTGCCGCGGGCGGCCATGGCGCTCGCGATCTTACCGACCGTCGTGGTCTTGCCAGCGCCGTTAATGCCCACAAACAGCACGCAGCTCGGCGTATCGGAGAACGGATCGCGCTCGATGGGCACAAAGTGCTGCTCAAGCTGCTCGGCCAGGGCACGGCGAAGCTGCGGAGCGGTCTTGAGGTTCTTCTTGGCCGCGGCATCGCGCAGGTCATCGGACACCTTGATCGCGACCTCGGCACCCATGTCACCCATAACGAGGGTGTCCTCTAGGTCCTCCCAAAAATCCTCGTCGACCTCGCCGCCAAAGTAAAAGACCTCGTTGAGGGCCTCGCGGCTGCGCTCAAGTCCGCGCGAGAGAGCATCGAAGAATCCCATTATGCATTCACGACCTTTCCGGTTTCGCGATCGAGTTTTTGCGAGACGACGCGACTGACGCCGTCGGCTTGCATCGAGACGCCGTAGAGGACGTCAGCATCCTCCATAGTACGGCGCTGATGCGAGATAACCAAGAGCTGCGTATCGGAACGCAACACATCGAGCGCGCCGATGAGCTTGGACAGGTTGGCGTCGTCGAGCGCCGCCTCGACCTCGTCCAGTACATAGAACGGCACCGTGCGCGTGCGATACACGGCAAAGAGCAGGGCGAGCGCCGTCAGGCTCTTCTCGCCGCCCGACATGAGCATCATCTTGGTGATGCACTTGCCGCGCGGCTGCGCCACGACCTCGATACCCGTCTCGGCAGGATGCTCGGGATCGGTCATCTCCAGATGAGCCTGGCCGCCCGGGAAGAGCATAGCGAAGATCTCGCGGAAGTTCGCGTCGACCTTCTCAAACGTCACCAGGAAGGCCTTCCGCATCTTGCGGTCGATGGCCACCGTGATCTTGGTGAGCGCCTTGCGCGCGCTCTCCAGATCGGCCAGCTGCTCCTCGATGTAGTCGGCGCGGCGCTTGAGCTGCTCGTACTCCTCCATGGCAACTTGGTTAACGGGACCAAGGTTGTTGATCTGGCGCACAAGCTGGTTGAGTTCGCGCTCGGCGGCATCGCGGTCCGTGGGCGCCGGAAGCATGAGCGCTTCCTCGAGCACCGTCGTGCCATCGGCGGTAATGGCCTTGATGGCAGCCTCGACCTGCACCTCGAGCTTGCCACGCGCGACCTTGAACTCGTTTTGCGTGGCAGAGGCGGTATCGACTCGCTCCTTAGCGCGGGCAACCTCTGCCTTGGCATCCTCGATGGTCTTCTTGAGCGAAGCGGAGTCCGCCTCCTCCAGAGAGGCCTGGTCACGCAGGCGCGCTGCCCAATCCGACGCGCGTTCCAACAGGGCAGAATAGCGTTCGTGCATGGGATCGACGCGCAGGCGCAGCAGCTCGAGCGAGCGCGAAGCCTGGCGTGTTCCACGGATACGACGGTCGATGCCCTCAAGACGATGCTCCAGGTCGGGCACGCGGCCCTTCAGCGAACGCAGGCGTTCACTCGTCTGGGCTAGGCGAACCTTGGCGTCGGCGAGCTTGCCGGCAGCCTCGGAATCGTCACGGCGAACGCGGTCGAGTTCGTCGTTGGCCTCGGCAATCCGCAAGCCCAGATCGCTTGCCTGCACGCGGGCCTCGTCACGCGAACGGGCGAGCTCGTCCACGCGCGGGCGCGAAGCGCGAACGGCCTCGGAGGCCTGCTCGCGGCGCTTGGAGATGCGCACGCGCTCGACCTCGGCATTGTTGGCGCTTTGCTCCAAGCGGCCGATCTCGGAGAGCAGCGAGCGGCGCTCGCCTTCAAGACGGGCGATCTCGCCGGCGGCATCGCCCTCAGCGGCACGCGCCTCTTCGACGGCCGCATTGGCCTCGACGACCTGATCCGACACATGCTCAAACACGGCAGCCAGATCGGGCTCCAGGCCCTCCAGCTCGCGAATGCGACGCTTGCGCTCCAGAGCACCTGAGGCCTCGCCGGCATCGAGGCCCACGCGTACCAGGCCGCCACAGCTTACGCGAGCGCCATCGGGGGTCACGTAAGTCACGCCTTCAACGACCGGCGCCGACAGCGCGGCAGCAAGATCGTCCACTACGTAATATCCGCCGAGCAACGCCTCGACGACGGGTGCGTAGCCTGCGCGCACGGACAGACGATCAACCAGACGGGTACCGGCAGCGCCCTCAGCGGCGGTAGAGCCGCTCACGCCGCGCGCCACCAGCAGTGCTTCGCCCGAGGCCTTCTTTTGGTCCAGAGCCGCACGACCGGCACGCTCAAGCGTGGCGGCGTCATCAAACAGCAGCGCATCGATATCGCCGGCGAGCAATTGCTCAACCAGGCCCTCGAGCTCACGAGGGGCCTCGAGCACGTCGCCCAGACGGCCTGAGACATCATCGCCCAGCGCACCCACCAGACGGCTCACGAGCGGCGAGCTGTCGGCCATGCGCGCATCAAGCTTCTTTTGGCTGGCAAGCTCCGAGCGCACCTCGGATAACTTGTTGCGCGCCTCACTCTCACGATTACGCAAGTCCTTCAGGGCCGCACGGGCGACCTCGGTGGCCTCACGCGCATCGACCTGGGCCTGGCGCGCTTCCTCAAGAGCACCCTCAAGCTCCTCGGCGCGGTCGCGACGGCTCTCGAGCGAGGCCGTGACCTCCTCGAGCTGCTCATCGATCTGCTCCAGGCGCGAGGCATACATGTTGTCCTCGACCTCGGCATTGCTCAGCGAGTCCTTCACCTTGGCAAGCTCAAGCGCGGCGTTATCAGCCACACGCTGTACATCGCGCTGCTCACGCGTAAGCTGCGAAATCTGATTGTCGAGTGCCACGCGCCGCTCGTGGAGCTCAGCGGCGGCAGGACCAGCGGCGTCAACGTCCTCCTGGGCCTGCATATGCGCACCGGTCACTTCCTCAAGCTGCGCACGCGCGTCCTCGAGCTCCTCGACCACACGACGACGCTGATGCTCGGAGCTCGAAATCTGACCGCGCATGTCAGACAAGCGCGACACCATGTTGTGGCCCTTTTCCTCGAGTAGGCGCATGTCGGAGTTAATGCGGCCGACCACATCTTGCATATGACGGCGCTGCTCGCCCAGGTCGCCCACAAACAGGCCCTTTTCCTCGAGCATGACCTGGAGCTTCTCGAGCTCGCGCTCCTTTTCGCCCAAGCGGTACTGCGCAAGCTCAAGCTCGGCCGCGCCCTCCTTGGAGCGGCTCTCCAGGTCGTTCCACTGCGACTGCAGCGAACGCAGCTCATCGACGGCCAGCATCTGCGTAAGCTCGTTCGCGCGCGAGGACAACTCTTTGTACTTGCGCGCACGATCGACCTGACGCTCCAGCGGTCGCAGCTGACGGGCGATTTCCTTATTGATGTCGCGGGCACGCGTCAGATGCTCGTCCATCGACTTAATCTTTTTGAGCGCACGCTCCTTGCGGCGCTTGTGCTTGGAGATGCCGGCGGCCTCCTCGATGAGGGCGCGACGCTCCTCGGGGCGGCTCTGCAAAATGGCGTCGAGCTTGCCCTGGCTGATGATGGAATGCGTATCCTTGCCCAGGCCCGAATCGTGCAGGATGTCCTGAATGTCCATCAGGCGGCACGGACTCGAGTTGATGAGGTACTCGCTTTCGCCCGAGCGATACATGCGACGGGTGATGGCGACCTCGTCAAAGTCGACGGGCAACATATGGTCCGAGTTATCGAGCACCAGCGTGACCTCGGCGACACCCACCGGCTTGCGCGCCGACGAGCCCGAGAAGATGACATCCTCCATGGCCTGGCCGCGCAGCTGCTTGGCGCTCTGCTCGCCCAGGACCCACAGAATCGAGTCAGAGATGTTCGATTTTCCCGAGCCGTTTGGACCGACGATGACGGTCAGGCCCGGCTCAAACGTCATATGGGCGCGGTCGGCAAACGACTTGAACCCTTTGAGCGTGAGGGACTTGAGATACACGGTTCCTCGCTTACACGTGCTTCTTGTTCAGAATCACGCCGTTGGTGGTGTAACCCATGCGGTCGAGCGCTTCGAGCGCGGCGGCTCCCTCGGCTTCCTTCTTAGAGGAACCGGAGCCGCGACCCTGACGAATACCATCGATCAAAACCACGGCGGTAAAGGTGGGCGCATGCGCCGGGCCCTCGGAGCCAACGAGCTTATACGCCGGGGGTTCGTGACCGTCGGCTTGCACGCACTCCTGCAAAAACGACTTGGGGTTCGCGGGGTGCTCGGCACGCTCGGAAGCCAAATGCGGCTTAAGCGTACGGTGAATGAACTCCGCCGCGGCATCCCAGCCGGCATCCAGGTACAGCGCGCCCACGAGCGACTCATAGACGTTCTCGAGGGCCGAATGCAGGCCGCGCGCACCAGTACCGGTCTCGGAGGCACCAAAGATGATGATGTCGTCGATGCCCAGCTCGTGAGAAACCTCGGACAGCGTAGCGCCCGAGACAAGCGACACCTTCAGGCGCGTGAGCTTGCCCTCGTCAAACTCAGGATAGGACTCAAACAGGGAGCGTGCGACCACAGCACCCAAAATGGAATCGCCCAAGAACTCAAGGCGCTCATAGCTGGCAGAAACCGGCTGGCCCTCGACTGCCGAGGGATGCGTAAGGGCCGCACGCAGCAGCACCTTATTATTGAACTCGTGGCCCAGAATTTCCTGGGCGCGCGTAAGTCGTTCAGACAAAGCCAAGACCTAAGCCTCCCTGGCGTTTTCGATCGCGTCGACGGCGTCGGCGACAGAGTTAAGCGAGAGCAGAGTCTCGTCATCGATCTCGAGGTTGAACTCGTCCTCGATGGCCGTAACCAGCTGCAAACGCTCGAGCGAGTTGGCATCGAGGTCGTCAAAGGTGGTCTCATCGCTAATTTCGGCAACATCGACGCCCAGAACGTCAGCAGCGACCTCGGCGATCTTGTCGAAGATTTCGGAGCGGTCCATAGCGCTTCCTCTCATAGTGCATGAATACCAAAAGAATGGTACCGCCCGGGCGGTACCAAGACACGGTTCTGATTCTACCCCACGACGTGCGCCGCGAAGCACATAACAGCGCCCTAACTCGCTCTTATAAAACGATACCGTCCATGGAGTTGGCGACATTCTCGACCAGCCCGGCGCGCACGGCTTCGGTCGCCGCGAGCGTACCGTTTTTAACAGCCTCGACCGAGGTGGCGCCATGGCCGATCAGGACCACGCCGCGCAGGCCCAAAAGAATCGCGCCGCCCTTGGCGTCGCCTGAGAGCTTGGCCTTAATCTCGCGCATCTGCTTTTTGATGAGAAGCGCGGCAATCTTGGTGCCGAGCGAAGACATAAAGACACCCTTGAGCTCCTGCAGCAAAAACTTGGCAGCGCCCTCGGTGGCCTTGAGCGCAATATTGCCCGACATGCCATCGGCAACAACGACATCGAAGTTACCTGAGGTGATGTCCGTTCCCTCGCAGTTACCAACAAAGCCGGGAACGGCGGCTTTCATGGCCGGGAAGCAGGCCTTGGTAAAGTTGGAGCCCTTCTCGTCCTCGGTGCCGTTGGCAAGCAGGCCCACGCGGGGATGCTCGATGCCCAGGACAACGCGGGCATAGGCGCTACCCATCTGAGCAAAACGCACCATGTCATCGACCTCGACATCGGGGTTGGCGCCCATATCGCACAGCACCGTCAGACCGCCGGCACGATTGGGCAGCGCATTGGTCAGACAGGGGCGCACCGGCTGCTTCTTGCCTTCGGCCTGATACCTAAACGGCGTCACGTAGGCGGTGGCGGCAGCGGTCATGGCACCGGTGGAACCGGCGGAGAAGAACGCATCCGCGTTGCCCTTCTTAATGGCGCGGCAAGAAAGCACGATCGACGACTTACGTTTGGTCATCACGGCGCGAATGGGATCGTCATCCATGGCGATAACGTCGGGCGCCTCAAGGGCCTCAACACGTGCGTGGGAAGCTGCAAAGGGATTGACGATTTCGGCGGGGCCAGCTGCCAAGACCTCGATATCGGGATCGGCGGCAAGCGCAGCCTCGATACCATCGAGAACAACCTGAGGTTTCTCGTCTCCGCCCACAACGTCTACACAAACGCGAACGTTACTCATATACATGCTCCTTATACAAAAATGGCCGACTCATTGAGCCGGCCATTGTGGTTCCATTTGGAACGGCATCGCATCCAGAGTATACCGTTACTCGGTAACGATAACCTCGCGGTCCTTGTAGAAACCGCAGCTGGGGCACACGTGGTGCGGGAGCTTGACAGCACCGCAACGGGGGCACGTGGACTGAGCCGCAGCCGAGATCTTCATGTTGGCGGAACGACGGGTGTGAGTGCGGATACGACCCTGCTTTTGTTTAGGTACGGGCATAGTGACCTTCCTTATGAACTATCCAGTGTGGCGATTACGCGCAAGTAGCGATACTACCACAGTTTTACTCATCGAGCTTGAGATTCTTCAATGCTGCAAATGGATTTTCCGTGGCAGCGGCCCATTCTGCCTCTGCCTGGGCGGCGCAATCGCATTGCTCGACGTTGAGATTGCAACCGCAAGTGGGGCAAAGGCCGCGGCAATCGGGCTTGCACAGGACAACGAACGGCGTGTCCATGACGACCGCGTCGTTGATGGGCTCTCCCAGATCGACGATGCGATCCTCGCCCAGGAGCTCGTAGCCGTCTTCGTAGGCCTCGGGATCCTCGGGCTCCTCAAAGAGATAAAACTCCTCGATCTCGCCGGCGATATCAAACGAGGCGGGCTCCAGGCAACGGTCGCACTCGCCGGTGGCGTGCGCGCGAACCATGCCCGTGAGCAAGACACCGGTACCGGCATTGGTAAAGACAACGTCGTAGTCGATGCCGTCCTGTAGCTGGTACTCCTTCTCGCCCACCGTGTAGGTGGCGACATCGACCTTACCGGTCAGCGGATACGAATCTCCAGGAAACTCGAGCTGCTCGGAAAGATCGACGGTAACGCTCGGGAACTCAGCCATTACCACTGACCATTCTGCTGGGCGGCACCCTCGTTGAGCTGCTGACGGCAACGGGTAACGGTGCCGGTCAGGCTCTTGAGGTTCTCCTCCAAGTGCGTAAAGACCTGCTCTGCGTAGTCCTCGGCAGCATAACGCGTCTCGCGCTCGTACTGCTGGGCACGATCGCGGATGTCGTCGGCCTGCTGCTGCGCAAGGCGGACGATCTCCTGCTCACCGGCAATGGTGAGGGCCTGCTGCTGAGCGTCGGCGATGATGGAATCGGCCTGAGCGGCGGCGGAAGCCATAAGCTCCTCGCGCTCCTTAAGGATACGGCGGGACTTCTGCCACTCCTCGGGATAGCTCATGCGGATCTCGTCGAGGATGTTGAAGAACACGTCGGCGTCGATGACCTTGAACTGAGCGTTCTTGCCGAAAGGCGGCTTGGCTTCCTCGATCAGCCCTTCGAGCTCATCGACCAAGCTGACGATCCTATCGCCAGGAAAATTCTCGCCCGGCATCCGGTCTCCTTTCATAGGTAACATATCATCGTGCTAGTTTACCACATGCCACCAGGCAATAAGAAACGTCACGAAAAGCGATGTTTGAGCGCTTCGACCACGTTGGACGGGACAAACGTCGATACGTCACTGCCGAGCGAGGCGATCTGGCGAACGACCGAGCTCGAGATATAGCCGTACTGCGGCGCACTCATGACAAAGATGGACTCCAGCTCGCTATCCAGGCGATAGTTAAGGTCGGCCTGCTGCAGCTCATACTCAAAGTCGGTCATGGCGCGCAGACCCTTGACCACGGCCCCCGCCCCCTGCTCACGAGCGAAGTCGACCAAGAGGCCGGTAAAGGGCAGGACCTCGACGCCGTCGATATCACCGAGCGCCTCGCGGGCCAGAGCCACGCGCTCATCGAGCATAAACGTGGTGCCCACACCGTTTTTACCCTGCGACTCGGCAACAGCGACGATCACGCTGGGAAAGATGCGGCGGGCGCGGCGGATCACATCGATATGGCCAAACGTGATGGGATCGAAGGTGCCCGGGACGATCACGCGATTAATAGTGTCACTCATGGGCGTCCTCCGGGGATACTGCCTCGTCATTTTCGTTAGCATCAGTGCCGCCGTCCTTGCTATCGCCGACCCAACGGAGCAGGTCGACCGAGGTAATGCCGTAGCGCTTCTCACGTACAGTCTCAAAGTCTGCCGGATGCGCGCCCGCATCGGCGGCGGCATGCTCAAACAGGGCGTAAGCGCCAGACGCAAGCAGACCCTGCTGGGCCAGATTCTGCAGCAGTTCCTCGACCGGCTCGGCACCAAAAGCATAGGGCGGGTCGAGCAGGACCAGATCAAAGGGGCCGCCCGGTACACGACCGCGTGAGGCACTCGTCAGCATGTCGCCCGTGACCACGCGCCAACGCGCACGGTCACGGCAGAGCGACTCGATATTCTTGGTAATGAGCCGCGCGGCGTTGCGATCGATCTCAAACGTCGTGAGCGAGCGGGCCCCACGAGAGAGCATCTCTAACCCTAAGGCACCGGAGCCGCCAAAGGCGTCCAACACACGAACCTCGTCCAAATCGAAATCGAATGACGACATGACCATAGATGCGCACGCCTCGCGCACGCGATCAGTCGTGGGGCGGGTGACATCGCGACCACGGGGCTCCTCGATCTTACGACCGCGCCATTCGCCGCCGATGATTCTCATCCTCCGCTGACCTCCTTAAAGATATGTCGATAACGCATGGCGACCGCGTCGCGCAAGGGGCGCGTCGCCACGGAGTCAAGGGTGCTAGCATACCGCAAGAGCTCGACCGCGTCCAAATGGGCCCACTCGATCAGTTCCTCGTCGGCATCCAGGTCGACAAAGCGCAGGGTCACGCCGCCGTGCTGGCGGTACCCCAGGATTTCGCCCTCGTGACGCAGACGCAGGTCCATCTGGGCGAGTGTAAAGCCGTCCGAGGTCTTTTCGAGCGATTGCAGACGATCTTGCGCCGCCGATGCGCCGCCGTTGCCCTTGGAGTGCGTCATGACCAGGCAGGTGCCCGACACGCTGCCACGGCCCACGCGGCCGCGCAGCTGGTGCAGAGCCGCCAAGCCAAAGCGCTCGCCGTTCTCGATGACCATAACGGTGGCGTTAGGCACGTCGACGCCCACCTCGACCACCGTAGTCGAGACGAGCACGTCGATCTCGCCACGCTTGAAGGCATCGATGACCCGATCCTTCTCCCCCGCTGGCATGCGGCCGTGAAGGCGCTCGATGGCAAGCCCAGGCAACGCCAGACGCAGGCGGTCGAGCTCGGTTGCCGTATCGTGCAGCGGCACGGGGACGGTTACGCGGCCCTCGTCGTCGCGGGCAATACCGGGCACGTCTTCCAGCTCATCGGCCGAGTCACTCGGCTCAACGAGCGGGCAAATCACGTAGGCCTGCTGACCCTTTTCATGCGCCTCACGGATGGCGCCATAGGCGAGGTCGCGGCTCGACTCGGTGAGCACGCGTGTCAACACGCCAGCGCCAGGGACGGGCCGATGACGGATGACGCTCGTATCCAGATCGCCGTAGACCGAAAGCGCCAGCGTACGCGGGATGGGCGTTGCCGTCATAACGAGCAGTTCGGCACCGGGGCCCTTCGCGCGCAGAGCGTTGCGCTGGCCCACACCAAAGCGGTGCTGCTCATCGATGACCACGAGCGATAGATGCTTGAACGCAACGTTATCCGAAAGCACCGCGTGGGTGCCGAAGAGCACGTTAAGCTCGCCCGATTCCAGCTGTGCATGGATGCGCTCGCGCTCTGCGGCCGGCGTGGCACCTGTCAGAAGCGCCCAGGACATGCCGGCCTGCGAGAGCAGAGGGCCGGTCTTATCGGCATATTGGCGCGCCAACACGCCCGTGGGCGCCATAACGCAGGCCTGCGTGCCGCTATCGGCAGCCACAGCCAGCGCGCAGGCGGCAACGGCGGTCTTGCCGGTACCGACATCGCCCAGCAGCAGACGGTTCATCACGCGCCCGCCATCGCACATATCGCGCAGGATATCCTGGAACGCGGCCTCCTGCTCGTCGCTCAGCGAAAACGGCAGGGCTTGCTTGAGCGCGGCCAGGTGCTCGCCCGCGGTGTGGGCATAGGGAACAACATCGACCAGACCGCCGTCGTTGCGCAGACGCAGCGCGAGCTGCAGGTACAGGCACTCCTCGTAGGCCAAACGGCGGCGCGCAATGTCGCGCTCGGCCATACTCGAGGGAAAGTGAATCGAACGAAGCGCACGGGCACTGCTCATGAGCTTGCGCTTTGCGCGCAGTGGTGCCGGGATGGGATCGAAGGGATTGCCGACGAGCTCAAGAGCACCGCTCACGATGCGACGCATCCATGCCTGGCTCACGCCGTCACTTACGTAGTGGACCGGCAAAATGGTACCCGCGGCACGACCGTCCTCAAGCTTTTCAAAATGCGGCGAGGCCATCTGCTTAAAGCCGTAGGCAAACTCGACCTTGCCCATCACGGCCAGGCGGTCGCCCTGCTTAAGCTGCTGGGCAATCCAGGGCTGGCGGAAAAAGGCAACCTGCAGCACGCCCGTCTCGTCAACAAGCGAGACCTCGGTCACCTGCATGCGCGGACGCGGCTGCTTTTGGACGATGCGATCGACCGTGGCGATGATGGTGCACACGGTGCCGATGGGCGCCATCTCGATGGACCACGAACGGGTAAAGTCGAGGTATCGATGAGGGATATGGAGAAGGAGGTCCCCCACCGTCCGAATGCCCAAACGGCGAAGGACCTCCTCACGTTTACCCGAAACATATTTGAGTCGCGCGATATCCTCGTCGAGCGCATTGCTCTGGGCAAAGCGCCCCGAGACGCGCGGCACGGAGCACAGCTCGGACATGGGTAGATGCCTACTCGATCGAGAAGATCACGGGATAGAGCGGCTGCTCGCCACGATGAGCATCGATCTCCAGGTCGGGCTGAGCCTCCTCGATGGCGTCGACGATCTCCTGGAAGGCCTCATCGGACAGCTCCTCGCCGGCCAGAATCGTCAGTGCGTCGCCCTCCTCTTCCTCCTGCATGCGGTTGATGCAATCGAGCGTGACCTGCTTCACATCGGAGCCGACCACGTCGATGGAGCCGGCAATGATACCCATGACATCACCGGAGTGAATCGGAGAGCCGTCAGAGGCGCTGGAATCGCGCACGGCACGGGTGACCTCGCCATCGCGGACCTCGCTGATGGCGTCGACCATAGCGGCGACGGCGTCCTCGAGCTCGGAATCGGGCAGGACAGCGAACAGCGCGGAGAAGGCCTGCGGAACGGTCTTAGTGGGAACGACGGCGACCTTCTTGTCGGTGCAGGCAGAGGCAGCGGCCTCGGCAGCCATGCGGATATTGCCGTTGTTGGGCAGGATGATGACCGAGGTCGCGTTGACCTGGTCCACCGCGCCCAGCAGGTCGGCGGTCGAGGGGTTCATGGTCTGGCCACCCGAGACGATCACGTCAACGCCGAGGGACTTGAGGATGTCGGCCTCGCCAGAGCCGGCGGCAACGGCGACAAAGCCCAACGCCTTGGCAGGCTCAGCGGCCTTTTCCTGGTCCTCGTGAATCTTGGCGGTACGGTCGTGGGCCTCCATCTCCATGTTGTGGATAAAGACCTCGTAGATCTGACCAAGCTGCAGCATGTGCTCGAGCACCAGGTTAGGCGTGTTGGAGTGCACATGGATCTTGTAGTCGGGGTAGGCACCCACGAGAAGCTCACAGTCGCCCATGGAGCCCAGGAACTTAAGGCACTCGTCCTCGTCAAACGGGGCGTCGGCCTTAAAGAGGAACTCGTTGCAGTAGCGGAACTCCGAGCCCTCCCAGTCGTCGTTGGCCTCGATCTCAACGCGACCAAGGGCCGCGTCGCGGGCAGAGCCAGCGGAATCAAACGTGGCGGAGAAATCCTCGACAACGGTGCTGCGGCCAAGAGCGGCGGCAACAAAGTTCTCCAGGAAGATGGCAAAGCCAAAGGCGCCAGAGTCGACCACGCCGTTCTCCTTCAGAACGGGCAGCAGGTCGGGCGTGCGGGCGACGGACTGGTAGGCCTCGACGACGATAGCATCGAGCGCGTCCTCGGCCGAGAACTTCTTCTTTTCGCACTCGTCGGCCTTGGTCGAAACATCTCGCAGGACCGTGAGGATCGTGCCTTCGATGGGCTTGCGGACGGCCTGGAAGGCGACCTTGACGGCGCGACGGAAGGCGAAGGCGATGTTGGCGGACGTGATGGGCTCATCGGCAGAAACGAGACCCTCGGCAACACCGCGCAGGATCTGCGAGGTGATGACGCCGGAGTTGCCGCGGGCACCCATCAGGGAGCCGTGCGTGATGGCGCCTGCGATGGCCTCCATGTCGGCATCGGCGGGAAGGGCGGAAAGCTCCTTGGTCACCGAGGCGAGCGTGAGCGACATGTTGGTACCGGTGTCGCCGTCGGGCACGGGGAAGACGTTGAGCTTGTTGATCTCCTCGGCCTTGTCGGAAACGGCAGCCGCAGCGATCGGAAAACAGGTGCGAATGGTCTTTGCAATCATGGGTATTTGAATCTCCGTTTTCGGATGCTAGTTCAGACGGCTCTTGAGCGCGTCGATGTGGATGCCGATCTTAAGGCTGGCGGGATCGATCTGGGCGATCTCCTGCAGGGTGAAGGCAACGGAGCTCGAAAGATTGTGGCAGACGGACTTCATGTTGACGCCGTTCTCGAGCACGACGTGAAGATCGACCGTAAGGCCGTTCTCGTCGGCGGAGACAAGCACGCCCTTGCGGAGGCGCTGACCGGCAAGCAGGCGCACGCTCTCGGCGCCCTGGAGCTGCTCGGCCATACCGACGACGCCATAGCACGTCATCGCGGCATAACCGGCAATATCGGCAATAACGTCGTTCGAGACGCTCAGGCTGCCGTTAATGGTCTCAGACACAAGAATCTCCTTATCTGGTGCTCGCGGCACCATCTCGTGGGAGCAATCACTGCAATATTCTACAACGAGCGCGCCATGTTGAGGTGGTGGGTCGCGGGATTACATCCTCGACACGAAATGTTGATATGGTAACGTTCGCGAATGGCAATCGCGGCATGAAAAAACCCGCCGCATAAGCGACGGGTTTTACAACCTGGCTCCCCGGGTAGGACTCGAACCTACAACAGCGCGGTTAACAGCCGCGTGCTCTACCATTGAGCTACCGAGGAATTTAAAGCCCAACGGAAAGGGCTGTAAAATTCTGGCTCCCCGGGTAGGACTCGAACCTACAACAGCGCGGTTAACAGCCGCGTGCTCTACCATTGAGCTACCGAGGAATAGGTGCGTGCTCTCAAGCAACGAAGTTTATTATACGGACGAATCAGCTCAGGGCAAGAACTTTTTTAAGAATTTTTCCGACCTAGTCATTGTCCTTGATTCTCATTTTCATTGCAACAGCCTCAGGACTCAGCGCAACGCGTTGCGC
>CALIOA010000078.1:0-31505 GCA_938045065.1 uncultured Collinsella sp.
ACAGGAGGCCACTTAATGTGGCCTCCGTCGTGAGCAGGACTGTAGAGCAGGAAACTTCATCAGTGCCCGCCCCACGGGAAACCGACGGGATAGACGGGTTCAGATGGGGCTTTGATGCATGGGTGGTCTGTTGTTGTGCAAATGGGTATCATACTGAGGTTACTGCGTCGAATCTGTGATGCATGTTGTACGTTCCCGGCGGTCGGTTTGCCAGAAGCGCCCCGTCGGTTGTTCCAGACCCGTTTCGAAGAAAGGAAACAACACTAACCTATGGCAGCTAAAAAATCATCTCCCTTGAAGATCATCCCGCTCGGCGGCCTTGACGGCATCGGCAAGAACATGACGGTCTTCGAGTGCGGCGACGACATCGTGCTCGTCGACGCTGGCCTCATGTTCCCCGACGACTCCCAGCCCGGTATCGACCTGGTGCTTCCTGACTACACCTACGTTCTTGAAAACGAGGAGAAGCTCCGCGGTATCGTCGTCACCCACGGCCACGAGGACCACACCGGTTCGCTTCCGTATCTGCTGCAGGACCTCAACAACAAGGTGCCCATCTTCTCGAGCAAGCTGACGCTTGGCTTTATCGAGGGCAAGCTCTCTGAGTTCCGCATCCGCGCGCCCAAGTTCCGCGAGGTCAAGGGCGGAAGCCATGTCAATCTCGGTGGCATCTCGCTCGACTTCTTCTCGATGACGCACTCCATCCCCGGCGCTCTGGGCGTGTTCATTCGCACTAACCAGGGCACCGTTATGCACACCGGCGACTTTAAGCTCGACCAGACGCCCATCGACGGCGTTACGCCCGACTATGCCGCTATCAGCCGCTTTGCCAAGCAGGGTATCGACCTGCTGCTTTCCGACTCCACCAATGCCACGGTTCCCGGCTTTACCAAGTCCGAGGCCGAGGTTGGTCCCAATCTGCTGCACGCCATCAAGAACGCCCCGGGTCGCGTGTTCGTCGCGTCGTTCTCGAGCCACATTCATCGCCTGCAGCAGATCTGCGATGCCGCCCGTAAGTGCGGCCGTAAGGTCGTTGTGACCGGTCGCTCCATGCTCACCAACACCCGCGTCGCGCGCGAGCTGGGCTACCTCAACATCGACGATGCCGATATCATCGATGCCTTCGATATCGATAACCTGCCCGACGACAAGATCGTCGTCATGTGCACCGGTTCGCAGGGCGAGCCGCTGTCGGCCCTGTCCCGCATGGCCAATGGCGAGCACAAGACGCTCTCCATCCACGAGGGCGATACCGTCATCCTCTCAGCAACTCCCGTTCCCGGCAACGAGAAGGCCGTCCAGCAGGTCGTCAACAGCCTGGCCAAGCTCGGCTGCGACGTGTGGGATAAGAACCGCGCTCTCGTCCACGTCTCCGGTCACGGTAGCCAGGAGGAGCTCAAGCTCCTGATGGCCATGGCCAAGCCCACGTACTTTATGCCGGTTCACGGCGAGGCCGTGCATCTGCGCGCCCATGCCCAGCTGGCCCGCAAGATGGGCATCAAGGACGATCATATCTTTATCCTCGATAACGGCGACACGCTCGAGATGCGCGGCGGTATCGTCAAACGCGGTACGCCCGTCGAGTCCGGCGTCGTCTACGTCGACGGCCTGCGTATCGGCGATACCGACCCCATCGTCCTGCGCGATCGCCAGAAGCTCGCCAACGACGGTATGGTCACGGCCGTCGCCATCGTCTCGCTCAAGCACAAGAAGATCGAGGCCATCGAGTTCTCGGGCCGCGGCGTCTCGTTTGCCATCGACGACCAGTTCTCCGAGGATGCCTCCGCGTCCATTATGAAGACGATCGAGAAGGGCAAGTTCAGCTTTACGAGCAGCGGTTCCGATGCCATTCGCAAGGCCGTGCGCGACTCGCTCTCCAACTTTATCTGGAGCCGTACGCGCACTCGTCCGATGATCATCCCGGTCGTCATGGAGGTTTAGTTTGGCGCGCGGATCTGCACAAAACGCCAAAGGCAATAAGGCCAACAACCAACCGGCATCTGCTAAGGGTGCCGGTTCCCATCTGCGTGCCAATAAGGGTCACGAGTCCGAGTTCGATGATTTCGAGCCCTTGGTCGAGCCCTCGGCCAACCGCGATATCGCCGGCGTGGTCATTGCCGTCTTGGCGATTGCGTCCTTTATTGCCGTGATTTCGCCGGCGACTGCGCCCGTTACGGCTGCGGTTGCCGGTTTCTACCACTTGGGCTTTGGTCTGGGCGCCTACGTGCTGCCGATCGTCATTTTGCTGTTTGCCGCCACGCTCTTTTTAGGCGAGGACTCGCCGCTCAACGCGCGCTCTGTTGCGGGCGGCGCCGTGGTCTTTATCGCCGTCGTCTCCATTCTCTCGCTGATGGTGCCAGGTACGAGCGACTCGTGCGACCTTATGTTCACGCCGCAAAATCTGTCCGCCTCGGGTGGCTACATTGGTGCGTTTATTGCGAGTGCGCTGCAGAATGCCCTGGGTAAGCCTATTGCGATGGTGGTCCTGTTGGGCCTTGTCGTCGTGGGCCTGGTCATCATCGGCTTTTCGGTGGGCGGCGTTTTGCGCTCTGCCCGCGACCGTGCGGCAGATTTTGCCGAGCGCCGTCGTGCCGATGTTAACGCGAGTCCGTGGGGTGACGATGAGGCCCTGTCGGTGCCCGGCGTTGCCCGTCCTCACCTGAGCATTCTTCGTCAAAAGGGCTCCGATGCTGCCGTGACCACGGTCATGGGCAACGATGTGGACCCGGTTTTGGACGATGACGACGAGGACGAGGATCCGTTTGTCGACGTGTCCGATGCCGTGGAGGCTGAGCGCGCTAAGACGACGCTGCTGCCGCGCCGTCATGCCAAGAAGGGCAAGACGGCTCCCAAGCTCAATACGAGTGAGCCCGACCCGTCTTGGTCCGAGAGCGAGATTGAGCTTACCGAAGGTGATGACGAGGACGACGAGGCTCCGCTCGAGACCGCCAAGACGACCTTGCTGCCGCGCCGCCATGCCAAGCGCGGCCAGGTGACCGGCCAGCTTTCGATGGAAGACGATCAGGCCAAGATCGATGAGTCCGAGCCGCCGTTTGCTGTGAACCCCGTTTCGGCCGCCCCTCAAATTCCTGATTTCCTTAAGCACCCCAAGGTTGCCGATACGGCTGTCGCGGGCGCTGCCGAGGCGTCTACTTCTAGCGATGGGGGAGCGGTCAATGCCCCCGCGGATAACGAGGGCGAAGAAGAGGAAGGCCTTAAGCTTCCGCCGCTCGAAATCCTGCATGCAAACCCTCAGTCCGCTTCTGCCGCGTCTTCGGACAAGGAGCTGGAACAGACTGCCGAGTCGCTTCAGTCCACCTTGCTGGAGTTTGGTCGTAGTGCCCGCGTGGTCGGCTGGATCGCCGGCCCCACGGTGACGACCTTTAAGCTGCAACCTGGCGAGGGCGAGCGCGTGAGCAAGATTTCGAGCCTCGAGGACGATATCGCGCTATCGCTTGCTGCCCAGTCCGTGCGTATCTTTGCCCCGATCCCCGGCACCTCGCTTGTGGGTATCGAGATCCCCAATCGCAAGCGCCAGAACGTCAACCTGGGCGACGTGCTTCCCTATGTGAAGGGCGGTCCGCTCGAGCTCGCCATCGGTCGAGATGCCGAGGGTACGCCGGTCGTCGCCGACCTTGCCAAGATGCCCCACCTGCTGATCGCCGGTACCACGGGTTCCGGTAAGTCGGTCATGATCAACTCCATCATCACGACCTTGCTCATGCGCGCCCTTCCCGAGGACGTTCGCCTGATCATGGTCGACCCCAAGCGCGTCGAGCTTGCGGGCTATAACGGTCTGCCGCATCTTTACGTGCCTGTAGTGACCGAGCCCAAGCAGGCCGCGAGCGCTCTGCAATGGGCCGTGTCCGAGATGGAGCGTCGCCTGAAGGTCTTCGAGCGTCTCAACGTGCGTAAGATCTCGACCTACAACGAAAAGCAGGCCGCCGGCGAGTTTGAACATTACGATAACCCGCCGCAAAAGATGCCCTATCTGGTCATTATCATCGACGAGCTCTCGGACCTGATGATGGTCGCCGGTAAGGATGTCGAGGCCTCGATCGTGCGTATTGCTCAGCTGGGCCGTGCCGCCGGTATCCACCTTATCGTGGCCACGCAGCGCCCGAGCTCCAACGTGGTGACGGGCCTCATTAAGGCCAACATCACCAACCGCATCGCCTTTAACGTCGCCACGGGCATCGACTCGCGCGTCATCATCGACCAGATGGGTGCCGAAAAGCTCACCGGTTTGGGCGACATGCTGTTCTCCAAGGTCGACTGGGGCAAGCCTCGCCGTATTCAGGGCTGCTTTGTCTCGGACGATGAAATCAACGAGATTGTCGAGTTCGTCAAGTCGCAAAGCGAGCCCGACTACCATGAGGAGATCCTGTCGGCTGTGGCGCCCGCTTCCATGTCCATGGCGGGTGGCGGCATTGTCCGCACCGGAGTTGCCGAGCCGCAAGACGATGATCCGCTCATTTGGGAAGCCGCCCATATTGTGGTGGAATCGCAGCTGGGCTCCACATCTGGCCTGCAACGCCGCCTTAAGGTTGGCTATGCGCGCGCCGGGCGTATTATGGACATGCTGGAAGAAAAGGGTGTCGTCGGCCCGCCCGACGGTTCCAAGCCGCGCGAGGTCCTGTTGGACGAGGAGGGGCTTGCCGCGCTGGAGTCTGTCGACGCCGAGATGGCACGTGAAGATCGTGAGTTTGGAGGATTCTGATGGCTGCACGCTTTGGTGACATGCTGCTCGAGCAGCGTCGCCGAATGGGCCTTTCCATTCAGCAGGTCGCCAACACCATCAAAATCAGGCCGCAGATCATCGAGTTTTTCGAGACCGGTAACTTTGCTTCGATGCCGCCGCGCGGCTATGCGCAGGGCATGATTTCGAGCTATGCTCGCTTTTTGGGCCTCAATCCGCGCGAGGTCGTCAATGCCTACTTTGACGACCTGATGGCATACGAACGCGAGACGTCTCAGCAGGGCGGTCGTTTTCAGGACGCCGCTGGCTACGTCAATTCGCGCTCCTCGGTCGATAACGGGCGCTTCCTGATGGTTCAGGGCGGTCGTTCGACCCGCTATGGACAGCGTCCTCAGCAGGCCGGTTATATTACCGAGACGGGTTCGGGCGAGGAGATTCGCTCACAGCGTGACCGGTTCCGCAGTACGCCGATGCCTGAGGACCGTGCGCTTCCCGCTGCCCGCGGCGTGGCGCGTGACCCTCGTGCCGGCTACGGCGACGGCGGCTATTCCGATCGCGGTTACCGTGGTGCCTCTACGGGACGCTCTCGCGGTGGCTATGCGGATGCCGATACCACGCAGGTGACGCCGCGTCTTCGCTCTCAATCACAGCCGTATGGCCAGCGCTCTTCGGCTCCGCGTTCGGGCCAGCGTGGCTATCAAGGCCGCGGCGAACTTGCGCCCCGCTCGGGTCAGCGCAGCCTTCAGGGCCAGGGTGGCTATCGCGGCCGTTCCGATAGCAATCGTGGTCGTATGCCTCAGGGAGGCGGCCGCAGCAGTTCCAATCGTGGACGCGGCGGATCACGTACTCCTCAAAACAACGAGCTCGATCCGCGTATCGTCTACGCCGGCATCGGTGCCGTTGCGCTGCTGTTGATTGTGCTCATCGTGGTGCTTCTGCGCGGCTGCGCATCTTCGGCGCCCGAGACCACGCCCGAGACGCCCACTGCTACCAAGACGACGACCAAGAAGTCTTCTAAGAAGACCGAAACGGTCGACGAGGACGAAGACACCGATGAGGCGACGGATGAGTCGACTGACTCGGACGCTACCAAGACGACGGCCAAGAAGGAAGAGAACGAGGTCACGAAGGTCAAAGTCTCCGTTGCCAAGGGAAAGACCGCGTGGATTGAGGTCAAGGTCGACGGCAAGTCGGTCTATGGCGCCCAGGCGACTGGCCCCTTTGAGCAGGAGTACACGCCCGAGTCCTCGATCGATATCACCACGTCCAAGCCTTCAGATGTCACCGTTACCAAGAACGGTGAAAAGGTCCGTTACGATACTAAGACCTCGGGCGTGGCGCGCGTGACGATCACCGTTCCCAAGAAGGAGACGACTGATTCCGAGAATGGCGAAAGTTCTGATGGTACCGACACCACCGATGGTACCGATACCACCGACGGTACCGATGCCCAGTCCACGGATGGCGCCGATACCGCAACTGACGGTCAGACGCCCAGCGATTCTACCGACTATTCGTACGATAGCTACTAAGCCGCTCGTACGCGAAAGGAAACATCATGGCTAAAGATTCCAGCTTCGACGTCGTGTCCGAGGTCAACATGCAAGAGGTCGACAACGCCTTCCAGCAGACCACGCGCGAGATTTCCCAGCGCTATGACCTGAAGGACTCTGGCGCCACCATCGAGCTTTCGAAGGGCGACAAGCTCTTTACGATCAACGCCCCGGCCGATTTTGTCTCCAAGCAGATTATCGACGTCCTGAGCTCCAAGCTCATCAAGCGCGGCATCGATCTTAAAGCCGTGTCCTGGGATGCGCCTCAGGCTGCATCGGGCGGTACCGTGCGCGTGCTCGGTCACATCGTCGAGGGTATCGACCAGACGACTGCCAAGAAGATCAATAAGGACATCAAGGATCAGAAGCTCAAGGTCAAGGTGACGATTGAGGCCGACAAACTGCGTGTTTCCTCTGCTTCCAAGGATGCGCTGCAGACCGTGATCCAGTTCCTGCGCGACCAGGACTACGGCCAGCCGCTACAGTTCACCAACTACCGCTAATATCATTCGAAAGGACCGCTCTCCAACATGGATACACCGTTGGGCTCCGTGCTCTACATCACCCTCGGGTGCGCTAAGAACGAGGTTGACACCGACCGCATGCGTTCTCTTTTGACTGCTGCGGGCTACGAGGAGGCATTCGACCCGCAGGATGCCGATATCGCCATCGTCAATACGTGCTCGTTCCTTGCCTCTGCAACGTCCGAGAGCATCGAGACCACGCTCGAGCTTGCCAACGAGGTGCAGGACGGCGTTCGTTCCTGCCCGATCGTCATGTGCGGCTGCGTGCCGTCACGCTACGGCGATGACCTGCCCGACGAGCTGCCCGAGGTCGCGGCCTTTGTGAAGGCCGACGAGGAAGACGGCATCGTGGCGGTCATCGATGGCGTGCTGGGTGTCGAGCGTGAGATCGCGGCCTATATCCCTCAGGTCAAGCGTACCGTCGAGGGCGCCGTTGCTTACGTCAAGATTTCCGATGGCTGCAACCGCTTCTGCAGCTTCTGCATGATCCCCTATATTCGCGGTCGCTATCATTCGCGCAATGCCGAGAGCATTATCTCCGAGGTACGCGACCTGGTTGCCGGCGGTGTGCGCGAGATCGTGCTGATCGGCCAGGACACGGGTATTTGGGGCACCGACTTTACTGACGAGGATGTCGCCGAGGGCTCGCCGCGCAATCTGGCGCAGCTGCTGCGTGCCGTCGCCGAGGCCGTGCGCCCGCACAACGTCTGGGTCCGCGTGCTCTATCTGCAGCCCGAGGGCATGACCGATGAGCTTATCGATACGATTCGCGATACGCCCGAGGTGCTGCCCTATATCGATATCCCCGTGCAGCACTGCGACGCGCGCATCCTCAAGGCTATGCGCCGTTCCGGTTCGCGCCAGGAGCTCGAGGACCTGTTCCGCGATCTGCGTGAGCGTATCCCCGGCATCGTGATCCGTTCCACGGCTATGGTCGGCTTCCCGACCGAGACCGACGACGAGTTCCGCGACCTTATCGACTTTATGGACACCGTCGGCTTTGACTACACGAGCGTCTTTGCCTACTCGCAGGAGGAGGGCAGCCTGGCCGCTAAGATGGAGGGTCAGGTCGACGAAGAGGTCAAGCTCGAGCGCGCCCAGGAGGCCATGGACCTGGCCGAGTCGCTCGGTTTTGCTGCAACTGCCGCACATGTGGGCGAACGCGCCCAGGTGATCGTCGACGGTATCGAGGAGACCGAAGACGGTGCCGAGCTCATCGGACATGCCTGGTTCCAGGCGCCCGATTCCGATGGCGCGGTGCATCTGGATGCCAGCGAGGCATCTGTGGGCGATATTCTGACGGTCGAGTTTACCGATAGCTTCTGCTACGAGCTTATCGGTCATGTTGTGGAGTAGGAGAGCGTCGTGGCTAACGAGAGCAATAAGGAACTGACGAGCGTTTGGACGCCCGCCAACATCGTGACGTGCGTGCGCATCGTCTTCATTCCGGTGTTCATGATCGTGTCGGCGCTGTCTCACACAAGCGTTGCCGGTACGGATTGGAGCACCTTCGACGGCCCGCTCGCCGCTGCCGCCTTTGTTCTGTACGTCATCCTGTCGTGCACCGATAAGGTTGATGGCTACCTGGCTCGTTCGCGCAACGAGATCACCGACTTCGGTAAGTTCCTGGATCCCATCGCCGATAAGTTGCTCGTGTTCTCGGCTCTGCTTCTGTTCTTGGATTTTGGTACCGTAACCGTGTGGTCGGTGTTCATTATCTTGTTCCGCGAGCTGCTGGTGAGCGCCCTGCGCATGGTCGCGAGTGCGGCCGGTGTGGTCGTTGCCGCCGATAAGCTCGGCAAGTACAAGACGGCGACTACGATGGTTTCCATCTGCGGCTATCTGTGCGTCTTTGCGATGTCTGGCCTTAACCTGGCCCCGGTGGCGCTGACGCTCGGTATCTACTCGGTGTCACGCTTCCTGTACGCCGTGGCCGTTATCCTGACCGTTATCTCGGGCGCTCAGTACTTCTGGAACTGCCGCAAGATCATCTTTTCGGTCTAGGTCCTGGTGGGTATGACGGACTCTTTTGAGCAGATTTCCGCACATAACGAGGAGCTGGCGCGTGATATTGTCGAGCGCGCGAGCGCTCGGGGCGTGACGGTTTCGACGGCTGAGTCGCTGACGGCGGGTATGATCGCCTCGACGATTGCCGATATCCCGGGCGCCTCGGCGGTGCTGCGTGGCGGTGCGGTGACCTATTGCGATGAGATTAAGCATCGTGTTCTTGGTGTTGAGCAGGAGACGCTCGACCGCTATACCGCGGTGTCGCATCAGACCGCGCGCGAGATGGCGGTGGGTTCGCTGGAGCTGTACCAGAGCGATATTGCAGTGAGCGCAACGGGTTATGCCGGCCCCGGCGGTGGCGCTGAGGACGATCCGGCGGGCACTTTCTATATTGGCTGGGCGCATCGTTCCGCCGATGGGGGCGTGCCGGTCGTGGACTCTGTGCGCTGCCACTATGAGGGCGACCGTTCGTGTGTTCGTGCCCATGCGGTCGCGGAGGCATTGGGGCGCATTGCCCTTGTGCTCAACTCTATGGAATAGACATGTTTTAAGGGGCCTTAGGGCCCCTTAATTGTGGAGATAGGGACCTCTGACAAATTTAGCGTTTGTGCTGGTTGTAGATGTATTTTTGCCTGCCTTGTTCATATTTGGTCCTTTGTGGTCAAGTATTTGGTCAGTGTTTGGTCGGCGTTTGGTTGGGTTTTGGAAAGACCGCCTGCATATGATTGGCCTGAACGGTTGACCACGAACAGCCGTTCGTTTATTATCGATGCAGGTTGTTAAAAGGAGGGCTATTCATGGCCAAGAATTCAGGTCCCGTACGTACCGTTCATGCTCGCACGACGGGTAAAGAGCGCGATGAGATGATCGCCACCACCAAGGCCGAGATCGAGAAGAAATTCGGCCAGGGTTCCATCATGAGGTACGGCGACGGTGGCCCCGAGCTCGAGGTCGAGGCCATTCCCACGGGCGCCCTGGCCCTCGATGCCGCGCTGGGTATCGGCGGCGTGCCGCGCGGCCGTATCGTCGAGATTTACGGTCCTGAGTCCTCCGGTAAGACGACGCTTTCGCTCGAGATCCTGGCCGAGGCCCAGGCAATGGGTGGCGTTGTGGCATTTATCGATGCCGAGCACGCGCTTGATCCCACGTATGCCGCGCGCATCGGCGTGGATATCGACGAGGTACTGATTTCCCAGCCCGATACGGGTGAGCAGGCGCTCGAGATTGTTGACATGCTCGTGCGTTCCGGCGCCATCGATGCTATCGTCGTCGACTCCGTCGCCGCGCTGACCCCGCGTGCCGAGATCGAGGGAGAAATCGGCGACACTACGGTCGGTCTTCAGGCTCGCCTGATGAGCCAGGCGCTCCGCAAGCTCGCCGGCTCGCTGTCCAAGTCCAACACGACGTGCATCTTCATTAACCAGCTGCGTGAGAAGATCGGCGTCATGTTCGGCAATCCCGAGACCACGACGGGCGGCCGCGCCCTTAAGTTCTTCTCTTCGGTGCGTATCGACATTCGCCGCATCGACAGCATTAAGCTTAAGGACGAGGTTATCGGTAACCGCGTGCGCGCCAAGGTCGTTAAGAACAAGGTGGCAGCTCCGTTCCGTTCTGCTGAGTTCGACATCATGTATGGTACGGGCATCTCTAAGGAGGGCTCGATCTTGGACATGGCTGTCGAGTGCGGCATCTGCAAGAAGATGGGCTCCTGGTTTGCCTATGGCGAGGACAAGCTCGGCAACGGTCGCGAGGCCGCCAAGGCGTTCCTGCGCGAACACCCCGATTGCGCTGACGAGATTGAGCATAAGGTCCGCCTTGCCTGCGGGCTTGAGTTTGATGACGATGCTCCGTCCGAGGTCGAGCTGACCGATCAGCCTGCGCCTGAGGAGTTTGACGAGCTTTACGCCATCGATGGTTCCGCCATGCTCGATGATGACGACGAGTAGCGGTTACGCTCATGTCGTATACGGTGACCGAGGCTACGGTCGTCTTTCCCGATAAGAAGGCGGCCTCCTCGTTCTCGAGCGGGTATGCGTCTAAAAAGCCCTGCGCGCATATCGATTGTGAGCTTGAGGGCGGTTTTGAACGGTCCATTTGGATTCCCGTGCGGGTTGCGCGGCTGTATCTCAAAAACCGCCCCGATTTTCCCTGTGATTGGGATAACTTTCGTGAGGCTGTGCAGCTCATCGAGCGTAAATGTGCACTTACCATGGTGACCGAGATGTTATCACGCCGTGACCATGCGACGGGTGAGGTCCGCGACAAGCTGGCTTGCTACGGCTTCCGCCAGCCCGCGATCGATTTCGCCGTCGAGCGCGCCACCGAGTATCACTTTTTAGACGAGAACCGCTTTTGCTCGTACTTTATCGAGGAGCGCAAGCGGCGCGGTTGGGGACAGCGCAAAATCGAGACCGAGCTCAAGCGCCGTCATGTCGTGCTCGATGACATTCCCGGTTATCCCGAGGATTATTTTGCCGTCGAAGACGATTTGACGCGTGCGTCAGCCCTGCTCGCCAAGCGTCGTGTTCCAGAGACGCGCGGATTCGAAAAACTGGTTCGGTTTTTGATGGGCAAGGGCTTCTCGTATCACATCGCCGCCGATGCCGTTAAGGCACGTCTCGATGTCGAACGCGAGGAATGTGCAGTTTAGGCGTATGCGCTTTGTTGCCCTGCCGTTCACCGCGTTTTAGCCGCCGTGCTGGGGCCATTTATTTGACAGTTGTTGTGGTTCAACGTACGATAAACACTGTCATTTGCTTTGTGATATGTGCTCATCTGTGATGAGTTTGTTTATATGTTTATCTGTATCCGACCCGCATAAGCTGCGCCCATATTACTCAAATGTCGCGAGCCGTTCGTAAGGACGGTTCGCTTTGTTGTGTAACGAATCCATAAAAAGGAGTGAGCATGCCTATCATCGCAGCGCTCGTTGGCATCGTTTTGGGTGCCATCGCCGCCATTGCCTACATGCGCACCGCCAAGCAGGGTAGTCTTCACGAGGCCGACGAAAAGATCCAGTCGGCACACGCACAGGCTGAGTCCCTGATCGGTGATGCTAAGCGTCAGGCCGAGACCCTCAAAAAAGAGGCTCTGCTCGAGGCTAAAGAGGAGATCATCAAGAACAAGCAGGCCGCCGAGGCCGAGGACAAGCAGCGTAAGAGCGAGATTCGTACGCTTGAGAACCGCGTGATGCAGCGCGAGGAGTCCCTTGATCGCCGAAACGACGCTCTCGACAAGCGTGAGCACCAGCTGTCCAGCCAGGCCGGTCAGGTCGAGAAGCGCTCCCGCGAGCTTGAGGAGCTCTGCACTAAGCAGACCTCCGAGCTCGAGCGTATTGCCGACCTTACCCGCGAGGACGCCCACAAGGAGCTCCTCGATAAGGTTCGCGGCGAGGTCACCCACGAGGCCGCCACGATCATTCGCGAGTCCGAGCAGCAGGTTCGCGCCGAGTGCCACAAGACCGCCCAGGAGATTCTGTCCCTGGCGATTCAGCGCTGCGCTGCCGACCACACAGCCGAGGTCACCGTTACCTCCGTGCACATTCCCTCTGATGACCTCAAGGGCCGTATCATCGGTCGCGAGGGTCGCAACATCCGGACCTTCGAGCAGGTTTCCGGTGTCAACCTCGTGATCGACGATACGCCCGAGACCGTCGTTCTTTCGAGCTTCGACCCGGTCCGTCGTGAGACCGCTCGTGTTGCCCTCGAGAACCTCATCGCCGACGGCCGCATTCACCCCGCCCGCATCGAGGAGATGTATCACAAGGCTGCCGACCTGGTTCAGCAGCGCGTGCGCGAGGCTGGCGAGCAGGCTGCCTTCGATACCGGCATTCACGACCTGCATCCCGAGATCGTCAAGACCCTTGGTGCCCTGCGCTACCGTACTTCGTTTGGTCAGAACGTGCTTCAGCACTCCCTCGAAGTCTCTGACCTGTGCGGCGTGATGGCTTCCGAGCTTGGCCTGGACGTTGTGACCGCCAAGCGCGCCGGCCTGCTGCACGACCTGGGCAAGGCAATCGACCACGACGTCGAGGGCCCGCATGCCGTCATCGGCGCCGAGCTTGCCCGCCGTTATGGTGAGAAGCCCGTTATCGTCCACGCTATCGAGGCTCACCATGCCGATGTCGACCCCAACACGGTGCTCGATGTCCTGGTACAGGCCGCCGATGCCGTCTCCGCCTCTCGCCCCGGTGCCCGTCGCGAGTCTGCCGAGAACTACATCAAGCGTCTTGAGAAGCTCGAGGAGATTGCCAACTCCCATGAAGGCGTCGAGCGTACCTATGCCATGCAGGCTGGTCGCGAGGTCCACGTCATGGTTCAGCCGGACAAGATCTCCGATGCCCAGTCCACGGTCCTGGCTCACGATATCGCCCATCAGATCGAGGAAGAGATGGAGTATCCCGGTCAGGTGCGCGTCGTCGTGATTCGCGAGAGCCGCGCTGTCGATATCGCTAAATAACATGAGCGACGCGAACGAGCTCATCTCATTTATCGCGTCGATGTCGGGGGAGGGCAACCTTCGCGTCGAGGAGAACCTTGGCGAGGGGTATGTCCGCCTCCGCGTTTCGGAGGCCGAGCGGCGCCAGGCAAAACACGACATTCAGCATGTCGAGGATATCGTCATCGAAATGCTCCGTAATGCTCGCGATGCCGGCGCCGACAAGGTCTATCTCGCCACGACCAAGGAAGATGGCGTCCGCACGCTTGTCTTTCTGGATAACGGTTCGGGCGTTCCGCAGGATATGCAAGAGCGAATCTTCGATGCCCGCGTTACCTCCAAGCTCGAGAGCATGAAGATGGACCGTTGGGGCGTTCACGGTCGTGGCATGGCATTGTTTTCGATCAAGCAGAACACCGACGAGGCCCGTGTGGTCACGTCCGGCGTCGATCTTGGTTCAGCCTTTAAGGTGAGCGTTGCAGCCGACCGCCTCAGTGAGCGTGCCGATCAGTCCAGCTGGCCCCAGGCCGTCAAGGATGAGGACGGACGTTATGTCTGTGCTCGCGGCCCGCATAATATTATTCGCGCTGCCTGTGAGTTTGCGCTCGAGGAGCTGCGTGGTTGCGATGTCTATCTTGGTTCTCCGTCTGAGATTGCCGCGACCCTTTATGCTCAGGCGTCAAGTCGGCTCGATGCGTCTCGTCTCCTGTTTATTGATGACGAGAGCGAGCTTCCGGTTGTCGATCGTTTAGGCCTTGCCTCTGATGCCGAGGACTTTATCCGTATCTGCTCGGGTTTGGGTCTTGGGATGTCCGAGCGCACGGCACATCGCATTTTGGCAGGGCAGATTAAGCCCGTTCGCGGTGTGACCGCGCGTCTGCTGCGCGAGCGTGATTCGTCCTCGCATGCGCCGGCTCCTGTCGATCTCGCGAAGGATCGTCGCGGGCTACGTATTGCCAAGGATGACATGGCACAGTTTTCGCGTGCTGTGGAGCGGGACTTCAATGACCTTGCCGCCAGGTACTATCTCAACCTTTGCGGCGACCCAAAGATTCGTGTTTCGCGTGATCGAATCACTGTGACCTTCGATCTTGCCAAAGAGGAATAGTGCCTTTACCGAGTCCTCTCGGTACGATACAGTTATTGCAGTTAAAACGTACTTTTAAACGCAGGAGTTTCTTCATGGATTGCCTGAAGGTATCAAGCAAATCATCGCCCGCGTCCGTTGCCGGCGCCATCGCCGGCATGGTCAAGGATGGTGTACCCGTCAACATCCAGTGTGTCGGCGCCGGTGCTGTCAACCAGGCCATTAAGGCCGTTGCCATCGCGCGCGGTTTTTTGATCCCAACCGGTTTTGATATTTCCTGCGCGCCCGTGTTCTCCGACATTCTCATTAACGGGGAGTCGCGCACGGCCATCCGCCTTTCTATCTACGTTCACCAGATCAATCGAGCTGCTATGGATAACGTCGTCATGGATGATGTTAAGCCTGTGGCATAGCTTCTGCTAGCCTCGTTTCGCTCCCCAACGTTAGGACTTATGCACATGGATCAGCGTTCCGTACGCGATATTCTTGCCGGTAAAAGCTACTTTATCCGCACCTTTGGCTGCCAGATGAATCAGCACGACTCTGAGCGCGTGAGCGGTCTGCTCGATTCGTATGGTTGCCTCATGGCGCTCGATCTTGAGCATGCCGATATCGTTGTCTTCATGACATGCTGCGTGCGCGAGGCCGCCGATACTCGCCTGTACGGTCAGTGCAATTCCTGCAAAAGCCTGCCGCCTTCGCCTTCGGGCAAGCGTGTGGTTGCCGTGGGCGGCTGCATCGCGCAGCGTGATGGCGAGGGACTGCTCACCAACGTCGATAACGTCAATGTCATCTTTGGCACGCATTCTATCGCACATGTGGCCGAGCTCATTGCCGAGGCGTTCCTTGACGGCAAGCGTCATATCCGCACCAATGAGCATGAGGATACGGATGCCATGAGCATGCCGTGGCATCGAGAGACCCAGTATCACGCTTGGGTGCCCATCATGACGGGCTGCAATAATTTCTGCACCTATTGCATCGTGCCGTACGTGCGCGGTCGCGAAAAGAGCCGCCCCTTCGAGGAGATTGTCGACGAGGTGACCGGTTTGGTGCGCCAGGGCGTGCGTGAGATTACGCTGCTGGGCCAAAACGTTAACTCATATGGTCGCGATCTGTTTGGCAAGCCGCGTTTTGCCGATCTGCTGCGTGCCGTGGGCGATACGGGTGTGGAGCGCATCTTCTTTACGTCTTCGCATCCCAAGGACCTGTTGCCCGAGACCATCGACGCCATGGCCGAGACGCCTGCCGTTATGCCGCAGCTGCACCTGGCAGTTCAGTCGGGCTCGACGCGCATCCTTAAAGAGATGAATCGTCGCTATACGCGCGAGGATTATCTGGGGCTCGTCGATCGCATCCGCAATCGCATGCCCGATATCGCGCTTTCGACCGATATCATCGTGGGCTTCCCCGGAGAGACCGAGGAAGACTTTGAGCAGACGCTCTCGCTTGCCGAGACGGTCCGTTATGCTCAGGCCTATACGTTTATCTATTCCAAGCGCGCCGGTACTCCGGCAGCCGAGATTGACGATCCCACGCCTCATGAGGTGATTCTTGAGCGCTTCAACCGTCTGGTGAAGGTTATCGAGACCACTGCGCACGAGTATAACCAGGGTGAGCTCCACACCGTCGTGCCGGCGCTTATTGAGGGTACGAGCAAAAAGAATGACGCGGTGCTTTTGGGCAAGAGTCCTAAGAATCAGACCGTTCATGCACCGATTCCCGAGGGCTACAGCATCAATCAGTTGATTGGCAAGATTGTCGATGTTGACATCGATATTGCCAAGACGTGGTATCTGTCCGGATCCGTTGTGGGCGAGCCGCGCTAATGATTTCTCACGGGGCAGGCCTTTCCGCCGTTGCGATTGTCGGTCCGACCGCGGTTGGTAAAAGTGATGTCGCAGATCGTTTAGCGGCTCGTCTTTCGTCCGAAGTGCTGTCGTGTGACGCGATGCAAATCTATAGAGGCATGGATATCGGCACTGCCAAGATGGCACCAGAGGAATGCACGGCGCCTCTACGCCTGGTTGATATTGTTGAACCGGGCGTTGCATATTCTGCAGCGTTGTATCAGGCAGACGCTCGTGTACATGTTGAGCGCTTGCTGGGCGAGGACTGCCTACCGGTGTTTTGCGGGGGTACTGGCTTGTATCTCAAGGCGGCCCTGGATGAGATGGATTTTCCCTCGGGCGAACTTGAGGACGATCGCCGCGCGGGGTATCAGGAGCTTGCCGAGCGCATTGGCGAGGAAGCGCTGCACGCGCTGCTTGCCGAGCGTGACCCCGAGTCCGCCGCGGTCATCCACCCCCATAATGTTCGTCGCGTGATTCGCGCGCTGGAAATGCACGATGATGGCGTGTCCTACGCGCAGCAAAAGTCGCAGTTTAGTGTTCCGCGCGAGCATTATCACGCTCTGTGGTTTGGATTGATGCGTAATCGCGAGGTGCTTTACGAGCGAATTAACCTACGCGTCGATCTGATGTTTAAGCAGGGTCTTGTTGATGAGGTTCGCGGTCTTATGGACCAGGGGCTGAGAGATGCCCTGACTTCGATGCAAGCGATTGGCTATAAAGAGATCATCGATGCCTTTGACGGCGTGATTTCTATGGATGAGGCTCGCGAACTCATCAAGATGCGTTCGCGTCGCTATGCCAAGCGTCAGCTTTCGTGGTTTAAACGCGATGACCGCATCGTGTGGTTCGATATGGACGAGTTTACGATCGATGAGGTCGTTGATGATATCCTTCATCGTATCGAGGCAGCCTAATGGCTCGGTTTCCCCTCGTTCCCACAGCGCCTGAGCCTGAACGTGCCGTTCTTGTCGGAGTTGAGTGGCGCGATAACGCCTGGCCGCTTGATCGTTCGCTTGACGAGCTTGAGCGTCTGGCCCATACGGCTGGCGCACAGTGCGTGGCGCGTTTGTCACAGCGCCTGGTTAAGCCGTATCCAAAATCGTTTATTGGCTCCGGTAAGGTTGAGGAGCTTTGCGGGCTCGTGCATCGTATGGATGCCGATGTTGTTATCTTCGACGACGATTTAACTCCCTCGCAGCAGTCTTATCTTGAGAAAGCCGTGGGCGAACCGGTTAAGATTATCGACCGCACGGCGTTGATTCTCGATATCTTTGGCCTGCACGCTCAGACCCGTGAGGGCCGCCTGCAGGTGCAGCTAGCCCAATTGCAGTATCTGTTGCCTCGCTTGCGCGGTATGTGGAGCCATCTTGCTAAAGAGCAGACACGCGGTGGCATTGGTTCGCGCTTTGGCCAGGGCGAAAGCCAGCTCGAGGTTGACCGACGTTTGATTCGCAACAAGATTGCCGCGCTTCGTCGCGAGCTTAAGCAGGTTGAACAGCGCCGCGATGTCCAGTCAAAGAGTCGTATCGAGTCGCCGGCGTTTCGCGTTGCCTTAGCCGGTTATACCAATGCCGGTAAGTCGACGTTGCTCAATCGCCTGACCGGGTCTACAGTGCTTTCACAGGACAAATTGTTTGCCACGCTCGATCCGACGACGCGCTCGTATCGCTTGCCCGGCGGTCGTGGTATGACCATTACCGATACGGTTGGCTTTATTCAAAAGCTACCGCATGGTCTCGTTGATGCCTTTAAGTCCACACTGTCCGAGGTCCTTGGTGCCGACCTGATCCTTAAAGTTGTGGATGCCTCTGACGAGGACTACGAGCGCCAGCTCGAGGCAGTCGATCGCGTTCTTGACGAGATCGGTGCTGGCGAGCGTTTGACGCTTACGGTGTTCAATAAAATCGACCTACTCGATAGCGTCGATCGATTGAGTTTCCGTCGTCGCTATCCCGAGGCCGTGTTGTTCTCGGCCCAGACAGGCGAGGGGCTCGACGATCTCGTCGACCGAATTGCTCGTGAGGCGGCTGCCACCGATGTGTTGCTCTCCGCTGATATCCCGTATCGCGAGGGCGCCCTTATCACGCTGGTGCATGAGCAGGGAACCCTTTTGCACGAGGAATATCTTGAGGACGGCGTTCGTATTGTGGCGAAGCTGCCGGCCCGTATCGCGCCGCGGCTCGAGCGTTATCGCACTGAGTAGACGAGCTCCAAAATGCCCAGAATGATGGGCTGATGCAGCAGATAAAAGGGGAGTGCATGACGTCCAAGGCTGGCGAGCGCCGGGACGGGATTGGTGTAGGCCCAGCTTGGGGCGGGATGTTCACATCTTTGAGCGGTACGCGCAGCGAAGTATCCTGTGAGATACATGAATATGAACGGGATGATTGGATAATAGTCGCCTGAAACGAACCAGGGGCCGGGAAATCCTAGCCACGCCAAATAGGGGAATGAATAGGTCGATTTCGGGATGCCCCATGTCGCTGCGAAGAGAGCGAGGCATATCGCAATGCCCCACGTGCTGGGCACTTTCTGAAGCATCGGTCGTGTTACGGCTGCCACAGCGGTACACGCCGCCATGCAATAAATGATGCCAAAGTTCACTGAATCGTCGACCGATACGAGCGTTGTTGCGATCCAGACGACCAAAGCTGCGGCTGCGTACTTGGCCGCTCGTTTAGCATTGTTGCGTGAGAGCGTGCACATCCAACCCGCGATAAACAAAAATACCCAGCTGATGCTGGCGCGCCAGATGTCTTGAAAGACAGTCTGGGTAAACCAGGGCATATCCCAGTCGTACAGGTAGGCAAGATCGTAGCAAGCGTGAAAACCTGCCATTGAAATCATCGTAAACCCGCGGACGGTATCAAAGATGGTGATGCGTTTTTGCATTACGAGAACCGGCGCATTAATCCGACAACCTTACCCAAAATAACGGGGTTCGTCGCATAGATGGGCTCCATGGTGTCGTTCTCAGGCTGCAGGCGCACGCGCCCCTGCTCCTTGTAGAACGTCTTGACGGTCGCCGAGCCATCGATCATGGCCACGACGATTTCGCCGTTCATGGCGCTCTTTTGCTCGCGAACGATAATGTAGTCACCGTTGTAGATGCCGACATTGATCATTGAGTTGCCGTGCACTTCAAGGATAAAGGAGCCCTGGTCTGTGGCGATTTCGGTCGGGATGGTAAAGGTGTCCTCGATATTTTGCTCGGCCAGAATGGGAATCCCAGCCGCGACGCGACCGACGAGCGGCAGTGAGACCGTTCCGCGGGGCGCTGTGGGTTCATCGGATTTGGAAATCGAGACGGAGGATCCGTCCTCATCAAAAAGCTCTAGGGCGCGAGGCTTGGTGGCATCGCGCTTGAGCAGCCCTCGAGCCTCCAGGGCAGAGAGATGAGCATGCACCGTGCTGGGGGAGGAGAGGCCTACGGCCGATGCCATCTCGCGCACACTGGGCGGATAGCCCTTCTCCTGCTGATATTCCTTGATGAAGTCGTAAATCTGCTGCTGACGCTTGGTAATTTTGCGAGCCATCAGGGGATCCTCTCTGCCAATGTCAAACAAATGTTCGATTATTGCTTGACAGGAACAACTGTTCGAAGATAATAATAACCGAACATTCGTTCTCGCGCTAGACATTTTTGTCCGCGCGGCTTGATAAAACTGTTCTCAGCAAAACACGCGAGAGGAGAACATGATGAACGCAACGGATATGGTCCAGGGAAACCTCGCCCTTAAGCTCGAGACGCCTGCGGCGCCGGCTTTCACGGTTGTTAAAGGCGGCCGATCTGGTTTCCAAACACTGCCTGGCAAGCCCGTCCGCAGCCAGTGCGTCGCCACGACTTCGGCCCCCGTTGCCCTAAAGGCTTCGACGATTGTCGCCCTAGCCGTTGCGCTCACGCTCTTCTTTGTACTTGCCACCTCGATCTTCAGCGCTCGTCACGCCGCATATGCCGAGTCGGTATCCAACGTTACCTACGAGACCGTCCGTGTTCAGTCTGGCGATTCCTTGTGGTCGCTAGCCCAGGAGCATCCGATTGAGGGTCTTTCCACGCAGGAGACCTCTGATATGATCCGCAACGTCAATCACCTGGAGCATGGCTCGCTCGATGCCGGTGCGCATCTTAAAGTTCCCGCACGTTCATAAGATTTAAGTACCGTCGCATGGTACCCTTGTAATCGTTTTAGAGGAGGTACCATGCGCTGTCCCAAATGCGGCAAGGCACATACCCGCGTCGTTGATTCCCGCATGCAGGAATCAAATAACACCATCAAGCGCCGTCGCGAATGCTGCTCATGCAATTATCGCTTTACGACATTTGAGCGTTGTGAAGACCCTATCGAGGTCATTAAGTCAGACGGATCCAAGCAACGGTTCGATCGCAATAAGCTGCTGGTCGGTTTGATGCGCGCCACGATCAAGCGAGATATCGACACTAAAAAGCTCAACGAGATCATTGACGATATTGAGGTTGAGCTTCGTTCCCGTACGCTCACGGCTGTTACGTCCCATGAGCTGGGCGATATGGTTCTTAAGCGGTTGGCCAAGATCGATAAAGTGGCCTACATCCGCTTTGCCTCGGTCTATCGCGATTTCAAAGACGTCGATGAGTTTCTGCAAGAGCTCGACAAGCTAAGGTGATTCCATGTCCAATATTACCGTCAACATAAAGCGTCTCGACTCCACCGTCGAGCTTCCCAAATACGCCCATCCCACCGATGCCGGCTTGGATCTGCGTTCCAACGAGGACTGCGTCCTGAAGCCCTTCGAACGCCGTCTGGTCTCTACTGGGCTGGCCATCGCCCTGCCCGATGGCTACGCCGGCTTTGTCCAGCCCCGTAGCGGTCTCGCCATCAAGCAGGGCCTGTCTATAGTCAACACGCCGGGCCTCATCGATGCCCACTATCGAGGAGAACTTAAGGTTATCCTCATCAACTTGGACCCCTCCAACAACATCCAAATCAACAAAGGCGACCGCATAGCCCAACTCGTCATCCAAGAAGTCCCCATGGTCAACCTCGTAGAAGTAGAAGAACTAGACGAAACCGACCGAGGTAAAGGAGGCTTCGGCTCCAGCGGCGTCGCCTAGGGGCGCTTGTATCCCTCCCGCCCGCCTCTCACACATATCATTCCATGCTCAAACATTCTCGCGTCGCTTCGCTCGCTGCGAAACTGCGCGTGGAACGATATGTGTGAGAGGCGGGCGGGCGGTTACTCGCTTGAAAAATAAAAGTCCTTCTGGTAAGCCGATGCGATAAAGGGACGCCTCCTTTGTCGCATCGACTTACTGTATTTATATTATCTGGTTCCCCTTTGCAGATTTTACTGGTGGGGAATCTGGTATAGCCGCTAGTACGTTAACGCAGCTTACCTGTGGGAGGCCCCTATATATCGTCCCACGCGCAGTTTCGCAGCGCAGCGAGAATGATTGAGCATGGGATGATATATAGGGGCCTCCCACAGGTAAGCGGACAGTCCAATGTTAGCGGATATGCGCGGGCTTTCCGCCCCAGTAGAAGCGGCAGAAGGCTCGTTTGCGCTTTTGGGGTTTGCCTACGAGCTCCATGGTTGCGATGGCTATGTCTTCGGCTGCGTGGGGACGGCGCAGGACTTCGCCATTGATGAGCAGCGCCTTGAGCGACTCCGGATGATCGTGGAGATGGCGCAGGGTTACGATGAGCTCTCGTGCCGTGGTGACGTGCATGCTGGCGCCCATGCCGGTGAGCATAGTGGTGTTGGCTTTTTCCTGGCCATATGACTTGCCCAGCAGGATCATCGGCAGATGCGCGCAGAGGCACTCGGTGACCGTGAGTCCGCCCGATTTGAGGATTGCCAAGTCGCAGCCGTGCATGAGGGCCGCCATGTCGTCGACATAGTCCAACACCGTGACGTTCTCGAGCTTCATGGCATCGAAGAGCGTCTTCAGCCGGGTGGCATACTCCACGTCTTTGCCGGGCATAAAGACAAAGTGCATGTCTTCGAAGCTGCGCAGGAAGGGGAGGGTGTGGTCCATCGCCGCGCGAAAGCGGACGTAAGGCTGGGGCAAGCTGGCGCCGGCCATTACCAGCACGACGGTCTTGTCGGTGGGGAGGTTGAACTTGGTTAGCTCTTCCTCGCGATCGTAATTCGTGTCGAATCCGGCGCGAATAGGGATGCCGGTAATGCGAATCTTTGCCTCGGGCACCTTGCGCGGACGCAGCGTTTCAGCCATGAATTCGTTGGCAACACAGAATAGATCGGTGTCCTTGTGGGGCCACCAGCCCTCGACTTCGTAGTCGGTCGGTACGCAGATGACCGGATAATCGATACCCGTAATTACGCGGGCGCCAACGGCAACATTGGCTGCCGTGATGTGCGTTGCGACCACGGCTATGGGCCTACGACTACGAATATATTCGTTGAAGGCGGGGAACATAATTCGCGACCATGCCGTGCCGCCACCCCAGAGAAGATGCCCCGTAAGCGTATATCGCCAGGTCAGGTCGTAAATGGGGCGCGTGGCTCCCGTAAAAGAAGCCGCGGTCTTATTGCCGTCGAATTTAATTCGTCCAAAATCAAGGATATCGAGCACTTCAATCTCAACATCCTCGGGGATGCCATTGGTGCCGCGGATGAGGTCGAATGCCTGCGCAATCGCATTTGCGGCGGCCTTGTGGCCCGAGCCGACCGAGGCGTGCACGATGGTCACGAGGGGTTTTTGCTGAGCCAAGAGCGTGGTTTGCTCCGATTGGGGAGCGCTGTTCGTGAGCAGGGGAGCATCGTCGCTCGTCTGCGTCTGATCCATCGATAACTCCCCTTCGACGTTGTAACATGGATTTATCATTGTAGTGCATGAGTGTCACGTTCACGTAAATTTGGGTATGAGCGCAAAGAACGACAACGTTTCGACGAGAGGACTCTTCATGACTACCGATCAGACAATCGATGTTGCGATTATCGGCGGCGGCCCCGCGGGCTATGCTGCCGCCATTTACGCTGCGCGTGCCAACCTGACGACGACCGTGATTGAGCAGGGCATGTCGGGTGGACAGATCGCCACGACCAATGAAGTCGAGAACTATCCGGGCATTCCGCTCTTGAGTGGCGCCGAACTCGGCGAGCGTTTTCAGCAACATGCAGAGGGCCTGGGAGCACAGGTCGCATGGAGCATGGTTTCGGGTATCGATTACGATGCCGATGCAGCGCTGTTTACGGTGCATCACGATATGGGCGATACGCTGTCCAAGAGCGTCATTGCGTGCATGGGTGCCACGCCGCGATCTGCTGGTTTTGTTGGCGAGGATACGTATCGCGGTCGCGGCGTTTCGTATTGCGCGACGTGCGACGGCATGTTCTTTCGCGGCAAGCAGGTCTTTGTCATCGGCGGCGGCAATGCTGCCTGCGAGGAAGCTCTGTTCTTGTCAGAAATCGCCGGCAGCGTGACCATCGTTTTGCGCCGCGATCAGTTCCGTGCCCCTGATGGTGTTGTTCAGAAAGTACTCGAAAAGGACAATATTACAGTTAGGTACCAAACTAGTATTGTTGAACTTTCTGGTGAAGCGACGCCAACGACGATCGCCTTTAAGGACAATGCATCCGGGGAAATTCATACCGAGTCATTTGAGCCTGGCTCGTTTGGCATTTTTGTCTTTGCCGGCACGCAACCCCATACCGAGCTTGTTGAGCATCTCGTCGATTTGGCGCCTGATGGCGGCATTCTAACTGATGAATCTATGGCGACCCGCACGCCAGGTCTATTTGCCGCTGGCGATATCCGTTCCAAGCGTTTACGCCAGGTTGTGACCGCCGTTTCTGATGGAGCCATAGCGGCAACCAGCGCATACGCGTTTCTCCGCGGATAAGTACGATAATATATCTTATGTAAGGTTGCTATCTTTAAACAAAGTGGCTGGACGGTGCACCAATGTGCTGTCCAGCCGGTTGATTTCCGATCTCAGCCGAACACATTGAGCTGATGGCTCGCTCCCGCAGTTAGCCGAACGCCCCCGCGGCCCCTCCTGGGGTCCGGGGGCGCCGTTTTCCCAGTTGAAGGAACGGTGGAGATGTGTTTCGATGGGTCCGGTGGCCATGCTCCGCCCGCCGCCCGGCACCTCTTCCCAGACTCAGCCGGACGGTCGGTCCGTCTATTCCGTTTTCTTCCAGGCTAGGCCAGCGGGGCATCGCCCCTCTCTGCGCGCGCCCTCTCGATGAGCCCCGGCGTCAGGTCGAGGTCGCCGAGCGGCACGTCCCCCACGCCGTAGGCGTCCAGCAGCGCCGCCGCGTCCTCCCCGAGCATCGCCCTGAAGGCGCGCGCGGGCGTCGCGAAGCCGAGTGCGCCGCGGGGCTCGGAGTTCACGTGCGACATGGCCAGCGCCAGGTCGGCCGGGGCGAGCCGGTCGAACCTGATTCCGGCGCCCTTGGGCAGCAGCTTCCTGATCTCGACGTGGTTGCGCTCGCAGGCGCCCTTCTGGTCGCTGCGCCTGGGGTCGCAGTAGAACAGCCTCGTCTCGCCCGGCCCCTCGCCGAGCAGCGCCGCGACCGCCGCCTCGTCGGAGAACTCGGCGCCGTTGTCGGTGAGGACGGCGCGGAACACGCGGCGCGTCCCGTCGGCGCCGAGGATGGCCCGGATGCCCTCCAGGGCGTCCGCGACGCACCCGGCGGTCTTCTCCTCCAGCGGCAGCGCGAGCTGGAGCCTGCTGGGGCGGTGCAGCAGCGTGAGCAGGCAGGCGGAGTCCTCCCGGGCCCCCTCGACGGTGTCCATCTCCCAGGCCGCGGCGCACGCGTCCTCCCCGAGGGCGAGGAACGCGGCATGCGACCTGCGGGCGGAGTGGCGCGTGGCCGCCCGGCCCGCGGCGCGCTTCCTCGGCCTGTAGCCGACCTTGCGCCTGAGCTCCATGTTGGTCATGCCGTCGTAGCCCGCCGAGACCCAGCGGTAGATGGTCGACGGCGACAGGTCCACGGGCCCGCCGTTGCGCGCCGCCATCTGCTCGGGCGACAGCCCCCGTCGCAGGCAGTCCCTGATGGCCTCCAGCCTGGCCGCCGCGGCGGGCTCGTCGGCGTCTATCCCGCGCCTGGACGAGACGAGGACCGAGTCGGCGCACAGCTGCGCGGCCCGGGCCTCGTAGAAGACGTGGGGGCGGCGCTTGCAGCCGATCGCGCGGTACCGGCCGCAGCCGTTGCAGCAGCGCGGCCACGCGGCCAGGCGCGGGCAGGCCGCCGACAGGTCGGCGGAGGCGTCCACGCGCTCGCCGCGCCTGGCCTTCGGCGCCGTCACGAACCTGTGCGACGCCACCTCGGCGCTCACCGTCGAGGGCGACCTGCCCAGCTCCCTCGCGATCTCCCTGCACGACGCCCTGCGCTCCAGCATCCTCTGGACCGTGTCCCGCTCGTGCCTGGTGAGCCTGCCGTAGGCCCTCGGGGCCGCCTCCGCGGAACCCTTCTTCCTCTTTCCGGACCGGCCGTCCTCCGATCTCCCGGTGCCGGCCGGTCCGGCCCTCAGGGTATCGGGTTCCCACATTCATCCGCACATGTGCGGATGAATGTGGGAGGTGTTCGGATAAAGTCGATAATCAAGGGTGCTGTCCAGCCACTTTTACTTGCCGGCTATATGGTATGCAAAACTAGATAACCTAGAATACAATATAGCCAATGAACGGAGGATTCTTATGAACCACGCCAAACACGTTATCCCGATGTCCGATTCGTCGGTCAGCATTAAGCCTGAGGATATTCAGCCCACTGTGCTGCCCGATGCATTTATTCAGTCCGATATCGTGCGTAAACTTAATACATTGAGCCTGACTCGCTATGACCAGCTGCCCAACGTGACGCTCTACCGCGATCAGGTCATTGAGTATGTCGCGCTGTGGATGGAGCCACTGTCCATTTGCGTGGAGCAGCCTGTCATTACGCCATCGATGATCAATAACTATGTGAAGATCGGCCTGGTGCCTGCTCCGGTCAAAAAGCAATATGGCCGCGAGCAGATTGCTCGCCTGATCGCTATCTGCATCTTTAAGCAAGTGCTGCCCATTGCCGCGGTTCAGGCGCTCTTCAATATCCAGCGTTTGAGCTACGATGCCCCGACTGCCTTCGATTATGTGGTCGATCAGCTCGAGGCATCGATTCGCGCGGCGTTTTCTGTCGAGCAGACGCCGGTTCCCGATACAGCGCATCAGGTCACACGCGAGTCGCTGCTTGTGCGCAGTGCCGTATCGTCCTTTGTTTCGAAGGCGTACTTGATGAGCTATCTCAAGTTCAATGGGTTTAATAGCTAGCCGACGTATAAAACGGGCGGGACAAAGAGCCATCTGTCACTTTGTCCCGCCCGTTTTTTGCTTGGTTTGACTTTATTTGCCCGAAGCTACGCCCATACCGTAGCCGATGATGAGGCCGTGCATCTCGGCGTAATAGGAATCCAGGCCGTTGCAGGGCATGATGATGGTCTTGGAGCCGGGCCAGTGCTCCACAATGCGGCTGGCCAGTGCCTGGGCGCCGGCCTCGTTCTCCACATGGTCGATGATGACCTCACCGCCCGTAAAGCCCTCGGCTTCCATAGTGTCGATGATCTTGTTGAGCATCTTCTTTTCGCCTCGCGTGTGCCCCACGAGTTCGATTTTACCGGCCTCACTCGCCGTGCCCAAAATGCGTATATTGAGCTTGTTGGCAATGACGCCGGCTGCCTTAGGGATACGTCCGGCTTTGGCGAGATTTTCGTAATTGCACAAGCTGAAGAGGATTTTGCTGTTCTGTTCAAGACTATCGAAGTATGCGCAAGCGTCCTCGAATGAGACATCCGGATTGCTTGCAAGATAGCGGTCGAACAGCAAGAAAATGAGGTCCATTTTGCCGCCAGCTGCGCGTGAATTGACTAGATGAATCTGTCGGTCGGGCTCCTTGGCAAGAACCATATCGCGAGCCGTGGCTGCCGCGTTGTAGCTGCCCGACACGCCCTCAGAGATCGGCATGCAGATGGTCTTGTCTGCCAATTTGAAGAGCTCGGCCCACTCCCCTACGCTGGGACAAGCGCTCGAAGAAGCGTTCGTCTCCGCCATAACAGCGCAGTTAAGCTCATGAACATCGAGCGAAAGGTCATCGACGAATTCACGCTCCCCCACTCGAATTTTGAGGGGCGCAAATGCAAAGGTGGTATGGGGTGCGGTCGGTTGCCAATCGCGGAGGTTGCAGCTTGAATCGGAGATAAGTGCCCAGCTCATAGAGGGTCCTTTCTAATTGTTCTTCAACAATTATAGCTTTCTTGCTGACCGATTGGGCCGCTATCTAGTATTCAAAACTAGATAGCGGACTGCACGAAAGACAAAAGAATGGACCTCGCAACTTAAAGCCACGAGGTCCACATTCACACGCTGTGTAAGATGACTTAGTAGCGCACGAAAATGTAGTTGTTGTTCATGCCGGCGGCAACGGAGCTGATGATAACACCCGTGTTGTAGTCGGAAGCATGAATCATCTGACCACCACCGATGTAAATGCCGGTGTGGTACGAGTTGACCACAACGTCACCGGGCTGCGGATCGGACACACGCGTCCAGCCCATAAAGGTGCCCGTGGTGCCCAGGCGGCAATAGCGACCAGTGAGGCAATAGCTAACAAAACCAGAGCAGTCGAAACTGTTCGGGCCAATTCCGCCCCAGGAATAGGCGCAACCAAGCTTGCTGTATGCACGCGAGACAACAGAACCGCCATCGACGGACTGGCTCGGAGCAGAAGGCGTCGGAGCCGGGGCAGGCGTGGAGGGCTGCGGTGTCGGAGCAGGTGCCGGCGTAGGAGCCGGAGTGTTGCCGCCCTGGTTGTTGTTATTGCTGGTCTGGCCACCGTTGTTGGTGTTCTCGGTCGCACCGGCAGTCTCGTTGCTCACCGTGGCCTTCTCGGCGGTACTGGCGTTGATGCCGGCCTGCAGCGCGGCGTTGGCCTCGGCCTCAGCGGCAAGCTCAGCCTGCAGCTGTGAATCCAGAGAGTTTACGACGTTCTGTGCTTCAGCCTGCTGGGCGTTAAGCTCGTCGACCTTCTTTTGCGTGGTGGCGACGTTCTTTTCCTGCTCGGCCTGCTTATCGGTGAGCTGCTGTTTGAGCTCCTTGACCTCTTGAATGGTCTGAGCCTGCTTATCGGAAACTTTGCCGTAGTAGAACAGACGGTTGAGCATATCGCTCAGGTCATCGACGCCCGTCAGAACCTGAAGCAGGCTCAGACCGCCGGTTTTGTACTCGCCGGCGACATAGGTCGAGAGCTTGGCCTGACCATCGGCGATCTCCTGCTGCTTTTGCGTGATCTCGCCAGCAGTCTGATCGAGCGCCTGCGTCTGCGTGGCGAGTTCATCGTAAATCTGCTGGGTTTGGGTACCGATCTGCTCGAGCTTCGTACGAGCAGCGGCAAGGTCGGATGCGGTATCGGCGTAGGCAGGAGCCGCGAGGCCCAAGCCCAAAACACAAGCGAGGGTTGCCGTAGCAGCGCAGCGTGCCATGTTTTTGTGCGTGTTTGCTGTGCGCATGTAGCTTCCTTTCCAGTAACTAAGGGTAACGGCTAGTCCACCGTCACCAGGCTAAAGAGCTCCACATCGTCATCAGACGGCGTGAGCTTCTCGCGCGGGTTGAGAAACGCAAGCTCAAGGATACAACCATAACCGACAAGCTTTGCGCCCATATCTCGCACCAGTTTACCTGTTGCCTCGACGGTTCCGCCCGTCGCGACCAAGTCGTCCAGAATCAACACGGTATCTTTAGAGCTGATAGCGTCGGCATGGATCTCAATTGAATCGGTGCCGTACTCGAGCTCGTAGCTCTGGCTCACGGTCTCGCGCGGCAGCTTTCCCGGTTTACGTGCGGGAACAAAGCCGGCGCCAAGGGCTACAGCCACCGGTACGCCAACCATAAAGCCGCGAGCCTCGGGACCCACGACCTTGGTGATTCCCATGCCGGCAAAGTGCTCGGCGAGGGCATCGGTCATGGCTTTGAGAGCCTCGGGATTGCCAAAGAGTGGCGTGATGTCCTTAAATACGACTCCGGGTTCGGGATAGTCGGGAATATCGACGATATGAGATTCGAAGTCATACATGGCGTGACCTTTCATGGATTGCCGAAATTTCAGCAGCGGTTATTTGCCCGCGGTGGCGGCGCCGGATTGCGAAGGGGCGACGACTTTGAGCGGCTTTACGAGAGAATCCTCGTGCGAAACAGGCGCGGCTGGCTCTTCGTTTTTGGCCTTGGTGGACTCGGAACGCGTGATTTCCTCATCGAGTGCATCGATGTCGGCGTCCTCGACCACGGCGTTGAGCGACTCAAAAACGCGGTTCTTGAGCAGCGCGGTGTGCACGCCCTCCGTCAGGTCGTGAAGCTTCTTAAACGCACGCTCGAGCTTGGCGTCGCGCTCGTCATCGGAGGTATCCATTCCGAGCATGCTCACGAGCACCTGCTCAAACATCGAGGACTCGCGGTTAGCGGAAGACACGTACTGACGCAGGTTGCGTGGCTCGATATGGAAGCGCGACAGCTCGGAGCAGTAACGGATGATCGGAAAATCGCGACCATCGACGAGCTCGCGGTTCTGCGGGCTTTTGATGATGCGAATGAGGTCGTTTTCGGCGAGCGAGCGGATAAACGAAATCTCGACGCCCAGCATATCGGGAATGGTCTCGATGGGATGCAGCTTTTGCTTAGTCTCCTTGGGCTCCGTCTTGAGCGGAACATCGGACAGCAAGCCCACCTCGTAGGCGAGCGTTGACAGGTCCGTGGCGTTTTCCAAGCGCTGCTTAATCACGTTGAGTGGCATATAGCGGGTCTTCTGCAGGTGCAGAATGACCTCCAGGCGATCAACGTCCTCCTTGGAGTACTGACGGTATCCCTTTGGCGTACGATGAGGGGTAATGAGCCCCTCATCCTCTAGAAATCTAATTTTTGAGTTCGAAAGATCGGGGTATGCGCCTCGAAGTAGGTTGACGACTTGGCCGATACTCAGATAGTTGCGTTCGGCCATGCCCTACTCACCGGTTTCGATGCGCTCCGGCGTGCTCTCGTGGTAGATGAGCGTAAACGTACCGATCTGGACGGAAGAACCGTCGTGCAGCGGGGCTGCATTGACGATGGCACCGTCGACCCAGGTGCCATTGAGCGAACCTAAGTCCTCGATGCGAGCGCCTAGGCCCTCGCGAATAATGCGCGCGTGGCTGCGGGAAACGGTCATGTCGTTGAGGAAGATGCCGTTTGCAGGATCGCGGCCGATAGTGGTCACGTCGTCCTCGAGCTCAAAAGCGGCACCCGTCTGCGGACCCTTGACGATGGACAGAACGGGGGCGGTGATGCGCACGTTGGCCATGAGGTCGGGAACGGTGACGTCGCTTGAAGGCACGCGGAATACGCAGGTAGCGTCAGCAGTCTTATCATTCTGAGGCATATTGTTAACCATGTTGTCCATGACAACCCCTAACTTATCGCGGACGTGCCGCAAATAATGAACCGTACGTAATCATACCCCAACGAATCAGTCTTCGATTTCAGGGTTCAGAAAGTCGATGTCCTCGTCCTCGGGATGCGCGAGAGCCTGTTTAATGGCCACTCCGCCCTTAATGGAGTAGATGACAGCCGTGAGCATGGAGAAGATCACGCCGCCGTACACAAAGAAGATGCCGAGGGGCACCGAGCTTCCGTTGAGGCCCGTGAAGGCCTTAAGGGTTGAAGGTAAAAGATGCAGGCCGTCAACAACGGGGAAACCGAGCAGCATGAGCGAGAAGCCGGTCATGAGCAGCGCTGTGGCAATCTTTCCGGGGAAGACGACATCGATGGGGCGACGGTGATAATGACGCACGATAAGCGTGCCGATGCCCAGATAGATGTCGCGGCCAATAATGAGCACGCAGACCCAGATGGGCAGCTCTCCGCGGACCACCAGTCCAAGTACGCCGGTGAACAGCAGCGCTCGGTCGCAAATGGGATCCATGACCTTGCCGAGCCACGAGACCGTCTTAGTCATGCGAGCGATCTGACCGTCCATCCAATCGGTGGAGGCGGCAACGGCGTAGATAACGATGGCGATGACGCGGTTGTTATCCGTCGCAAACAGGTACAGAAATACCAGGGTGAGGATCAGGCGCGTAAAGGTGATGAAATTGGAGATCGTAAAGATCTTATTCGACGGGTAATCGGAAGTGCCGATAAGCTCCTTTTTGATCTTCTTTTTGATGCCCACAGGACTCCCCCGCTGGTTAACGACAAAACTTTCGATACTATACCCGTTCCGGCGATGTCTATCCAGCGTAAGCATAGAGAGTCCAGACATGTGGAGGGCGCTTTTAGGCGGCCCTTGATTCTCATTTTCATTGCAACAGCCTCAGGACTCAGCGCAACGCGTTGC